>CAZJKU010000006.1:0-82779 GCA_964546905.1 uncultured Staphylococcus sp.
CAATATAGGATTTCGCACATTGGATGCCTTTGCCGAGGCATCCAATGTTGTATTTGCCACGGAGCGTTATGGCGACGTGGCCCGCTGCCGCGTCAAGAACAAGATGCTGACGCTGCTAAAGCCGTCGACCTACATGAACCTCTCGGGCAACGCCGTCAGGTACTGGAAGGACAAAGAAGGGGTCGACGTGGACCATATCCTCGTGATCGTCGACGACCTCGCGCTCCCTTTCGGTGCCATCCGCATCAAGCCGTCGGGCAGCGATGCCGGCCACAACGGCCTGAAAAACATCGCGCAGATGCTCGGCACTCAGGCTTATCCCCGATTGCGTTTCGGTATCGGCAACGATTTCCCGCGCGGCACTCAGATCGACTATGTCCTGGGACGGTTCACTCCTGACCAGGAGAAACTGCTGCCCGATTATATCGCCACGGCCTGCGATGCCATCCGCTGCTTTGTGCTTGAGGGTATCGCCCGCGCCATGAACCGCTACAACAAACTCGCCCCCGCGCAGCCCGCCGGTGACAAAAAACCTGCTGAAAACGATGGAAGTAAGGGTTGACAAGTGGCTCTGGGCGGTCAGGGTGTTCAAGACGCGCACCGTGGCCACCGAAGCCTGCAAGAAAGGACGTGTGATGATCGACGGCGTGGCCGTGAAGCCGTCCCGCACCGTGAAGCCCGGCGACGTGGTACAGGTCAGGAAACCGCCGGTGACTTATTCGTTCAAGGTACTGGCCGTGACTCAGAACCGCCTCGGCGCCAAGCTCGTGCCTGATTACATGGAGAATGTCACTCCACGCAGCCAGCTCGACCTGCTCGATGTGGTCAAGATCTCGGGCTTCATCGACCGCCGCAAGGGTCTGGGTCGCCCCACCAAGCGCGAGGGCCGTGAGCTTCAGGAATTTACCGAGCAATATATGACCGACGATTCGTGGGATTTCGACTTCGACGATCTCGACGATGAAATCGATGGTTGACCTACACCTCCCGGCGGCGTTTCAGTTTGCCGCTCGCCGTGTACTCGGGCGCATTGTCCTCGATAATATCCTTGGGCCGCATCGGGCCCGGAAGCGCGGCTGAGACCGCGAGCCGCAGGTCGTCATCCACCCCTTTTCCGTCAGTAATTATCATTACCGCCTCCTCGCCCCAGAGCGATGAGGCGCGTTTCGTGATGTAAAACTCCCGTCCGGCCATGACTCCGTCAAGCCGCCGCTCTATCTCCTCGGGATAAAGTTTCAGTCCTCCCGAGATTATCACGTTGTCTATCCTCCCCACCCAGCGGAATGTCGTCGGCGTCACCACCTCGGCAATGTCGCGCGTGTCAGTCACGCCCACGCTCATGCGCCCCGTGTCGATCCTCAGGCAACCGTGTTCATTCTCGCTCACCGTGATCTCCGGCATGGTGGTGTAAAGCTCCTGCCCCGCGCGCCGCAGCGCTATGTGGCTGCAGGTCTCGGTCATGCCGTAGGTGGCATATACCTCGGCGCTGCAGGCGGCCAGCAGCGGCTCGTCGGCCCGGGATATGGGCCCGCCGCCCACTATCACCTTCCGTATCACCACCCCGCGATCCAGGGCTTCGAGCAGGTCGGGAATCTGAGCAGGTACGATGGCGAGGAGATCTATCGCCTTACCGTCGTAACCCCTGAGCGGGTGGCGCGACCGGGGAAGTTCAACCAGCTCCCCGCCGCTTATGATCTGCCTGACTATCATCATCTTGCCCGCAATATAATCAGCCGAAAGTGGTGTGGCGAATACCGAGCCTGCACCGAGGTCCAAGCGCCTGCAGGTGGCTCGGGCCGAAATAATCATGTCGGATTTGAGCATACGGATGAGTTTAGGCTCACCCGTCGATCCCGACGTGTGAGCCTCTACCCAATCGTTTCCGTCGGCACATTGCCGCCTGAAATCATCGGCGGTCATGGGGCGTCAGCGGGCGGCGATTACTTCTACCTCTACCAGCACCTGCTTGGGCAATTCCTTGGCTGCCACAGCCGAGCGAGCAGGATAAGGTTCCTTGAACTCGGCGCCATACACCTCGTTCATTTCGGCGAAGAGGCTCATGTTAGCGAGAAACACAGTGGTCTTTACTACATTCTCAATCGTCAGTCCGGCCTCGGCAAGAATCGCCTTGACGTTGGCGATAGCCCGGGCTGTCTGAGCCTTGATGCCTTCAGGAATCTCGCCCGTGGCAGGGTCGATGGGTATCTGGCCGGAGCAATACACGATTGAGCCAAGGTCTACGGCCTGTGAATAAGGACCGATGGCCGCGGGAGCGGCAGTAGTGGAGATGATTTTTTTCATAATTCTGGTTTATTGGATGGAATGAATGTTATATCCTTAAGTAGCAATCCATTTCCGGCTTCGGCGATAGCTTTGTCAATGGCGGCAACGGCGGCATCGACATTGGCGAAATGCTCGTTAAACTCCGGTATGAAATCGGTATCACCCCGGTGGCGCAATGTTTCCAGCACCTGCGCGACCGAATAGTGGTCAATGCTCATCGCCGGCAGCAGCGGATGTTGAAGCGATTCGGCAGGCTGAAACTCGCGTGTCACCAGTCCGGCCGCGAGCAGTTCATCCACCACTTTCTCAGTGAGCCGCGGCGGGATGCCGTAGCGGTCAGAGAGTTCATCGGCTGTCAACGGCGGCAGATTGTTTTCAAAACGGTGGATTATCACCGTCAGCACCGACAGCGCAACACGGCGGCGGTAGTCAAGCGACACATTGTTGATCTCCTTCTCGAAGCTGAACCTGAAGAAGTTCTGCGACGAATAGCATATCAATGCTCCCGTAAGCGTGATGAGCCACGACAACTGCATCCAAAGCAACAGCAACGGAAGAAAGGAGAATGTACCGTAGATCGCGTTGTACTTCGCCACATAAAGCTGTCCGCTCGCAAAGAGCCACTGCAACACCTGAAACGCCGTCCCCGCAAACACTCCCGAGATAAAGGCCGTCTTGAACTTCACCTTCGTGTTGGGTATCAGCATATAGGCTGCCGTGAAAAACAGCCACGCCAGCACGTATGAAGCCACATCGAGCATCATCGCCGAAAGCGGCGAGAAGAAATGGGCCGGAAGTATCTTCTGCATCGTGTTCGACACCAGTACCTGCAGTCCGCCCGAGCATATCATCAGCACCGGCAGGATGATGCAGATAGCCGTGTAATCGGTCAGTTTCCTGAACAGCGACCGCCCTTCCTTTATGTTCCATATTGCGTTAAACGCATCCTCCACACTCATCAGCAATGATATTATGGTCCACAGGAGCACCACAATACCCACTCCGACAAATATTCCTTCCGAAGCCTGCGCCAGTGCCGAATCGATAAAGCTCAGCCCCACTTCGAGCGCATGTTGCTGCGAGGGGAAAAGATGAAACAGCTGCGAGCGCATGAGATTCTGCAGCCCGAACCCGCGGCCTATCGCAAAGATAAGCGCCAGCGCCGGCACGATAGCGAGAAGCGTCTGGTAGGTCATCGAGCAGGCCTGAGTCTGGAGATCGGAATTAAAAAAAGACCTCACGGTGAGGTTCAATGTCTTGACCGTGTTGACCTTCCACCCCGTGCGCGGGTCGCGCCACACGCCCTCCGAAACGTAATCCCACCATTTAGTACACCGCGTCGCGATGCGGTCGATAAGTCCGGGTTTCTTCTCGGTAGCTGAAGACTGATTGTCGGGATTACTGCTCATAATCAATAAATGAATTGGTAACGTAAAAATTGAAAACAAAAATACAACAAAAAACCGTAACTGCACCCTCAGTCGGAATAAAAATCTTAATGTTAAATTTTGTCAAAATTCATCACGATTCTTGCGTGAATCAAAAAGACGCCGTAAATTTGCAGTGCAAATGGCGATTTAGTGTAGTGGCCTAGCACGCCACCCTCTCACGGTGGAGACCAGGGTTCGATTCCCTGATTCGCTACAACGCCCGAGACCATCCCTGACCACAGCGGATGGTCTCATTTTTTATGCCCCCTCCCCCTGAAATTGGATGAGTGTAGGTGCTTATCGAAACTCGGGGCTGTCGCAAAAGCCCCTTGAAATGTTAAAATAAATTCATATAGAATTGCATTATGACATATAAAGAGTTAATGGCATTGAACGCAAAACAAGAAGAAATTCTTAAAAATAGCAATTTTAATCCTTGTGTAACAATAAAAGAATACCATGAACCAACTTACCATTTTACCGTAAGAGAAGAACTTAATAGTTTTGGAGAAAATCACATGACGAATGTGGATTGGATCCTGTTTGATGACAAAAATGAGGAAAGGTTACATTTGTGGTATACCCAATTTTGCGGTCCTTTCTATTTGGGTGATAGATTCGTAGATGGGACTATCAATCTATTGAACGGTGAAATATATTTGATAGGATCATTAACGCCTGTCGAAGTTAAAAATTTGCTGGATGGTAGAAGGTTTAGATTAGAATTCCGGAAGATATATTGTCGTCTTAGAAATATTCACAACCTAAAACAATTAAGTGAAAAGAAAAAATTAATTTCATTAATAGAATCTTTGAGTCCTGAAGAACAGAATAAATATCTTGATCGTAACGGACAATGTATCGATTTTTTTGAGGTTTAAAACCCCGCAGGCGTGCGAAGCACGCCGAAACATCGTAACACCATTCGCCGGAGCTTGCGGAGGCGATTGGTGCAAAGAAAGCCCCCGGTTTGTCTCCCGCAGTGTCCGCTTGCGGGCACCTCCCACCGTCCAATCCCCTCAAAAAATCAAAAAAGGCGAACCGACTAAATCGATTCGCCTTCAGGTGGAGTATAGCGGACTCGAACCGCTCACCTCGACACTGCCAGTGTCGCGCTCTAGCCAGATGAGCTAATACCCCTTGCTTTTGCTCTGCAAAGTTAAAGCTAATTTTTCAACTGTGCAAATATTTTTCCGGATTTTTGACACGAAATTTTCACCTTATGGAAAAAATCCCGCCCGGAGGGGGAGCTGTCACTCTGAGCCAAGAGAGTTCCGGCGGTGACTGATGATGGTTTTCATGTTGGCTTGCGCCCATTCAGTCAGGTTATTGATAATAGGTACAAGCGAGCGGCCCGTGTCGGTCAGCGAATACTCCACCCGTTGCGGTACCTCGTGAAAAAGCTGCCGTCCTACAAGGCCGTCGGCTTCGAGAGTGCGCAAGGTCGATGACAACACGCGCGAGGAGATGTCAGGAATCATCCTCAGCAGATCATTGTAACGTATCGGCTCATTCTCGCTGAGGACGAGGATGACCAGCAGCGCCCACTTGTTGCCAAACCGGGCTATAACGTTCCTTACCGGGCAGATTTCGATGATGGAGTTTAGCTGTTCTTTCTTTCTCATAGTCAATCGACATTGGATTGCAAAGATACTTGATTTGCACCGTGAACACAAGCGGCGGCGACATAAAAAACTTTTTTCATTTTTTCAATTGCGCCAAAGTGCTGATTCTTAACATAAGCGACAAAAAGGTTACTTATGGATAAAAATATAACCGGTTGACATTTAGAACAAAACTCATTAAATTTGCATTGATAAATAAGATTATTAACCCTTAAAAAACCACCTTCTGATGACACGTATTATCAACGATGCCCTCAAGCACACAGCTCAGGCCTATCTCTGCGCCGAGGCTGAAAACGGTACTCCCTCGGCTGCATGTGGCTCAGCTTGCGGCGCCGGCGACGAAAAGCCCGCTCCCGAACCCAAACCCGCTGCTTGCGGCTCAGCCTGCGGCGCAGGTGAAAAGTAATTCACCCTCATTCACTACGCGGTTTCAACCCCGGGGCAACCTCCGCGGGGTTGAAACCGCGCATGTTGATTCATGGGTGGCCCACCCCCACGATATAAGTTGACAACGACATGGAATATTTTGCTTTTCAGTGGCATATAACCGACAGCTGCGACCAGCGGTGTGAGCACTGCTACATTTTTTCCGAGGGGCACCCTCATCTTATCGAGATGCCTCTCGACAAAGCCGCCGTGGTGATAGAGCAGTGCGTGGAAATGTGCCGCAAGATGGGTCGGCTGCCCTACTTCTACATCACCGGGGGCGACCCTATCCTCCACCGCGACTTCTGGAAGATAGCATCAATGCTCAAGCAGCTGACGATACCGTTCACCATCCTTGGCAACCCCTTTCATCTCACCGACCAAGTGTGCCGTCGACTCAAGGAAGCCGGTTGCGAGAAGTATCAGCTATCCATCGACGGGATGCGCGCCACCCACGACTCGATCCGCAAGCCGGGCTCGTTTGACACGACAATAGATAAAATCGACGTGCTGAAAAGAAACGGCCTGCGCGTGGCGATAATGACCACCGTGTCGGGAACCAACATCGATGAGATACCCGACATCATCGACCTTGTGGTGGAGAAGGGCGTGAATGTATTTGCCTTCGCGCGCTACTGCCCCACGTCAACCGAGAAGTCCACCCACATCTCGCCTGACCGGTACCGCGAGTTCCTTGAAATAATCTGGAACAAATTCGTGCAACACAAGGATCGCGGGACGATTTTCAACCTTAAGGACCACCTTTGGACCCTCTTCCTTTACGAGAAAGGGCTCTTCACGATACCCGAAGGAAGTGACCCTGATGCGATCTGTGACGGCTGCCACTGCGGCGACTGCCACTTTACGATATGCCCCGACGGCAACGTGATGGCCTGCCGGCGGTTTGACAGCGTGGTCGGCAACCTGTTCAGTACTCCTCTCCATGATTTATGGACCGGAAAAGAGATGGATGCCTACCGCCGGTATGAAGATTTCGAGAAATGCTCGCGGTGTGAGCTGCTGCGTTTCTGCCGCGGCTGCCCCGCAGTGGCCTTCGGCTATCACCGTTCATTTTATGCCCCTGACCCTCAATGCTGGAAAAAGATATGAAAGCAGTAGTTTTGACTCGGCCCTGCGAGGCCGCCGAGATGACTCTTACGGAAATTCCTGTCCCCGACGTGCGCCCCGGGTGGGTGCTCGTCAAGGTCAGGGCCTTCGGCATAAACCATTCCGAGGTGCTGCTGCGTCAGTTTGAGGTCGCGCAGGATTATATCAGGAAGCCGATAGTACCGGGCATTGAGTGTGTGGGAGAGATAGCCGACCCATCCGACAGCGGACTGCCGGAAGGCAGTAGGGTTATCGCACTCATGGGCGGCATGGGGCGCAGTTTTCCCGGCAGTTATGCGGAGTATGCCCTGTTGCCGGCGAGTCACGTGTTTGCGGTCGACAGCAGTCTTTCCGATGAAGAACTTGCTGCGATTCCCGAAACTTTTTACACTGCCTACGGATCGCTGACGATTTCTCTGCGCCTCGGCAAAGGCGAGACGCTGCTCATACGCGGCGGCTCCTCTACGGTAGGTATTGCCGCGCTTCAGCTCGCCCGGTCGATGGGCGCGGTGGTGATTTCCACCACCCGCAGTGAGAAGAAAGCTGAGCTTCTTCGCAGCTGCGGAGCCGACGACGTGATCACCGAGGGCGACGGCTTCCGCCGGAGGTTTCTTGAAAAATATCCCTCGGGGGCCGATAAGGTGCTTGAACTGATCGGCGCGGCCACCCTGCAGGAATCGCTCCGGTTGACGGCCCTGCACGGAATCGTGTGCCACACCGGACTTTTGGGTGGAGTGTACGGCCTGAAGAATTTCGACCCGATCAAGGAGATTCCGTCAGGAGTATATCTGACAGGCTTTTACAGCAACAATCCTACCCGGGAGCAGATCGACGGTATGATGTCGATGATAGAGCGTGCCGGGATTCATCCGGTCATCGCCGGGCGGTTCACGCTCGATAAGATAGGCGAGGCCCACCTTCTCGCCGAGCGGCGTGATCAGGTAGGCAAAATCGTGGTGACTGTGTAAGGCCGGCAATCACACCGCTATGCCTTGCGCGTCAGCGTCGGCCTCAGCCGGCGCCACCTCCCTTATCTTTATGCCCAGCGAGGCCATGCCGAGCGACATGAGCGGCGAGAGGATATTGAACAGGCAGAACGGCGCGTAGATAAGCGTGGAGACACCGAGCACCGCGCTTTGCGTCACCCCGCAGCTGTTCCACGGAATCAATACCGACGTTACCGAAGTGCTGTCCTCGATGGTGCGGCTCAGCACCGTGGGGTCAAGGTTCTGCTTGCGGTAGACGCTGCTGAACATGTTGCCGCTGATTATGATGCTCAGATACTGGTCGGCGGTGGCGGAATTGAGCAGCAGTCCCCCGGCTACGGTCGTACCCACGAGCGAGGAGCGTTTTTTCAGGCGGCGCGTAAAGGCGTCGGTCAGCGAGTGCAGCATTCCGGTGCCTATCATTGTGCCGGCAAACGACATCGAGCCCATCAGCAGTATTACGGTGGGCAACATTCCCAGTGCCCCTGATGTGGAAGTCAGCGTGTCGAGCATATCGCTGCCCGTCGAGAGGGTGCACCCGCGGGTGAGCATCATGACCACACCCTGAAGGCTGTCGGTGCCAATGGTGGCCTGAAGCTGCGGCTGAAACAGGAAGATACCGGCAAGCCCCATGGCCGCGCTTATGGCGAGAGTCATGAGTGTAGGCAGGCGCAGGATCAGCAGCGCAATGGTAATCACGGGGATTAGGGCGATGCGCGGCGAGAAATTGAACACCGAGGCCAGATTGTCGCGGAGCTGCTCTATCTCGCCCGGACTGCTCTCGCTGCCCACGCTGAGCCCCACGATGCCGTAGACGATCAGGGCTATAATCATGGCCGGTCCCGAGGTGTAGCACATATACCTGATGTGGCGCATCAGGTCAACTCCGCAGGTGCTCGCGGCTATAACCGTGGTATCGCTCAGGGGCGACATCTTGTCGCCGAAATATGCGCCTGAGATGATCGCACCCGCCGTCCACCCGGGGCTGAATCCCATTCCGGCTCCTATACCCATGAACGCCACGCCCACGGTGGCTATCGTGGTCCACGAGCTGCCGGTCACTATCGACACGCCGCCACACACCAGACATGTCACGATAAGGAACACGTCGGGACTGAGCAGACCCATGCCGGCATGCATCAGCAGCGGCACCACTCCGCTGAGCATCCAGGTAGTGGCGATCAGGGCTATGAAAATCAGAAGCGGAATGGCGGGAAGTATCTGGCGGGCGCTCCGTTTCATTCCGTCCTTAAGTCCGCCGCGTGTCAGGAACCGGCATGAGGCAGCCATTACCAGGCAAGTGGCCGAGGCGGCAAAAAGAGCGGCCCAGGAATATTCGGCCACCGAATCCACGCCGATGAATACCAGCATGAGACTGATGAGCACGAGAAGAAATATCAGCGGGACCAGGGCGACTTTAACCGGCGGAAGGCCGGGACGCGAATTGATGACAGTATTGTTGATTTCGGGCATTGACAATTATAAGTACCTGTTTTTACGAAAATGACTGCAAAATTAAGAAAAACGGTTGAAAAAATCGCATTTTTAACCCGTAAAAAAGATTAAACCGACAATCATTCCGCAATTTTTTGAGCGTAATGAAGATTTTTCGGTATTTTTGCTTTATATTTGTAGCTTAAATCATGTTTCAATATGAACGCTGTTAAAAATACACTTTTTCACCGCCTGGCCCTGATGGTCATAGCGATAGTGGCCGGATGGAGCATGACGTCGTGTGACGACGGTGACTATTACAATCATCCGCTGGTGGGCAACTGGGCGCTCGTCGCTCCCACCAATGTCGACTATAACGAGTATTACTTCTACCCCGACGGCACGGGACAGTATTTCGTGTCTGACTACTGGGGGCAGGATTACTATAACTTCGCGTGGGACACCGCCGGACCTAACCTTACCGTATATTTCTATAACGGCGACGTGTGGCAATTCGGATGGACCGTTCAGGGCAACTCGCTCTACCTTTATTCGGGCAATGATCCTGTCCCCTACGTGTATACCTACTTCTAAATCTCTTCACTGCTGACTTTTGCAAATGGCCTCCCACACATCAGAAATCGAAAAGTGGACCGAGATAGAGCACCTTCCCGAGTGGGACGAGGACTTCTATCATGTCTATACCGCCAAGAAGTATGGCAAGTGGGTGATGCTCAAGACTCTCCGACCGGAGTTCAAGGATATCCCGGAATACAGGGAGATGCTTGAGAAGGAATTTGACGTGCGCTATAACCTTGCCCACCCCCACATCATCATGATCAACGATCTTGAAGATGTCCCCGGCCTGGGTCGCTGCATAATCACCGACGATGTCTACGGCCAGTCGCTCGAAAAGCTCATCCGCGACCGGAAGGTCACCCCGGCCCACATCGAGAAGCTGCGCAATCAGCTCGTCGAAGCGCTCGACTATATCCAGACCAATCACCTCATCCACCACCCCATCACTCCGGGCCGGGTGATATTCACCGATCAGATAGGCAACCTGAAACTCATCGACGTGGGCTTTGACCAGAAATCCCACCTCACCCCCGCTGCCGCCCGCGAGGACATGAAGCGATATGGCGAGGTGCTCCTTGAGGCAATCGCAGCACTCCCCGAGGCCGAGCAAAGTCAGTTTGACGACCTGAGCGAAATCGCCCGCAAGTGTGCCGACCCCGATCCGCGCCGCCGTTACCCCGACATCCCCGCGCTGCGCATGGCCCTGGCCAGCCGCCGCCCGTCGAGGCTCTACACGGCCCTCGTGGTGTTTCTTTTAGCCATGATCGGCCTCCTTCTTTACCTGAACTCATCCCACAGGCCTTCGATACCCGAGGGGGTAATCGAGGCCGATGAAATAATCGAATCCACAAGATGAACTCTACCGTTACAGTGCGTCCCGTCGCTACCGACAAGTCATCCCTGCGCCGTTACGTCAAGTGGGGGATAAGCCTCTACGACGGCAATCCCTATTATGTGCCGCCCCTGGTGTTTGACGACGTCAACACTCTCGACCCGAAGAAAAATCCCGCTTTTGAAGTGTGTGAGGCGCAATCGTTCATGGCCTGGCGCGACGGCGAGCCCGTAGGGCGCATCACCGCCATTATCAACCGCGTCGTCAACGAGCGCTCGGGCCGGAAGGAGATGCGCTTCGGTTTCGTCGACTTCATCGACGATGCCGAGGCCGTCGACGCCCTCTTCGCCGCCGCCGAGCAGTGGGGACGCGACCGCGGCATGACCGAGATTATCGGCCCGATGGGGTTCACCGACATGGACCACGAGGGCATGTTGACCGACGGCTTTGACCGCATCGGCACCATGGCCACGATCTACAACTATCCCTACTACCCCGTCCACATGGAGCGCATGGGCTACCGGCCCGATACCTCCTGGGTGGAATACCGCATCGACATCCCCGCCGAGGTACCCCCCAAGATGGAGCGCATATCCCGGATCGTAATGGAGAAATACAAGCTCCGAATAGTGAAGTTCGACTCCATAACCAAGCTCAAGAAGCGCTATGGCAAGGAGCTCTTTGAACTCATCAACGAGGCATACGACAGCCTCTACGGCTACTCCCCCCTCACTCCGGCCCAGATCGACTACTACATCGACATGTATCTCGACTTCATCAAGCTCGATTTCGTCAGCGTGGTCGTCGACGACAACGACCGCCTCGCCGGCGTTGGCATCACCATGCCCTCGCTGAGCAAGGCACTGATAAAGTGCCGCGGACGCCTGTTCCCCACCGGCTGGTTCCACCTGCTCAGGGCGCTGAAAGGTCACAACGACGTGGTCGACCTTATGCTCATCGCCGTGCGCCGCGAGTTTCTCGGCAAGGGAGTCAACGCGCTGTTTTTCTATGACCTCATCCCGGTCTACAACCGCTACGGGGTGAAGGAGGCCGAAAGCAACCTTGAGCTTGAGGACAATTCCAATGTCCAGGCCCAGTGGCAATACTTCAACCACCGGCTCCACCGCCGTCGCACCGCGTTCCGTAAATCCCTTTGACAAATCCCCATCATCATGCTTCCCACCCATAAAGCAGGAGTACTCTTTGACCTCGACGGCGTGCTGATCGACACCGAGGGTCAGTACTCCATCTTCTGGGCCGAAACCGGCCGTCGCTACGGCGTAGGCGGCCCGACGTTTGCCGACGACATCAAAGGCACCAACCTCGCCCTCATCCTCGCCCTCTTTCCCGAAGAAGTGAGGGAGGATGTCCGCGCCGCGATCCATCATTACGAGCACGTGATGGACTACCCCCTCTATCCCGGCGCGCTTGATCTGCTCGACACTCTGCGCGAGGCAGGGTTAGGCGTGGCCATCTTCACCAGCAGCGACAACATGAAGATGGACCTCCTTTTCACCCGCCATCCCGCGCTCCGTTCCAGGGTCGACGCCATCATCACCGGCGACATGGTCACCCGGTCCAAACCCGACCCCGAAGGTTACGTCATGGCAGCCCGCGCCATTGGCCGCGACGTGTGCGACTGCTACGTGTTTGAAGACTCCATGCAGGGACTCGAAGCAGGCCGCCGCAGCGGAGCCAAAGTGATAGGCGTGGCCACGACCAACACCCGCGACCGCATCGCCCCCTGGTGTGACCTCGTCATCGACACCGTCACCGGCTTCACCCCCGATATGCTCCCGTAAGCCTTTATGACACACACCGTATATGAAGAAGTATATTATTATTATTATTTTGACAGCGTTGCTTGTTACCACAGCGACAGCCCGCGACTTTGCCTACACCTATCAGGGCCAGACTATAAACTACACTGTAATCGATGAGTCGGCCAAAACCGTCAGGACAACGGAAGGAGAAGAAACGTGGCTGCTGGGTTATACTGCCATAACTCCCGGTAATATCAATATCAAGGGAGATCTTGTGATTCCGGACTGCGTCAACGACGGGGGAAAGACTTATACGGTGGTGGAAATAGGCGACTATTCGTTCCGTAATAATCTCTACTTGAAATCAGTGACCTTGCCGGCGGAGATTACGACCATAGGAGAGAGTGCATTCTCGGGATGCAGTAATCTCCAATCAGTGACTGTTCCCAAGAGCTTGAGGACAATAGGTGAAGAGGCATTTTTCGGTTGCAAGAAATTGCAGTCGGTGACGTTGCCGGAAGGGGTGACGACCATTGCAGAATCTACATTCTCGTGTTGCGAGGGGCTGCAATCCGTTACAATTCCCTCATCGGTCACTTCAATTAGAGGAAATGCTTTCTATAATTGCAAAAGCCTGCTTTCGATCACGATTCCCGAGAATATCGAATATATTGGTGGTGAGGCTTTTGTCAATTGCGAGAGCCTGAAAAAAGTGACTTACTACGCACTCGACCCTATCACGATTCAAGGAATCCGCCAGGTGAATGTATCGAATATCTCCGATCCTGCTGTCGCTAATGATTTAGCTGCATTCTTTGGTGTCGACCTTACCAAGATGAGCGTAGGCTCTAAGGTTTTTGATCAGTCCACCTTCGATAATGCACCCCTGTATGTCAAGGCTGCCGCGCTGCGTAAGTGCATGGAAAGGGAGCCATGGAAAAATTTCAAGACCATAATAGCAAGCGACAACGACGTGCCCGAATCCCGTCTGCAGGAATTAGATAAGGTCAGGGGACTCATGAACCGGTGACATCACTTGTCCGGCCACTTCACCGCAACCCGGAATGTACGGACGTGCCTTTGGCACGTTTCCTCGCATAGACATGTGATTCAATAAGTTACATTGCTGCATTGCAGGAAACGTGCCAAAGGCACGTCCGTACATTCTCCACCCCTTTCATGTAATTTTTTTTGCGGTCCTACCCCTATAATTGAAAAAATATGCGTAACTTTGCGATAGCATATCGTTTAGCCGAAGTCCGATATGGGCTCGTGGGCGGGATGCTGACATAATTACAAGCGTTTACTTTCGCTTATTCTTGACCTATCGGAATCTCGCAAATTCTTTGTTTGAGTCAGGAATGTAGCAACGGTAGATGTCTCAGGTATGATTAGTTAAGAGATTGTTTTCACAACCTCTTCTTTCCATATCATACAGCGTGAGGCTTCGGCGTTGCTCTTTCTACTCTGATAGGCAATGCGAGAGCCTCGATAGGAAGGAAGAGCAACTGGTAAGGTTCTCACGCTCATTCATTTTGTCATAATATCGTCAGGGAGCCGCGGTATATTATAATAAACCAACTCATGAACATCTCTTTCCTAAATTCCCGCAGGCTCTGGCTGCTGGTGGCGTTATGCTCATTCTTCTCTATGCAGGCTGCCGACACCATTACCATCGATGGAGTGGAATACACTACCCACACGGCCTATGCCTGCGGCGACCCCATCCCGTTCAACCTCGGTGTTGATGGCGAAAACCATTACTATGAGTTCATCGAGAGCACCATTCTGCTGAACCCGGGCCAAGGCGCGGCCATAACGATCCACGGCAATGTCGCAATCGGTGTATATAAGTCTCTCAATGTACGCGGCGGCGATGCCAAAGGCTACATCGGAGCCGGAGCCGGTATTCATGTCCCTAAAGGCTCGACTCTGCGCCTGCTTCCCTCTCAAGGTCAAAGTTCCTGCTCCATAACGGCCTACGGCGGCAATGCCGGTCAGCCCAACGTCACATTGTATGCCGAGGACAAGTTTGTGCAATACAACAACGGAGCCGGTGGTGCCGGGGCTGGCATCGGTGGAAACGGCGGCAATGGAGGTCGCGCAATCGATGTGTTTGACCTTGCCGGAAACTATTCCTACGCCAACTATGGTAAACCGAGTGAGGAATGTGGCAACATCATTATCGAGAAAGGTGTCACACTGACTGCCGTAGGCGGACGCGGCACCGGCGTTGAACATGAAAACAACGGCAAAACCGTCTATAACTTTGACCTTGTCTCTTCTGAAAACAGCCCGAAAAATCACGGCTATCACGCTGCCGGAGTTAAGAAAGACTCGTGGCTCACTCTTGATGTAGTCACTCAGACGGCCCACTACTCAGGCAACACCTGGGGAGGTCCTTATTCAGCATGGGGCTCGCCCGGCGGTCAAGGCGGCGGTGGCGGCGGCTATCCCGCTGCCGGTATCGGAGGCGGTGGTTCAGGCGGTGGCGCCGGAGGCTTCGGCTCTCTCGGCTCGTCAGAGACAGGCAAAGCCACCAGTGCCTCAGGTCATGGCGGCCACGGAGGTGGCGGCGGCACAGGCTACGGTGTGGCAGGTCAGTATGGCATTTCCGGCGGTTATGCCAAGTTTCAATATATGTGGACCACCCCTATAATATCAGCAGCCGGAGCAGAATATAAAGAGGCCGGCGAATATCTCACGAGCAGCGGTCTTTACACCGGTCGCAACGGCTACTGGGGTCAGAAAAACTTCACCGGCCTCGGTCACGCCAAGGGCCAGTCGGGCTCCACGCAGCAATCGGGCGTTAACCCCGGCTCTTATCTCGACGGAGGTAAAGGCGGCGAACTCATCAGCGGCTCTCCCGTAAGTGAACCCGGCATCGCCGGCGGTGGTGTGTTGTTCGACTCTCAGTCAGGCACCATCACTATCCGCGGCAACGTGAAAAGTTACGCCAACGGAGGCAATCAGCCACGTGTTTATAACACCTACATGGGCAGGGATGAGTTCACCGCCTATGGCTATCTGCCTTATTATATTAATGATATAGGCACCGCGCTTCCCGGCACCAATAATCCTTACACCGTGTTTATCGATGGCGGAACACTTGACGTAAACCGTAAGTCGGGCTTGACTTTCCAAGATATAACACCCCCGCCAGCTCCACAATCAATTACTATTAAAGATTATTTAGAAGACGGTTCTAATACTTTTTCTGATTATATCATCGAAGAAATTCCATATCGCTATCACTATGTTGCGGACCTGGGTTTCTCTATGTTATATTATACCCTTTTTGGTTCAGGAAATCTTTACTATTTCCAATCAGATTTTAATGATATGGGAGCAATTCACCCCAAAACCATATCTGTAAGTGAGGACAATAACCGTTCTGTTTGGGGTTACGGATGGTATCCTTCAGACCTATGGCAATATTATTCAGACGGAACCTGGGGGACAACAGCAGAATATGATCAATATAATCTAACTTCTTTCCCATTCAAAGGAAGGGTCGACGTTACAAAAACTGATGATGAAATCGGTATTCTTACTTTTGATGCTAATATAAACAACGGAACTCTTAAAATCGGTGAGACAACTATTGCTACTGGTGGGGATGTTAATTGGTTAAGTGCGTCTCTTTCATCAACTGATGAATGGGAACAAAGAGGGGTTGCTTTAAGCTCCAACGCATTTATCATGTCATTCCAAACAGAAAAAGGGAGTAATGGACGTGCTTACCTCCGGCGTATGCGTTGGACACCCCTAAAACCGGAATTTTCGGGCTATGGCGGTCGAAACTATACCCTTGAATCGCTTGCGATTGACGCTCTGCCGGTGTACAAGAACAATAACACTGACGGCTCTTCAATCTACGGCATCTATTCCGAACCTGCCACTTTTGTTGACGGCTATCAGCAAATCAACGGCAAGACATTCGGCTCCATTCAGGAATTTGCCAACAATGGCTGTTCGTCCATCAATGTAATAACCTGGAATCCTAACCGCGAAATTGTTGCCCCCGACTTCCGCGATAAAATCACCGCAACGGTTGAAGGCGCTAATGTAATTTTCGCCGACGGTGCCGAAGGACAACAGCGAGCCATGGCCGACCTTCAATACAATTCCGGTAACTCCGGAAAAGTCACAGTCAACTTCCACGTTGACGAGCCGATGGTTTTCAGCTTCAACTATGCCGGCGAAATTGAGGTTTTTGTTGACGGAGACGGCGCTGCACATACATACAAAACTGACGTACAATCCAGAAACTGGGCATCGGTCAACGTCCCCGTTGAGGCAGGAAGCCACTCTATTGAGATTATTTCGACTAACAATTTCATGCACGGAAGTTACACTTCATTTGTTTACGACTTACATGTGAGCGAATCGCTTCCGCAGGATGAAAATGGAGTATATCTTATCCGTAATAGTAGCGACCTTGACGCGGCAAGCGCTCTGGTCAATGGCGGTGGTGGCTCTGAGTTCCACTTCCGAGTTGTCGGAACGATCGAGGCTTCGGATCATTTTGAGTCGCTTGGTGCTGACCCGCGAAATCGTTTTAACGGCTCAATGACCGGCGGCACTATCAAGCTGAATAATAATAAGCCTCTCATTGGCTATGCTCAGAACTCAACATTTACGGATATGACCGTAATTGGAGACTTCACGGCAGATTATGGCAACTGGAAAGGATCGTCGATTTTTGCAAGTGATCTCGGATACTGTCATATCATCAACTGTAAAGTCTACGGTTCTATAACTTGCACCGCAGCTCTTGAACCCTGTGTTTTTGGTAACGGTACAAAAAACACAATAGAGAATTGCATAGTTGATGTCAAGATTGTAACCTCTATTGAAAATTACGATGGAGGACAGTATACCCCTCGAATGGCAGGATTCATGATCGGAAATGACATAAAGATTATCAACTGTGCGTTTACCGGTGAGGTTTATGCAACTGACAGAAATGGCACAATTGTTTATGGCTCGCCGTTTGCTACTCTTATGATGTCAGGCTCGGAAGAGTTCAACCACGTCAGCAACAGTTATTCAACCTTTGATCCGCACATGGAGGAACTGCCCGCCCTCAAGACTTCTAACGTCTTTATTCTTTCCGACGAGGACAAGGAGATGGCAAATTATCAGTCCAAGACCGCAGAGCAGTTTGCCAACGGCGAGGTTGCCAATCTACTCGCCGGATGTGGCATAAGCGGTTGGTACACTCCTGCCGGGTCAACCGTTCCTGTATTTGACCCGGATAATGAGTACTCCCACGCCCACATCGTTGCCGGCGAGAATCTCGTCATCACCGGATCCGCTCCCGCTTCGGCAAGAAGCATGGAGAAAAGCGCAACTTCGGCTGATGTTTCAAGTCACGTGCATCTCTTTGAGGGCGACGAGTTTACCGTGCGCCACATTGCCAACGAGCCGTGTCTCATCACGCTCAACGGAAATCTGGTTTCAATCGACGGCACCTATACCGGCAAAGCTCCTGCCGGCGAAAGCGTCCTCGCAATCAAGGAACCGGCGCAACCGGGTGAAGGATTTGACTACAACGGTTTGAACTACGTGATCCTGACCGCGCCCGAGGGTGATAATCTTGGAACCGTAATGACCAAGCCCGGTGAATATAACAACTATGGCAACCCTAACCTTTCAGGCGCGTTAGTCATCCCCTCGGTAGTTTATTTCGAGGGTTCGGTCTACAACGTCACCGAAATTGGCGATTACAGCCTCTCGGGCTGGGGGGTTACATCGGTTGAACTTTCCACAACCCTTACCGCCATAGGTGGCTCCGGACTTCGCGGGCTGACGAGCGTGGAGAGCATCGTGATACCTTCCGGTGTCGAAACCCTCGGCTACGAGCTTTTCAAGAATTGCAGCAACCTGAAATCGGTAAAATTTGAAGAAGGCTCGAAGATTACCTCGCTTCCTCAGAGCGCATTTGAGGAAACCGGCATTTCAACCCTCGACATTCCCGCGACCGTCACCTCAATCGGTTCGTTTGCCTTCTTCCGCTGCCCCGACCTTGAGTATATCGAATTGCCCGAAGCGCTGACCTCGCTCGGGTGGATGGCTTTCGGTGAAAGTGCCAACTTGAAGACCGTAGTCTACCTCTCCGATGACCCTGTTTCGGGCTCGGGCAACGACTTTGCCGACTATTCCGCCACCACTCTCTATGCCCTGAAATCAGCTCAGGCAGCTTATGAGGCGGTCGATCCCTGGAAACAGTTTGCAAATATTGTGTGGTGTGGCGTCCATCTTGATAAATATGAACTGTCGATGTACTGCGGCGACTATGAACAGCTGACCGCCGGAGTCATCGTGGCTCCGGGCGCTACCCCGGCCGAGATCGTCTGGTCATCGAGCGATCCCTCGGTAATTTCGGTCGACGGAAATGGCTCGCTCTATGCTGAAAGCAGCGGAAGCGCCACCGTTACGGCCACTGCCGGAGATTACGAGGCATCTTGTGAAGTCACGGTCACCGACTTAACCACTTCCATAGATGAAATATTCACCGGCGGTCAGTCTCGTGTCGACATTTATACATTGCAGGGAATCTGCATCAGGCGCGACGCGACGCTCAAAGATGTCAAGGCACTGTCGCCCGGAATCTACATCATAGCGGGTCGCAAAATCCTTATCACCGCTCATTGAACTTTCCGCCCTCCCCGGTCCGCTCCGGGGAGGGCGGAAATCTTCTCACCGATATGCCCGGGCGACAGCCACCGCCACCCCGCTCCGACATTCCCTCACCCCCGCTCCTGTTACCCCGCAACAGTATCAGAACGTGCAGTGAATAAAAAATGTGAAAATGGGGGAAATTTCTTGCATTTGGCGCGGCGATGGTGTAACTTTGCACCCGGAAAACCGCTTGAATCCTCGCCGCTTTCCCATCAATTCAAAATCAGAAACTTATACTCTTTCACATGAAAAAACTCGATATTATTCTTGCAGAAAAGTTAC
Organism: uncultured Staphylococcus sp.; assembly: GCA_964546905.1. Lineage (GTDB taxonomy): Bacteria > Bacteroidota > Bacteroidia > Bacteroidales > Muribaculaceae > Duncaniella. Next base: position 19,438 of record CAZJKU010000006.1, read on the forward strand.
TTAAGATCAGTGCGATAAAACTTCAGCCCGAAAATCCTTTCACCTGGGCGTCGGGGTGGAACTCTCCCATCTATACCGACAACCGCAAGACTCTCTCCTTCCCCGAAGTGAGAAACTTCATCAAGGTAGAGCTGTGCAGGGTTATTCTGGAAAACTTCCCCGAATTTGACGCCATTGCCGGCGTGGCTACCGGAGCGATTGCCCAGGGCGCGCTCGTGGCCAACTCGCTCGGAGCTCCCTATGTATACGTCCGTTCCACCCCCAAGGACCACGGCCTTGAAAACCTCATCGAGGGCAATCTCATCCCCGGCCAGAAAGTTGTCGTAATCGAAGATCTCATCTCCACCGGCGGCAGCTCGCTCAAAGCCGTTGAGGCGATACGCAACGCAGGCTGTGAGGTAATGGGTATGGCCGCGATATTCTCCTACCAGTTCCCCGTCGCCGCCCGCAACTTCGAGGAGGCCGGCGTGAAGCTCATCCCCCTCTCCAATTACACCGCCCTCATCACCGCCGCCCTCGAAACCGGTTTTATCCGCGACCAGGACGTGGAGACCCTCCGCAAGTGGCGCGAGAATCCCGCCGAATGGACTCCCTCCAAGGCGATCGACTGATACTGAATACCCGTCTACCCCGATCATCCAATGGCTAAATATACAGGCAAAACCGTCACCCTGCCACGTGACATAAATACCATCTACGGCAAGCTCAGCGACCTCTCGGGATATGAGGCTCTCCTCAATCAGCTCCCCGCCGAGCAGCGCGAGCGCATCCACGGCATCACGTTTGAAACTGACAGCATAGCGTTTGACGCTCCCGGCGTGGGTCGCCTCAGCTTCAGGATTGCCGAGACCGTGGCCCCTTCCCACGTGGCATTCCGGGCCGAGCAGTCACCCATCCCCCTGAGTCTATGCGTGGACCTGAAGGAGGAAGGACCCGAATCGACCGTGCTCACCCCCTCGATCGACATTGAGCTGCCCGCGATGCTCCGCGCTTTCGTGGGCCCCAAACTTCAGGAAGCCGCCGACAAGTTTGGCGACGTATTCGCTTCACTTATCCTATGAAAATTTCACGCTTCATATTGATGGCCGCCGCTGCCGCGACGGCCGTTTTATCTTTATCGTGCGACTCGCTCAACGATGAGCGCATCCCCTACGCCCCTGTCAGATTGACATTTACCACCGAGGGAATGTGGAATATCTACGGTGTGGCCGGAGCCACGTCATCGCGCCGCTACATCAAGAGCGAACGCCTTCCCGCCGACTTCCCCTTCACGGCCCTCGACGAGACCGGCTACGGTGGCCTGCTCGTGGTGAGCGACATCATGGGCGACCCGCAGGCCTACGACCTCAGCTGCCCGGTCGAGGTGCGCCCCAACGTGAGGGTGTTCATCCCCGCCAACGAAGTTCACGCCCGCTGCCCGCAGTGTGGAAGCACCTACGAGGTATTTTCCAACTACGGAGTGCCTCTGAGCGGCCCCGCCGCCGACCGCGGCTATGCCCTCAAGCGCTACCACGTGGTCTACGGCGGAGCCACTGAATACCTCGTCGTCACCCGATGATTAGCTGCAGGAAATGTCTCATTTCCCGGCTTTGGCATCGAGATCGAGTATAGTCTCCAACGCTTTCGATTCGTCCATCTTCACATATAATTTCGGATCATACTTCAGCAATATTGAGAAATTATTCCGGGGAATCACGATAATCATGCCCTGAACCTGATCATTAAGGGCATAGACGTTCACGACGGTATCTTCATCGCCACACACGAAGTTGGAAACACCATCCTCATCCTTTTCCACTTTCCAGGCATCGGCTATGCTGAAGGAAATGTAGTCGTGACGGCCATCCTTAAGGGTAAGTTCGATGCCCAGAAATACCCCGGCATCGTCGCCGTAGACGGCATCGTAGAGTTTGCCGTCAGTCACGTCAAGTTGCTGGCCACCCACGGTGGCACCAACGATCTTGTAATAACCGTTTTCGGGAGGGTACAGCGTCACTTTCTTTCCATAATAGCTGTCCTTGGTCTTTATGGGCGAAAGGGGATAGGCACTGATGCAAAACAGCTGCATGACAGCCACGAGAAGGATAGTAAAGAGTCTCATTTCAGAAATATTGATTGGGGTTGAAAAAAAATAAGTCAGAGTGCAAATATAATCATGAATCCACGAAAAGCAAAATTTTTCCTCCGGAGGGCAGAGCCTAAGCGATAATCATGCACCACTCACATGTTCACTCCACATCCGGGGCGCACAGCCCTCCACCGGCATCCCGTGTGGCGTACACCCCACGCCGAGACATCGTAACACCATTCGCCGGAGCTTGCGGAGGCGATTTATACACAACGATAAAGTTGCATTTCTGCAAGTAATGTATTATCTTTGCACCATGATTAAGAAAGAGCAAGTTGAGAGATTCCTTGAGGATTTCAGCCTTAAGGTCAAAATATTCGGAATCCGCTTCCGCGATGATCGCCGGAAAAATCAGAATAGCCTCCTGGAATTGGGCATTACACCTAATCAACGGATGGAGGTGATCATGAGCCTTGATTGTTATGATTATTCCGAAGGTCCGGTGGTAGATGCGCTCAATAATCAAGGTGAAATGTGGGTATTCGGCAAAGATGTAAGAGGAAACGAAGTCTATATCAAGATTACACTCGGGAAGCCCAACTCCCATACGATATGTATTTCGTTTCACAAGGCGGAATATCCTATGTCTTACCCCTTAAAGAATGAAAAGAATGGAGAATAACAGACTGCTGCCGGGCGAGAAGTATTTTCAGGAAATAAGGACCGCAACATTCCGGAAGGAAGAATTTACCTATATCCACACGGGTATCATCGATGAGGACGGCGAGATGTGGACCACGACCGAAATGGATGAAGCTAATATCTTTCAGGTCTACAATCAATACCGGGCCCTGCACGGTATTCCTTTCCCCGACGAGATTTCCCGAATAAGGCGACACTATGGCCTGTCGGCTGCAAAAATGTCGCAGATTCTTGGTTTCGGAATCAACCAGTACCGCATGTATGAGGATGGCGAGGTGCCGAGTGTTTCCAACGCCCGTACCATTATTGCCGCACGCGAAAAAGATGTCTTCTTAAAGTTTATCGAGGCATCGAAATCCGAGATGAGCGAGCAGGAATATCTGAGAATCCGAAAGAAAGTGGAGGCAGTGGATGGCGATTACTCGCCGGTCACCGCTCCGACTGAATACACCGGGTTTCGCTCTGTTTCAATCAGTAAGGTAGCCGATGCAGTGGGAATGATTATTGATACCATTGGCTCTACCTTTGTGACCAAGATGAATAAGTTGCTGTTTTATGCCGATTTCATTCATTACCGGAACCATGGATACGGCATAACCGGTATTACTTACAGAGCTTTGCCTTTTGGCCCCGTCCCTGAAGATTGGGGTAAGCTATACAGCTCCCTTCCGGGAATTGATATGGAAGAATACGTTTATCCGGGCGGCCAGAGCGGCATAAGGCTGGAATTCAGCGGTGGCAGGGAGAACATCCTGAGCGAGTCAGAACAGTTTACTGTCAGGAAAGTATGTGAGCTCTTTTCCGGCATGAGCGCCGGAGAAATATCCCGCAGGAGCCACCTTGAAAAAGGATGGATTGACCACAAAGATAACCGCTCGGCAATTTCATATCAGGAGGCTTTTACCCTCAACTACGAGTGACTTATTTTTACACATCATGCCCCCGGTGTCGCGGTGGTGGAGATGCGACGCCGGGGGCATACAAGCGTATGAAAAAATATGTTTACTTAAGTTTGTCGGCCAGATTGGATGCCGCGCCGGCGATAGAATCGAGAGCCGATGCTGCGCCTTGACGCACCTTGTCGATGATGGGTGCTGCCTTATCCTTGAGGTTGTCTACCTGATCGGAAATTGTTGACTGCACTGAAGCTGCCTTGTCGGCGAGAGTCGACTTAACTTCCTGAGCCTTATCGGCCAGTGCTTCCTTATCGGCCTGAAGTTCGGCCTCGGCGGCTACTTCGCCTGCCTTTGCTGATACTTGTGCTGCTGTCTTTGAGAGTTCGGCTGCCCCCTGGGCTACAGCGTTGGGATCGATTACGTTCATAATTGTGTCGTTTTAATTGTTTGTTCTTATGACATTATAACACCCCACAGCCCGTTAAGGTTCAGCCGATGTGTCAGATTCTTTCCAGTACGGTCTCCACCAGGTCGCGCACGGCGCTCTTGTAATTGGGTGTGGCCTCATGGGCCATGCGGTTGGCGATGATTGAGCACACTGTCATGCAGCGGTGACCCATCAGTCGGCCAAGTCCCTGAAGAGGAGCCGATTCCATCTCGTAGTTGGTCACCGGACGACTGTGGTAACGGAACTGCTCGATGCGCGAGTTGAGGTCGGGGTTGGCGAGCGGCAGGCGGAGTTCACGCCCCTGCGGACCATAGAATCCTACCGCCGAAATCGTGCAGCCGCGCACCATGTCGTCGCGTCCTATCTGAGCCACGAGTTCCTCGTCGGCCTTGACGAAATAAGGCTTTGCCCAGAGTGGATTCCAGCCCACGGCATCACAGAAGGCACGCTCCATGTCGAGGTCGGCCACTTCGTTGCGTCCGGCATAATAATTGAGCACGCCGTCAAATCCCACGGAATACTCCGCGATTACCGGAGTGCCGAGGATCAGTTCGGGCTGAAGCGCGCCCGAGGTCCCTATCCTCACCATCGTCAGGCGGCGCTTCTCCTTCTTTACCTCGCGGGTGTTGAAGTCGATATTGGCCAGGGCGTCAAGCTCGTTGATCACTATGTCGATGTTGTCGGGGCCTATGCCGTGGCTGAGACACATGATTGGCTTCCCTTTGTAGGTGCCTCCTATGGTGTGAAATTCCCGCGACTGTACTTCAAATGTCTTCGAGTCGAAAAACGAGGCCACCATATCCACGCGGCCCGGATCGCCCACGAGGATGATCCTGTCAGTCAGCTGGTCAGGACGCAGGTGGAGGTGAAATACTGAGCCATCAGGATTGATGATCAGTTCTGAAGGAGCTATGATTTTGTTTTCCATGATGAAAAGGATGGGAATAAGGGATTAACTGATGATATTATAACAATGTGGCGGCCTATATGGTTTTCTCACGGCTCCACCCAGTCGAGCGGAGGCATTTTCCACCCACAGCCCGGCCTGGAGACGAGATACTGCCCCTGCATGTCAAGCGGCGACTGAACGTTGTCGGAATATATCTGCCCCGTGCCGAGGCCCTGGCAGATGTCGACCTCGCCAGTCGATGTAACAAATCGGGCTATGGCGTTTAGCCCCACGTTAGATTCAAGTGCCGAAGTGAACCAGTGACCCGCTCCGGCGGCACGGCCTGCCTCGATCCACTCCGTCGCTCCGGCAAACCCGCCGCAAAGCGTCGGCTTCAGTATCAGGTAAGCGGGTCGCAGAAAAGAGATGAGTTCCCGTTTCGCCTCCGGCGACCGATAGCCGATCAATTCCTCGTCAAGAGCCACGGCTACCGGCGAGAATCTTATCACCTCAGCCATGAGCTCGGCACGCCCCCGGGCCACAGGCTGCTCGATGGAGTGGATCGCATAGCGGGCATAACCCTCGATGCGCTCCATCGCCTCGTCGAGGGTGGCGAAGGCTCCGTTGGCATCCAGGCGGATTATGGCGCGGGGATTCAGTCGGCGGATATAGCGGAGTATCTCACACTCCTCGTCGGCGCTCAGACGGCCCACCTTTATCTTTATCACCTCGAAGTCCTTGATTTTCCTTTCGATGGCGGCAATGGTGGCGTCGAAAGAGTCGATCCATATCAGGCCGTTGGTGGGGATGCGCAGCGTCGCGTCGCTGAACGGCATCATCCGTCCTCCCGCCGCAAGGTCGGCCACAGCCGTCTCCATGGCCATATTGACGCAACTGCAACCGTCGAGCGGCGGCAGCTCCTCGCCGCGGTTTATGGCCGCGCACAAGTCGTGGAGCGTCGTCATGAAATCCTCCTCGCTCTCAGCCGACAGTCCCTTGAAGTAGGCTGCCTCCCCTAAGCCGGGGCGGCTGAACTCCCTGTCGCCGTCGGCGGCCAGGGCGAGATACCAGGTGTCCTTATGCCGCATCTCCTCGCGCGACGTCCTGGCAAGGAAATTGAAATTGAGCCGGTAGCGGGCGTAGCGGGCACGCATGGTCAGGGAAATTTCGGAAATTGGTCAAAGTCAGGGTCGCGCTTTTCAAGAAAAGCCTTGCGTCCCTCCTGAGCTTCCTCGGTGAGGTAAAACATCAGCGTGGCGTCGCCGGCCAGTTCCATCAGCCCGTGCTGGCCGTCGAGCTCGGCGTTGAGCGAACGTTTTATCATCCTGATGGCCATGGGGCTACGCTTCAGTATCGTCTCACACCACTCCACCGTCTCGTCCTCAAGCCGATCAAAAGGCACCACCTTGTTGATCATGCCCATCCGCTCGGCCTCCTCAGCCGTATACCACCGGCTCAGGAACCATATCTCGCGGGCCTTTTTCTGACCCACGCAGCGGGCCAGATAAGATGACCCGAAACCGCCGTCGAAGCTGCCTACACGCGGTCCGGCCTGACCAAACTGAGCATTTTCCGACGCTATCGTCAGGTCACACACCACCTGAAGCACGTTGCCGCCACCTATGCTGTAACCGTTTACCATGGCTATTACAGGCTTTGGCAGCGAGCGGATGGCCTTGTGGAGGTCGAGCACATTAAGGCGCGGCACACCGTTATCGTCGATATATCCGCCCGACCCTTTTACATTCTGGTCGCCGCCCGAGCAGAACGCCTTGTCGCCCGCGCCGGTGAGTATCACCACCCCTATGTCGGGGCGTTCGCGGCATATCGCGAAAGCGTCGAGCATTTCAAAATTGGTCAGCGGGCGGAAAGCGTTATACACCTTAGGCCGGTTGATGGTGATTTTGGCGATCCGGCCATATTTTTGAAAAAGGATGTCGGTATACTCCTTGATCGTAGTCCATTCTCTCATAAAAAGTCGTTTTAGTGAAAACTCTTGCTAATTTCGTAAAAATCTTCCACCCGTGCAAAAAAATCTTATACTGCCGGTCTACTGCCGGTCACCATATCGCGCGTCCGGCAATACTACGTCTGACGGCTACTGATATAGAGAATCTGCAATCCGAGGGCTGATTCAATCTTAGATATGGTTTCAATGGACAGATTCTCGGTCCCTTTCAACACCCGCGATACGTACTGCTGGGAGCAACCCATACGTTCCGCAACCGATTTTTGGGTTAAACCGAGAGCCTCCATCTTGTCAAGCATCATCATTGCTATGCGCTGTGAATACCTCAACCACGCTTTATTCTTATTGCGCCATTCAGCTTTTTCCCTCCATTTCGACGGAGACGTACTGCTATGGGCATTAAGCCTTGATAGGATTTCTTCTCTTGTATTCATGTCATTTCCTTTCTTATCCAAGTTCCGTGAGATAGTCATTAAATGAATCCAGATCTGCAATATTATTGTCAAGCAAAAACCTTCTGACCTTTTCCATCCTTGCCAGTTCCACTAAAGTATGTTCCCGTTCCTGCATGGTGCGTGTAAGTTTGATCGCACCTCCGGTTATGATATAGATTCCGGGCTGCAACTTTATAGCGTATATTCTTAGCCATGAAACATGTCGCGGAGCATCTCGAAGACGTGCTTTTTCCTTACCGAGCAGCATCTCTGAAGTTCTGCCGTTCTCTAATGGCCGAAAAATCTCATCCAGATTTGCGTCGGGAGAAATGTCCATAATAAGACACTGAAGCCTTTCGCTATCTTCAATAGTATCATATATCACACGGTTTACATCAGTTATCTTGAAATATGAAGCTAAATCACCAATATTTTGTTTAAAGAAAGTGCGTAACCATTCAACATTATTCCATTGATCGAGAATAGTATCGAGTACGTTGTCAAGGCAGTTGTCATATCTCACCACCCACAGATTTCCGTTTTCTGTAATGATATCAAATTCCATATTTATGATTTCGGGCAATTAATATGCAAAGATATAAATAAAAACCATCAATTACAACTTAAAAGTTGTGATAACTGCTTAAAAAATCGAATAAAACATTAGGTATTTACAGCCTCCCCCTGCGTTACCGGGAGAGAGCGCGTCGCTCGCTGAATCAAAACTTGCGTTTTTGATGAATTGTGAGTACTTTTGCAGGCGAAATGTCAGTAGAAAAAGCAACATTGAAGATCGATGTCGACGCGGTGCTCCGCAGCCGCGTCCCGTCGCTGTATCGTTTCATCCCCGGGGCGATGGTACGCTGGCTTGAAAAGACAATCTGCCAGGACCGTCTCAATGAGCTCCTGACCCACAACGGTCACCTGACCGGGGTGGAGTTTGCAGCCGGTGTGCTTAAGGACATGGGCATCACCTACGATGTCAAGGGCCGCTTTCCCGAGTCGCCCAAGGTCATAATCGCGTCCAATCACCCGCTGGGAGGTCTCGACGGTCTCGTGCTTTCAGCCGTGGTGGGACACGCCTATGGCCGGACCGACATCGGATTCGTGGTCAACGACATCCTTGCCGCCGTGACGCCCCTCAACGACATTTTCCTGGCCGTCAACAAACACGGCAAGCAGTCACGCGACGCCGTGGAGCGCCTTGACCGCGCCATGAATTCCGACATGCCCGTAGTCATGTTTCCTGCCGGGCTGGTGTCGCGGCGCAACTCCCGCGGGGAGATACGCGACCTGCAGTGGCAGAAAATGGTGGTCAACAAAGCCATCGAGACAGGACGCGACATAGTCCCCGTCCATTTTAGCGGCGAAAATTCATCTTTTTTTTATAACTTTGCACGTTGGAGGGTCCGGCTGGGCCTGAAATTCAATATCGAGATGATCTACCTCCCGCGAGAGCTTGTCAGGAGCGAGGGTAAGCATTTCACCATAACCGTCGGCGACCCGGTTCCGGCAGGGACTCTCAAGGGCGGTAAGGAATCGGCCGATACGGCTTCACAGCTCTGTCGCCGCGTCTATAGCCTTGTTAATCAAGAATGGAATCTATGAACCAAGAAATCATTCCACCCGTAGCCGTTGAGGAAATCGAGGCTGAACTCAGCCACGACACCTTCCTGCGGGTCTCAAATAAAGGAGGGACACACCTTCACGTTATCGACGGACGCAAGGCGCCGGCTACCATGCGCGAGATAGGCCGCCTGCGCGAGATCGCTTTCCGCGCCGCCGGCGGCGGCACCGGGACTGACTGCGACATCGACCGTTTTGACCTCATGGATCCTCCATGCCGGCAGCTTATCGTGTGGGATCCGGTCGAAAAACTCGTGCTTGGCGGCTACCGATATATATGTGGCCGCGACATCCGCCCCGATGCCGACGGTCGGCCCCGCATCGCAACGAGCCATCTCTTTGATTTCTCCGACACGTTTCTCCACGATTACCTCCCCTACACCATTGAACTGGGCCGCTCATTCGTGCGCCGCGAGTATCAGTCCACGCGCGCCGGAGTCAAGGCGCTTTATGTGCTCGACAACCTCTGGGACGGCCTGGGCGCCCTGACTGTCCTCAACCCCGAGATACGCTATCTCTTCGGTAAGGTCACGATGTATCCCGACTATCACTCCGGGTGCCGCAACATGATCCTCTACTTCCTCCACAAGCATTTCCCCGACAATGAAAATCTCGTGCGACCCATCCGCAAGCTTGAGACCAGTCTCGACATCGACGAGATGAAGCGCCTTTTCACCGGTACTACCTTCAAGGAGGACTACCGCATCCTAAAGCAGGCAGTGGCCACCCATGGCCTGAGCATCCCCCCGCTGGTCAACGCCTACATGAACCTGTCGCCAACCATGAAGATGTTTGGCACGGCGATCAACGACGAGTTTGGCGACGTGGAGGAAAGCGGCATCTTCCTGTCCATCCCCGAGATAACCGAAGAAAAGAAGCAGCGTCACATCGAGACATTCGATGCCTCGGCCACGATTTTCAAGATTAACTAATTCCTTTCACCTATGGCAACTCCTCAGATTCTCGTGACCGGTGGCACCGGTTACATAGGCTCCCACACGGCGGTCGAACTCATCGAAAGCGGCTACCGCGTGGTCATAATCGACAATCTTTCCAATTCGAGCCGTGACGTGATCGACGGCATCGCCCGCATTACCGGCGTGAAGCCCGACTTCGTGGAGGGCGACTGCACCGACATCCACTGCCTACGCCGCCTGTTCGACACCTACCCCGACATCAAGGGCATCATAAATTTCGCCGCCTCCAAGGCCGTGGGCGAGAGCGTGAAGAAACCCACGCTCTATTACCGCAACAACCTGCTGACGCTCCTCAACCTGCTCGACCTCATGGGCGCCCGCGGAGTGAAGGGAATCGTATTCTCATCGTCATGCACCGTCTACGGCGAGCCCGACGTCAACCCCGTCACCGAGCAGTCACCCATTAAGAAGGCCACCTCACCCTACGGCAACACCAAGCAGATCTCCGAGGAGATCATAACCGACGTGATAGCCTCGGGCGCACCCTTCAGCAGCATAATCCTCCGATATTTCAACCCCGTCGGAGCCCATCCGTCGGCCGAGATCGGCGAGCTGCCCAACGGTGTCCCGCAGAACCTCATCCCCTACCTGACCCAGACGGCCATCGGCATCCGCGAGAAGCTGAGCGTGTTTGGCGACGACTACAATACCCCCGACGGTTCCTGCATCCGCGATTATATTAATGTGGTCGACCTCGCCAAGGCCCATGTCACAGCCATCGGCAGATTGCTCGACGGCAAGATGCAGTCGCCCGTCGAGATATTCAACCTCGGCACAGGCCGGGGAGTTTCTGTACTGGAACTGATCGACACCTTCGAGCGCGCTACCGGCGTCAAGGTGCCCCACGAGATCGCCCCGCGGCGCGCCGGCGACATCGAGAAAGTATGGGCCGATCCCTCGCTGGCCAACAATGTGCTTGGGTGGAAGGCCGAGACCCCTCTCGACGCCACCATGCTCTCGGCCTGGAACTGGCAGAAACGGCTGCGCGAGCGCGGCATAATGTAATCTTAACGGCTTTTCAATCATGAAAATAGGTATTATCGTCGCTATGGAGAAGGAGCTGAACCTGCTCCTGCATCTCCTCGAAAACAAGACTGAGATCACCGTCGACAACAAGACTCTCCACATAGGCACCATCGGCAGCAACGAAGTGGCCATCACCCGCTGCGGTATCGGCAAGGTTAACGCCGCCGTTGGAGCCGTGGCGCTCATCGACTCGTTTCATCCCGCCCTCGTGATAAATACCGGAGTGGCCGGAGGGGTGGGGGCCGATGCCGGAGTACTCGACGTGGTCGTGGCCGACGCCGTGGCCTACCATGACTTCTGGTGTCTCGGCGAGGAATGGGGACGGGTCCCCGATTGCCCCCGCCTGTTCCGCACGGCTTCGCTCCAGGTTGACTTCCAGGACCCCACGGTCAAGACCGGACTGATTGCCTCGGGCGACCTTTTCGTGTCGCGCCCCGAGGAGGTGGAACACATCCGCTCGCTCTACCCCGACGTTCAGGCCGTGGACATGGAATCGGCTGCCATAGCCCAGGTATGCTACCTGAAAAATGTGCCTTTCTACTGCCTGCGCGTCATCAGCGACACCCCCGGCGGCGACGACAACATCAGCCAGTACGAATACTTCTGGGAAGATGCCCCGCGACATTCCTTCAACGTGCTTCAGCGCATCCTCCTCAACATCTGAGTCTTTTCGCCCTCCCCGTTGTAAATGAAAGATATACGTGGCATCAAGGGCAAGTATTACATCGCCCGGCTCATAGAGCAGGGCGAGCATGAGACGCAGGACTTCAAGTATGCCATATCCGATGCCCGCAAGATAGCCCGCTCCCTGTCGGCGTTTGCCAACCACTCCGGTGGCCGGCTGCTGATAGGAGTGAAGGACAACGGCACCGTGGCCGGTGTGCGCAACGAGGAAGACATCTACCTTGTCGAGCATGCCGCCGAGCGATACTGCATTCCGCCTCAATCACTCCGCATCGACGCTTTCATAGCCGAGGGCGGTGCTAAAGTGATAAGGGTTGAGATTGACCCCGCGGCTGACCGCCCCGTGATGGTCGACGAGGGCGACGGACTTCTGAAAGCCTACTACCGCGTGGCCGACGAGAACATCGCCGCTCATCCCCTCATGGTCAGGGCGTGGCGACGCCGAGCCGACAGCGGAGGGATGCTGATTACCCCCGACGGCACCGAGCGCCTGCTGCTCGACGAGCTGGCGCGCCGCGACCTCTCGGTCGAGGACTTCATGATCGCCGCCCACCTCTCGCGCAGTCGTGCCGAGGACGTGATAGTGAAGATGCATTGCGCCTCGCTCATCGATTTCCGTTTTGACGGCGAGCGCTTCATGATAACCCTTTCCAATCCTTAGACTCTGATATGTGGGTTGCCCTGGCTATAATTTCGGCGCTGTGTCTCGGCGCCTACGACGTGATGAAGAAACTCTCCGTCGACGGCAATAATGTCCTCGGCGTGCTCTTCCTCAACACCCTCTTCGGCTCGCTCCTGATGCTCCCGGTCATCATCGTCGGGATCGCTGCGGGCAACTTCGGTCTCGGCAACACCGTGGCCGGCCACTGCGCCATTCTGGTAAAGTCGCTCATCGTGCTCTCGTCATGGCTGCTCGGCTACGCCTCAATCAAGCACCTGCCGCTCACAATCGCCGGACCCGTCAATGCCTCCCGCCCCGTGATGGCGCTGGTGGGCGCGCTCCTGATCTTCGGCGAGCGGCTCAACGCCTGGCAGTGGGCCGGCGTGATACTCGGCTTCGCCTCGCTCTACTTCATCTCCCGCGTCGGTAGCAAGGAAGGCGTGTCGTTCAAGGCCAACAAATGGGTGTGGATGGCAATAGGAGCCACCACGATGGGTGCCGTCAGTGCCCTCTATGACAAGTATCTACTCACCCGCTTCGAGCCCCTCGAAGTCCAGGCATGGTACTCGCTCTACCAGTTCTTCATCATGGGCGCGGCCCTCTGGATAATTAGCCGCGTCAGCGGCGGCAACAAGCCCCTGAAATGGCGATGGTCGATTCCGCTCATCTCCGTCTTCCTCACCGTAGCCGATCTCGCCTACTTCTACAGCCTCTCATTTCCGTCATCAATGATCGCCGTCGTCTCCATGATCAGGCGGGGGAGCGTGATAGTGTCGTTCTTCTACGGCGTGGTCGCCCTCCACGAGAAAAACGTCAGGTTGAAACTCGTCGACCTGTCGATTCTGCTTGTCGGACTGACATTTCTTGTCATCGGCAGCTTGTAATCTTGCCAAAAAAACGTTAACTTTGCCCGCTACTCTTTACTATTGATTTATGAAGTCAACACTACGCAATATCATGGCCTCGCTCGCGGTGATCATCGCCCTCATGGCGGTCGCCGACGTCAAAGACCTCCCCGTCACCACCATCAATGGCCGCCTTTTCCATTATTATAATGTAGGCAGCAAGGAAAGCATCTACTCGGTAGTCCATAAGCTCAAGGTCCCCAAGGACAGCCTCCTCCGCTACAACCCCGCCGCCGAGGAAGGGCTCAAGAAAGGCATGACCCTCTACTACCCCTTCGACGACAGCGCCCTCGCCTCCTCAGCCCCCGCCCCTGAGCCCGAGCCCGAGCCGACACCTGAACCGGAACCCGCTCCCGCATCTGTTCCGGAGTACACTCCCGCTCCCGCCCCTGCTCCCGAGCGTGAACCCGCTCCCGAGCCCGGCACCCACCTTGTGAAGCGCGGCGAGACCATCTACAGCCTTGCCCGCCGCTATGGAGTGAGCGAAGACGACCTCATGACATGGAATCCCGCCCTCAAAGACGGCCTGAAAGCCGACAGCCGCATCTACATCACCGACCCCAACCCCGCCCCTGCGCCTGAACCCGTAGTGGAGAAAAGAGACTCCGTGCCCGCCGTAGCCCCCGTAGTAGAGCCCGTCGACGGCTATGTAGTGAAAGAAAAAGAGACCTTCTACTCCATAGCCCGCGACCACGGCATCAGCGTAGCCGAGCTCGAAGCCGCCAATCCCCGGGTCACCCTCCTCAAAGCCGGCATGACCCTCACAATCCCACTGAACAACGAAGAATCACAAGAACCCAATCCCTCCGATAATTCCAATAATTCCAATTACTCCAATCCCTCCGATAATTCCGATCCCTCCGCCCCCTCCTCCATCGACATCGCCCTCATCCTCCCCTTCATGACCGAGCAGAGCCCCGTCAGCAAGCAGGCCCAGCGATTCACCGAGTTCTACAAAGGCTTCCTCATCGCCGTCGACTCGATGCGCCACTCCCGCAAGCCCATCAACATCATCGCCCTCGACAGCCACGGCTCCACCGATACCGTCCAGACCATCCTCCGCCGCCCCGGGCTCAAGGAAATGGACGTGATCATAGCCCCCGACAATGCCGCCCAGCTCGGCTACATCGCCCGCTGGGGCCTCGAAAACAATGTCAAGGTATTCAACACATTCGTCATTAAGGACGACACCTATATCGGCAACCCCATGCTCCTGCAGAGCAACATCCCCAGCGAGACGATGATTGAAAAAGCCGCCGCCGGACTCGTCGGGAGCCTCAACGGAAGCACCCCCGTGATCATCACCCGCAAGGGTGCCGAGCCCGACAAAGCCGACTTCATCAAGGAGATGAACCGCCACCTTGCCGACCACGGCATCACCCCCGTCACCATCGAGTTTGACAACCGCCTCACCCCCTCGGCCCTCTCCTCTCTCGACGCCACCGGCAATTACGTGTTCATCCCCGTCACCGGCAAGCAGGCCGAAGTCAACAAGATACTCCCCGGCCTCATCGAGTGGCACCGCGTAGCCCCCATTGCGGGCATCAGGGTGTGGGGCTATCCCGAGTGGATTGCCTTCCGCGGCGAGACACTTCAGAACATGCACGCCCTCAACACCACCATCTACTCCCGCTTCGCCCCCGACGAGGAGCTGTACCGCAACAACAAGTTTGACGCCACCTTCAAGCGGTGGTATGGCACCGAGATGGAAAACGCAACCCCGCGCCAGGGACTCCTCGGCTTCGACACCGGCACCTACATCCTGCGCCTGGAGCTGCTCGACGACCCCAATCCCGTGCGCATGAAATATGCCGGCATCCAGAATGAATATGACTTCGCCCGGGTCGATGGCGGCGGTTGGGTCAACAATGCCCTCCTCCTGCTCAACTACCTCCCCGGCGGTGAAATCAAGAAAATCTCCAAGTGACGATGACACGCGCCTTTCGACTCATCCTGACGGCTTTAGCCATGCTCGCCGCCGCTTTCACGGCCACGGCGCAATATATCTATTCCCCCAATCTCTCTTTCGGAGCCAAGGCCGGAGCCACTTTCTCGATGATGACCTTCACCCCCGATGTCACCCAGAGCTTCCTCCCCGGCTACATATTCGGCGCGACAGTCCGCTACACCGAGCAGAACCACTTCGGCCTTATCGGCGAAATCAACATCGAGCAGCGCGGATGGAAGGAGGATTTCGAAGAAAACAGCGACCGCTTCAATTACAGCCGCACCCTGACCTACATCCAGATTCCCCTCCTCACCCACATCTACTTCGGCAGCCCGCGATGCAAGTTTTTCGTCAACCTCGGCCCAGAGTTCAGTTACCTGCTCAGCGACCGCATCAAGGCCAATTTCGATTACTCCGACGTTGCCTCGATACCCGATTTCCCCCGCGGCTACCGCACCAACGAGCAGCTCGGCATGAAGATCACCAACCGGTTTGACTACGGCATCTCCGGCGGCCTCGGCCTCGAAATCCTCTCCCGCCGCAACTCTTTCATGCTCGAAGGCCGCTTCTACTACGGCCTCGGCAACATCTTCCCCTCGTCCAAGCGCGACTTCTTCTCGGCTTCGCGCGGCATGTCGATCCAGCTGACGCTCGGATACATGTTCCGCGTGAAATGACTCCTCACCCCTTAAATCTCTGCCACAATGGAACTTTGGATTAACATCGTGGGCTACGCCGCTGCCATCAGCATGATATGCGGCTACCTCCCCCAGGCATTCCACACCATCCGCACCCGCAACACCGACGGCATTGCCCTCCCCACATTCCTCCTGCTCGGCCTGGGCAGCGTCCTCTTCGTGATCCAGGGCATCCTCATCGACAACTGGCCCCTGATCCTCACCAACGCCATCACCACCGTCTCGTCGCTCATCGTGTTCTGCATCAAGATGAAAAACGACTATTTCTCAGGCCGGAAATAACCCCGCCCCCGGCCGACGGCCCCCACTCCGTTTTAATTCCATTTGTTAAATAGTGTTTCATCTTCGAGAAAATGGTCACAAAATCATAACTCCTTCCGCAAAATTCGTTACCTTTGTGGAAATTTGGAAAGAATGGACCAGGACTCTCTGAAAGAAAGCGTCGACCGCATCAAGGTTAAGGCCGGTATGCTTCTCAGCCGCTATCAGGCCGTGAGGGAGAATCTCAGCGACGCTCTTGAGCGCATCGCCGTCCTTGAAGAAGACTTGCGCCTTAAGGAGCGTCAGCTCGCCGCCCTGGAGCAGGAGATCACCACCATGAAGATGGCTGTCGTCCTCACTCCTGACCATCGCGAAGTCGAGGCAACCCGGGTGCATCTTTCCGGTTTAGTGCGAGAAATCGATAAGTGCATCAACCTATTAAGTCACTGATGCAATGAAGGATAAACTCAATATAACGATACGCATCGCCAATCTGCCCCCCATGCGCATCCAGATCGACCCTCACGAGGAGGAAATCGTCAGGAAAGCGCAGAAAAATGTTAACCTCCTCTGGCAGCGATGGTGTGAACGTTTCGTCGAAAATACTCCCGGTGAGGTTCTGGGTATGGTTGCCTACCGTTTCGCCCAGATGTATTACACCGCCGAGGCGCGGATTGAAGACCTTGAGTCGACAGTCGGCGATCTCGAATCGGCGCTGGACAATGTCCTGCTTGAGACAGGGAACGGGGACTGAAGAGTCAGCCCCTCACCCGGATTCCCTGACGCCGCTTATCCTCGACGCCCGCCACCCGGCCGAGCGTTACGCCTCCTTTCGCGACCCGCACTGCGCCCTCGCCCCGGCTCATCTCCTCCCGAGCCCCGGCCTGATGACCGCCGGCGGGTCATGATATTTTTTACAAATTTGATCATCAACATTATAGCAACCTTAAAAACTCCGTAAAACCCCAACTTATAACCATCTTACAGACATCTATAGACATGGAAATAGTTATCTATATCATCGTGGCCGTGGTCAGTATCGTGATCGGCCTCTTCATCGGCCAGGCCATTCAGAAGTCCATGGCCACTTCCAAGGCCCGGTCAATCGTCGAGGACGCCAACCGTGAAGCCGACTCTATTGTAAAGGACAAGATTCTCGAAGCAAAATCCGAGAGTATGCGCATCCGCAACGAGGCCGAGCGCGCCGCCAACCAGCGTATGCAGCGCATCCAGAACGAGGAAAACAAGATCAAGCAGCGCCAGCAGCAGCTCAACCAGCAGCAGAGCGAGAACGCCCGCAACCGCAACGAAAACGAGGCCGCCCGCCACGCCCTGGAGCAGCGCGAAGCTCGCCTGGGGCAGGAACAGGAGGAACTCGACCGCCTCAACCGCCAGGCACGCGAGACTCTCGAACACATCTCCGGCCTCTCAAGCGAGGAAGCCAAGGACAAGCTCATCGAGTCGCTCAAGGACGAGGCTAAGACCCAGGCCGCTTCCTATATCAACGACATAATGGACGAAGCTAAGCTCACCGCCAACAAGGAAGCTAAGCGCATCGTCGTCCAGTCCATACAGCGCCTCGCCACCGAGACCGCCATTGAAAACTCCGTCACCGTGTTCCACATCGACAGCGACGAGATCAAGGGCCGCATCATTGGCCGCGAAGGCCGCAACATCCGCGCCCTCGAAGCCGCTACCGGCATCGAGATAATTGTCGACGACACCCCCGAGGCCATCGTCCTCTCGGGCTTCGACCCCGTGCGCCGCGAGATTGCACGCCTTGCCCTCCACCAGCTCGTGGCCGATGGCCGCATCCACCCCGCCCGCATCGAGGAAGTAGTGGCCAAGGTCCGCAAGCAGATCGAGGAAGAAATCGTCGAGACCGGCAAGCGCACGGCAATCGACCTCGGCATCCACGGCCTGCATCCTGACCTCATCCGCCTCGTCGGAAAGATGAAATACCGCTCCAGCTACGGCCAGAACCTCCTCCAGCACTCCCGCGAGACCGCCAACCTCTGCGCCATCATGGCATCCGAGCTCGGCCTCAATCCCAAGAAAGCCCGCCGCGCCGGCCTCCTCCACGATATAGGCAAGGTACCCGACGAGGAACCCGAACTCCCCCACGCTCTCCTCGGCATGAAGCTCGCTGAAAAATACAAGGAAAAGCCCGACATCTGCAACGCAATCGGCGCCCACCACGACGAGATCGAGCAGACATCACTCCTCGCCCCCATCGTCCAGGTGTGCGACGCCATCTCCGGTGCACGCCCCGGCGCACGCCGCGAGATCGTCGAGGCCTACATCAAGCGTCTCAACGACCTTGAGCAGCTCGCCCTTTCCTATCCCGGCGTAATCAAGACCTATGCAATCCAAGCAGGCCGCGAGCTCCGCGTCATCGTCGGTGCCGACAAGATCGACGACGTCGAGACCGAAAAACTCTCAAGCGAGATCGCCCGCCGCATCCAGGACGAGATGACCTACCCCGGTCAGGTCAAGATCACCGTAATCCGCGAGACCCGTTCCGTCAGCTTCGCCAAATAATTCCGCCACACGATGGATATCATTGACGACAGCAACCGCAGGCCCGACATCTCCGCGACCGACCCCGACGATCCCCGCAACAGCGCCGACGTCGTGGCCCCCGGCGTGGAAGGCGCCCACCGCAGGTGCCGCCGGTGCGACGAAGCCCGGCCTCCCCGCGGCAACCTCCACTCCTACAACTGGCTCGACGACATCCCCGGCGCCGACCCCGACTGGGACATTGTCGAGGTTCAGTTCAAGAACACCCGCAAGGGGTTCTACCACAACTCCGCCCGACTCCCCCTTGAACCCGGCGACCTCGTCGCCGTCGAGGCATCGCCCGGCCACGACATTGGCCGCGTAACCCTCATGGGACCCCTCGTGAAGCTCCACCTCCGCAAGGCCAACATCAAGCCCGACTCCCCCGACATCCGCCGGGTGTTCCGCATCGCCAAGCCCGCCGACATTGATAAATACGAGGAAGCAAAGGCCCGCGAAAACGACACCATGATCCGCTCCCGCAAGATCGCCGAGCAGCTCAACCTCAACATGAAGATAGGCGACGTCGAGTATCAGGGCGACGGCAACAAAGCAATCTTCTACTATATCGCCGATGAGCGCGTCGACTTCCGCCAGCTCATCAAGGTCCTCGCCGACACCTTCAAGGTGCGCATCGAGATGAAGCAGATCGGCGCCCGTCAGGAAGCAGGCCGCATAGGCGGCATCGGCTCATGCGGCCGTCCGCTCTGCTGCGCCAGCTGGATGACAAGCTTCATATCCGTCGGCACCTCAGCCGCCCGCTATCAGGACATCTCCCTCAACCCCCAGAAGCTCGCCGGACAGTGCGCCAAGCTAAAGTGCTGCCTCAACTTCGAGGTCGATACCTACGTCGAGTCATCCCGTCAGCTACCCCCGCGCGACGTAAGGCTCGAAACCGCCGACGCCACCTACTTCCACTTCAAGACCGACATCTTCAAGAAAGAAATCACCTACTCCACCGACAAGAATGTCGCTGCCAACCTCGTCACACTCGACGCCGCCCGCGTATTTGAGATAATCGAGATGAACCGCAACGGCGAGAAACCCCTCACCCTCATGCGCGAAGGCCAGGAAAAACCTGCCAAGAAATCGGAATTTGTAGAACTCGTCGGCCAGGACAACATCAACCGCTTCGACAAAAAGAAAAAGAAAAAGAAAAAATCCCAAAAAAAATCCAATAATTCCAATTCCTCCAATAATTCCAATTCCTCCAATAATCCCAATTCCTCCAATAATCCCAATCCCCCTTCCGCTCCCTCCACCCCCCGCCGTCCCCGCAACAAGAAGCCCGAAAAAGAGCAATGAAATCCCCCCTGATCTCATCACTCATCCCCGTCACGCTACTCCTCGCCTGCTGCGACCCCGCAGGCGAAGAGACCCTTTTTGCCGACCTTCCCCCCACCGGATGGCCCTACACCGCCCCCGTCACCTTCCACCCCGGCCCCGCCTCAGGCCAACTCAGTGTCGCCGTGTGCCACGACGCCTCGTTCCCCTACTCCAACCTATGGCTTGAAGTCGCCACCGCCACCCCCGGCCACGCAACCGTCACTGACACCGTCAACCTCACCCTCTGCGACACCTACGGCCGATGGCTTGGCAAAGGATTCGGAGGCAACTATCAGATAGAGCTCCCCGTCAACCCATCCATCACCGTCGACACAGCCACCGTAATGACAGTCCGCCACATCATGCGCGTCGACACCATCCACGGCATCACCCGCCTCGGCATCCACCTGAAACCATAAAAAACACCCCAATCCCTCCAATAATTCTAATTACTCCAATCCCTCCAATTACTCCAATTAACTAAACTAAATTAACCATGAAGAAAACCTTAACACTCGCGCTGTCGATGCTGGCAGCCACAGTCGCAGGAACAGCCTTCGCTGAAACCCAGTTGCTTTACGGCAACTCCGGCGACCAAGCCAATGTCTGGACCGCCGCCCAAATCGGTGCCCCCGAAGGATGGTCACTGCAGATTACCAGTAACGACACCAAAAACATCGCCAGCAGCAGCGACAAAATTACAGTGGACGGTGTCGCCTACAAGTCCATCAAGCTCTCCAACGGCCAGCAGAACACCGTCACCCTCCCCGAAGGTTACATCGCCAATTCCGTAACCATCTATGCAACCGCCAACTTAGCCGAAGCCGACCTCGAAGCTAACAATCAGAACTACTGGAAAGAAGTCGATGGCGTGACTTATACCCTCGAAGATGCTGCCTACAATGTCGCCAAGACTGGCGGAGCCAACCCCGCTGTTCACACATTCCCCCTCTCGGGCGACAAAAACTCCTTCACTTTCACCAACAGCGGAAAGCAGCCCCTCGTGATTCTCGTAGTCGACTACACCAAGCCCACCGTTACCCCCGTCGATCCCTCCGAAGGCTTCGGTGAAGCTGCCCTCGCTGCCCCCGCCATCTACCCCGGCAACAACTCCTCGATGCTCCTCCTCAACGGCGTTGTTACCCTCACATTCGCCGAAGAAGTGCAGGTCAACGGCAAGGCTACATTCAACGATAAGGAATGCACCCTCGTAGCCAACGGC
This sequence comes from uncultured Staphylococcus sp., assembly GCA_964546905.1. Taxonomy (GTDB): domain Bacteria; phylum Bacteroidota; class Bacteroidia; order Bacteroidales; family Muribaculaceae; genus Duncaniella. The sequence goes on from CAZJKU010000006.1 coordinate 40,737, forward strand.
AACGAAGTGTATGTCGAATACGAAGGCCTCCAGCCCTCTACCGCCTACACCCTCACCATCCCCGCCGGCACTATCGGTAACACCACCTCGCGCTGCGAAGACCTCGTCTACAACTTCACAACCCGCATGGCCGACGTGCTCTACTACGCCGATTTCAACTACTATCCTGAAGGCTACTACAATACCTACACCGCCAAATTCTCAGGCAGCTCCAACATCGACATCATCGCCAAGAACAAGACTGCTACCGTAGAATGCGGCGGCATGACTTTCCACGGCGAAGGCTCCAATGGCCGAATCGTGGCCATGAACGGCTCCAATATCCTCTCATCATCTACCGAGGGCGATGATGGTGCATCCGCCCGTTGCATCCAGATGATTGACGGAGCCAAGAAGCTCTATGTCGAGTTCCCCGAAATGCAAGGTCCCATCGACGTTACTTTCTACATTGGTAATGTCGCCGGCGCTACCGGTGAATTCTATCTCACCGACGAAAACGCCGACCTCGAAAATCCTCTCTACACCTTCAAGTTTGAGGATAAAAACAAGACCATACACAAGTATACCTACACCTATCCCTACAAGGGCTCTGTAAAGCTGCGTCTTTACAACAATGGCGTGAAAATCAATGTCAACGACGCTCTCTTCGTCAAGGGCGAAGGTGAAGGTATCGACAAGCCCGTTTATCAGGACGAGACCGCTCCCGCCCTCCTCTACCAGTGGCCCGCAAGCAACTACCAGCCCTACGCTCCCCTTGAAGGCAACATCACCCTCATCTACGACGAGGATATCGTAGCCGCTCAGAAGGCCGTGGTCAACGGCGTTGAAACCGAAATCACCGTCGACGGCAAGACCGCTAAAATCGCCTACTCAGGCCTCGAAAACGGCAAGACCTACACCGCTCAGATTCCCGCCATCGCCGACGAAGCCGGCAACGAGACCGCTCCCTTCGAGATCACCTTCACTACCGAAGCTGACAACGTCATCTATTACACTGACTACAACTACTTCCCCTACGCCTACTGGGATGACTACCACATGTATCCTCAGGACGGTGTCGACAACGGCGACATCCTTGCCAAGAACTCTACGGATAAGGATGCCGAAGTCGCCGGAATCCTCTACCACGTCGGCGCTACCGCAGGCCGCGTAGTGGCAATGGGCAAATCCAACCTCCTCGACGGCGACAACCTCGGCGCAACTCCCCGCTGCGCTCAGATAAGCGGCGGCGGCAACGACCTCTACCTCCAGCTCCCCGAGACCACCGGTCCCTGCGAACTCACCCTTTGGGTAGGCAACTCAACCGCCAAGGAATTCTCCATCGAACTCCGCGACGCCCTCACCGACGAAGTCCTCACCACCTTCTCCACTCAGGCCGTCAAGGAAATGTACAAGTTCAACTATGTCTACGAGAAAGAATCAGCCGTACAGTTCCGCCTCTATAACCTCGGCAACCAGTTCAACCTCCACGACATCCTCCTTGTCAAGGGCAACGGCACCCCCACCGGTATCGAAGCCATCGAGGCAGCCGCAACTGACGCTCCCGTGGTTTACTACAACCTCCAGGGTCAGCGCGTAGCCAACCCCGCCGCAGGTCTCTACATCCGCGTCCAGGGCACCGACGTTAAGAAAGTCATCCTCTGATTCAATCCCTGAATCCTCATAACCATCGCCCGCTGCCACCCCCGGCAGCGGGCGATTTCCGTTCATGTAAAACTGTCAACATGTTAATGTTTGTTAAAGATTTGGGGGGGGGTAATTTTGATAGTATATTTGCACAGCAAATACCTGCACGGGAGGTAAGGACCCTTTGCAAGAGCTATTTGCGGACAGTGAGCCTGAATATTCGATTATTTTTGTCATTAACTTTTACTCGGCAAATAGCGTAAGAAAATATAAGGTATAGAAAGAATTATTTTGATCTGCGTCATCGGATTCAGGCCACTTTTCCAATCGCCCAAATACACTTAAATCTATATTTAACCTATCTTAAACCATTTTTAAATGAAAAAAATTTTTACGCTACTGACCGCATTACTTTTTGCGGTCGCAATCAACGCCCAAACCTACGAATGGTATATCGAAGGGAATGGTCAGGAAAAACAAGTGCCCGATGAAGGCTTCTTTACTACTGAAACCATAAGTTGTCAAACCGTTTATCATGGTGTTTATACAACAGTTGATGGTAAAAAGATTACCTGTACCAGCGGCGTTAAGATGCAAGGGAAAACACGTGTCGCATTTCAAACCCCTCGTAAATCAACTGTAATTATCGTCCAGATTACATCGCGCGCAGAAGAGGAAGCAGAAAGAATAAAATTTGATGGGGAAGCACTCACCGGAAGCGTTGAGAACCCTTCAGCAGGCGACGAGAATATCAGGGTTTTCACCTTAAATGATGTTGAACCGGGTGCCCATGAAGTGACAAGAGTATCTCAAACCGGACTTATGTATGTCGGTGTTATTCTCGAAGAACTCAAGGGCGAGCAGCTCGCAGCCCCCGAAATATCTTTCAATGAGACTACCGGCGAAGTGACCATCTCGGAAGTTGAAAACGCAACCAAGATTGTCTATACTACCGACGGCACTTATCCCACTGAGGAATCGGCTGAGTATACCGAACCGTTCATCGCAGGTGACCAGACCTCAATTCACGCTATGGCAATAGGTGATGGTGAGAACTATGCTAATTCTGATGTTAGTGCGGCTTTAGTTGAGCTCATTGGCCTCGATGTTGAAGCACCTGTTATCGCTCAGTTCAACGGTACTTTCGCAATCACTTGTTCTACCGCGCACTCAACTATCGAGTACTCATTGGACGGTGAGAATTGGGTAGCTTATGACTATGCAGTTACTTTATCTGAGAACGCTACCGTGCAGGCCCGTGCAAAACGTGATCAGTGGAACGACTCCGAAATCGCTACCGCCGAAGTAGAAGTCCTTCCTGTCGCTGAATCCACCAATAAGACCATCTATATCGGTTGGGCTTCATTCACAACTCATGTAGCAAATGATAAAGGTAAAGGGACCTTCGCTGAGTTGGTAGGCGAAGCCGGCGTTGAAAACAGAGCCTACGGTTTTAAACTTGTTCTGAACAATTCTGAAAAAGACTGGTCAAGTGCCGAACATATAAGAATTGAAGAAGCCAATTATGCCTATACAGGCATCAAGTTGTCAAATGGCGCCCAGAACTCTCTCGTTATCCCCGAGGGTATTAAAGTAAACCGCGTGACCTTCTACAGCTACATCAACGACAGCTCTACCGATCCTTCCGGCTGGAAAGAGGTGAACGGCGAGGATTACAATAATGAATATAAGAATATTCCTATGGGCTGTCATTCACCCGGCTCCAACAATAATGCTGTAAAACCCGATGTCCGTGTGTTTAACTTCGATGAAGCAGAAGGTGAGATCACATTTACAAATGGCGGACGACAGCTCGTTTTCGTTCTTGCCGTAGATATCGTAGTGCCCACTACTGCCAATCCCTCTCACGCCGAGAAAAAATACAATTTAGGTGACGTGATCGAATTTACCTGCGAAGAAGGTGCGACCATCTACTACCGCCACGGCGATGAAGCTCCCGATCACACCAACGTATTCGTAGAAGAGCAGACTCCCGCCTCAGCTCCCCTCAAGGTTGCCACCGATGTCAACCAGGACCTCACTTACAGCCACACCACTCACCCCCTTACCTTCCAGGGCGAACCTCTCAATGTAAAATACATCGCTCACGCTGAAGGCAAACTTCCCTCAGAAGTTCAGACACTCGAAGTTAATGGGGAAGGTAACACCACCGGCATCGAAAGCGTAGCCGTCGACAACAACGCCGCTGCAGTTGAATACTACAACCTCCAGGGTCAGCGCGTAGCTAACCCCGCCGCAGGTCTCTACATCCGCGTCCAGGGCTCCGACGTCAAGAAAGTCATCCTCTGATTCAATCCCTGAATCCTCATAACCATCGCCCGCTGCCACCCCCGGCAGCGGGCGATTATCATATCCCCGTCAGCCGTTTGTCTTCGGGTGAGTCGCGCCCCCCGCAGCCCGTCAGGGGTTTGTCGCAAGGTGAGAGAGCCGTCAAGGCAACCCGCTCCGCGCAGTTTTTTGCTAATAAATCAAAAATCACTTGACAAGGGGCTTAAAATATTGTAATTTTGCAACCAAATGGCCAAAAAGCGACACAACGTAATCCCCCTGTTCAGCACCCGCCTCACTGCCACCGCATCAGTGACCCTGGTGCTCCTCATCGTGGCCATAGCAGCCATGGCCGGAATCGTGATCAGGTCGTTTTCCGATGCCGTGCGCCAGTCGGTAGGCTTCACCGTCATAATGCGCGCCGACGCCACCGCCTCCGAGACCTCCGGCGTGCGCTCGGCCATAACCTCATCCCCCGGCATCGCCCGCATAGAGTATTCGAGCGCACAGAAAGTGCTTGAGCGCTGGCAGCTCGACCTCGACGAGGACATCGAGATCCTTGCAGGAGTGAATCCGTTCTCCCCCGAATTTGAAGTCAACGTGACCCCTGACTACGCCCACCCCGACTCGCTCCTCGTCATCACCGGCGCCCTCGCTTCCTGCGCTGCCGTCGACGAAGTGATATGCCACACCACCGTCGCCACCGAGCTCAACGCCACCTTCCACTCCTTGGCCATGATACTCATAATCATCGCCGGCGCCCTGCTCATCATCTCCTACGTCCTGATATCCAACACCGTCCGCCTGGCCATCTACGCCCGCCGCTTCGACATCCACACCATGAGGCTCGTAGGCGCGACTGCCGGATTCATCCGCCGCCCGTTCCTGACGGCCAACATCCTCAACGGCTTCATTGCCGGCGTAGTTGCCTCGGTCATGCTGACGGGCATCCTCATCTACTGCCACTCCCTTGAGCCCCGCATAGTTGACATGATTCCCCCCGGGGCCTTCGCCCTGACCGTCGTGGCCACAATCGCCGCCGGCATCGTGATATGCCTCATCGCGGCCCTCTTCGCCACCAACAAGTACCTTCACCAGACCTACGACGAAATGTTCCGATAACCCACCACCATATCCATAATAATGGCTACCAACTACAACTCATCCCGCACCCCGGCGACTGACCGCCTCGACCGCGAGCTCCCCTCGCAGATGGCCCTCACCCGCCTCAACTTTATCCTCATGGCCGCTGCCGGAGCCGTAATCGTGATAGGATTCCTGCTCATGCTCGGATCGGCCACCACGGTCGACAGTTTCGACCCCGACATCTTCTCTACCCGGCGCATAGTGATCGGTCCCACACTGGCCTTCCTCGGCTTCATCTTCATGGGATTCGCCATAATGTATTCACCCCGCAAAAAAGTCAATGAATAATGGATTGGATTGACGCCCTCATTCTCGGCATCGTGCAAGGTCTTGCCGAATACCTCCCCATCTCGTCGAGCGGACACCTCGAAATCATGAAGCAGATCCTCGGGCTCGACCTCGACCCCGACGCCTCGCTCGAATTCAGCGTGCTGCTCCACGTGGCCACCGTCCTGAGTACCATCGTGATCCTATGGCGCGAGTTCTGGCCTCTGGCTAAGTCATTTTTCACCATCAAGCTCGACAGCAATTTCTACTACGTCTGCAAGATACTCCTGTCGTGCATCCCCGTGGGCATCGTAGGCGTGTGCTTCAAGGACACGATCTCCGAGCTCTTTGACGGCAACCTGACCGTGGTAGGCTGGTGCCTCCTCGTCACCGCCCTGCTGCTCTGCTTCGCCTACTTCACCCGCACCCGCGAGGCCCTCGAAAACCCCGCCGCTCCACAGGGCCGCGACATCACCTGGCTCGATGCCTTCATAATCGGCTGCGCCCAGGCCGTGGCGGTACTCCCCGGTCTCTCCCGCTCAGGCACCACGATAGCAACCGGTATCCTCCTGGGCGACAACCGCGCCCGCGTGGCCAATTTCTCCTTCCTCATGGTGATCATCCCCATCCTCGGTGAAGGACTCCTCGACTTGAAGGACATGCTCACCGCCGACGCCGCCACGGTGGCCTCATCTGCTGTAAGCCCCGTGGCTATGCTCGTGGGCTTCCTGGCCTCGTTCATCGTGGGCTGCATCGCCTGCAAGTGGATGCTTGAGATCGTCAAGAAAGGCAAACTCGTGTGGTTTGCCGTCTACTGCGCCGCCGCCGGTATCCTCTGCCTCATCTGGTAATCGATCATGGACTTCATCACCGGCGAAATAATCTGCATCGACAAGCCCTACGGCTGGACCTCCTTCGATGCCGTCAAGCGGCTCCGCGGCGTCCTGCTCCACCGCCTTCATCAGAAAAAGCTGAAGGTGGGCCACGCCGGCACGCTCGACCCCCTCGCCACCGGCGTCATGATCGTGGTGACGGGCCGCGCCACCAAGCTCATCGAGCAGCTCCAGGCCGGGGTGAAGGAATATGTCGCCACCCTTAAGTTAGGAGCCTCCACGCCTTCATTTGACCTCGAAACCGAGATCGACGCCACCTATCCCGTGGCCCACATCGACATGCCCCTCGTGCAGAGCGTCATCCCGCAGTTTACAGGCACCATCGAGCAGACTCCCCCGGCATTCTCGGCCTGCAAGGTCGACGGTGCCCGCGCCTACAAGATGGCCCGAAAAGGCCATGAAGTCAACCTCAAGCCCAAGACTCTCGTAATCGACACGATTGAAATCCTATCGCTCGACATGGATAAGGCCGAGCTGACGCTGAGGATCGTGTGCAGCAAAGGCACCTACATCCGCGCCCTGGCCCGTGACATAGGCCGAGCGCTCGGCTCCGGTGCACACCTCACTGCCCTGCGACGCACCCGCGTGGGCGACGTAACCATCGACCGGTGCATGACCATGGATCAGGCCGTCGAGATGATCCGCACCGCTCCCCTTTCCTTCCCCGAAGGATTCCAGTCAACCGTAACCACCGAATAATTCACAGAAATGAAACTCTCAAACTTCAAGTTCCGCCTCCCCGACAACCTCATCGCGATGCACCCCACCGAAGAGCGCGACCAGTGCCGCCTCATGGTTCTCAACCGCCGCGACGGCAGCATCGAGCACTGCATCTTCAAGGATATAATCAACTACTTTGACGACGGCGACACGATGGTGTTCAACGACACCAAGGTTTTCCCCGCCCGCCTCGACGGCAACAAGGAAAAGACCGGCGCCCGCATCGAGGTTTTCCTCCTGCGCGAACTCAATGCCGAGAATAAGCTCTGGGACGTTCTCGTGGAGCCGGCCCGCAAGATAAGGATAGGCAACAAGCTCTATTTCGGCGACGACGAGTCGATGGTGGCCGAGGTGATCGACAACACAACCTCCCGTGGCCGCACTCTCCGCTTCCTCTACGACGGGCCCCACGATGAATTCAAGCAGGCCCTCTTCGCTATGGGCACCACACCCCTGCCCCTCTACATCGACCGCCCCGCCACCCCTGAGGATGCCGAGCAATACCAGACCATCTTCGCCGCCCGCGAAGGGGCCGTGGTGGCTCCCGCCGCCGGCCTCCACTTCTCGCGCGAACTGCTCAAGCGTCTTGAGATCAAGGGCGTCAACCAGGGTTTCATCACCATTCACTCCGGCCTGGGCAACTATCGCGAGATCGATGTCGAGGACCTCACCAAGCACCGCATGGATGCCGAGGAGATGATAGCCGACGACAAGCTCGTCGACCTGGTCAACCGCACCAAGGATGAGCGTCACCGCGTCTGCGCCGTCGGAACTTCAGTACTCCGCGCCATAGCCTCGGCGGTTTCGGTCGGCGGCCACATGAAGACCTATACCGGCTGGACCAACAAGTTCATCTTCCCTCCCTACGACTTCACCGTGACCGATGCCCTCGTGTCCAACTTCCACCTCCCCTACTCCACCATGCTCATGATGGTGGCGGCCTTCGGCGGTTATGACCATGTCATGCACGCCTACGACGTGGCCGTGGAGGAAGGATACCGTTTCGGTGTCTACGGCGACGCCATGCTCATCATCTGATGGCTTCGTATCTCACCGTCGCAGGTACTTCTACAGCGGTTTATCGTGAAAAGATGAGCCGCTTCATCGCTTTTGCCGTACCCGTGACATCAGCCGAGGAAGCCCGCAACGTCATCGCCCGTTACTCCAACGAGTATCATGACGCCCGCCACGTGTGCTGGGCCTACATGATCGGTGCCGACCGCACTACATTCCTGTCCAGCGACAACGGCGAGCCTTCCGGCACTGCCGGCAAGCCCATCCTCGGCCAGATTAACTCTGCGTCGCTCTCCGACATTCTCATAGTGGTGGTGCGCTACTTCGGCGGCATAAAGTTAGGCACTTCCGGCCTCATCGCCGCCTACCGCGAGGCTGCCCGCATGGCCATTGCCGAAGCCGAGATCATCACCCGCCACGAGATGGCCACTCTCTCTTTCACCCTCCCATACCAGTCGCTCAACGCTGCCATGACACTCATAAAGTCACGCGACATAGCGATAACCGACAGCACCTACGACAACGCCTCGCGCATCACCATCGCCCTGCCGCTCGACCTTCTCCCCGAGATAAAATCACGGCTGCTCGCCATTGACGGCCTGACGATGGCCGATTAAGACCCTCCGCCGCCCACGGCCTTGTAGACCCTCACGAGGGCCAGATACTCGTCGCGGCGCGCGTTGGCAAATCCCACCTGCGAGTCAAAATACTGCCTCTGGGCGTCAAGCACCTCTAAGTAGTGGAGCATACCGCCGCGATACTGCATCCGCGACAGCTCCACATACTTCAGCGCCGCGTCGCGCAGCTCCTCCATCAGTTTGGTGGTGGCCCGTGCGTTATGGTAGGCAGTCACGGCGTCCTGCACCTCTACAAATGCCGTCATCACGATCTGCTCGTAGCCCAGGCGCGCCTCCTCATATTCAGTCATCGCCTGCTGCCACTCCCGCTTCTTCTTCCCGAAGTCAAATATCGTGGCACCTATGCTGCCTATGAAATCGCCGTAGAGTGAGCGGAAAAAGTCGTTCAGGCTGCTGTTCTCCCAGCCACCCGTCAGCGACACCACAATCGACGGAAAGCGTCCGGCATAAGCCACGCCCACTCCGTCCATCGCCGCCTTAAGCCTCATCTCGGCGGCTATCACGTCGGGCCGGCGGCGGAGAAGGTCGGTGGGAACGCCCGTCATCAGTGTGTCGGGCAGCCCCTCGTTCAGATAAATATGCGAGCGGCGTATGTCGCGGCCCGGAAATTCCCCCATCAGCAGCGTCAGCGCGTTGAGCTGACTGCTGCGCTCGTTTTCAAGCGACGGAATCAGGGCCGCAGCCGAGTTATATTCCACCTTGGCCTGCTGATACACCGTTTCCGACGTCAGTCCCCCCTCATATCGCAGCCGCGCCTGTTCAAGGCCCTCCCGGCGGGTCACCAGCGTCTGGTTCACGATTGTGATTTCCGTGTCAAGCGCCATCAGGTTGAAATATGCGCTCGCAGCCTCGGCTATCAGCGACATCTTCAGCGCGCGGTAATCGGCAAGCGTAGCCTGATACTCATGCTCGGCCTGACGCTGCTGCCACACCTGCTTTCCCAGCAAGTTGGCCTCCCACGCCACCGTAGCCGTCAGGGCAAACGTGTTACCCACCGCCGACGCGTCGCCGCCGAAGTTCGTCCGCTCCTGCTCGGCCGAGGCCCCGGCATCAAGCGTCGGGGCAAGATTCAGCTTCTCGTTGCGCAGGTTGAGCCTGACGCGCTCCAGCCGCTGCGCCGCGCTCAGGAAATCGCGGTTATGGAGCAACGTGCGCTCGATGATGAAGCGCAGGTTGCGGTCAGTATACACCTCCCACCACTGCACGTCGGCGTAAGTCATCGTGTCGATCACCGCGCCGGCATAATGTTCCGGCATCTCCTGCGCCACCGTAGCCGTGTTGAGTGAGCGGGTGCCCGAGCATCCCGCAAGCAGCATTGCCGCCAGTGCGGCTCCTAACAATCTGAGTCCCATATCCTCAACGGTTCACGTCAACCGGTAATACCTTGGTTCCCGCAGGAATCGAATCCTGCATCACGGCCGCGATCACGTCGCCCGGCTTCAGTCCCGAGTTGATTATCACCTTCGGTCCGAACTCCATGCCCGTCTCCACATACCGCTTCTGAAGGTGGTTCTCAGCGTCAAGCACCGTCACGAAAGCACTGTCGCACTTCATCGACACCGCCCCGGTGGGAATCGCGATCGTGGGCATACCCATGTCGAGATACACCCTGATGCGCGCCCGCTCTCCGGGCAGCAGGTTATGGTCAGGATTAGGCACCAGTGCGCTGACGTCAAAAGTCCCCTTCTCGGGATCCACCGACGGCGAGGCGAAATCCACCGTCCCGGCATGAGGATACACCGAGCCGTCGCTCAGCGACAGGGTCACATACGACCGCCACATCTTGGTCGTGTCGTTGTTCAGTATCTTTATCACCCTCGACTTGCCCTTGAAATACTCCGGGGCCGAGATTTCAAATTCCACCTTCACGCTGTCAGTCTTCTCTATCGTGGCTAAGAGCGACTTCCCCGACGGCCCGACGAATGTGCCAATATCGGGAGTCTTGCCCGAGATATAGCCCGAAATCGGAGCGCGCACCGTCGTGTAACCCAGCGTGATCTCAGCCGTGTTAAGGTCAGCCTGACACCCCTTCACCTCAGCCTTGGCAGCCTCATAAGCCACCTCGGCATTGTCAAGGTCAAGCTGCGACGCAGCGTTCTTCTCATAGAGCGGACGTATTCTCTCCAGGTCGCGGCGAGCCTTGTCGGCTTCGGCCACAGCCTTCTTCAGATTGGCCTCAGCTCTCATCACGTCAGCCTTATACGTCCCCTGATCGATCAGAAACAGCGTCTGTCCCTTATCGATATGGCTACCCTCCACATAAGCTATCTCCTGAAGATAGCCGTCGACACGGGCATTGATTTCCACAAACCGGTGGGCGCGGATCAATCCGTCATACTCACCGTAGACGATCACACTGTCGCTCCTGACCTCCATCACCTCCACTTCAGGCAACGAATACTCCTCGGCGACACGGCCGCAACCGGCCGTCAGGGCCACCGCCGCAATCGCGCCGGCCACCCCGGTAATCACTTCTACACCAGTCAATATTTTCATAGTCAAGTTTCTTTAATTGGAAGAATTGGAGGGATCGGAGAGATCGGAGAGATCGGAAGAATTGGAGTTATTGGAGTCATTGGAGTTATTGGAGTTATTAGAGTTATTGGAATCATTCTGATTACTCCAATTATTCCGATTACTCCAATTATTCCAATTATTCTGATTGCTCCAATTGCTCTGATTGCTCTGCTCTCTCCTGAAATTGCGGCGGGCTTGCGACATCGCTTCCCTGATGCCACCCTCCCTGAGAAACTGCCGCTGCTGCGACAGCATCATGCGGTCGAGAAGATACTGAGTCTGCTTGATGATAGTGATGGCGAAATTGCAGAACTCCTCCCCCGTCAGCCTCATGGCCAGGTCACGGTAGCTGCCCTCAAATTCCGATGAACGTATATAACTCCGGGCCTTCAGTGTGCGCGGATGATCCTTCCCCCACACTCTCAGCCCGTTGAAATTCAGGTAATCAAGATAATCCTCCTCAAGTTCGGCAAGCGAAGCGCGGGCCACATTAGTCAGTTTGAGCTCCGTCTCCCTTGAAGTCTTGGCAGCCACGCTCCCCTCCACGACATTCTGCTTGCACGACCGCGCCCCCTGCTGCATCTGGTCTATTGTGCGCGAGCCGCGGTGAACAAATCGCCCGACGTAAATCTCTGTCAGTACCGAAACGCACACCGCCAACTTATAAACCAGAAGCGAGCGCACATCACCGCGCCCCTTCAGGAAACCGTCATCAGGCTGAAAATCCATTAAACCGGAGAATAATCTATTTATTGCAAAATTAACCCATCCACCCCTCAAAAACAAATTTTTTCAATAAAAAATCTTACCTGCAACCCCATCTTGCAATCTCCTGAAAAAATACTTAACTTTGCATTCACAAAAATTATCCCTTAAATAAACTACCTTCTTTTACCGCAATGAAACCTACAGGCTCCAATCAGTCATCGGGCAGCGCCAACCTGCTCGCCATCGTGGTGATGTTTTTCGTCTACGCGATGATTTCATTTGTCACCAACCTCGCCGCTCCCATCGGCACAATCTGGGGCCACCACTTCGAGGGCAACAACGTCCTCGGCATGATGGGCAACATGATGAACTTCCTGGCCTACCTCTTCATGGGCATACCCGCCGGTAATCTCCTCGTCAAAATCGGCTACAAGAAGACCACCCTGGCGGCCCTCGCCGTGGGTGTGGCCGGCCTTTTCATCCAGTATCTCTCAGGCTCGGTGGGCGACGGAGTCATCGTCGGCACAATCGGCACCGCATCGGTCCACCTCAATTACCTGATCTACCTCGCCGGCGCATTCGTAGCCGGTTTCTGCGTGTGTATGCTCAACACCGTCTGCTGCCCCATGCTCAACCTCCTTGGTGGAGGCGGTAACCGCGGCAACCAGCTCCTGCAGGGTGCCGGAGCCTTCAACTCCCTCGCCGGTACGCTGACTCCCCTCCTCGTCGGTGTCCTTATCGGCAAACTCACCTCCGAGACATCCATGATCGAAGTCGAGCCCCTGCTCATCATCGGCATGGTGATATTCGTCGTGGCCGCCGTCATAGTATATCTGGTCAACATCCCCGAGCCCGGCAACGAGAACGCCGGTAAGAAAAAGACCGTCAACCGCCACACCCCCTGGAACTTCCGCCACACCGTCCTCGGCGTCATCGCCATCTTCTTCTATGTAGGCATCGAGGTAGGCATCCCCGGGACACTCAACTTCTACCTCGCCGACCAGACCGAGCGCGGCGCCGGAGTGGTGGGCGACGCATCGGCCATAGCCGGCGCAATAGTGGCCATATACTGGCTCCTCATGCTCGTGGGCCGCTCCCTCTCGGCATTCATCAGCGCCATCGTCCCCACCCGCACCCAGCTCTGCACCGTGGCATCAGTAGCCATCGTCCTCATCGTCGCAGCCATCTCCATTCCCAAGACATCGACCATCCCCGTCCCCGAAGCCCTCTATTCAGGCGGTGCCACAGTACCCGTCAGCGCCATGCTCCTGATATTCTGCGGCCTCTGCACCTCGATCATGTGGGGAAGCATCTTCAACCTCGCCGTTGAAGGCCTCGGCAAATACACCGCTCAGGCTTCAGGCATATTCATGATGATGGTGGTAGGCGGCGGAGTCATGCCCCTGCTCCAGAACTATATCGCCGACGTTGAAGGCTACATGGTATCCTACTGGCTCGTTGTCGCCATGCTCGCCTACATCCTCTTCTACGCCCTCCTCGGCAGCAAGAACGTCAACACCGACATCCCCGTCGACGACACCCTCGAAGAAGAAACCCTCGACCCCCGCAGCCTCTGATCCCGCCTGAAGAATTTTAAAGTAACATCAAGAATACAATGAAGTGACACCCCCGGTGCCACTTCATTATTATTATATTATTATATATTATTATTAAATCCCACCCTCCAATAATTCCAATAATTCCAATCCCTCCAATAACTCCAATAATTCCAATCCCTCCAATCCCTCCAATAAAAAAGAGAGGGGCTCTCACGAGTACCTCTCTCTCCATTCATCACATTATGCTTATTTCAGTGCTAATTCTTTCTTGGATGTAAGCTGTATAGTTGTTGCTGTTACGCTGATAAAAATTTCTAAGAAAAATGCTGTCAAGTGGCCGGAATCAGATATAGCGGCTCATCACCACATCCCAGTCTACGATTGACCACAACGCTGCGAGCGCATCGGCCCGTCGGTTCTGATAGTCAAGATAGTAGGCATGTTCCCACACATCAAACACCAGCAGTGGTGTCAGACCCTGTGTCAGCGGATTACCCGCATTGGAGGTCGGCGTGATGAAGAGCTTCCCTTCATCATCCTTCGACAGCCATATCCAGCCCGAGCCGAAGATACCGGTACCTGCCTCCACAAATTCCTGCTTGAATTTCTCAACCGAGCCATACTGCTCCTCGATCTTGCGGCGGAGATGGCCGTCAGGCTCATGCGCTCCGTCGGGCGAGAAAGTAAAGAAATAGAAGATGTGGTTCCACGCCTGAGAGGCATTATTGAAAATCGGGCCTTCGGCCTGACGGATTATGTCTTCAAGAGCCATATCCTCATATTCCGTTCCCTTGATCAGGCGGTTCAGATTGTCGATATACGTCTTTTCATGCTTGCCGTAGTGATAGTCCACGGTCTCGCGTGAGATGGCGGGGGCAAGTGCGTCGTGAGCATAAGGAAGTTCGGGCTGAGTATATTTCATAATCTATGCGGTTTTAAGTAAGTTTGTTTTCATTTTTGTTCGTTTCATCAGTAAAACGCCCCCGCGCCCCTCATGGTTCACTCCCCGGCCGCCCCGCTTCGCAACATTAACATATATTAATATCCGTTATCCCCCATCCCCCTGCATATTTTGATTACCTTTGTAACCGGTAATACAGCCAACAACTATCATCACATATTTTTTAACTTCACCAGTAAAAATGAAAGTAAAATTCGGTTATGCCGTGGCTCTCGCCTCCGCTATCGCACTGACGGGTTGCGGCAAGAAAATGAATCAGTTTGCCGCCGACTATTTCTCGGTCAACCCCAATCCGCTTGAAGTCGTGGGCACCCGCGTCCCCGCCGTCGTAACCGGCCACATCCCCGCCGGATTCTTCGTGAAGGACGCCGTCGTGACCGTCACCCCCGTCCTCGTCTACAACGGAACCTCTGCCCAGGCATCCTCCATGACATTCCAGGGCGAGAAAGTGCGCGGCAACAATCCCATCGTTTCATTTGCATCAGCCTCCACAGTCTCCATCCCCGTCGACTACATCTATACGCCCGAGATGCGCCGCAGCGAGCTCTATCTTGACTTCAACGTTACCCAGGGCAACAAGCAGTATGTACTGCCCCGTATCAAGGTCGCCGACGGAGTAGTGGCAACCGCTGCACTCGCCGACGCCTCCACCGTGGCTCCCGCCCTCGCTACCGACAAGTTCCAGCGCATCATCAACGAGCGCTATACCGCCGACATCCACTTCCTCATCAACCAGGCCAACCTCCGCAAGGATGAAATCGAAAGCGACCAGGTACTCCGCTTCTACCGCGACGTCGCCGCAGCATCAGCCGACTCTTCCATGGTGATCGAGGAAATCAACATATCATCCTACGCATCCCCCGAAGGCGCCCTCGATTTCAACACCCGCCTCGCCCAGCAGCGCGAAATCAACACCACCGACTTCCTCAAGGGACAGCTCAAGAAAGACAAGGTAACCGAGTTCGGCGAACTCACCGCCAACTTCACCCCCGAGGACTGGGAAGGTTTCCGCCGCCTCGTCGCCGCAAGCAACATCCAGGACAAAGACCTCATCATCTCCGTCCTCTCAATGTACAAGGACCCCGAAGAACGCGAGCGCGAGATACGCAACCTCTCATCGGTATTCGATCAGCTCGCCGACGAGATCCTCCCCCAGCTCCGCTACTCCCGCATGACCGCCACAGTCAACATCATCGGTAAGAGCGACGCCGAAATCAACGCCGCATTCGATGCCGACCCCTCCTCACTCTCAGTCGACGAACTCCTCTATGCCGCCACACTCACCGACGACCTCAACCGCCGCTACGCAATCTACTCAGCCGTCACCACACTCTACCCCGACGACTACCGCGGATTCAACAACCTCGGCATGGTACAGTATCAGCAGAAAGACTACGACGCAGCAATGGCCAGCTTCAAGCGCGCCGCCCGCCTCAACCCATCCGCTCCCGAATCCCAGATGAACCAGGGACTCATCGCCCTCGTCAACGATGACTACCGCGCCGCCAACGCCTCATTCGGCAACGCCGCCGGCCTCGATGAACTCGGCGAAGCTCTCGGAGTGCTCTACCTGCGCCAGGGCGACCCCAACGCCGCCGTAAAGGCTTTCGGTGCCGACAAGTCCAATAACGCAGCCCTCGCCCAGATCCTCACCAAAGACTACGCCAAGGCCAAGTCAACACTCGCCGCAATCGCCGAGCCCGACGCTACTACATTCTATCTCATGGCAGTCCTCGGAGCACGCACCGGCAACGCAACCATGGTCAACTCCAACCTCCGTCAGGCAATCAAGCTCGACCCCTCGCTCGCCGCTCAGGCCGCATCCGACCTCGAATTTGCCAACGTCAACATCTCCTCAGTCCTCAACTGATCCCCACACCCTGACATACCCCCTCCCCCATCGGCGGTCGCCCACCCGGCGACCGCCCATATTTTCACTGAACATATAAAGGTGTATAGGGCGTGCAGGTGCACGCCGAACCACTGTAACCCTACACTCCCCAGCCTGCGGAGGCGTGTAGGGCCACGACCACTCCTCTCTAAAAAAGGCGTGCGGCAGTACGCCGAAGCACCAGTCATGCCCGGTGCATCCTGATGTACGGACGTGCCTTTGGCACGTGGCCCTCAGCAACTTACCCATTCTTTCCCCCGCAGGGTATGTGATATAGCTCTCTGAAGCCCGTCCCGGGCTTAATCTCACCAGCCGGGGGTGCTCGCCACCCCCGGTTGTTTTACATCCCCCCGACGATTCCCGACCTATTTACCCTCACTCGTCTACATTCGTTTCTTCCCGTGACATAGTTTTTTGATCGTCGCTACATCCGGAGAAAGAATATTTTCAATAATTTTACTACCTTTGCACTACTCCCTTATACCCTTGTTATGAAACACCTGTTAGTTATCATTGCGGCTGTCATCAGCCTGATATTTCCCGCTGTCGGACGGGCTGAGACTCCGGGACCGGCTAAAGTCTACGTGCTGAATCTCGACGATGAAATCGGCTCCACCACCTGGCTTTATACCCGAAATGCGCTCTCCAATGCCCGCGACATGGATGCCGACCTCGTGCTGGTGCATCTCAACACCTACGGCGGATCAGTGGTTCACGCCGACTCCATCCGCACCGCCCTGCTCAATTTTCCACGCCCCGTGGTGGCATTTGTCGACAACAACGCCGCCTCGGCCGGAGCATTGATCGCACTCGCGTGTGACACAGTGTTCATGCGTCCCGGAGCCACGATGGGAGCCGTAACGGTAGTTAGCGGTGCCGACGGCACTGCCATGCCCGACAAGTATCAGTCATACATGCGGGCCATGATGCGCTCCACCGCCGAGCATCACGGAAAATATCTCGATGCCGACTCAGTGATGCAATGGCGACGCGACCCCCTTATAGCCGAAGCCATGGTCGACTCGCGCGTTGAGGTACCCGGATTGATCGACTCCACGCGTGTGCTGACGTTCACCACCGACGAAGCACTTAAATGGCGATATGCCGACGGGCGCGCTTCGTCGATCCACGAGGTTCTCCGGAGCCTTGACATACCCTCCTATACCACCGAGACCTACGAGCCGTCATGGGTCGACCGCCTGATCGGATTCTTCACGTCGCCCGGCGTCCAGGCCCTGCTCATCATGCTCATTATCGGAGGCATATACATGGAAATGCAGACTGCCGGCATGGGATTCCCCTCGGTAGTGGCCATCACCGCTGCCGTCCTCTACTTCCTCCCCCTCTATCTGACAGGAATAGCGAGCAGCTGGATAGTATTGCTGTTCATCCTTGGCCTGATACTCATCCTGCTCGAAATCTTCGTAGTGCCGGGATTCGGCATCACGGGCATATCGGGCATCGTGTGCGTCAGCGCGGCAATCATTATCGGCCTTATCGAGCACATGACATTCTCGCTCGGATTCTTTGACTCTGAGTCCCTCGTGGTCTCGCTCTCCATCTTCTTTGCCGGCGTGATACTCGCCGTGGCGCTGATATGGTACCTCACCTCCTCCTACGGCCCACGCTGGGCCCGACGCCACACCGAGCTGCTTCTCACCCAGCAGGTCAAGGACGGCTATATCGGCGTCGACATGTCACCCAAGCGCTTCGTCGGTCACACCGGCGTGGCCGTCACTGACCTCCGTCCTTCTGGAAAAGTGATGGTCGACGGCGAGACACTCGATGCCGTGGCCACGATGTCGTTCATCCCCGCCGGCCAGAAAGTCAGCATCGTGCGTTACGAAAACGCCCAGATCTACGTCACCCGCGCAATGTAATCGTCAATATCTCAACAATTCACAATCATCCATCTCAATATGAAATTCCTCGCCCTTATTCCCGCCCGATATGCCTCGACACGTTTCCCGGGCAAGCCCCTGGCCATGATGGCCGGCAAGCCTATGATACAGCGCGTTTATGAACGTGTCGCAGGGGTGTTTGACAATCTCGCAGTGTGCACTGACGACGACCGCATCGCCCATGCCGTAGAGGCATTCGATGGCAACGTGGTCATGACCTCCACCGCCCACCGCAGCGGCACCGACCGTTGCGCCGAAGCCTACCGTAATCTCAATTCCGATGCCGACGTTGTCATCAACATCCAGGGCGACGAGCCCTTCATCGACCCGTCACAGCTCCTTGCAATCAAGGAAATATTCATCAACAACCCCTCCACTCAGCTGGCCACGATAATACGCCCATTCAGCCCCGATGGCGAATACGCATCGCTCGCCGACCCCAACACCCCCAAAGTGGTTACTGACCTTGAAGGTAACGCGCTTTATTTCTCCCGATCCGTGATTCCATACTTCCGGGGCATCCCTGCCGACGAGTGGCCACGACGCCATCAGTATTACACCCACGTAGGCCTGTACGGCTACTCTGCCGACACCCTGAGCCGGGTGACTGAACTCCCTCAGTCGCCGCTCGAACTGGCCGAGTCGCTCGAACAGCTCCGCTGGCTCCAGGCCGGTTACCGTATAGCCACAGCCGTCACCACGGCCCCCACCATCGGCATCGATACCCCCGAGGACCTGGCCCGCGCCATCGCCATGCTTGCCGATTGATATTTCAACGGATTTTTTGTACTTTTGCACCACCGTTTAATTCCTGCAAATCATGTCACACATCCCCGAACTGATCCGCTTTGACTGGGCCATGAAGCGACTGCTGCGCGACAAGGCCAACTTTGAGGTGCTCGAAGGGCTCCTCACAACCCTTCTGGGCCGTGAAATAAAGATCGACACGATCCTCGAAAGCGAGAGCAATCAGGAAGATGCCGACATGAAATACAACCGCGTGGACATGATCGCCCAGTCCACCGACGGCGAGAAGCTCCTCATCGAGGTACAGAACCAGAGCGAGATCGCCTACTTCCACCGCATCCTGTTCGGCACCTCACGCCTCATCTCCGACTACATCAAGCTCGGCGACGACTACGGAAAGATTGCCAAGATATACAGCATCAACATCGTCTACTTCAACCTCGGCGAAGGCGACGACTCGGTATATATCGGAGAGACTGAATTTTACGGCCTCCATGACCGCTCGCGCCTGCTCCTGCCCGAAGTGTGGAAAAGGAAACTGAACGTGGACTCGATCACCGACATCTTCCCTACCTACTACCTGCTTCGTGTCAACGATTTCGACCGGTGGTCAAAGGTTCCCCTTGACCAGTGGCTCTACTTCCTCTGTCATGGCCGGCTGAAAGGTGAGCCCACGGCCCCCGGCCTCGGTGCGGTCAAGGAGAAGCTCCGCCTCGACTCCCTTTCAAAGGAGGAGCGCCTTTCCTACCTCAAGAAACTCGACGACACCCGCAGCATCCGCAACAGCATTGACGACGCCCGCTTCGAGGGCCGCCAGGAGGGTCTCATCGAGGGCCGGGAAGAAGAACGCCACATGATCGCCCGCCGTATGCTCGGGTTAGGAATAGATCCTTCAGTGGTAAGTTCTTCTACAGGCCTCTCAATAGAAGAACTCGAAAACCTACGCCGGCCATGATCCCAATCCCGGTAGCCGTGACATTCATAACTTTGCAAAAAAATCTTTGACCCACGATGAAAAATAAATTTACACCACTGATCTGGTCAGTGATCATTCTCGCCCTCCTGCTTCTGGGAGCGGTGATTTTCAGCATCACCCAGGTCTCGACACTCAAAAATCAGGTAGAAGAGGCCAAACTTGAAAACGAGGAACTGCGCCTGTCCAACGACCAGCTCCAACTCACCAACGAGTTCGACGCCATCAACGCCGAGTTCCGCCAGTATGAAGACCAGGCAACCCGTCTGGCCAACGATACCATCCTTGCAAAATACACCGCCGCCAAGGCCAAGGTGGAACAGCTCATCAAGGAGCTCAACAGCGAGAAGACCAAAAACCGCGCCCGCATCAAGCAGCTCGAAGACGAAATCGGCACCCTCAAGGGCCTCCTCCGCCACTATATAGCCCAGATCGATTCGCTCAACAAGGAAAACGGAGCCCTGCGTCAGGAAAACGACGAGGTTAAGGCGCGCAACCGCGAGCTCACTTCCAAGGTCGCTGATGTCGAGCAACGCAA
Source organism: uncultured Staphylococcus sp. (assembly GCA_964546905.1). Lineage (GTDB taxonomy): Bacteria > Bacteroidota > Bacteroidia > Bacteroidales > Muribaculaceae > Duncaniella. The sequence goes on from CAZJKU010000006.1 coordinate 61,125, forward strand.
CGAGACCCTTTCCGAGCGCATGACCCTGGCCGAGAAGCTCAATGTCACCGGCCTATCCATAACCGGCCTCAAAAAGAACGGAAAGGTCGAGAAAAACATCACCAAGGCCAAGCAGCTCATGGTAACATTCACCATTCCTCAGAACAACTCCACCCCCGTCGGCAACAAGACCATCTACCTGCGCATCGTCAACCCCGAGGGACAGCTCCTGAGCGGAGGCATGACATTTGACTTTGAAGGCCGCGCCATCCCCGCCACCGCCCGCAAGACGGTGGAATATGCCGGCGACGAGATTCCCGGTGTGACCATCTACTACGACGTCAACACCACCCTCAACCCGGGCGACTACACCGTCGAACTCTTCACCGACGGCTACCGCCTCACGTCACGCCACTTCACCCTTAAGAAATAAGCCATGGACCTGACCCTGTGGAATGACTTCATCGACTGCATCAACGCCCGCGAGCTCACCACCTTCTGCGCCGTTTTCCGCCTGGTCGTAGCCCTCCTGCTCGGAAGCGCGATCGGCCTCGAACGCAAGCGCAAGGGTCAGGCAGCCGGACTCCGCACATTCGCGCTAATATCCATGGGAGCCTGCCTTGCAATGATCCTGTCGATATACGTGCCCCAGGAATACCTCGGCCTGAAAAACGGCGACCCAGGTCGTATCGCTGCCCAGGTCATCACCGGTATAGGCTTCCTCGGCGCCGGTGCGATAATTCAGATGAAAGGCTCCGTGCGCGGTCTCACCACCGCCGCCGGAATATGGATAATCGCAACCATAGGCATGGCCGTAGGCGTCGGGATGTATCTCGTCGCAATCTCGGCCACCATCCTTGTACTTGCTATCCTCTCGGTCCTCGAAATGCTCGAATACCGCATCAGTCTCGGCCACGAGGCCCGCACCATCAGGCTGCGCGTCAGCGGAATAATTCACTCCCTCGACGGCTACAAAGAGGTCCTGCGCCGTCACCGCATCCACCTTTCGCGAGTGTATGTCGACTTTGAATACGACGCCGACTACACCCGCCTCAACCTGCTCGTGATCGTCCCTGACCGCTACGACTTCATGGAACTGTTTCACGCCCTGTCGCGCGTCAACCCCACCGTCTCCATATCCCTTTCCAATCAGGCCGACCTCTCCTGAACATAATCCCACACCCACTATCCATGTTTCTGTCAATCCTCACCCTCATATCCCCCGAGGCGGCATCGGCCACCGCCGAAGTCGCCTCGGAGCACGCCTTTGATGTCAACGGTCTCATCTCCGACCTCGCCTTCATCCTCATCCTCGCCGGAGTCACCACCCTGCTCTTCAAGTGGCTCAAGCAGCCCGTAGTGCTCGGCTACATCGTGGCCGGATTTCTCGCCAGCCCCAACTTCGAGTACCTCCCTTCAGTCACCACCGAGGCCAACATCGAGTTCTGGGCCCAGCTCGGCATCATCGTGCTCCTCTTCTCGCTCGGACTTGAGTTCTCCTTCAGGAAACTGCTCAACGCCGGCGGATCGGCCGTAGTCACCGCCCTGTTCATCGTCTCAGGCATGATGATAGCCGGATTTGCCGTCGGCCACTTCCTCGGCTTTACCACCATCAACTGCCTGTTTCTCGGCGGAATGCTCTCCATGTCATCCACCACCATCATAATCAAGGCGTTCACCGACATGAACCTGCAGCACCACAAGTTTGCCTCGCTCGTCTTCGCCGTCCTCATCGTCGAAGACCTTTTCGCCGTGCTCATGATGGTGATACTCTCATCAATCGCCGTCAACAACTCCGTGGAGGGAGGCGAGATGCTGCTCTCTGTAGGCAAGCTCGGCTTCTTCCTCATCATCTGGTTCCTTGTGGGAGTATTCATCCTGCCGTCGCTATTCAACTCCCAGCGCCGGTTTCTCAACAACGAGACCCTGCTCATCGTGTCGATGGGCCTCTGCCTGGGCATGGCCGTCTTCTCCGTCGCCTGCGGATTCTCCCTCGCGTTAGGAGCCTTCGTGATGGGATCGATAATCGCCGGCACGAGTTTCGCCGAGCGCATCGAGCGCGTCACCACATCCGTCAAGGACCTCTTCGGCTCGATATTCTTCATCTCCGTGGGCATGATGGTCAATCCCCACATCATTGTCGAGTACGCCGGCCCCATCCTCCTGCTGTCGGGAGTAGTCATCGTCGGCATGATATTCTTCGGCACATTCGGAATGCTCCTTACCGGCCAGACCCTCAAGGTCGCAATCCAGAGCGGATTCTCGCTCACCCAGATCGGTGAATTTGCCTTCATCATCGCCTCGCTCGGCATGTCGCTCGGAGTCCTCGAACCCACCATCTACCCCATCGTCGTGGCCGTGTCGGTGATCACAACCTTCACCACCCCCTATTTCATACGCATGGCCGACCCCGTCTACCGCTTCATCGAGCGTCACCTCCCCACCCGCCTCCACTTCCTCATCGACCGGTATTCCAAGCAGGCCACCGCCGAAGCCAGCGCCTCGCAGATACTGTGGCGCACCCTCCTGAAGCGATACCTGTGGCGCATAGTCCTCTACTCATCGCTTCTCATCGCCATCACCGCCCTCTCCATCAACTTCCTGATGCCGCTGATGCTTGAGATATTCCCCTCGTGGGGACGATTCTTCACCACCGTTATCGCCCTCGTGGTCATGGCCCCGTTCCTGCTCGCCCTCACCTACCCTGCCTCAAAGAAGACCGAGCGCGAGCGTCTCCGCGCCGCCAACGCCCGCTTCGATGTCCCGCTGCTCATCCTCTCGATATTCCGCCTCATCCTGGCCATGGCCATAATCGTCTACCTCCTGTCGTCGATATTCTCGATGACCGTAGGTTGGACCGTCGGACTCGCCCTCTTCCTGATACTGCTCATGTCCTACTCCAAGCGTGTGCGCCGGCGCATGAACAACCTTGAAGCCAAGTTCCTCAACAATCTCAACGAGCGCGAGCTACGCCGGTCGGGACGCAACAACAATATCGTCGCCGACCTCCACCTCGCCTACATGACCGTCGGCCCCGACTGCCCGTTCGTGGGAGAACAGCTGAAGAACTCCCCGCTCCGCTCGCAGTTCGGAGTGTCGGTGGCAAGCATCCAGCGAGGCTCGGTCATCAACCCCGTCCCTGCCGGTACGGCCAGGATTTTCCCCGGCGACATCCTCGGCGTGATCGGCACCGACGAGCAGATTCAGTCACTCCTCCCCGTGGTCGAGCTTGACCGGCAGGAGGCCGACGATGCCCCGGTGGTCGACGTCAAGTTCACCTCCGTCAGGCTGTCCGACTCCTCCCCCGTAGCAGGGAAGACCGTGGCCGATTCCAATTTCCGCGACAGCTATTCGGCCCTCATCGTGTCGATATTCCGCGACGGCGAGTATCTCCGCCCCTCCCCCGACTTCACCTTCGAGCCGGGCGACACTTTATGGCTCGTGGGCGACACGGCCCGCATCGCCACCCTCGCCTGATTCCAACCCCGGGCCACCATCGTAGCCCGAGGGATCACTTTACCGCTATCTTTGCCACGGCAGGTTTCACTCCGCGAGCCCTGGCCTTGACCGTGATTTCGCCCGGAGCCTCGCCACCGCGCACTATCACCGTGGCCGCCCCCGAAAACAACCGCATACGTGGCTCTACAAACGGCATCAGGCACGTCGGGTCGCCGTTGGCCGTGGCCTCAAATCCACCCGCACCGGTCACCTCAAACGTCACCTCCCTGTCATCTCTCGACAGCTGATTACCCTCGGCATCCTCTATCGTCACGGTCAGATACACCAGTTCGTCGCCGTTGGCCGCGATTTCGGTGCGCGACGGTGTCAGCACGAGCCGGCTGGCCTTCCCAGGAGTCACCCTGCGGGCCTCGGCCACCGGTTTACCCCCGGCATCCATCGCCACCACCTTTATCTCACCCGGCTGATACACCGCTTCGTTCCACATCAGGCGGTAGCGGTGCATCACCGTCGAGTCGTTCTTCTCCCTCACTCCCATGCTCTTGCCGTTGATAAACAGCTCGGCCTTCGGCAGCGACGTGTACACATATACCGGCGTCACCTCACCCTCCCGTCCTGGCCACTCCCAGTGAGGCAGGATATGGAGCGTGGTATCGGTCTCGTTCCATTTCGAGCGGTAAAGATAATACCTGTCCTTGGGCAGCGACGCCAGGTCGATGATACCGAAGTAGCTGCTGTGGCTCGGCCACGCGTCGGTGTCGTAGGGCGTAGGCTCCCCGAGGTAGTCAAATCCCGTCCACACGAATTGTCCCAGGAGATATTCCTTGTCATCGTCGGCAGCGAAATCCACGTCGGGGATGTTGCTCCACGAGCACGCCTCGGTGTCGTAGCTCGACGACTGGTTATCGGAATATGTAGCCATTTTCTTCACCTCCACGGGAAACTTATACACTCCCCTCGACGACACCGTCGAGGCCGTCTCGCTCCCGAGTATCATCTTCTGCGGCAGCCGCGCGTAGGCATCGTCATAATGTCCCGGCTTGTAGTTGAATCCCGGAATGTCGAGCGTCTCGGCAAATCCTGTCGTCAGCGCCCCCTTGATCTGGTCCATTCCGTTGGTCACCGGGCGCGTACCGTCCAGGCTGTCGGCTATTTCCTTCAGCCGGGCCGATGTTTTGGCACCGTTGCGGCGGTCCCACTGCGAGGGCACTTCATTGCCGGTGCTCCACATCACCACCGACGGATTGTTGCGGTAATGCCTCACCATGTCGGTTATATCCCTCTCGGCCCACTCGTCAAATATGCTTCCGTAGCCGTTTTCGCTCTTCGGACGGTAGCCCCAGTCGTCAAACGCCTCTACCATCATCATTATCCCCATCTCGTCGCATAGCTCCACGAGTTCAGGCGCGGGCATGTTGTGGGAGGTACGTATGGCGTTCACCCCCATGTCCTTCAGCAGCTGGAGCTGGTGGCGCAGGGCCGAGCGGTTCACAGCCGCTCCGAGCGGACCTAAGTCATGGTGATTGCACACGCCGCGGAATTTCATCGGCTCGCCGTTGAGCCTGAATCCTTTATGGGGAATGAAGTCGAGGCGGCGCAGTCCGAAGCGCGACTCGTAGGTATCAGTCTTCCGTCCTCCGGCCCACAGCTCGGTCCGAGCCGTGTAGAGCGCGGGCGACGATGGACTCCACAGCCGGGGATCACCTATGAGGAAATTCTGCTTCAAGCCCCGCCCGTGGTTCACGTGGCTCACCGAGTCGCGCGCCACGGTCCTTCCGTCAGGATCCGTTATCGTGGTCACCACCTCGATCCGTTCCAGGTCCTCAGCCCCTGCTATCGAGGTAGTTATCGCCACGGTCGCTTCATCGGCCGATACGTAAGGAGTCGTTATGTGAGTCCCCCACGTCGGTACATGCACCCGGTCGGTCTCCACTATCCTCACGTTGCGGTAAAGTCCCGCCCCGGGATACCACCGCGAGGAGCGTTCCTTATTCTCGGTCTCAATGCGCAGTGTGTTCTTTCCGGGCCTTATCAGGCTGTCGAGGCTCAGGTAAAATGATATGTAGCCTGAGCCGCGCCTCCCGGCAAGACGGTCGTTGAGATACACCTCAGGGCAGCTCATCGCTCCGTCCACCTCTATGGTGAAGCTGCGCCCCGCAGTGTCACCCACCTCAAATTCGGTGGTATAGACACCGCGCCCTATGAACGGCAATCCTCCCGTGCGGCCCGTCTTCCAGGTCTCGGTTTTCTCGCCGTTCTGTTCCACGGCCACTTTCTGCAGGTCCACCGAGCGGTCCCACGGCCCGGCAATCGCCCAGTCGTGAGGCACCCTTACCGCCACCGGCACCCCGCCGTCGCGCGTGAAAGTCCAGCCCTCGCGCAGGGTTGTCACAGTCCGCCCGGTCATCGTCAGGGCCAACAGCATTATCATGGGTAATATCAGTCTTTTCATGGTGGAAGATATTCTAAAAGTTATGGTCACAAAGATAACTCAAATAATTCAAATTACTCCAATTACTCCAATAATTCCAATTACTCCAATAATTCCAATTACTCCCATCCCCTGCCCTCAAAGCAGCTGCATCCTGAGCAGTTCGTCAACACGCGTCTTCGACGGATGCGGAGCGTCGATGTCCACATAAAGAGCCATGGCCCTCGTCATGAGCATGTCGTCATGACACCCCTCCTTGGCCCCGTAACCCGTGCCGGGAAGCCGCCGGTAGTTGAGATACTCCGGTATCACCCTGCTGTCGCGCTCGGTGTATTCGCCGTCGCGCAGTTTCGCCACCAGGTTAGAGATCATCGCGCCCTTGGTCTTGCGGTTGGTATGGAAACCCGGGCGCGTGTCGGCGCTCCCCATCGCGTCGCGAGTGAGCCGGCGGTACAGGTTGGGATATGTGCGTCCTATCGTCTTCAGTATGTAAGGCCCGGCTTCGGCAGCATCGCTTTCGAGCGAGTTACTCTCTATCACGAGCAGCGCAGTGCTGTAATGCCGCGCCATGGCCACGGCCTTAGCGGCCAGTATATCCATGTCGGTATGTCCCCGCCAAGTGGCCACGACCTCGGGATGACGTATACCGCGGTGATCGAAATGACGGTCCATGACCGTGATCACCGAGTAATCGGCCTCATCGCTGCGGCCGCCTATGTCCACCGTGCAGATGTAATCGTTTTGCGTCGTGCCGTGACGGGGAGCGGCCCACACGTAGGTGTCACCCTCCTCCTTCTCCACGATGGCGGTCGACCGTCCCTTCATCGTGATCTCGCCCTTCACTTCAGGTTCCCGGCAGTCGAGCCGCAGGTCATCGATATCGGCCGTTGCGAATACCCCGTTGAACGCCTCGGTGAAAGCCTCCTCGGGGGTCGACGGATACTCACTCTGCAGGTGTCGCCGGTCGCCATACTCCCGCCTGCGCGACCGGTACCAGTTGATCTGCTCCAGCGAGCACCCCTTCTCGGTCCACAGCCATTCCTCATATCCGTCCATCTCTGCCGTAAAGGCTTCCGGATCAAGCACCTCGCGCGTATAAGCCTCGTTTTCATACCACGGCACGAACACCCCCGCCTTGTCGCTCTTCCCCTCCGAAGTGCGCTTCCACTCGTTGTGGAAATAATTATTCTCGCCGTGGGCCGTCGATTCAAGCACTATCATCGTGTAAGGCTCGGGAGTGATGCCCGAAGTCACGGCCCGCATCGTGTCCTCGGGCGAAGATGCCCGCCCGCTCCGCCAGAAAGCCACCTCAGTCAGGTGAGCCATCGTCACGTCAAGCCCGCGCACGGAATTGGTTCCGTAGCTCGATGTCACCGTCACCGCTGCCCCGCGTCCGGGGATATGGCGCGTGTTGCTCATCCCGGCGAGCGGCTTCAGACATGCCTTTTCCCCCTCACCGAGCATCTCCTCGGGATAGGTAGCCAGAAGCGACTCCACCGTAAGGCGTATCGTCAGCGAAGTGTCGCGCGTATGGGCGCATATCACTGAGTTCCAGTTCTCGCGGTGCATCATCTGAATCCACAGCATGTAGGCAGCTATAAGCGTCGAGCACCCCCACTGGCGCGCCTTAAGTACTATAAGTCTTATCGGCTCTCCGGCGAGACGCATCTTTTCAAGCTCCGCCACCACGCGGCGCTGCGGGCGGTTGAGGATGAAAGCCACGTTGCGACGGCTGTACTTGTCGTGGATCCGGGCACATCTCACCGCCCAGTACTCAAAGTCATGGCGACAACGCAACAGGTCGAAACTCACCCCGTCCATCGCCTCGTGATAGCTCCCGTCCACAGCCATTGCACGGGGGACCTTCACTACCGCCCCGCATCTCATCACCTCCACGCGCTCCCCGCCGCATCCCTCACCCGTCACCGGGTTATATGGACACGTCAGGGACGCCCGGCGACGCGCATTCTCCTTGATTATTTCAGTAGTGTATTTCATAGTTTCGTTTCCTTCTGCTGTATCTTTTCGTCCTGCAAATTTACACTCCTCCCCAGCCGTCTCCTTGCGATAACCGACAGGCTACGACATTTTTTCGAGACACGGAGCGGCGTATTTTTTGCTTTTCACGATTTTATGATTACCTTTGTGACTCAACAAGTATCATTCTCTTTGATGGCGACAGTTCAGGAATATATCAGTTTGCTTAATCCCGTTATTGATTCCATTAAGGATCGATATGGGGTGACGAGTCTAAGCATATTCGGTTCCACGGCCCGCGGTGACAATAGACCCGACAGCGACGTGGACATTATTGTGGACATGCCTCCGCGTATCTTCCTGATCTCCGGACTGCAGGATTTCCTTGAAAATCTCCTTAGGGTTCCTGTCGACCTCATCCGTCGCCACCCGAGGCTTTCACCGGCATTTCTCGCTCAGATCTCTCAAGATGGAATCAAGGTATTCTGACGACAACATCGGCCGCGCCCTTCTTACATTAGTTTCAATATCTTACATTAGTTTCAATAAAAGACACTATTGAAACTCTCATCTCATGGAATGTAGGGTTCAAGTCGGCTGAAGATTATTACTCGTCGGAGCACGGGATGCAGATTCTTACAGCTAACTGCACGCTTATCACAGCCATAGGAGAGGGCATAAATAGAGTAAATCGTTTGATTCCCGGTTTTTTAGCCGATAATTTTCCCGAAATACCATGGAGAGCCATAGTCGGAATGAGGAATCATATCGCTCACGGTTACTTCGAGTTGGATGCCGAGATTGTTTATTCCTCTGTATGTGAGGAAATTCCCTCACTGCTTGAAACTATCACAGACTGCATCCTGCTTCTCCGGAATCCCTGATGCAATTTGTCCTTGCTTCAAAGTACAAATTTACACTCCCCCGCCACCTTCTCCTTGCGATAAATACCGGCGAGGCTGCCCCGCGATGACGGAGCAGCCTCGATTCCTTTTCGGCTGATATCTTTATATCAGTACACTATCACTTTCGCTACTTTCGCGCCGGCCTTCACTATGTAGAGTCCGGCGGGAACATTTATCGTGCGATCGGCTCCGGTGTAAACCGTCAGGCCCTGCATGTTGTAGACCACCGCATCGGCATCGGTTCCGGCTATTGTGATGTTGTAGCCGCCGGTGATGGCCACGTTATCGTCGGCAGCGGTGATGTCGTCGATACCGCTGGCGTTGGCGTCGAGCGTCACGGTTATCGCGTCTGACGGGAGCGATACCGCCTCACCCTGCACGGCTGTCACCGTGTAGCTGTAAGTGTAAGCGAGGTCAAGTCCGGTCACCGTGTAGGCTGTCACGTCGCCCACGTTGAGGGCATCCACGAGTTTTGTGCTCGACGACGGTTCTCCGCCCTTGATGTATATGTCATCCACCGCTATCGGACACGACACATCGCCGTTGCCCGTGTATTCGAGCTTGATAGCGTGGTAGCCCTTCTCGATAGGAAGGTCTACGGTGCGGCCGGTGGTTGAGAGGATGATATCCGAGATCTTCTCCCATGCCTCGGTCGAGGTCAGACCGTAGACGGCGAGCTTGTTCTCCGATGCGGCTGCATTGGTAGCCCTCACCCACAGCGAGAGCTGCGTGATGTCACCGGCCTTCACCGAGGTGATGATGTTCTCGCCCGGCTTGTTAAGGCGCAGCGCCGGGGCCGACTGGCCGCAGTTGCTCGGGATCACATATTTTCCACCCGCGGTAGTGGTCCAGCCTTCGGGCAGGATAGCATCGTCAAATGTGGCGATCTCCTCAAAGTTGGTTGCAGGAACTACCTTATTTACTGTCAGCAGATATGAATCCGCTCCGGCCACATATTGCCAGCGGGCGGTGAATGAATCGGCTGTGACGTCGGTCGCCTGTTCGGCTATTACCTTGCGGTCGGTAAACTGAGCGTCGGTCGTAGTGAAAGCCACGGTTGTTGACTCGTCGCTGACACAGGCAGTACCTATTGCCATGACGTTGACAGTGTAGGCCGTCTCGGGTTCGAGACCCTCGATGTCAAAGGTAGTTACGTCGCCCACATGCACGTGATTGTAGACCGGGATGTAGCTCGTGGGAGAGTCCACGGTCAGCAGATAGCCTTTAGCGCCGGCAACGGGTTGCCAGGTGACTGAAGCTGTGCGGCCGGTAACGCCGTCGACAGCCACGGCCTGAGGTGCTGCGATGCGCGAGGTTCCGCCGTCGAAACTGAAGGTTATCTTTCCGTCATCTTCAGCTATTGCCGTCAGGGGAGTTTCTATGGGAGTACCCGCTAAGGTGGTGAAGGCGGGTGAGGTGGTTGAGCTGAAAGTGGTCTTGCGCAGCGATCCGGGCCACGGGTCGGAAGTAGCGGCGTAGGGCACTCCGAATTTCGAGCGCGGGTTGCCTGCCTCGATCACGTCCACATGCTGGGCCGAGTTGTTGACCGCGTTGGAAGTCCACAGCGATTTGCTGTAAGAGATGCGCCATATCAACATGCCGTGGTAGGGCAGATAGCTGTCCCAGCCTGAGCGCTGGCGGTTCTCAAACAGGAAAAACTCGTTGTTGTCAGCCGTCGGCAGGATGAAGGCCACATTGGTCTTCAGGTCAGGGATCATCACTTCCGAAGTTTCGGTCAGCTCGATGGGGTCAATCCATCCCATCGAAAGCCGCTCGAATGAACTGTAAGCCGGAGGGGTGCGTCCGTCATTGAGATAGCTGCCCGAATCAAGCACGCTCCAGTCACACGGAGTGTGGGGCGAAGAGTAGTCCGTCGCATAAAGGTCAGGCAAGCCCATCACGTGGCTGAACTCATGTACCGTAGTGCCTATACCGTTGGGCACTCCGGCGCCGCTCACTTCGTTGGAGCAGGCGTAATGGTCGAGCAGCTTGCCGTCAAGATACACCGTCCTGCCGGCTCCCTTCTTGATCCAGAAAGCGTGGGGCCACACGGAGCTTGCGCTGCCGCCGTCGGCCTCGCCTTTACCGGCATAGATCACAAACACGTTGTCGATCACACCGTCGCCGTCACAGTCATATTGCGTGAAGTCAACGTTGCCGTCTATGGCCTGGCAAGCCTCGATGGCCATTTCCTCGGGACGCAGGTCATTGCCCATGAAATCATTTCCGCCATAGTAGGCCATATTGTTGGCGAGCGTGATGGGACCGTACACGTCAAATCGCGGCAGGAACTTGCCGTTGGAGCTGTCTATGAAATAGTCGCGGGCCGATCCGGTGCCGTTGTCATCGCTGAAACCCTGCTCGTTAAGCATACGGTGGTAATAGTCCTCCGGATTCTGGACCTCAAACTTCACATCTTTATATTCCACCAGCACCACCAGTACAGGCTGCTCTCCTGTCGATGGAAACGACGAGGTCAGCATATTGTCGGGAACACGCGCCGGCGACTTGAATGTGGCCGCTGCGGCACGCATCGACTGGCTGCGCTCAATCAGAGCCGATGTAGGATTCTTCGCGAGAAAATCGCGGGCCGCGCTACCGGCCTTGGCCTCCTCAGTGGCCACAAACTGTGTCGGGACGATCGCGCCGCGGTCATCGACGGTCGCGAAGTGCCACACTCCTGCCTCGTCGGCTGCTACCAGGCGGTTGTCACTTGTCACCGTGAAGTGAAAGCGCTCGTCGCCCATAGTCCTGACTGTCAGTTCCGATCCGTCAGGCTGAGTAACTGTGCGCCACGCGGGGCGCGCCGGGACCGCCTGAGCCACTGCCGCTGCCGCAAGCAGTGATCCGGCAAGGATATACTTCTTGATAGAGTGGATTGTCATATTGGTTGGGAATTATTACAAATCAATAAATAAACGCATAAAATGACAGCATATTACCTCATTTCCGTTGCATTATGCAAAGTTAATCAAAAAAATCTTCACCATTTGCGATAGCAACCAATTTTCACCCGTTTTAACTTTTATTTTGTAACCCTTCGCCCGGTAATGGATTCTCTCCGCCCGGGCGAAGGTTTGTCTCCGGGTGGTGTAGGGTGATACACGCAGGCCTCTTGCTAATTATTGGTCATTTTCTCCACATGATTGCTGGATTTTTCTTATCTTTGTGGAAATTTTCAGTTATTAGTGATGAACAAGGCTTTAATCAGCGATGATATTTCAGTTTTCCGCTCCCTCACTGAGGTTTCTTTCGTGAAATTCCCGTGCCGCCTGGAGTGGATGTTGCTCGCAGTGTGTACCCGCGGCGAGATTTCGGCCCGTATCGACCTGACCCAGCGATCCCTCTCTCCTTACTCTATCATGGTGCTTCGCCCGGGTCACACAGTCGACGAGTGCCGGGAATCCGATGATTTTGAAGGATTCTTCATTCTTGTCCACGAGGAGAAGCTTCACCGCCTCCTCCCCTCTATGAAGTATCTCGTGCCTTACTCGCTTTATTTCATGAACAATCCCGTCATCTCCATCAACCCCGACGAGGTGATGCAGCTCTCATCGATATGCTCGGTGCTGACCGCCAAGCTGTCGCAGCCTGAGAGACCTTTCCACGACATGGCGGTCAACGCCCTCGTGCAGCTCCTGTTTTACGACACCCTGGGCCTCTACACCCTCCACACGGGCAGCGAGACCCGCCGCCGCTCCCGCCGCGAGGAGATGATGGGCACATTCATCGACCTTGTTGAGCAGCACTTCCGTCACGAGCGGTCAGTACTCTTCTATGCCCAGAAGCTGAGCGTGACGCCCAAGCATCTCTCGGCTGTCCTTAAGGAGATTTCGGGGAAGACGGCGGGCGAATGGATCGACTACCGCGTGGTGCTCGAAGCCAAGACAATGCTCCGCTCATCGGGCCTGACGATACAGGAGATTTCGCTCGCACTGAATTTTTCCAACCAGTCGTTTTTCGGCAAGTATTTCAAGCACCACACGGGCCTCTCTCCCCGCGAATTCCGCACCGACTCGCTATGAAACGCGCCCGCTTTATTATCTTATTGATACTGTGGCTCATCGCACCAGCCGCAGGCTCGCAGGTGCTGATTACCTCGCTCGCCGCCGACAGTGCATTCGCCGCCATCGACAGGCAGGACTGGGTCAAGGCCGACTCGCTCCTGCTCCTTGCCATCAACAGCCGCCCGAGTGATCCCACCAATGTCCTGCTGCTCTCCAATCTTGGCATGGTGCGCCACTACATGGGCCGCGATTCCCTCGCCCTGATCACTCTCGACGATGCGCGCCGCATCTCGCCTCGCTCCACGGTCATCCTTGCCAACCGGGCCACTGTACTGACCTCCCTGGGGCGGATCGACGAGGCGCTGGCCGATTACTATACCCTTCTCAGCCTTGACTCGGCTCAGGTGCGACCCCGTTATCAGCGTGCCCTGCTGCTGCTCAGCAAGGGCCTGACGGCTGGGGCCGAGGCCGATGCCGCAGCTCTCGACACCATCGCGCCTGATGCCGTGGAGCGTCACACCCTCCGTGCCGCCATGCTCCAGTCGCGCGGAGAGTTCAGCGAGGCCATACCCCACTACACGGCTGTGATAAAGGAGAATCCGCAGCCCGAGTTCTACTCGGCGCGTGCCCTCTGCTATCTCATGACCGACATGCTCCCCGAGGCGGCCGACGACATCGCTTCAGGACTCGCTCTGGAGCCGGCCGACCCTGAGCTTTACCTCTACCGCGCCGCCCTCAACCGGCTCCGTTACCGCCCCGACGATGCCGAGGCCGACGCCCGCAGGGCCATTCAGTTCGGCATAGACCCCCGCAGGGCCGCGCCTTTTCTATCCAACGACAAATCTTCACGCAGAAAATGAAAGGTTTAGTAATACGAAACACCGGTTCAAGCTACGTAGTGCTCACCGACGACGGTACCGACGTAGCATGTAAGGTCAAGGGAAATTTCCGCATCAAGGGCCTCCGCACTACCAATCCCGTGGCCGTGGGCGACCGCGTCGAGATTGCCCCGATAGCCGGCAGCGACGAGGCATTCATCACTGCCATCGAGCCGCGCAAGAACTACATCATCCGCCGCGCCAGCAACCTCTCCAAGCAGGCCCACATAATCGCCGCCAACATCGACCAGACGGCACTCGTCGTCACCCTCGCCCACCCGGTCACCTCCACCACTTTCATCGACCGTTTTCTGGCCACTTCCGAAGCCTACCGGGTCCCTGCTATCGTGGTGATCAACAAGATCGACCTCCTCACCGAGCCCGACGACCGCGAGCTGCTTGAGGCCATGGCCACGCTTTACCGCACTATCGGCTATCCCGTGGTGCTTCTCTCGGCGGCTACCGGCGAGGGGATCGAAACCCTCCGGGAAATGCTCGATGGCCGCATAACACTTTTCTCGGGCAACTCGGGAGTGGGAAAATCCACCCTCATCAACGACCTTATCCCGGGCCTGAGCCTCGCGACAGGCGAAATATCCGCCACCCACGACACCGGTATGCACACCACCACCTTCTCCGAGATGTTTGAGATTCCCGGCCTCACCCCCGGCTCTTTCATCATCGACACCCCGGGAGTGAAGGGGTTCGGCACCCTGGAATTTGACAAGTATGAAGTGGGACACTATTTCCCCGAGATTTTCCGTGAATCAGCCGGTTGCCGCTACGGCAACTGTACCCACACCCACGAGCCGGGCTGCGCAGTCCTCGCCGCCGTCAACGACTGCCGCATTTCGCAGTCGCGCTACGCCTCCTATCTCTCCATACTCCGCGACGACGCCGACGACAAATACCGCAAACCCTTCTGACCTCTTACTTCTTACCTGATGATCACCGCCCCCATACCTATCTTTCTGACCGTAATGGCCATCATCCTGCTTGCCCCGATCCTGCTGGGCAGGCTGAAGATACCCAACGTCATCAGTCTGATCATTGCAGGTGTGGCGGTCGGGCCCCACGGCTTTAATCTCCTGGCCCGCGACGCGAGTTTCGAGATTTTCGGGCAGGTCGGACTCCTCTACCTCATGTTCCTCGCCGGAATCGAGATCGACATGTACCACCTCAAGAAAAACATCTCCCGGGGCCTCGTGTTCGGTGCCTACACCTTCCTCATCCCGCTCCTGCTCGGAGCCGCCGCCTCGATGGTTTTCTTCCACGTCTCGGTGCTTACAGGAGCCTTGCTCGCCTCGATGTTCGCAGCCCACACCCTCATCGCCTACCCCATCGTGTCGCGATTCAGCCTCACCAAGACGCGCCCCGTGGTCATCGCCATTGCCGGAACTATCGTCACCGTCCTCGGCTCACTCATAGTCCTTGCCGCCGTGCTCGGAGTGTATCGCGAGGGCTCACTCGCATCGCTCCTGCCCCTGCTGGGCGGACTGATAGCCTTCTGTCTCGGCGTGGTCTACACCTATCCGCGCATCACCCGCTATTTCTTCAAGAACTACCGCGAGCCGGTCGCTCAGTTCATCTACGTCCTGGTCATGGTGTTCCTCTCGGCTGCAATCGCCACGTGGATCGGAATCGAGGGCGTGTTCGGAGCCTTCTTTGCCGGACTGGTCCTCAACCGCTATATCCCGGCACGGTCCACCCTCATGGGACGCCTCGAATTTGTCGGTAACGCCATCTTCATCCCCTATTTCCTCATCGGTGTAGGTATGCTCATCGACCTCCGCGTCATCGTGGCCGGATGGTCCACCATCTACGTGGCCGGCGTCATGACGGTGATAGCTATGTCTACAAAGTGGCTCGCGGCATGGGCTACCCAGAAGACCTTCGGCATGGATTCCCTCGACCGCTCGATGCTCTATCAGCTCAGCAACGCCCACACCGCCGTCGCCCTCGCCGTGGTCACTATCGGCTACTCCATGAACCTGTTCAGCGTCGAGATACTCAACGGCACAGTCATAATGATACTCATCACCTGCACCGTCTCCTCGCTCGGCACCGAGCAGGCCGCCACGCGCATGAGGCTGCGCATAATCGAGTCGGCCGAAACCGATTCCTCAGCCGGCGGCGAGGCAGCCGCCACCGTGCCCCGCACCCTCGTCTCCGTGGCCAATCCCTTGACCGCACCGGGCCTTGTGGAGCTTGCAATCCTGTCACGCGACCCCTCGCTGCGCGGGCCCGAGACACAGCTCTGCGCCGTCCACGTCCGCACCGACAATTCCTCATCATCGCGCGAGATGGGCCGACGCTCGCTTGAGATAGCCGAGAAGGCTGCTGCCGCCGTCGAAAACAATCTCGCCTCCATCGAGCGCGTCGACAACAACTTCGTCAGCGGAGTCGTCAACACGATGGCCGAGCGCGACATTTCCGAGCTTTTCATCGGCCTTCACCGCCGCGCGGGCGTCATAGACACCTTCATGGGCGACAAGATCGAGCAACTCCTCCTCGCCACTGACCGCACCATATTCATCTCCCGCCTATTCATCCCCATAAATACGGTCACACGCATCATCGTCGCCGCGCCGCCCAAGGCGCAGTACGAGGCCGGATTTCGCCGCTGGGTCGAGGCCGTGGGCAACATCGGCCGCCAGCTCGGTTGCCGGGTCATATTCCACGTCTCCTCCGAAGCCGCCCCCCTCATCGCCGCCCTGCTGCGTCACGCCCGCATCGACATCCGCGCCGAATATGAAGTCATGGAAAGCTACGACGACTTCGTGATCCAGTCACGGGAAGTGCTCGACGACGACCTATTCATAATCATCAGCGCGCGCCGCAGCTCCATCTCGTTCAGTTCCGATATGGATTCAGTCCCCTCCTTCCTCCAGCGCTACTTCTCCCGCCACAATCTCATTATCCTATACCCCGAGCAGACCGGCTCCGAACCCATCCTGACTATCGCCGACACCATGCTGACCGACACCGTCACCACCCCGAGCCGACTGTGGATACGCGTCAAGGAGACCCTCCGCGCCTTCGACCGCCTGCGCCGCCGCATCCTCGGCCATCCCCATCCATCAAGCCGGAATCGAATAAATCATGAAGGCAATACTGACTAATAATTCTCCTATATAGCCGAAAAAGCAAAAATATCTGTTTTTTTTATCAAAAAATTTGGTGGGAACAGATTTCTGCTATAACTTTGCACTCGCAAAACGGTTACAACCGGTACCTCTCAAGAGAGAGACTCAAGGTGCGGTAGTTCAGCTGGTTAGAATACCTGCCTGTCACGCAGGGGGTCGCGGGTTCGAGTCCCGTCCGCACCGCTGAGGAGAGAGGAGAATGAGTAAATTATAGGAATTCGTTTCTATTTTTACTCATTCTTTTTTTATCCCCGCAATACTTCCGATAATTCCATTAACCCCAATACCCTCAATCTTATGGACAAGGACCTTAAAAAGCAGCTTACTGCCGACCCCGACGGACTCCTGACCTACGAATATATCGCCAACCACATCGGTGCTTGTGACGACATTATGGACGAGCTTGTCGACAACATGATACTCGTCGACAACTCAGGCCAGTTCACCGTCAGCTCAGCACGTTACCTCAGCGCCATCGACAAGGAAAAATATGCCGGTGCCATAGCGCGACTCACCGCCGGCGCTATCGAAAAGGACCGCGAGCACCGCTACATAGGCGATCTCCTCCCCGCCCTCTGGGGCAGTGACTACCAGTCTCGGGCCGAAGAGCTTTCCGCTACCGACAACAATTTCCGCCGCATCTACAAGCGGCTCTTCCCTTCATCCACAATCTAATCTGAAAATGAGACTTTTAACCACATTCTTCATAACCCTGGCCATGACATTCACCTCAATGGCCGCAACATCCTGCTCCAATTCCACCATGACGACTTCCACCAACAACAGCCACGTGCTCATCCACACCACCCTCGGCGACATCACCGTGATGCTCTACGGCGACACCCCCGTTCACCGCGACAATTTCCTCCGTCTCGCCCGCGAAGGTTACTATGATGGCGTGCTGTTTCACCGCGTCATCAAGAACTTCATGATACAGACCGGTGATCCCGATTCCAAGACTGCCGGACCCGATGCCATGCTCGGCACTGGCGGTCCCGACTACACCCTCGAAGCCGAAATCGTCTATCCCCGCCATTTCCACAAGCGTGGCGCCCTCGCCGCCGCCCGCACCGGCGACAATGTCAACCCCGAGCACCGCTCGTCGGGCAGCCAGTTCTACATCGTGACGGGCAACCTGTATTCCGAAGGCCAGATCAGGCAGCTTGAGAAGAATCTTGAGATGCAGAACCTCCAGAATCTCTTCAACGACCTCGCCCGGCAGAACAGCGACACAATCATGGCACTGCGCCGCAACCGCGATACCGCCGGTCTTCAGTCCCTGCAGGAAAAACTGATCGCCGAGGCTGAAAAGCTCGCCGCCGAAAAGCCCGTGAAACTCACTCAGGAGCAGATCGATATCTACACCACCATTGGCGGCGCACCCCATCTCGACGGCACCTACACGGTATTCGGCGAAGTGACCGCCGGACTCGACGTAGTGGAGAAAATCGAGAATACCCCCACAGGTCGCGCTGACCGCCCCACCACCGATGTGAAAATCCTGTCGATGGAAATCCTCGATGAATAAATCCACCTTCACCCTCGACAACGGGCTCCGCGTGGTCCACAACTACGACCCGGCCACCGCAATGGTGGCCGTGGACATTCTCTACAATGTAGGGGCCCGCGACGAGGATCCCGAGCTTACAGGCATGGCTCATCTTTTTGAGCACCTGATGTTTGCCGGCTCGGAAAATGTGCCTGACTACGACGCCGCGCTCGAACTCGCCGGCGGCACCAGCAATGCCTGGACCTCCAACGATTTCACCAATTTCTACGACGTTGTCCCCGCCGGTAATGTCGAGACCGCTTTCTGGCTCGAAAGTGACCGTATGCTCTCGCTCAACCTCAACGAGCGGTCGCTCGAAGTGCAGCGCAGCGTCGTTATCGAAGAGTTCAAGCAGACCCACCTCAACCGCCCTTACGGCGACCTTTCCCACCGCCTCCGTGCACTCCTCTATTCCACCCATCCCTACCGTTATCCCACCATCGGCAAGGAAATCAGCCACATAGAGCGCGTGACGCTCGACGACCTCAGGCACTTTTATCTCACCCACTACGCGCCCAACAATGCCGTGCTTGCCGTCAGCGGCAACATCACCCTTGAGCGCGTCAGAGACTTGGCTATCAAGTGGTTCTCACCGATTCCGCGCCGCGACATAGCACCGCGCCTCTATCACCCCGAGCCGGTCAGGACCGAGGCGCGGTTTGAGCGTCTTGAGCGTCAGGTACCATGCTCCATGGTCACGGTGGCCTACCCCATGCCGGGCTACGGCAAGCCCGGATATATCGAGTGTGACCTTATCACCGATATTCTGTCCAATGGCCGCTCCTCGCGCTTCTACCGCGACCTCGTGATGCACGACGACCTTTTCGCCGATGCCGACGCATCCATCGCCGGATCGGAAGAGCCCGGATTCCTGATGATCAACGCCCGCCTCAACCGCAGCGACGACGCCTCGGTAGCCCGGGCCCTGAAGGTACTTGACCGGGAGGCCCGAGCCCTTGCCGAGCCCGGTAATGTCACCGACCACGAGCTCACCCGCGCCGTCAACAAGTTTGACAGTCAGGCTACCCTTAACTCAATGAATTATCTGTCCAAGGCTCAGAATCTTGCTCTTGCCGCTATCCACGGCGAGGACATCGACTCGATAGTCCCGGCCTACCGCCGCGTGACCACCGCCGACATCACCGCCGCTGCCAGTGCCGTAATCGATCCCGCCCGCTCGGCCACGGTGGTATATATCGCAAAATGACCCTCTGATTATCCTTATCTTTACGCTAATTTTCCGTATTAATCCCAATCTCACTTTCACAGTTTATGAGAAAACTCCTTCTTACCTTACTGATCCTCACCGGCGCCATTGCCATGCATGCCGCCGACCTGTCGACGATGCAATGGAAAAACGTGTGCGCCGGCAAGATGGGCGAAGACTGGTATGGCTCCGATGAAGCCAAAAATGTTGCCGACGTTGTGCTGTATGTGCAGAAAACCAACGGCGGATGGATGAAAAACGACCAGCTCCACATCCTTACCGACGACCAGAAAGAGCAGCTCCACAACGAGCGTGGCACCCACTCATGCCTCGACAACGGTGCCACTACCCAGGAAATCCGCTTCCTCGCCAAGGTCTACAATCACACCGGCGACGACACCTATCTCCAGGGCCTCCTCAAAGGCGTCAACATGATTCTCGCCTCTCAGAAGCAGTGTGGCGGATGGTCGCAATACTGGCCCCTGTCGGGCAACGGCAGCTACCAGGACTACATCACCTTCAACGACGACCTGATGACCAACGCACTCAAGCTCATGCGCGACCTCCGCGACGGCACGGGCGACTTCGCCATCATCACCACCCCCGAGCTGAGCGAAAAGTGTGGTCAGGCATTTGACCGTGGCATCACCACCATCCTCCTGTGTCAGATAGACGACAACGGCACCCCAGCCGCCTGGTGCGCCCAACACGACACCATCACCTTCCTCCCTACTGAAGGCCGTCCCCACGAGCTCCCCTCGGTGAGCGGCAGCGAATCAGCCTCACTCCTGTCGTTTCTCATGACGATTGAAAACCCCTCCCCCGAGCTAAAAAACTGCATCTCCACAGCCGTAGCATGGCTCGACGCCCACAGCATCCCCGACAAAGCCGTGCAAAACTTTGTCAATGATCAGGGCGAGGACGACGTAAGGGTAATCGATATGCCCGGCAGCGCGATCTGGGGCCGCTTCATCCAGATCGGCGGAGAATCAGGAAAGATCGTCTACGACCACTTCTTCGACATGCTCAAGCAGCGCGGCAAGACCCGCTCCTACACCTACGAAGGAAAGACCTACACCTACACCGAATATGAGATGGCCACATCATCCTACGATCCCTCCAAGGCATACGAACCCATATATTCCATCTACGACTCAAGCCTCCCCTACCTCTACTACCGCTTCCTCTACAACTTCGAGGACACCCCTCCGGTAAAGGACTCCAAAGGCCTCCCCATAGCCACATCGCTCAACGCCAAGCGACGCACTAACTACCAGTACCTCGGCAGCTGGCCCATGGAAGTGATACGCACACAGTACCCCGCATGGCAGGACCGCGTCGAGAGCCTCGACGATACCCTGACCGCCTATGTCCTTTCATCAGGCACCTACAAAGACTCCAAGACCGAGGGAAACCTCGTGACCTACAACTTCACCTCAGGCATCTCCGTTACCAACAACTCCGGTAAGGGCTATGGAGCAGGCACCACCTCCACCTCTACGGTTAAATACTCCGCGGGTGTAGATTACACCATTCAGCTCCCCGCCGGAATGAAAGTAACACGCATAAAATTCTACGGCTACAACAACTACGACGACAAAGACTCCTACATAAGCAAGTGCAACGGCCAGTCCTACGCCTCCACCATGTACCCCTTCCCCAAGAAAGCAGCCGACGGAAGCGCAGTCCTCACCACCCACTCCATTGACTTCTACCCCATCCCGGCGCAGAACACCATCCCCTTCCGTATCGAAGGAAAGCAATGTTGCCTCGTGATAACCCTCTACAAGACCGACGGCACCACAAGCATCGTCACCCTCACCCCCGACGCACCCGCCGACACCCCCATCTACAGCCTCGACGGCACCAGACTCACCCCCACTACCCTCCGTCCCGGCCAGATCTACATCCGCTCCGGCCAAAAATTCCTCCACCACTGATTCCCCCTCTCTAAATAACACCTCTGGTAATATCCTTTTCCACGGTGAGTCCTTTTCCATCCTTGAAAGGGACTCACTTTATCTATAACATAATTTAACATCAGTTATTTGGGAATGGGGTTGGTGGGGTGGTATATTTGCGGGAGGACTTTAATCTGTTGATAATATGAAAATACG
>CAZJKU010000007.1:0-81180 GCA_964546905.1 uncultured Staphylococcus sp.
GTGTGAGCTGGCTCCACGGCGAGGTGTCCAAGAAGATGTTTGCCGGCCTCTGGAAGGGTTACTCCTGGGAGGAGAGCCACGTGGGCTACGTCACCAACGGTGTCCACATGCCCACATGGGCTGCCAGCGAGTGGAAGGCCTTCTATGGCGAGAAGCTCGGCCAGCAGGTGTTCTCCCACCAGAGCGATCCCAAGGCATGGGAAGGCATCTTCAAGGTTGAGGATGACGAGATCTGGGATATGCGAGTGGCGCTCAAGAACAAGTTCATCAACTTCGTGAAGCGTGACTTCAAGCAGAAGTGGCTCGCCAACCAGGGCGATCCTTCCGCAGTAATCAAGATCCTCGAGAAGATCAACCCCAACGCCCTCATCATCGGTTTCGCCCGTCGTTTCGCCACCTACAAGCGCGCTCATCTTCTCTTCACCGACCTTGAGCGTCTCGCCCGTATCGTCAACAACGAGCAGTTCCCCGTGCAGTTTGTGTTCTCAGGCAAGGCCCACCCCGCCGACGGTGCCGGTCAGGGTCTCATCAAGCGCATCATGGAAATCTCGCGTATGCCCCAGTTCCAGGGTAAGATCATCTTCCTCGAAGACTACAACATGGTCGTTGCCAAGCGCCTCGTCACCGGTGTCGACATCTGGCTCAACACCCCCACCCGTCCTCTCGAAGCATCGGGTACATCGGGCGAGAAAGCCGAGATGAACGGTGTGCTCAACTTCTCAGTCCTCGACGGATGGTGGTATGAAGGCTACCGTCTTGACGAGCAGGCAGGTTGGGCGCTCACCGATAAGCGCACCTTCACCGATCAGGCCCAGCAGGACAAGCTCGACGCAGCCACCATCTACTCCATGCTCGAAAACGAAATCATCCCCCTCTACTTCGCCAAGAACTCGATGGGCTATTCTCCCGAGTGGATCCAGTATATCAAGCGCTCCATCGGCCACATCGCTCCCCAGTATACAATGCAGCGCATGATCGAGGACTACATTTCCCGCTTCTATGCACCCGAAGCATCGCGCTTCGCCCGCCTCTCGGCCGACGGTTATGCCCTCGCCCGCGAAATCGCCGCCTGGAAAGAAAAAGTTGCCGCTGCATGGGACGGCATCAAGGTTCTTGAAGTCAACACCACTCAGGACCTCACCCCGCTCCACTCCACCGGTCAGGAATTTACCTCAACTATCAAGGTAGATGCCAACGGTCTTGCCGACGACATCGCCTGCGAGCTCGTCATCAACCGCGTGCAGGACGGCGTGACCGCATTTGACTCCAAGCGACCCATGAATGAAGTGGCCCGCGACGGACAGATCGTAACCTTCGCCATCACCGACAAGTATAAAGACGCAGGCGTGTTCCGTTACAGCTACCGTCTCTATCCCGCCAACAAGGAACTTCCCCACCGTCAGGACTTCGCCTTCGTGCGCTGGATCTGATTCAGGAGATAATCCCCCGACCTATACAGCAGGGCGTGTCAAATTCCGTTTTGACACGCCCTCTTTCGTTAACCGTCCGGCGTGCAGTGCCAAAGCACAGTCCCATTCGCCGCAGGCGATTTAGCAGAAGTACACCATGCTCAATACTCTGGCGTGCAGCCCACTCCAAACCATTGTAACACCATTCGCCATAGCTTGCGGAGGCCATTGGTGTAGTTCACTATGTCCGGGGACAAAAGTTCATCCTTCCATATAGGCGAGGCACGCCCTTGGATTGGAACAGTGTCGTCGTTGTGCACCAACTTCAAGTGTCCGCTGCACCATTATTCTATGTCTTCCTATAGATTCCTATTACCAAAAATTGTAGAATTCTACAATTTTTGGTAATAGAGAAAGTAAATAGTGACATATTTGGTCCTCTTTACCGTTACAGTACATTTCAGGCCCTCAGGCACATCCAAACAATTGAATTTCAGCAATAAAAAAATCGCAACTCATAGTTAACGGCTTAATAATTGTCCTGAATTTGGTCAATTGGCTAATTGAAGCTATCTTTGTATTACCAAAAATCGTAGAATTCTACACTTTTTAGTACTATGATCATTCAACGTCCTGAATATTTGAACGAATTGATTAGGGCTCAAGGCAACCATCTAATCAAGATTATCACCGGTATCCGTCGCTGTGGTAAGTCATTTTTATTGTTTGATTTGTTTCACAATTATCTAAAATCAACAGGAGTAAATGACGATCACATGATCGAAATAGCTCTTGATGACAGGGCTAATATCAAGTATCGGGATCCCGACCGAATACTAACATATATAAAGGATCGTATTACTGACAGCAAGCAGTATTTTGTCATGATTGATGAAGTACAGATGATCAATGACTTCGTGGATGTCCTTAACAGTCTTCTGCACATCAGGAATATAGATGTCTATGTCACAGGCAGCAATTCTCATTTCTTATCAAAAGATATAGTAACTGAATTTCGGGGCCGGGGCCAGGATATACACATGTATCCGCTTTCTTTTTCTGAATATTACAATGCGACCGGAGGCGACCGTTCACTCCGCTGGCGCGACTATTCTACCTATGGCGGACTACCTCAGACATTATTGATGGCTGATGACAAGGCAAGGCGTGAATATCTTTCGCATCTTGCCGATACTGTTTACATTCAGGATGTCATCGATCGAAATCGGGTAAGAAATAAGACTGAGCTTGATGAACTACTCCAAATTCTTGCATCCTCCATTGGCTCTCCATGTAATCCCACCAAACTATCCAATACCTTCAAAAGTGTCAAGAAGGTGATCATCAGTAATAAAACAGTATCAAAGTACCTCGGGTTCCTTTGCGACGCGTTTCTGGTAGAGAAGGCAATTAGATATGATATAAAAGGAAAAAAGTACATAAATACTTTAGCCAAATACTATTTTACAGATATGGGCATCAGAAATGCGCTGCTTGGTTTCAGGCAATTGGAGCCAACACATATCATGGAAAATCTGATCTATAACGAATTACTTTACAGAGGGTTCAGTGTTGATGTAGGTGTAGTACCTTCGATCGAAAAAAATGACTTCGGCAAATCGGTACGTCGGGAATTTGAAGTAGATTTTGTAGCAAATGACTCTGATGAAAAGTATTATATCCAATCGGCATATTCAATTCCCGATGCCGACAAAATGATCCAGGAAACGAATTCATTTCGAAGAATAAATGATTCTTTCCATCGTATACTCATCGTCAGGGATGATGTAATACCGCATAAAAATAATGACGGTATTTTAGTTATCGGACTATTTGACTTTCTTCTTGACCCTCAGGCAATGAAGAAGGTTTGATTTCTATTACCAAAAATTGTAGAATTCTACACTTTTTGGTAATAGAAAAGCGAAAATCGGGTAAAACAAACCAACATTAGGCTTGTTTGACGCTTTGCATTGTCATCGAAAATGAAGGAATGGATCAGTGGGCTTCGAGCCAATTGGTGGCCACACCCATCGAGACTTCGAGGGGGACGGCTCCGGAATAGGCTGTCATCATACCGCTCTTTACGATCTGCTGCAATTCGGGAAGCTCGTCAGGGACTACATTGAAAATCAACTCGTCGTGAACCTGCATGATCATGGCCGAGCGCATACCGCTTCTCTGCATCTCCCGGGCGATATTGACCATTGCAACCTTGATGATGTCGGCTGCGGTGCCTTGGATAGGTGCGTTGACGGCATTTCGCTCGGCGTAACTGCGCACGGTGGCGTTGCGCGAGGTAATGTCGGGAAGATAGCGTCGCCGACCCATGCGTGTGGTCACATATCCTCGGGAACGCGCTCCCTCGACAGCTTCGCCCAGATACTCCTTGATGCGCGGGTAGGTGGCGAAATAGCCGTCGATGAGCCGACGCGCATCGACGCGGGGTATTCCGAGACGCTGCGACAATCCGAAGGCCGAGATGCCGTAGATTATCCCGAAATTGGCCGTCTTGGCATGGCGGCGCTGGTCGTCGGTCACCTCGTCGAGATTCTCATGATAAATTTTCGCGGCGGTGACACGGTGGATGTCGGCACCGGAGCGGAACGCCTCGATCATGTCAGGGTCGCCGCTGAGATCGGCAATAAGGCGCAGCTCAATCTGGGAATAATCAGCACTCATGAGCAGGCAGCCGTCGTCGGGGATAAACGCGCGACGTATCTCGCGGCCATCGTCGGTGCGGATAGGTATATTCTGAAGGTTGGGGTTGGCCGAGGATATACGTCCCGTGGCCGTAACCGTCTGGTTATATGACGTGTGTATTTTCCCCGTCACGGGATTTACCATCGCGGGAAGGGCTTCAAGATAGGTGGTGAGCAATTTTTTCAGGCGCCGATATTTCAAAATCAGCCCGACGATGGGGACCGACGCCTCATACTGCTCAAGAATCTGCTCGGTAGTGGAATAGGACCCGCGGGCAGTCTTCTTGGCCTTGATACCGGCCTGCTCGTCAATTTTCATTTCCCCAAAAAGGATTGAGCCAACCTGAGATGGTGACGCGATATTGAACCGATGGCCGGCCATGCGGTAGATTTCCTGCTCGTAATCATCGAGGCGGTCACGCAATCCGGCCGCCAACTGGTCAAGTACTTCAGTGTCGATCCTCACTCCGGTCCACTCCATCGAGGCCAGAACGTCAATAAGCGGAAATTCCACCTCACGCATCAGGGCGGTCATTTCCCGCTGCTCTACCTCCTCGCTCAGAGGGGCGGCAAGCGCGAGAGCGACTGTGGCCCTGACGGCTGCGGCCTCGGGGGCGGTTGCAGTTTCAGGCAGCGTCTTGCCCAGATATTTCCCGGCTGCGTCAGCAAGGGCATGTTTGCGCTCAGGGTCGATGAGATAGTGCGCAACCGAGGTATCAAACACCTTGGCGGAAAGCTCTATGCCGAGACGGCGTAAAAGGAGCATGTCGCGCTTCATGTCGTGGGAGATAATTTCGGTCGACGGCGAGCTGAACAGGGCATTGAGCAGTTCGGCCACCTCGGCCCGGTTGGCCGATGAAATTTCGAGAGGAATCCATCGGGCCTCGTCGGCATCGGTTGCAATGGCAAGTCCGGCGATTACGGCAGTCATGGCATCCTCCCCGTCGGCTTCCACTGCTACGCCCACACGCTGAGTCTTGCAGGCCGCCTCGACAGTACGCGCCACGTCGGCAGCAGTATCCACTACCGTCACATTTACAGCCGGGAGCCGGGTTACAGCGTCAACAGTGGGAGCATCAAAAAGCGAGCCCATACCCGTGTCATCGGCTACCGTAGGCTGTGCATCGGGGAGCTGAACTTTATCGGCGGTCAGGCGCGAATTAAGCCGCGCGATGAAGGTCTTGAATTCCATCTCGCGGAATATCTCGATTACCTTGTCCACATCCATGTCACGACGTTCAAGCGAGTCGATTGTTACGTCGACAGGGACATCTGTCACAATCGTGGCCATGCGCTTAGACAGCAATATCTTGTCAACGTTTTCCTCTACTTTCTTCTTCAACGCACCCTTGAGTGATGCGGTCGACGCAAGAAGGTTCTCCACGCTGCCAAACTCGCTTATCAGCTTCACGGCAGTCTTCTCCCCCACTCCCGGACAGCCGGGAATATTGTCGGACGAGTCGCCTTCGAGTGCAAGCAGGTCGATGATCTGCCGTGGTGAGGAAATCCCGTACCGCTCACACACCTGCTCCGGGCCGCGTATCTCAAACCCCTGACCGCGGAGCGAGGGACGGTACATATACACTCCATCCTCCACGAGCTGGCCGTAATCCTTGTCGGGTGTCATCATGTAGACCTCGTAGCCTTCCTCGCGGGCGCGTCGCGCGAGAGTGCCTATAACGTCGTCGGCCTCATAACCCGGCACTTCGATCACGGGAATCCTGTAAGCGGCGAGTATACGCTTTATCACCGGCACTGAAGCCGTGATGTCCTCGGGCTGTTTCTCGCGCTGGGCCTTGTATTCGGGGAATTCCTCGTGGCGGAATGTTGGTCCGGAAGGGTCGAAACACACTGCTATATGGGTGGGATTCTCCTTTCGGAGCACTTCGTCGAGAGTGTTGACGAAACCGAACACGGCCGAAGTATTGAAGCCGCCCGTGGTCATGCGTGGATTTCCGAGAAGGGCATAATAGGCGCGGTAGATAAGCGCGTAGGCATCGAGCAGGAACAGTCGTCGTGGAGTCATGTCAATATGCTGATAGTGTTAGGATTATTCTTCAAGAAGATCGGGGCGCAGGCGGCGGGTGCGTTCCACGGCCTGCTCGTGCTTCCAGGCATCGATGCGGGCCTTGTGGCCCGAAAGTAGCACTTCAGGCACTTCCCATCCGTTGTAAACCGCCGGACGGGTATAGACCGGCGGCGCGAGGAGATTGTCCTGAAACGAGTCACTGAGCGCGCTCTGCTCGTCGCCGAGCACTCCAGGGATCAATCTGACCACTGCATCGGCTATGGCGACAGCCGGAATCTCGCCGCCTGTCAGCACATAGTCGCCTATCGAAATCTCGCGGGTGATCAGATGCTCGCGTATCCTCCAGTCCACTCCCTTGTAATGGCCGCAGAGGATAATTATATTGTCGAGCAGCGACATGGCGTTGGCCATGGGCTGGGTGAAAGTCTCGCCGTCGGGGGAAGTGAAAATCACCTCATCATAATCGCGCTTGGCTTTCAAGGTGGCGATACACCGATCAACCGGCTCAACCTGCATCACCATTCCTGCTTCGCCGCCGAAAGGATAATCGTCGACCTTGCGGTGACGGTTGGTAGTATAGTCACGGAGATTGTGCACCACGATCTCAGCCAGTCCCTTGTCGCGGGCGCGCTTGAGAATCGAGCAGTTGAGCGGCGACTCCAGCATCTCGGGGAGCACGGTCAATATATCTATCCTCATCCTACTGATCCTTCGAGTGTTATCTGTAAAAGTTTCTGGGCCTCGACAGCAAATTCCATCGGTAGCTTGTTCATCACCTCCTTGGCATAACCGTTGACGATCAGCGCTATGGCCTCCTCGGTGGGTATGCCGCGCTGATTGCAATAAAATAGCTGGTCCTCAGAGATCTTTGATGTAGTAGCCTCATGTTCAACTATCGCCGTATCGTTGAGGATGTCAAT
This sequence comes from uncultured Staphylococcus sp., assembly GCA_964546905.1. GTDB lineage: Bacteria > Bacteroidota > Bacteroidia > Bacteroidales > Muribaculaceae > Duncaniella. The sequence continues at coordinate 7,061 of CAZJKU010000007.1, forward strand.
ATAGGGGAAGGTGTGGGCGCCGCATTCGTCTCCCATCAGCAGCGAGTCACACTGCGTATAATTACGGCAACCCGTGGCATTGGGCGCCACCTTGACAAGACCGCGGTAGGCGTTCTGAGACCGGCCGGCCGATATTCCTTTCGAGACTATTGTGGAAGTAGTGTCAGGGGCGAGGTGTATCATCTTGGTGCCGGTATCGGCCTGCTGGTAATTATTGGTCACGGCTACTGAGTAAAACTCACCCCTTGAACCGCGTCCTGCCAATACGCATGACGGGTATTTCCAGGTTATGGCCGACCCGGTCTCCACCTGAGTCCACGATAGCTTGGAGTAATCGCCGCGACACAGTCCTCGCTTGGTCACGAAGTTATACACTCCGCCCTTCCCGTCCTTGTCGCCCGCCCACCAGTTCTGCACGGTTGAATACTTTACCTCAGCCCGCTCCTCGACGATTATTTCCACGATGGCGGCATGAAGCTGGTTTTCGTCGCGCATTGGAGCCGTGCACCCTTCGAGATAGCTGACGTAGGCATCGTCGTCGGCCACTATCAGCGTGCGCTCAAACTGTCCCGTTCCCGAGGCGTTGATACGGAAATAGGTGGACAGCTCCATGGGACAGCGCACGCCCTTGGGGATGTAGACAAACGATCCGTCAGAGAACACAGCCGAGTTGAGCGCGGCATAGAAGTTGTCCTTGTAGGACACCACTTTACCGAGGTATTTCCTGACCAGATCGGGATAATCCTTGACCGCCTCGGAAATCGAGCAGAAGATTATGCCCATCTCGGCCAGTTTCTCACGGTGGGTAGTCTTGACGCTCACGGAGTCCATGACTGCATCGACGGCCATTCCCGACAGTGCTTTCTGCTCTTCGAGCGGTATACCGAGGCGATTGAACGTGTCGAGCATTTGAGGGTCTACCTCATCGAGACTTTTCGGCCCCTCTTTCTTCACAGGCTCGGCATAATAGCTTATCGCCTGGAAATCTATCTCAGGAATGTCGAGATGGGCCCATGTAGGCGGCTTAAGGGTCAGCCAGTATCGGAATGCCTTAAGGCGGAACTCAAGCAGCCATTCCGGCTCGCCCTTTCGCGCCGATATGTAACGCACGGTATCTTCGGTCAGTCCGCGCTCAAGGATGTGGGTGTCGATGTCGCTGACAAATCCCCACTTGTAGTCACTGCCGGTGACGTCGCGCAACAGTTCACGCGATTCATCGGCTGCGGAGTCAGGTATATTTCGGTTGGTCTCTTCCATAATTATCTTGATTTTAAGTAAATGCCTCAACGCCTACGCCAAGCAGCCACAGCGCGCCGTCACGGGCATAGGCCACCGGACAGTGCTGCGCCGTTGCCACAGGGGAATCAGGATTAAGTACTGCCCACAACGTCAGCACCACTCCGGCGAGCAGCCACCACTTAACTATGCCAAATATCACTCCTGCAACCCGGTCAATCAATCCCAGGCACACGACCTTCACCAGCGAGCGAAGCACATGCGAGGCTATCAACACTACTATATATACAATAATAAACAGCACAATGTTGCATCCTGCCGTAATCAGGAATTCATTTCCCCCATCAGGGGCAACCGTCGGGCTCAGCCAGGCTGTGAACTCATCGCCGTGAAGACGGCACGCAAGGATACCGAGCACAAACCCGGCCAACGCACCAGCCTGTCCTATGAAACCTTTGATCCAGCCGGTTACGGCTCCGGCGAGTCCCAAGGCAAGCAATATCAAGTTCACTAAATCCATATTAAACCGTAGATTTTTGGAAACCGATTACAATAATCGGCACAATTGATCCTCGGAAAGGCCCGTCGCTTTCGATACCGAAGCTATATCCATACCGGTGTCGAGCAGGTTCCTCGCCACCTTCTTAATACCAAGCAATTCTCCCTCGGCAAGCCCTTGCTCCCGACCCTCAATAAGCCCTTGCCCACGACCCTCAATAAGTCCTTGCTCCCGACCCTCAATGATACCCTCGAAGCGGGCGTCGTCAATGCTGTTGCGGATGCTGCGGGTGTCGTCGAGTTTCTTGAGGTAGGAAAGGCGCTCCTCCTTTGAAAGGGAGTCGAGGCGGAGCTTCTCCTTGACCGCACCGAGGCCGGGGGCCGTGGGCTCACCTTTCAGCCGGCCATGACAGAGGAAGTAGAGCCACTGGTCAAGGGGAACCTTTGACCACCGGTCGAAATCGTTGACACGAAGCAGGTAGTAGGTAGGGAAGATGTCGGTGATCGAGTCCACGTTCAGTTTCCTTTTCCACACTTCGGGCAGGAGCAGGCGCGAGCGGTCATGGAGGCCGTAAAATTCAGTCTCTCCGATATATACCGAGTCGTCGCCTTCGCCGAGGTTGAAGTAGACGATGTTGATGCTGTATATCTTGGCAATCTTTCCGTAGTCGTCGCCGAGCTTGATGTAGTCGGAGATGAGGCGTGAGGTGCCGAACAGGATGCGGTGGAAGTAGGCGATCTCGCTCTGGTTCTGTACCTCGATGAGGAGCTTCTCGCCGTCGGTGGACTGGGCGATCATGTCCACGCGGTTGTATTTCATGTCGGCATCTTCCTGATTGCTCTCGCTTTCGAGGATCGTGTCGATCTTTATTTCACGGCCCAGAAGGGTTGTGAGGAGCCCTTCGAGCACCTCAAAGTTGGCCTTGTCGCGCAGCAGTCGCTTCATGGCCCAGTCAAAGCGGATCAGTTCGGGGATGTGTGACATGATACCTTAATGTTGTTTCGACAAAGGTAATAATTTTTTAAAGATTCAGCAACATGAAAGCCATTCTATATATAAGCGGCAACGCGCGGGGATAGCTTAACGAGGTGCGGGCCTCGGGGAATGAGGCTCGCCATGACTTCAGGTCGAGCGGTCGGCGCAGATAGCCCGCCTTGGCATAAAATTTCAGCGCAGTGAGAAATTCGGCATATTTTCCGGCTTCATCACGCTCCTCCATCCACTGCTGAAGATTCATGGTGATAGCCATGCGATCGGCCACGGTTTCCTGTCTTGAAAAACTTGACAATGTGGTGCGTTCAGGCTCGACGGTATAATAATACCACGGGCTGTCAACAACCGTGATTTCGGGTTTCATGGCATAGATACGGGCCATTAGTCCCACGTCTTCCCAGCGATTCAAGCCGTCAAAGAATCTCAGGCCGCCATCAGTGAACAGCCTACGCTGTATCAGCTTGCTCCACAGCGAGAATGATGCGAAATGCACGGGTAACCGGTTGAGATCATATTCTACGGGGATGGAATGTTCAGTCACCTTGCCGCCTGTAACTGTAAAGAAAGGCGCAGCGAGAAGATCCATGCCACACTTTTCCGCCTCATCAAGACAGCTGAGCAGAACTCCGGCATCGACATAATCATCGCTGTCAATCCACGTTACGTAGTAACCGCGTGCCATGCTGATAAGGCGGTTACGAGTGAAGGTCACCCCTCGGTTGACATCATTCCTGTAAAGGCGCGTCACGGAGCGGAGTGCGGCAGCTCCACCTGCAAGTGATTCATTCACTGCAGCCTGCATACCGTCGGGCGAACAATCGTCGACCATGATTATCTCCACCCCTGCACCGGCCAGCGGCACGAGCGATTCAAGACAACGCCCCACCAAGCGGGCAGAGTCGTAACACGGGATCAGAACCGACAGCCGCGGCGGCGTATCAGAACACATAGCTTATCCCGAGATAGAATAGGCCGGTATTGGCGTGATGCACCCAGTTGAACTTTCCTTCAAGTGACAGGCGGAGCGTAGGGCTGACATACCATTCAAAGCCGGCACCCACATCAAGACCGAAGTTATTGTCGCGCGACGACACGTCGGCCATCCCTGCGTTCACTTCTCCTTCGCCAATATCTTCCGGCGAGTGATGCCACGAGGCGTAGTTGATTCCTAAGAGATGATAGAAATATACCGTGCGGGCCTGATTGAGCGACACCGGGCCGTGATAGTCGATGTTGAACATCAGTCCGTCCACCTTCTTGTGAGTGAAGATGTAATCCACGCTCGGAGCGAGACGGAAGTGCCGGCTGAAAGCATACTGGAAACCCACGCCGGCGAGACCCGACGTGTTATAGGTCGCATATCCGCCGTGGAATCCCACTGATTTCTGACCTTTTTCTATCTGCGCCGAGGCCGGGAACCACGCGGACAGCATCACGGCAGCAATTATCAGGAATGATTTGAAAAGATTCATGGTGTTTTATTTGATTGATTCGGTTAATCGGTCGGCTTCGGCTCGCCACAGGGCCACGGAAGCGTCAGACGGCATACGCCAGTCACCGCGCGGCGAGAGACAGACGCTACCCACCTTGGGGCCGTCGGGCATACATGAGCGCTTGAACTGCTGGGAGAAGAAGCGGCGGTAGAACACCTGCATCCACTTGGCGATTTCTTCGGGTGCATAGCTACCGCCCAGAGCCTTGAGGGCCAGCCGGAAGATGCGGCGCGGACGGAAGCCGAAACGCAGCACATTATAAAGAACGAAGTCATGGAGTTCGTATGGACCCACGAGATCTTCTGTCTTCTGAGTGATGTTGCCGTCAGAGTCGGCAGGGATAAGCTCGGGGCTGATAGGGGTGTCGCATATATCGAGCAGGGCGCGTCTCACATCGTCATCAGCCCGCGTGGCAAACCATTCAACGAGATATTTCACCAGTGTTTTCGGTACGCCCGCATTGACACCATACATCGACATCTGATCGCCGTTGTAGGTGGCCCAGCCAAGCGCGAGCTCCGACAGGTCACCTGTTCCGAGCACTATGCCGCCTGTCTGGTTGGCTACGTCCATGAGTATCTGCGTGCGCTCGCGGGCCTGCGAATTTTCGTAAGTCACGTCGTGGACCGAGGCATCGTGGCCTATGTCCTCGAAATGCTGCGTGACGGCGCGGGCTATCGAAATCTCGCGCATGGTCACTCCGAGATGCTTCATGAGCGTTACGGCATTGTTGCGGGTGCGCGAAGTGGTGCCGAATCCGGGCATGGTGATTCCGGTGATTCCGGAGCGGTCGAGCCCGAGACGGTCAAATGTTTTCACGGCAACCATTAGAGCCAGGGTGGAGTCGAGTCCGCCCGAGATTCCCACCACAAGACTCCTGCATCTTATGGCATCCAGGCGACGCGCCAGAGCGGCCACCTGAATGTTGATAATTTCTTCGCAACGGCTATCGATTATCACCCCGTCGGCAGGCACGAATGGATGGCCGTCGACGTGGCGGTACTTCAAGTCGCAGGGAGCGTCGTAGCCGTAATAGCCGTTAGTGACGTTATCCTGTCCGTCAACATCCATCCGCTCAGCGCAGTCACCGAAAGTCATGTTGTGCATCCTGTCGCGATCAAGGGCCTCAATGTCGACATCGGCTATCACCACCTTCTCCTCGCCGCTCCAGCGCGGGGCCTCGGCGAGCCGACGGCCATTCTCGGCTATAAGTGCCTTACCGTCGAAGGTGAGATCAGTCGATGATTCGCCCCACCCCGCCGATGCGTAGACATAAGCGGCAAGCAGGCGTGCGCTCTGCTGGGTGACGAGTTCACGAAGATAGGCATACTTTCCCGTGAGATCATCGCTCGCCGAGAGATTGAATATTACCCTGGCTCCTTTCAGTGCCATGAATGACGACGGAGGCACGGGCGACCACAGGTCCTCGCAAATCTCTATACCTATCATAGTACCATGACTCGGATAGACCGCACCTGTCGTGATCGATGTCTCTATTTCATCTGACAGCCTGACCGGAATCGAAAAATCTTTTCGCGGGGTACGCCACCAGCGCCTTTCATAAAACTCATTATAGTTGGGAATATAGCTTTTGGCCGTAAGCATTACCCGGCCACCGCTGACAAATGCCGCGCAATTATACATCGCCCCGCCGGCCACTACCGGTAGCCCCACGATGAAATCCATCTTAAGCCCGCGGCTGTATTCCACAAGCCTCAGCAATCCGCGCCGGGCGGCATCGAGAAGTGTTGACGTGTGAAACAGGTCACCGCACGTATAGCCCGTGATGCCGAGTTCGGGCATCACTGCAATCTCCACTCCCTCATTTTCAAGCCGGTCAAGCATCATAATGATGTGATCGACGTTGAAATCCACGTCGGCCACATTCACCGCCGGCACAGCCGACGCTACTCTTAAGAACCCTTCTCTCATATTTCAGTCAGTAATTTTCTCCAAAAATAGCACATTTTCGCGTTCCCTGCAATTATTCCACGTTTTTAATCAGCAAACCCATGTCCTTATCCTGAAACATGGCATCATTCAATTATGCCTATCGCCTTGCCCCCGTCCGCGATTGGCTGATAACCCGGCACAAATAAGAAAAGATTAAATAGATTAATCCGCAAACATTTGCTGCATTAAGAAAAAAGTCGTATCTTTGCAAATAAAGATCAAACAATCGCTTATGGAAACGACAGATACTATCCAAATTCCTAATCCTCCCAAAGAGTTAGTCGCTTTCATTGAAAAAGCACAGCGACATAAGAGGGAGCGCATGAGAAAAATATGTGACAAATACCGTAAACTTCTTCACGGCTGATGGAATCTATAGAAATTCTTATCCCTGATAAAGAGGGCAATCATTTAGTGGTTGCCCTCAGTTTTTACGATAATATGATGAAAACCGGAACTCTCCAGATTCCCGAGGAATTGGCCGTTTTAGACATTGCAGATATTTCTATCGCAAAACTCGATATTAACAAACCATTGAACATAAGGGCATTTTTCCAAATGTGCGAATGGCTTATTTCGCAATTCACCATTTTCCCGAACGCTGTTTTTTCTTTCATCTGTTCGACTGATTCATTAGTCACGAATCATAAGGAAATAAGTTCCGAACAGTACAGGTGGAGACTATTGGAATGCTTATACAAACGAAATATTCAAAAACTTCATAATTACGGCATAGAGTCAAAAGATGTTGTTGTAGGGCCGGAAGGTTTTCAAACTTTCGCAAGGGTATTTTATAGGGTCAAGCACTCTCCGGTCATCCACCTTGTAATATCCCATCTTAACAACAAGTACCCACAATGAGGATTCTTGTCATTTTATGTAAAATTAGAGATCGAGTATCACTATAACTAACCCATCATCAGACAACATTAAATATCAATTATTTACAGTTTCATGTAGTAATGTAAAAGCTTACTGACTTATCTAATAGGTAACCGCTGCGACCGGCTGAGGTACACACGGCATCATTCAATTATGCCTATCGCCTTGCCCTGTACGCGATTGGCTGGTAACCAGGCTCAAATAAGAATTGACCGATTGGGAAATATCTGCGAGGAGGCAAAGCCTGATAAAAAAGTCACGATAAACACTTCCCGGTATTGCTTTCAGATTCAAAATTATGTATCTTTGCATCGAGCTGACGGGTCACTTGAATACCTGTCGGCTAAGATAACCCAATTACAATTTTATCTCTCATGAAGAAATCCATCATCACCTTAGCGTCATTGATCGCTACTTTTTCTCTTCCGGCAAATACGGTCGACAAGGAATTTCCCGGGGATGCTTCTATATATCAGTTTGTCAAGAATCCTGCCGACGTATGCTACCAAGGCGAAAACTCCATAATTTTATATCCCGAGTTCCGCAAGGATGAAACGAGCTACTCACTCGATTTCATCAATGAAGACCTCGACATCATCAAGTCAATCGTAGTGGATAAGGTAGTCACCAACAAGTATTCTACCGTCATTGGTCCCGAATTTGTTTTTAGGTGGGATTATATCAGCCGCCCTAATTATAATGTAAATTCATTATCTATTGCCGAAGAATCGGTTCAGGGACAGTATTACGACGGTTATCATGTGGTGGACACTCCGTCGGGTGATACGGTATTCCTTCGCGGTGCACTCCTGCCCTCTGCCGAGCTGGTTGCGTATATTGAAGGAGGCGGCGATATAAATGCCTACATGGCCGAAAAAGGTGTGTGTGATGATTATGCGGTCTACGAAAGTGCAAGTAAGGTCCTGACGTATTATATTAAAGGAAGATACTATTGTACCGGAGAAACGACAGGAAACACCATCAATTACGGTAGAACCAACCCCGTTACAGAATATCATTATATCGAGGGATTAGACTACATCAACTGGAACACTCACAAAAATACCGGATGGTTGTTTGCCACGCAGACCGTGTTCAATGACGACGCCGATTACGAAATACTTTACCCAAGTTACACAACCGTTCACACGGTCAGCACTCAGAACATCGGAATAGATTTCCCTGATGCCTACGGTGGCACGTCGACAATCTGGTTTGAAGCAACGATGGAAGAGTACACTCCCATATTGTCAGGAATCGAAGTTAAAAAAGCTAATTCCGGAAATGTGGTCGCAACTTTTGAGTTTCCCGCGGAATATGAAGTAAGAGGCATGGCCACCCCCTACCTTGTCCTCCTTGGTTCACACCGTTATCTACAGGTGGGCGTTTATACCAAGAATCAAGGCAATTTCGCTTTCTATTACAATATTGATCGCCCGAGCGGTATTCAGTCACCCCAACTGATACGGCAGACCGATATTTATCCCACAGTGGTGAATCGCGGCGAACAAATACACGTAACCATGGGCAATGATGGCAAGATACAGGATATTTCCGTCGTAGGTATAAACGGTACTATCGAAGACAATATACCGGGCCACAATCAGAGTGAATCTCTTGTACCCACATCCTCACTTCCTGCGGGACTGCATGTAATCAGTGTCACTGACGGCGAGGGCAACCGCCATTCTCAGAAAGTAATCGTGAAGTAAACTATTGCCTTCCTCCCTCACCCGTGTCATGAAGCCGACAATTAAAAAACTGACTGCCATTTATTTCAGCGCGACTGATACGACGCGCCGGTGTGCCGACGCTATTGCCGAAAGCATCGGAGCGGAATCCTGCATCAGGATGAACCTTGCCGACGATATTGACATGTCGTTCCCGGATTTTTCCGGGGAAGATGTGGTTTTGGTCGCCTCGCCGGTCTATGGAGGCCGATTGCCTGAACAGGTGAGCCGGGCATTACAGCGCATTAGCGGACATGATGCCAAGGCTATTGCGATAGTAGTGTATGGCAACCGTGATTACGACGATGCGTTGCTTGAACTCACTGACTTGCTCAGATCCGCGTCTTTCCGCATCATAGGCCAAGGGGCTTTCATAGGGCGGCACTCGATTTTCCCCAAAGTGGGGGAATCGCGGCCTGACGCTGACGATATTACGCAGCTCCATGAGTTCGGCAAAGAATGCCGCAATGCAATCCTGTCAGATACACTTTTCGGACTTCCTTCCCCGCATGGCAAACGCCCATATAAAAAAGCAGCAGGAGTACCTCTGCATCCTCATGCCGAAATAAATGTCTGCACCCGATGCGCGACGTGTGCCTCACGATGCCCCGTCGGAGCCATACCCCGTGACCGCCCTTACTCTACCGATAACAAGGCTTGTATTTCATGCGGTCGCTGCATAAGTGTGTGCCCCCACGGAGCGCGTCGCTACTCGGGTATAGCCTACACGATAATCGGCGCGCTTTTCAAAGCGGCCTTTTCAAAACGCAAGCACCCCCGCTGGGAAGTCGCGACTGAAAGTCAGTGCTGAAATATTAGGCTTCAACGTGGGCCGATTGCTTGGTCGTGTGGAGGATTTTTACTATTTTTGTGGGAAATATAACCTCTTAACTGCTTATTTTTATGGATAAGGCTTTGACAGCAACCGACTTTAAGTTTCCCGGTCAGACGGCAGTGTATCACGGCAAAGTGCGCGACGTCTATACCATCAATGATAATCTGATAGTTATGGTCGCTACTGACCGCATCTCGGCTTTTGACGTGATCCTCCCCAAGGGAATCCCCTACAAGGGTCAGGCTCTCAATCAGATAGCCGCAACATTTCTCGACGCTACCGCCCATGCCGTCCCCAACTGGAAACTCGCCGTCCCCGATCCTATGGTGACCGTCGGCTACCGCTGCGAGCCGCTTAAGCTCGAAGTGATCGTGCGCGGCTATCTGGCCGGAAGTGCCTGGCGCGACTATAAGGGCGGATGCCGCGAGCTCTGCGGCATCGAGCTTCCCGAGGGCATGAAGGAGTTTGGCAAGTTCCCCGAACCTATCGTGACCCCCACTACCAAAGCCGACGAAGGTCATGACCTCAACATATCCCGCGCCGAGGCCATAGCCCAGGGAATAGTTACCGAGGAGCAGTATGACACTATGGCACGATATGCCCTCGAACTGTTTGGCATAGGCACTCGCATGGCAGCCGAAAAGGGTCTCATCCTCGTTGATACAAAATACGAGTTCGGTATACTCGGCGGCAAGATCGTGCTTATGGACGAGATCCACACCCCCGACTCGTCGCGCTACATCTATGCCGACGGATATGAGGAGCGCCTCAAGGAGGGTCTTCCCCAGCGGCAGCTGTCTAAGGAATTCGTGCGCGAGTGGCTGATGGAAAACGGTTTCATGGGACAGCCCGGCCAGAAGGTTCCTGAAATGACCGACGAGTTTGTGGAAAGCGTGACCGACCGTTACATCGAGCTTTACGAGAAAATCACCGGAAAGACATTCGTAAAGGCCGACGAAACCCACTTGCTCGACCGTATCGAGAAAAATGTGCTCGACTGCCTCAACACGTTGAATCCCTGACCCACTACCGTAGCGTGAACTGCGAAGACATCACCCCTTACGGCGACCGCCGCCACAAGGCTCCTCAGGTCAGGGACATGTTTGACACCATCGCCCCCGACTATGACTTCATGAACCGGGCTATGACCCTTGGCATCGACCGCCGCTGGCGCCGTAAGGCCATCGACATGGTCAGCTCCCTGCCCCACGATGACATTCTCGACATAGCCACCGGCACCGCCGACCTGGCCATACTCATGGCCAAGCGGCTCGACCCGCTGACAGTGACGGGAATTGACCTCTCGGCCCGGATGCTTGCCAAGGGCCGCGAGAAGGTTGCCGAGGAAGAGCTGTCAGAGACGGTCACGCTCGTGGAGGGTGACTGCCTCAAGCTGCCGTTTCCCGACGAGTCGTTTGACCTGGTAACGTGTGCCTTCGGGGTGAGGAATTTCGAGAATCTCCTCGCCGGCTACCGCGAGATGCTCAGGGTGCTCCGCCCGGGAGCCACGGTGTGCATCATCGAGCTTTCCACGCCCGAGTCAGCTCTTGTCAAGCCGTTCTACAACCTCTATACCCGGGGCATAATCCCGGCCTTGGGGCGCATCGTGTCATCTGACCGCCGCGCCTACTCCTATCTTCCCGAAAGTATTGCCGCCGTGCCTCAGGGCAAGAAGATGACCGAACTCATGGAGCGCGCCGGCTTCACCCGGTGCAGCTTCAAGCCGCTGACCTTCGGCGTGTGCACAATCTATACAGCCTCTCGGCCTCAATGATTATGGAACGGATGTCGTGGGACAGGCTGATAACCCCGCTGCGGTTCGGGCAGGAACATCACAACGGCACCGAGAGCGAGACGCGCTCGGAATTTCAGCGCGATTATGACCGCATAGTATTCTCGCCGGCTTTCCGCCGGCTTCAGAACAAGACTCAGGTCTTCCCGCTGCCGGGAAGTATCTTCGTCCACAACCGGCTGACCCACAGCATGGAAGTTTCATGCGTGGGGCGGTCGATAGCGCGCGAGGTGGCGGCAGCCCTCAAGCGGAAATACTCTGCCGAGCCGTGGGTGTCGAAACTCGACTCAGCCGACGAGATAGTAGCCGCCGCCTGTCTCGCCCATGACATGGGTAATCCACCCTTCGGCCACTCGGGCGAAAAAGCGATCTCGGCTTTTTTCAGCGAAGGAGCCGGCCGGCCTCTCCGCGCGAGCCTCTCGGCCGAACAGTGGGCCGACCTGACCCATTTCGAGGGCAACGCCAACGCTTTCCGACTGCTGACACATCAGTTCCTCGGTCGCCGCGAGGGAGGGTTTGCGCTGACTTATTCCACTCTTGCCTCGATAGTTAAATACCCTTACGCATCGGTGCTTGCCGATGATAAGCATCCCAAATTCGGATTTTTCACCGCCGAGACCGCCGATTTCGAGCGCGTGGCCTCCCACACCGGACTACTGAGACTTTCGGCCGACGGCGAGCCACCCCGTTATGCCCGCCACCCGCTCGTCTACATCGTGGAGGCTGCCGACGACATCTGCTACGAAATCATGGACATCGAGGACGCCCACAAGCTCGGCATCCTCGCCACTGACCTCGTAATTGATCTTTTCCTGCAATTCTTTTCCCCCGCCGCCCGCGACCACAAGCGCGAGATCCTGACCCGTATCGACGATCTTAACGAAAAAATCGCTTATCTGCGCGCCTCAATTATCGGACTGCTCGTAGAGCGTTGCGCCGAGGCTTTCGTGGCCGGGGAGGAAGATATATTGAGCGGAAATTACTCGGGATCGCTGCTCGACAATATCCGCCCGGTAGAGCGCGAGGCCTACAAGGAATGTGAGCGGCTGTCGTGGGACTCGATCTACTGCGCCCCCGACGTGGTCGACATCGAACTCGGCGGTAACCGCATCATCTCGTTCCTTATGGAAAAGGTGATCGACGCAGTGCTAAATCCTGACCTTAACTACTCCCGGCTGCTGCTGGCCAAGATTCCCGGGCAATATGAGAAAAGCCACGGGTCGCTCTACTGCAAGCTCCTCGCTGCCGTGGACTATATCTCGGGCATGACCGATGTCTTTGCGCTCGACCTTTACCGCAAGCTCAACGGCATGAGCCTGAAGATTAACAACTGACTCCTTCATCACTCCCGTCTCAATGAAATTTTTAAGAAAGATTCTAACCATCATAACGGTACTCGCTACTTTCCTTACCGCCGGCAGCGTGACTGTCGACGAAGTCAGCAACGTGCATCTGACCGATTCCCGCCTTTTCGTCACCGACCAGGCGGGTATTCTCTCACCGGCCACGGTGAGTCGCCTCGACGAGGCGATCAACCGGCTGTGGGACTCCACTACTACCGAGATGGTGGTGGTGACGGTGGATGAGGTCGACCCGTCCATGACCCCCGACGAGTTTGCCACCGCCCTGTTCGAGAAATGGAAAATAGGCCGCAGCGACAAGGACAACGGTCTGCTCGTGCTCATTTCCGAAGGAGACCGCAAGGCCGTGATCCGCACCGGCTACGGGGTGGAAGGTGCAGTGCCCGACATCATCGCGGGCCGCATTATCCGCAATGAAATGGCTCCACGGTTTGCCGACGGTGACTATGACGCGGGCACTACCGCCGCCGTGGCTGCCCTGGCCGAACGGCTTCAGGATCCGTCGGTAGCCGACGAACTCCGCTCGTCGCTTCCGCGCGACGCCCGACCGGGCCATGCGACAGCCGACACCATTACTGCCGGCGAGATTTTCAGCTACTACCTCTTTTTCGCCCTCGGTATAGGCGGTGCCGCGCTGGTGTGGGTTATCTTCGCATTCTTCAGCAACCGTCGCCGACCGGAGTCGGAGCGATACATGGCACTTGACCGCATCCGCGACACGGTGGCCATGATTGCGTTTTTTTCGCTCGGCGCGGGACTTCCCGCTCTGCTGTTGCTGCTATGGCTGAAACACCGCATCCGCCGCCACAAGCGTGTGTGCCAGAACTGCGGCCACGCCATGCAGCTTCTTGACGAGGAGACCGACAACAGGTATCTCACACCTGCCGAGGATGCCGAGGAGCGGCTTAACTCTATCGACTACGACGTGTGGCTCTGCCCGCAGTGCAACAATACCGAAGTGATTCCATACGTTAACCTGAAGAGTGCCTATACCGAGTGCCCGCGCTGTCACGCCCGCGCCCTTGCACTGGTCGATTCCCGCACAACCGTGATGCCCACCATTAACCGTGAAGGCGAGATCACCGACACATATTCCTGCCGCGCCTGCGGCTTCAACGACAGCCACAAGCGGCGCATCCCGCGCCGTCCGCGTCAGGATGATTCAGGCGCGATACTGACGGGCGCCATCTTAGGCAGTATGCTCGGAGGCAGAGGAGGCGGAGGATTCGGTGGCGGATTCTCCGGTGGTAGTTTCGGAGGCGGCTCCACCGGAGGCGGAGGTGCCTCGGGTGGATGGTAAGGTCAGTCCTCGGTATCGTCGGCGGTCGACGACAGCACCGGCAGGTGCCAGCCATAGCGGAGCGCGCCATAGCGTAGCCCGAAGATTATAAGCGCACATGCACTCTGCTGCACGATGGGAGTGCAACCGGCTATGGCCGTGATCCAGTAGACAAGTCCGCCACCGAGGCACGCGGTAGCATAAATATCCTTGCGGAAAAACAGCGGCTCCTCGTTAATCATGATGTCACGCACCACTCCGCCAAACGACCCCGTGATGATACCCATCACGATGGCCACCCACATGGGAAAACCTACCGCAAGAGTCTTCTGAATCCCTATCATCACAAACAGCGCCAGGCCGATGGTGTCGAAAATAAAGAGCGACCGAGACCCTGACGTGAGCACTTTCTGAAACACTACAACTATGATGAATGCCAGTGCTGTCACGGCGAGATACCACCACGTCTGCATCCAGAACACCGGGATGTCGAGAAGCACGTCGCGGAGCGTACCCCCGCCTATGGCCGTCACGAGTCCTATCGTGTAGGCCCCGAACCAGTCGAAATGTTTCCGCGCGGCAAGGCGTATGCCCGAGATGGCAAATGCAATCGTGCCGAGCACTTCGATGATGAAAAGAAACGTATTATCCATTGACTTGCTTGGAATAATGCCGGCAGAACTCCTGCAGGCCACACTCGCCGCACAGCGGCTTGCGGGCCTTGCAGACATACCGGCCGTGAAGTATCAGCCAGTGATGGGCTTTCGGAACGAGTGTGGCGGGAATATGGCGCATCAACGCCTTTTCGGTCGCGAGCGGGGTGCGTGAGCCGGTAGTGAGACCTATGCGCTCGCTGACGCGGAACACGTGGGTGTCGACCGCCATTGCCGCCCGGTTATAGACAACCGACAGGATCACGTTGGCCGTCTTGCGTCCCACTCCGGGGAGCGAGAGCAGGCTGTCCATATCGTCGGGCACGCGGCCTTCAAACTCCTCGCAGAGGCGTCGCGCCATGCCCAGCAGCGAGCGCGTCTTATTGTTGGGAAACGATACTGAACTGATATATGGAAATATCTCCCCGGCCGTGGCGGCAGCCATGGCCTGAGGAGTGGGAAATGCTTCAAACAGAGCGGGGGTGACGAGGTTGACGCGCTTGTCGGTACACTGGGCCGACAGAATCACGGCTACAAGAAGCTGATAGGGGTTGTCATAGTGCAGCTCGGTCTCGGCCACAGGCATATTTTCCTGAAACCACCCGATCACCCGGCGGTAACGCTCGGCTACCGTCATCGCGCGCTTTTGAACTCGTCGAGGAAGCGGACGTCATTCTCCGAGAACAGGCGCAGGTCGCTCACCTGATATTTCAGGTTGGTGATGCGCTCTATACCCATTCCGAGAGCGAAACCGCTGTATTTATTGGAATCTATGCCGCAGGCTTCAAGCACGTTGGGATCCACCATTCCGCAACCGAGTATTTCTACCCAACCGGTGTGCTTGCAGAAGGCGCAGCCCTTTCCGCCACATATCTTGCATGAGATATCCATTTCGGCCGAAGGCTCGGTGAAGGGGAAGTAGCTGGGACGGAGGCGGATTTCAGTATCGTTGCCAAACATCTCGCGGGCGAAATAGAGGAGTGTCTGACGCAGGTCGGCATACGACACGTTCTCGTCCACATAAAGAGCCTCTACCTGATGGAAGAAGCAGTGGGCGCGCGCCGATATGGCCTCGTTGCGATACACGCGGCCCGGGCAGATGATGCGGATAGGAGGCTTTGTGGTCTCCATCACGCGCGACTGCACCGAAGAGGTGTGGGTGCGGAGCAGCACGTCGGGATTGCGCTGGATGAAAAATGTATCCTGCATGTCGCGGGCCGGATGGTCGGCGGCGAAGTTGAGCGATGAGAACACATGCCAGTCATCCTCGATCTCAGGCCCCTCGGCGATGGTGAAGCCCAGGCGCGAGAAGATGGAGATGATCTCGTTGCGCACGAGCGAGAGCGGATGGCGCGTACCGAGCGGGAGCGATGCCTCGCTACGGGTCAGGTCCATTTCGGCAAGCGATTCGGCGTCGCCCCCAAATGTCTCTTTCAGCGAGTTGATGCGCTCGGTGGCGTGGTTCTTGAGCTCGTTGATAGCCTGACCAAGCTCGCGCTTCTGGTCAGCCGAGAGGGTGCGGAACTCGTTGAAGAGCTGCGACACCTTACCTTTTTTGCTGAGATAGGCGATGCGGAGCGCTTCCACATCGGCGGCTGCCGATGCCTGCAGGGCATCGATTTCAGCCTTTAACTCTTTGATTTTATTTAGCATAGATCTATGTTTTGCAATTATGGGCAATCCTGCCGGATTACGATGTGCAAAGTTACAAAATTTTCGGCTTATTACTCAGTTTCTTTTCGGATTTTTAGGAAACCAGCCGCGCTCTACGCGCTCAACCTGCTCGCCCACCTCCTTGATGCCCCAGAACGATGAGAACGAGGTGATTCCCAGCAACGTGGCGGGAATGAAGCCTGACACGAGAAGCGAGCCCGCGCCCGTGCCGATGCCCATTACGAGAAACAGCAGTTTGGTGGCCTTCGCTCCCATGTAGTATTCACCCTTGATCACGAGCGGATGAAACAGTCCGATTATTATGAAAGTGGCCAGTCCCATCAGGAGACCGTCGAAATTAAGTGTCATTCTCTGTGTGGCAATATAATTGAGTTGATAATCGCTTTAACGTCATACGGTGTCACGCCGCGCGAGCGTGGCTGCTTCCCTCCGGTATAGAAGTACCTTCCCTGAGTGTCCCACGAGGGAATCGTGACAAGCCGGGTCCCGTAGGGAGGAATCAGGCAGTCCACCGTCACCGTTTCCACGTGGAGCTGCCTCCCCGAGAGGTCGCGGTAATCGAGCGTCACTTCAAATCCCGTCACGGTATCGGGCATCGTGGAGGTGACATGAAAGGAAGCGCGCCGGGCGTTGAGCGGCTTGTCATAGCCCGAAATGCTCAGTTCTCCGCCGAGCGATGGTATCGTGTCATAGACCTGATGCCTGACCTCCTGCCGCTGAGCTGAAGGTTTCCGCCTAAGAGCGGGGCGGGTTGTGTCGTCGGCCTTCGCAGGAAAGATGATGGACGCAAGTATGGCCGCAAGTACAATCCGCTTCATAGGTATACGGGATTTTGAGGCGTTGCCGGCTCGGGATATATCCTTACGAGGCCGTCGGTCTCGTCGGCCTGAGTGTCGGTGACACTGAAAGTCCATCTGAACATATAGGGCAACAACCTCCACCAGCGCACCGTAACATTCTTTCCGTAACGCTTGGCCGTGAGCCGCGACTCGTCCTCGTCGAGAGTGAGAGTGAACTTGCGGGGCGCCGAGGGTGTGAGCTTCCGGTCAGGGTGAAGGTCGGTATAGAAGCGGGAATCATACACGCCGTATCGGGCCGTCGGAGTGGCGTAGCCTACCACGGTGCCGGGATCAAGTGAAAGGTCGTCGGTCGCGATAACCGCCACCCGGTAGCGTGCCACCTGCCCCGACGGAGTGATGGAATCACGCGCTATCTCCACCATGCTGTCATGACCAGGAAACTGCCATATACCCTCTACGGGATGAAGGTCGAGCTCCCTGAGCCGCGACACCGATTCCTCAAATGGCGAGGGATTCATGCCGGCACCCCAGGCCGCGTTGCAGGCCATGAGAAAGGCGACAGCCTGAAGGGCGGGATTCATCAGAGCGAGCTGAAAGAATAGGAGATTCCAAACGAGAGGATTTCCTTCAGTTGCAGTTTATGCCAGTCGGCGTTGCTGGGCGTCGACGAGTCATAACGCGCGTGGAAGAAGAGCTGCGTGGAAAGGAACTTGTTGATGGCGAAGTTGAAAGTATTCTCCCAGTCACCCTGAATGTAGGAATAGTCGGTGAAGACGAAGAAGCGGGAGCGATAGGAAATATTAGAGGTGATGGCCCACTGAATCTTCACCTCGCCGTTGCTACCTATCTCATTCACTGCCCTGCGTCCCGTCTTGATTCCGAATGCGGTCTCGTCCATCTTGTGATTGAAACATGTCTTCATGTTCCATGACAGGGGCGAGATTGAGGCGTCGATCGTGAAAGTCTTGGGTTTGTTGGTGTGATTGTAGGTCATACCGAGACCGACGTTGAGCTCGGCAGGCGACATGAAAGCGGCCTGAAGGTCGTAGGTATTGGTCTTGTAGTTGTTCAGGAGCTGGGTCTTGAAGGTGACGTTGGTAGAATAATACCATCCGCGGGCTGCCTTGTAACCGGCAGTCATGTTAAACTGCAGCAGGTCCTCCGAGATCGAGTAGTCGCGCAGTTCATCGTCGCGGGTGTCATTTATACCGAGTTTGTACTGAAACGTCGTCTCGAAAAGCCATTTGGGGTGCAACTTAGGATTGAGCCTGACGTTATAGAACAGGTTCACGAGCACATTGAGGTTGTTGTTACCGCCCTGATACCAGTTGGGCGAAACGTATGCCTGCGAGAACTGCAGCGAAGCATTAAACTTCCTGATCCAGTGGCGTTTCTCAAATTCGGGCTCCATCTCGGGAGTGACAGCCGGAGCAGCTTTAACCTCCTCGATGGTAATGAGAGCCGTGGCGGGGTCGACAGTCGCCACATAACTCTTGGGCGGCTCGGGAAGATGAGCCTCGTTATACATCACGAGCCAGGGATAATCCACCACAAACCTCTGCGCAGCCTCGCGACGGAGCTGTTCTTGAAAATTGAGCTGATCGAGCCAGAAATAGGGAGAATCCTCATCTTCGGCAGGGGCAGTAGGTTCCATGAAGTCAAGGATATGGAACGTGTCAAACACTACCGGACGGTAATAGGCCGGCAGCGACGGAGTGTAGTTGAAAACCGGTGCCGTAGCCTCCTCCACCGTGACATCCTCGGCAACGATCGTGTCAGGTAGTACAACGGGAGTATCAAATATTATGTTGCGCGGCGCCGGGGCAGGAAACAGGCTGAGCTGCGCCTGTGCGCCGGCCGTAGTCAGCAGCATGACAAGAGAGAGACGGGTAGCGGTATTCATAATGTGACGTTGTTTTGACTTGAAATGCAAAATTACAACTTTTTTTTACACATACCAAGCCTCGCCGCAAAAAATGCGGGGCGAGCCGTAAGGGCCGCCCCGCTGTGGGTATTTCAGATGAAGCAGAAATTACTTGTTGATGAACTTCTTGCCGTTCTTGATAACGAGACCCTTGTAAGACTCGTTAACGCGCTGGCCGAGTACGTTGTACATGGGAGCGTCAGCAGCGGCAGCGTCAGCAGCGATGTTTTCGATACCGGATTCGTCGTTGTAGATCTTGCCGGGGAATACGATGGGGGTGGGGGCGGGAGTAACAGTGCCGTCATCAGCAACCTTCTCGATACCACCGAATACTACTTCGGGAGCGTCCTCGTAGGTAGGATCTTCGCAGGGAGTGTAGATGAAGCCGTTGCAGGCAGCCTTAGAACCCTGAGCGAAGAAAGTGAACACTTCGGGAAAATCTTCAGAAGCGAAGCTGCAGACAGTTACGAAGCCTGAACCTTCACCCATATCCTCACCGTCGGGGTTAACAACCTGCCAGGGTACTTTGGGACCGGTGGGCTGGTTGTCGTCGTTCAAGGTGAAGTATACGTCTACATCAGCGGCATTGAGGTCGAGGTCCATCCACTCGTCGTAGGGAAGGGTGTAGTCGATCACACCTTCAGCCTTGCTGAGGTTGCAGTCACCGAGACGATAAGAGCTGAACGAAGAACCCTTGAGAAGCCAGTAGTTCTTGTTAGAGTTCATCTTGGTGAGGAAAGTGTAGTAACCGGGCTTGGTAGTAGTGAGCTGGTAAACCATACCGCTGGTGGGAAGAGCGTTCATGCCCTGGCCCTTGGGGTTATTGTTACCGCTAACACCGTTGGTGATTTCAATGAGGTCACCACCACCTACGCTTACGTAGTTATAGGGGTTACGAGAGGGGTTGAAGTTCTTCATGGGTTCATCAAACATGTTGGTGAACTTAGCGAATTCAGTTTCGCAGAGCACTGTACCTGCGGGCTGATCAGCAGAACCGTCCCAATCGGTGGGAGTCATGAACACATACTGAGTCTGAGCTGATGCGCCGAGAGCGGCTACGGCAGCTGCACCAAGAAGTAAAAATTTCTTCATAAATAGTGAAAATTGTAAGGTTAATTAATTAGATTTTTAGGTAATTCCCCGGGGAATTTCACCCCGGGGAAAGTTTTCGGTGCAAATATAAGATTATTTATCGAGACTACCAACAAATTTATAAGTTTGTTTGCAATCAAGTTTCACGGGACGACGACCGTTCATCACAGTCTTGGTATAAGCGTACTCAAATTCAAGTACAGCCTGGAGGTAATCAGGAGTAGACTTGGTGAGTTCGCCATCGGCAGTGCGGGGGAATATCTGACCCATGAAGGTAGCGCTGACTTCAAGAGGAAGTTGCACCTTTTCATTGTCAATCTCGGTCTCGTAGGTCACCTGAGTACCGTCGGGATCCTTGGCGAGCTTGGTGAAGCCGTTGGGAGTGACGGAATTATACATCTGGTAAGAAAGAGCGTTGGTGAGCGGCGAAATGTTGGCAGCCGAAGTGAAGTCAATGCTCTGGCCGGGATTTTCGGGGAAATTTGCCACGGCAGTGAGGTTGGCGGCAAACTTCTGGACAAATGAGGTACCATCTTCATTGACACGGTTGAGGGGTTCCAGATCGAGGGTACCGTCGCAGGTGTATTCCGTACTCTTGGAACCGTCGAAATAAACGAGTGTCCAGGTACCGTTATATAAACCTTCAACAGAGGGAACGGGATCGACCTGCTCACCGCGGTCAGGAGTCTTGATATCATCAACACACGCAGTAAATGCGACGCCGACGCAAGCTATTGACAGAACTTTAAATATATTTTTCATTTCAGTAAATGTTTACGGTAAAAATTAATATCCGGGATTCTGGTCTTCAAGCGTCATCGAAGTGTTGAAGTTGATCTCGTTGGCAGGGATAGGACGGAGCCACTTGTATTCACCCTTGGGATTCTGCATCTGCGAGGGAGAAGAGATGATGCGGCTGAAAGCGAGGTTGTAGCGCATGAGCTGCTTGGTGCGGCGGAGGTCCTCGTAGCGGGTGCGCTCGGCGTAGAGCTCACGGCCACGCTCGTCGAGAATCACGTCAAGTGAAGTGACGGTGAAGGGGATGTTGGCGATACCGGTGTAGCCGGCTTCGTAAGAACCGAAGGATGCGAGGGCTCCGGCCTTGGCGCGGTTACGCACTGCATTGACCTTGGCGAGGGCGGCTGACTCATTACCGGCAAGGAGGTAAGCCTCAGCAGCGATAAGGTACATGTCGCTGACGTGGAACACGGGGATATCACGGTAGTCATTGTCCTTGATCACGTTGGCAGCCTCAGCATCGTCATACTTCTTCACGCACACGCCACCATAGGCAGGGCTGATGAAGTCCTTGGTATTCTGGAAATCGGCATTACCTAAAGTTCCATTCTCGTTAAAGGGAATGATTGTAACCATGGGATAGTCGAGAATCACAGCCTGAGGATTGGGAATACCAAAGTGTTCCTTCTCACCGGGTTTCTCGGTCTTACCGGGAATATTAGCGAAAGCAGCGCGGGCTTCAGATTCAGTGTAGTACCAGGGGAAGAACTGGAAGGCAATCTTCTTCTCAGCCTTTTCAGCATCGGTACAGTTGAAGTAAGCGAGGTAGCCGTCAGTGCCCCATACGTCGTCTGATACGTTACCCTTATCATCAGTCGGGCAGTTATAGTAGGTGACCATGAAAGTACCGTTGAAACGCTCGTCGTCACGGTCAAAGAGACGGAGGGCCTTGTAGCTCATGCGGTGCTTACCGCCCGAGCCGGTACCCTTCTGGCCGATGATGTTGCAGTTGCCGAAGTAGCTCATGTACTGGTTCATCATCGAGTGACCGCCGGTAGCGACGTCGCCGGGATAGCCGGCGCGGTCATACTGCATCGAGAAGATTTCCTCAGCATTGCCTTCGTTGAAGGGCGACCACTTCTGTTCAAAGGGCATGGTCAGCTGCACGCCGTTGATGGCGAGTTCAGCCCACTTGGCAGCTTCGGAGAAGCGGGTGCGGTCGTTGACGGTATAAGTACCGGCAGCGGCATCGGCAACCTGAGTATCGAGGTCCCATGCAGCAGAGAGTTCGAGCTTGGCGATAAGGGCAGCCACAGCCTGAAGGCTGGGATTACCTTCATGATCCACAGCGGGGAGGAGCTTAGCATTGTAGACTTCGGTCAGGTCATCGATGAGAGTGTTGTAGATCACGCTGAGGTCAGCGCGAGGATAGTCGCGGGTAGAGCTCTGGATGTATTCGGTCACGAAAGGAACGGAACCGAATTGCTGAACGAGGTGGTAGTAACCGAGCGCGCGGAGGAAGCGGCCTTCATTACCGAGCTTGGAATCGGCACCGGCATAGTGAACCATACCGTTAGCATAGTCGATAGCCTTGTAGGACTTCTTATAATAGTCGAGCACGGTACCGTCCTCGGCGGTAACCTTGAAGTCACCGTAGCCGTCGGCGGCTGAAGTCACGAAATAGAGGTCAGTAGCCTCCTCGTGGAGTTCGAGGTGAGTAGCGTAGTACTTGAAGGCATCGAAAGCCACAGGACGGAGCGACTCGGGATGAGCTGAAAGATAGGCGTCGGCGTCGTCGTTGGCGGTCGAGCGGTTTTCGGCGTCAAGGAAGTCGCTACAGCTTGAGAGCGACATCGTGGCGATGGCGGCGAGCCCTATATAATTGATAAGTTTCATTGTTGATTCACTTAGATAAGGTTAGAATTTAATGCTGGCACCAATCTGATAAGAGGTCACGCTGGGACCGTCGTTCTTTCCTGCGGCAGCAGCCCATTCAGGATCGAAACCACGATACTTGGTCCAGAGGAAGGGGTTGGTGACGGTGAAGTAGAGACGGAGGTTCTGGCAAGCGAAGCTCTTGATGAGGTTCTTGCTGAAGGTGTAACCGAGGGTGATATTCTGAACGCGGAGGTAAGAAACCTTTTCGAGACCCTTTGAAGACTGATAAGTGTCCTTGTGGTTACCGAGACCGTCGTTAGTACCACCAGAGAGCATAGGATAGTCACCGTAGTGTGTTTCCATCTGATAGATGGGGTTGCGGAAAGTACCGTCAGGGTAGATACCGTCAACGTCTACGATAGTACCTGCGGGGATGTAGTAGTCCATCTTCATCTTACCACGGCCACGGTCGTGGAGATCGTAGTAGTCACTGTTGGTGAACGAAGAGTTAACATAGTAACCGTACTTGGCAAAGAGGGTGAAGCCGAAGTCGAGCTGGCCACCGTTCTTGGGAAGACGGTAAGAGAGGTTGGAGCTCATTGATGCGCTCCACTTGGGATCGCCGTTGAAGATCACGCGGTCGTTATCATCAAGAACACCGTCGCCGTTCACGTCGCGAACCACGGGCTGACCTTCACCTATACCGTAGCAAGCCCAGTAGTAGTCACATTCGCGCACCTGGTCACCGGGGGTGAAACCGTTGTTAACAGCGATTTCGTGATCGGGCACAGTCATGATGCGGTCAGATACCACACCGTCCCATATATACTGGTAGATATTGTTGACGGGATAACCAAGGAAGAGCGAACCGGTAGCGCCGGAAGCTACGATACGGTCAGATACACCGTTGATTTCCTTAACTTCGTTCTTGTTCTTGGAGAAAGTGAACGAGGTAGTCCAGGTCCAGTCGCGGGTGTCAACGTTGACGGTGGTAAGGGCGATTTCCACACCGGTGTTGCGCACCTTACCTACGTTGGTGGTCATCGTCTGGCCGCCTGATTCGAGAGGCAGGTCAACCTTGTAGAGAAGTTCCGAAGAGTTCTTCTGGTAGAAGTCGATGCTACCGCTGATGCGGTCGCGGAGGAAGCCGAAGTCAACACCGACGTTCCATTCCTTGGAGGTCTCCCACTTGAGAGACTTGTCGACGATACCACCGGCAGGCATACCGCTGATCCAGGTGCTGCCCCAGGGATAGTAGACGGGTGAACCGATACCTACCATAGTAGCGTAGTTGCCGATACCGGCGTTGTTACCGGTCTTACCGTAAGAGAGACGGAGCTTGAGGTTGTTGATCCAGGTCACGTCGCGGAGGAAGGATTCCTCATTGATACGCCATGCGAGAGCGGCCGAGGGGAAGGAGCCCCAGCGGTAGCCGTCGGCAAACTTTGACGAACCGTCCCAACGCATGGTCACGGTAGCCATGTAGCGGTTGAGCAGGGTGTAGTTCAGACGGAGAGCGAATGACTGGAGGGAGCTTTCAGAGTAAGAAGACTTTGAGTCCTTGTTGTTGAGTTCGCCTGAACCCATGTTCCACCAGTCAGAATTCTGAAGAACGTTGTTGGCAACCATCACGTAATCTTCGGTGTTACCCTTCTCCATTGAGTAGAGACCCATAGCAGAAATTGAGTGGATGCCGAAAGTCTTGTTGTAGTTGATCACGTTGTCCCATGTCCATGAGAGAGAAGTCTTGTTTTCAACGGTTGCGGTGTGCACGTCGTCGTCCACATAAGTCTTGCCCGGCACGCGGGGATTCTCGTAACCTACGAAATGTCCGTTACGGTAGGTTGAGAAGCTGGGCGAGAAGGTTGACTTGATGTTGAGGCCCGGGATAATGTCGAGCTGCAGGTATACGTTACCGAGAGCGCGGTAGGTGGTGCGGCGCTCGGTGGAGTTGAGCATACGGTCGAGGGGGTTGATGAAGTCAGAGAACTGGTGGTCGTCAGTACCGAGGGTGTACTTGTTACCGGGGAAGTGCTGGATCTGACCATCTTCCTGATAAGGAATCATGTAGGGGTTCACGCGGTAGGCCTGAGAGATGGCGCCACCGTCGGCGTAAGTATTCTTCATCTGAGCGAGGTTGAAGTTGAAACCTGCGCTGATTACTTTATTTACGCGGGCGTCAACTGATCCCTTGAAGCTGATGGTCTGCTGGCTATCGCCACGATAGATACCGTCTTCACCGTTGTAACCTACACCGAAGTGATAGTTGGCGGTGTCGCTTGAGCCCTGGATAGACACGTAGTGATTCTGCTGGCTGCCGTCGCGTGTCACGAGGTCGATCCAGTCGGTGGTATTGCCTGCCTCAAGGAGCTCCTTCATGACATAGGGCGACTGGAGGTCGGCAATCTTCTTCTGAAGGAGAGCCTGACCAACGCCGTAGGCTGCGGGAAGCATCCAGTGTGCGGTCTGCACGCCATAGTTGCTGTCACCGCCCATGGGCGAGAGGAACTTGCCGAATCGGTAGTAGTACCAGTCCTGACCTTCCATGAACTTGGGCTTGTGGGAAGCGTGGTTGATACCGTAGTAACCGTCATAGGAGATCGTGGCCTTCTGAGACTTGTTGACGTTGAGACCGCCCTTGGTGGTCACCATTACGACACCGGCAGTTGCGCGCGAACCGTAGATGGCGGTTGAAGAAGCGTCCTTAAGCACGTCGATACGCTCGATGTCCTGAGGATTGAGGAAGTCGATATCGGAACACATCACACCGTCGACAACGAACAGAGGAGTTGTACCCGAGTTGATTGACGACTTACCGCGGATTTCGATGTTGACCGATCCGTTGGTACGGCCGGTAGCCTTGGTGATGTTCACACCGGGAGTGGTACCCTGGAGGTTCTCAAGAATCGAGGGGGCACCCTTGGCGTTAAGTTTTTCAGTGTCGACTGAAGAAACCGAACCGGTAAGGTCGCTTTTCTTCATTGTACCGTAACCCACGACTACGACTTCGTCGAGGACTTCGGAGTCTTCCTTGAGGACGACCTTGATTTCACTGCGGCCGTCGACGGGGATAGTCTCGGTCTTGTAGCCGATGAATGAAACTACGAGGCTGGCCTTGGAAGGCACGTTGGGGATTGTGAAGTTACCGTCAAGGTCGGTAGCCATACCGTTGGAGGTACCGCTGACGAGTACTGAAGCGCCCATAATCGGCTCGCCGGTCTCGTCCTCGACAGTACCTGATACGGTGATGTTCTGGGCAAAGACAGGCAACCCTACGAAAAGGACCGCTAAAACCATCATTGCTCTCAGCAGGCGTGCCGGCGAGAACAACTTCAGCCATTTGGAATGACTTGTCAAATTGTCTTTCATGATGTCACTGTGTTATTTTTTTTGAATTTTGGTTTTTTGGTTAAAGATTGATTGAGTTGAGAGTAATGTTTTCTTTGATACGGTTGATAAGTTAGGAGGTTAAAGTTTCAGAATATTATTGCAAGAACTGTGAAAATTTAGCGACAAGAGGTCAAAAATATCGCTGAGCGACATTAAAATATATAACGTAAAGACCGTTCAGCATATTTTGATTAATTGTGTAAAAAAATGTAAAAGTTTTGTTGGTATTTTAGAGTTTTGGTAATTTTGTGCAAATATACAAATTTAGTTTTAAATTCCATGAAAAAAGTTCTGTTAATTTTTTCGATGGCGGTATTATTTTTCACGGCGAGGGCCAACGACCCCGCCGAGATGTGGAAAACCGTCTATCCTCAGATCGAGTCTCAGATCAAGGCTCCGGCATTTCCCGACAGGGACTTCAACATCCTTGACTACGGCAAGCGCAGCGACGAGCCGGGACACCTCTACACCTCCCTTATAAATAATGTAATAGAACAGTGCTCGGCTCAGGGCGGTGGCCGCGTGGTGATCCCCGCCGGTACATGGCTCACCGGACCCGTCACCCTGCGCGACAACGTCAACCTCCATCTTGAAGAAGGCGCCACCCTGCTCTTTACCACCGACCCCAAGGAATTTCCCGTAGTCTTCACCCGCTGGGAGGGAATGGACTGCTATAACTACCAGCCCTGCATATATGCCATCGACGCCACCAACGTGGCCCTGACCGGCAAAGGCACCGTGGACGGCGCCGCTGAAAACGAAAACTGGTGGCGCATGTGCGCCAAGCCCGTCTACGGGTATACCGACGGCATCATCTCCCAGAAGATCGGCCGCCCCCTGCTCCAGGAATGGAACGAGAACGGCGTGCCTGCCGAAAAGCGCATCCTCGGCGAAGGAATGGGTATGCGCCCCCAGCTTGTCAACTTCGTCAACTGCCGCAACGTGCTCATCGAGGACGTGACGCTGCTCCGCTCGCCATTCTGGGTGATTCACCCGCTGTGGTGTGAAAACGTGACAGTGCGCGGCGTCCACATCCAGAACGACGGCCCCAACGGCGACGGCTGTGACCCCGAATCCTGTAAGAACGTGCTCATCGAGTGCTGCTACTTCGACACCGGCGACGACTGCATCGCCATCAAGAGCGGACGCAACCGCGACGGACGCGTAGACGGTCGCCCGAGCGAGAACTTCATCGTGCGCGACTGCGTGATGAAAAACGGCCACGGCGGCGTCGTGGTCGGCAGCGAGATCTCCGGCGGTTTTAAGAACCTCTTTGCCGAGCGCTGCTCAATGGACAGCCCCGACTTGGAGCGAGTGATCCGCATCAAGACCAATCCCTGCCGCGGCGGCGTGATCGAGGACATCTACGTGCGCGACATCAAGGTGGGACAGTGTGACGAGGCCGTGCTGAAAATCAACCTCGACTACGAGCCCCGCGAAGCCTGCGACCGCTCCTTTCCCCCGGTGGTTCGCAACGTCTATCTCGACCGCGTCGACTGCAACAAGAGCCGCTACGGAGTGATGCTGATAGGTCTCAAGGACGTGTGCAACGTCTACAACATCGAGTGCAAGGACTGTGACTGGAACGGCGTGACCTCGGGCGGCAACTACTTCTCGGGGCTGTATCGCAACGTGCGCCTCTCCAATGTCACCATCAACGGCAAGACCGTCAACGAATTTGCCCCCCTCTCGCAGCGCATGGCCGCCTCGGAGATGCGCCGCTGGCCCGAAAGCTGGATGCTCGACTATGTAAAGGCTCCCAAGTGGCAGTATGCCATAGGTGTGGAGCTCGACGCGATGATGGCTCTCGCCGATGCCTACGGCGACACCACATTCCGCGACTATGCTCTGGCTTATGCCGACACCATGGTCAACGAAAAGGGCCAGATATGGAAATACAAGACCACCGAATATAATATCGACCATCTCAAGAACGGCCTCCTGCTGATGCGCGCGCTCGAAATCACGGGCGACCCCAAATACCGCATCGCCCTCGACTCGCTCTGGAGCCAGGTCCAGGGACACCCGCGCACGTCGGAAGGCAACTTCTGGCACAAGAAGGTATATCCCCACCAGGTGTGGCTCGACGGCCTCTATATGGGTCAGCCCTTCTATATCACCTATGCCAACAAGTATCTCCCCGCTGCCGAGCGCGAAAAGGTATATGACGACGTGGCCAACCAGTTCCTCAACATCGCCCGCCATGCCTACGACCCCGCAACCGGCCTCTACCGCCACGCCTGGGACGAAGCCCGCGAGCAATTCTGGGCCGACAAGACCACCGGCCAGTCGCAGCACGCATGGGGCCGCGCCCAGGGCTGGCTGATATGGGCGCTCGTCGACGTGCTTGAGCAACTGCCTGCCGACAATCCCCGCCGCCCCGAGCTGATCGACCTGCTCAAGAACATCAGCGACGGCCTCCTCGCCTATCAGGATCCCGCGACCGGCCTCTGGTATCAGGTGCTCGACGAGCCCGGCCGCGAAGGCAACTATCTTGAATCCACCGCCTCGTCGATGTATGTCTACAATCTGCTCCGCGCATCACGCCTGGGACTGCTCGACGATCCGAAGTATGCCGACGCCGCCCGTCGCGGATACCGCGGCATGGTCGAGAAATTCATCAGCGAGGACAGTGACGGCAACGTATCGTTGACCAAATGCTGCGCAGTGGCCGGGCTCGGTGGCAAGGACCGCCGCGACGGCTCCTATGAATACTACCTGAGCGAGGCCGTGCGCGACAACGACCCCAAGGGCGTAGGCCCCTTCATCTTCGCCGCCCTCGAAATCGAAGGCGAGCAGTTCAAGTGACACCCGCCTCTCCAACCCTCCCCCATCATCCCCTGCCGCAGATTCTACCTGCAAGTGCAAAATTAGGCAATAAATTTGCACTTGCAGGTAGAATCTGCACAACCACATACCGACAAATAGACAAACCCATGGCAAGACCTATAAAAAGCGGGGCAGCATGGCATCATCGGAGTACAGTGAAACCTTCCAACGGCGGGAGATATGTTAAAACGGTGAATTTAACTTTAGTTTGGCAAAAATTTCGGAAAAAGTAAAATATTTTTCTTATCTTTGCACCAAATAATCCCGAAATAGCAACTCCGCCGGGTCAGATATGCCCGCCAGCGGAACACTTGTCATTACAAAACAGTAACTACCTAATACCAACTATCACAGATGATTAAAAAAGCTTTACTCGTAGCCGCAACCGCTCTCGCAGCAGTCGCAGTGCAGGCCGAGGACAAGGCCCCGGCTTTTCCCGGCGCCGAAGGCCATGGCCGATACGTGACCGGAGGCCGCGGCGGCAAAGTACTTCACGTCACCACTCTCGAAGACAATGAAAAGGAAGGTTCGCTCCGCTGGGCACTCTCCAAGCAGAGCGGCAAGCGTATTGTGGTTTTCGACGTTTCCGGAACTATCGAGCTCACCAAAGACCTCAAGATCAGCGGTAATGATGTCACCGTGCTTGGTCAGACCGCTCCCGGCGAAGGTATCACAATCGCTTACTACACCGTCCAGACCGGCGGGCACAACATCATCCTGCGCTTCCTGCGCTTCCGTCGCTCTCAGGTCAAGGACGTGAACGACGGCGCCGATGCCCTCTTCTTCCGCAACTACCGCAACATCATCCTCGACCACTGCTCGTTCTCGTGGTCGATCGACGAGGTTTGCTCGGTATATGACAACCAGAACTTCACCCTCCAGTGGTCGACCGTGTTCGAGGGTCTCTGCAACCCGGGCCACACCAAGGGAGCCCACTCCTACGGCGGAATATGGGGCGGAAAGAACGCCTCGTTCCACCACAACATGATCGCCCACGTGCAGAACCGCGCTCCCCGCTTCAACGGCGCGCGCTACAAGAAGGAAAATTACGACAAGGATCTCTACGAGAACACCGTGCAGGGTGAGCGTGTCGACTTCCGTAACTGCGTGCTCTACAACTGGGGCAATGGCGCAGGCTGCTACGGCGGCCCCGGCGGCGGTTACATCAACATGGTCAACAATTACTATCAGGCAGGTCCCGGCACCAAGAACAGGAAAGCCGTGACTCAGGTCACCGTGGGCGCAAGCGGAAATTCAACTCCCGCCGATCTTTACGGCTACGCCAGCCGCTACTACATCAGCGGTAACTACGTGACTGACGCCGACGAACCCGCCTACTATGACTGGAAGGGCGTGACCTACGACAGCGGCCTGTTCATGATCGACGGCGAGCGCTATATCGCCGACGAGGCCCACCTCTATGGCGAAGACCAGGAATACAAGAAGAATACCAAGGGTCAGGACTGCGTGTCGCTTAAGATTGACGAGCCCATCGACGCCGGAACCGTGACCACCCACACCGCCGAGCAGGCCTATGAAAGCGTGCTGCAATATTGCGGCGCATCCCTCTTCCGCGACGCCGTCGACGCCCGCGTGATCGAGGAGGCCCGCACCGGCACTGTCACCTACAACGGCGACGTTCCCTACGTGGACGCTAACGGCAAAACCTACGCCAAGTCAGGCACCAAAGGCATCGTGGACTGGGTCAATGATCCCGAATCTCCCACTCAGAACCCCGGAGTACCCTCGTTCCCCAAAATCAAGGTTGAATACCGCGACAGCGACTTCGACACCGACGGCGACGGTATGCCCGACATTTGGGAACTTGCCAACGGCCTTGACCCCAACAACCCCGACGACGGAAGCCTCTACACCATTGATCCCCGCGGATGGTACACCAACATCGAAGTGTATGCCAACGGTATAGTAGAGCACATCATCAAGGCTCAGAACGCCAATGCCGACCAGCCCGTCGACGAATACTTCCCCGTGGCCGACCACTCAAGCTCAATCGGCGTGATTGAAGCCGCATCGCCCGAAGTAGTAGGCTTCGAGTACTATGACCTTCGCGGCATACGCCTGCCCGAACCCGCTCAGGGCATCAACATCCGCCGCATCATCTACAGCGACGGCCACGTTGAGAGCGACAAGGTGCTCAAACGCTGATTCAACTCTTTCCTCAATTTTTCACAACAATCAGAATCATAATGAACAAGACTCTTATCACAGCCCTCGCCGCACTGGCCGCTCTGCCGGCCATGGCAGTTGAGGAAACGGCTGAAATTCCCGCTTTCCCCGGTGCCGAAGGATTCGGCATGTACACCACCGGTGGCCGCGGCGGTGCCGTGTACCACGTCACCACGCTTGAAGACACCAACGAAGAAGGCTCGTTCCGCTGGGCAATCGGCCAGTCGGGACAGCGCACAATCGTGTTTGACGTTTCCGGTACCATCATGCTCCAGAGCGAGCTCAAGCTCCGCAACGGCAACGTGACCATTGCCGGCCAGACCGCCCCCGGCGACGGAGTGTGCATCGCCAACTATCCCTTCGTAATCTCCGCGCCCAACGTCATCATCCGCTACATGCGTTTCCGTCTCGGCAACGAGGCCCTCAAGACCAACAAAAACGCCCATGAGGGTGACGGTCTCGGAGGCATGGACTCCCGCAACATCATCGTGGACCACTGCTCGGTATCGTGGTCAATCGACGAGTGCCTCTCGGTATACGGTTCGCGCAACATCACCGTGCAGTGGTGTTACGTAACCCACTCGCTCCTCAATTCAGGCCACTCCAAGGGTAACCACGGCTACGGCGGCAACTGGGGCGGCGCAGGTGCTTCCTACCACCACAATCTTCTTGCTCACCACTCGTCGCGCACTCCCCGCCTCGGCCCGCGTCCCGGCACCCAGACCGACGAGCGCATGGACCTTCGTAACAACGTGATCTACAACTTCGGTGGCAACGGTTGCTACGGCGGCGAAGGAATGAACGTCAACATCGTCAACAACTACTACAAGCCCGGCCCTTACAGCCCCTCAGGCTCAAAGGGCAAGCGTATCGCCGCTCCCGGTATCCGCACCGTCGACTACTGTCTCGACAAGACCAACATGCAGCAGAACTACTATCGCGCTACTGGTATCGCTGTGGCTGCCAGTCAGGTATCGGGCGGACGTGACGCTGACAAGGGTAACTACGTAAAGATCGGCACCACCAAGTTCTACATCGATATGGAAAAGAACACCATCGACGTGACCGATGCCAACGGCAACACCGTGAAGTGCACCGTGCCCTGGAACAGCTGGAAGCCGATGCTCCACACCTGGGGCCAGCTCTACGTGACCGGTAATGTAAATCCCAGCTATGACGACGTAACCGCCGACAACTGGACTCTCGGTATCTACGACCAGATCGACAAGAGCGGTAACGACCGCACTTTCACTGACGAGACCAACACCTGGATGAAGCTCTCGTCACCCATCGCATTCCCCACCACCACTACCCATACTGCCGAAGTGGCATTTGACCGCGTGGTGGATTATGCAGGTGCATCGCTCCATCGCGACGAATATGACTCTTATATAGCTCAGGAAACTAAGGAAGGAACTTTTCTCTTCGGCACCAACAAGGGCATCATCAACACTCAGGACGCCATCAAGTATGCCGACGGTCACACCGGCTGGCCTACCCTTGAAAGCGAACCCGCTCCCGCCGACACCGACGGCGACGGTATGCCCGACGAATGGGAGAGCGCCAACGGCCTCGATCCCCTCTCGGCTGAGGATGGTCCCGCAGTTGCAGCCAACGGCTACACCAATCTTGAGAACTACCTCAACTCGCTCGTAGCTCACATCACCGAGGCTCAGAACGCCGGCGGCAATGTAGAATCAGCAGGCATCGACGACATCCTCGTCGACAACGCCGTCAACACCGTCAAGGACGGCCGTACCTACAATATCCTCGGCCAGCCCGTCAGCGGCAACCTTGCCCCCGGCATCTACATCCGCGACGGCAAGAAGTTCATCGTGCGCTGATAGCTCCACGCGTCAAGACTTTTAAGCGCGTCGCCCCGCCGGGCGACGCGCTAATTTATGTTATCACATGAACCTTTGGCTGCAAATAGCGATTATCATAGAATAAATCACTAAATTTGCAACTATGAAAACGACCTACGATTACGATTTCTTAGTCACCGCAGCCGACTGCAACGCCCAGCGCGAGCTCTCAATGTCTACACTGGCCACGTATATTATCGACACTGCCACCGGCCACGCCAATGAACTCGGAGTGGGATTTGACCACATGATCTCGCTCGGCATCTCCTGGGTGCTCAGCCGCGTGTCGGTCGAGCTCGAAAAGCCCGCTCGGGTAGGACACCGCTACCGCCTCCGCACGTGGGTCGCGTCGCTCAACCGCCTTTTCTCCGAGCGTAATTTTGCCCTGATTGATCTTGACGACGACGAGACAATAGGCTATGCACGCACTATCTGGATGGCGATCAACATGGAGACCCGCACCGTGGGCGATCTGTCGCCGCTCACTCCCCTCTCCGATGCCACCGTCGACCTCCCCTGCCCCATCGCTCCTCAGGGAAAAATCGCCATGCACGACCTCACTCCCGATGCCGGGGAATACACTTTTGCCGTATCTGACATCGACGTGAACCGCCACGTGACCACGCGCCGGTATTGCGATCTGCTGACCGACTGCTGGCCGCTTGAAATGTATGAGAAATTCCACATGCGCCGCTTCGACATTGCCTTCAAGCATGAAGCTCATTACGGCGACACCGCCCGCTACGGATGTCACGCCGAGAATGAAGAAGGTGTATACACTGCCCGCATCGATGCCGGCGGCCACCTATGCACACTCGCGCGGATAGTATTCACTCCCCGATGACGTCAAACTTGCGCAGCATCTTTACAGGATGTAGCTGCTCCTTGGCGTAGCGGAGTCCCGGATCTCCGGCATCCTCCTCGCGGTTGACATACTTCACCTCAGGATGGCGCTCACGTATCATGGCGGCAAACTCGCGGCACATCATCTCGCCCGCGCCGGCGACCTCGTGATTCATCTTCTCGATGTGCTCAAACACCGTGTCGCCTATCACCTCGCCTATGCCGAAAGCCACAATCCCGTTGCCGGGGACGCTCAGCACAAGTCCCTCGAAAGGATAGCTCCGGTAATCGTCAAGCACCCTCATCACCTGCATCCGTTCATACACGGCACTCTCCTGCTTGTCCTCATCCAGGCGGCTGCGCAACAGGAAGTCACGGACGGCGGGAAGATTTGCATCACTCAGCGGCTCAACCCTCCACCCTGGGTTATCGGTAATAAAGCGGTTGACATGGTTACGCTTCTTTGAATACTTCTTGCCCGAATAAGTGGCAAGCGACTCTATATCGTATACGTAGTCACTCCAGTCGTCAAGACTTTCGGTTCTGTCAAGGCCGATTGCCGCGAGTTGCGGAAGCATCTCCTCCGGCACAGCCGAGAAACGCAGGGCGATATGATTGTCAGCGCAATACTCCCGAAGCAATGCGACCGAATCTTTCAGTTCCATCGCGCCCACAGGTACGGCAAACGCCGGTTTTGTACCGTCCTCCTCGCTCATTCCTTTGATGAACAAGGTGTCATACACGATTGCAAAAGAATACTTGAAATAATCAACCCACATCATTATGCCACCCACCGAGTAGTCACATGTACCTGCAGTGGAATAACGCGAGAGAAGGTCGTAGATCTTATCGACGTCGGCTGCGGTTATTTTGCGGAAACGGAGCGGACTTCGTGTCAGGCTTCGGCGGGACTTCCCGGGAGCCTTGAATGTAGCTATATCAGTAAACAGCGGTCTCATAAATAAAAATCATAAAGAAGAAACATCATGTAAAGGCGTGGAACTCAACCACCGCCATATTGTTAATAACTTGTTCACCATTAAAACGCCCCACCACCCCCTTATGTTCACTCCACCCCTCGGCAATCCCTTTAAAAAAAGAGCGACCCACCGCAGCAGTTTGTATACGGTGTAGTTCTCTAAATTGAATCAACCAAGCTAATTCAAGCTAATTCAACGCAGAAATTCTCATTTCAGGCGTGGGAAAAGTCGGGATTTTTTTGTACTTTTGTGACCATGGAACAGTATATCGTATCGGCGCGGAAATACCGCCCGTCGACGTTTGACTCGGTCGTAGGTCAGGACGCGTTGACGGCCACCCTGAAAAATGCCATTGCGACTCATCGCCTCGCCCACAGTTATCTCTTCTGCGGGTCGCGCGGAGTGGGCAAAACCTCGTGTGCGCGCATCTTCGCCAAGACCATCAACTGCGAGCATCCCACGGCTCAGGGCGAAGCCTGTAACGAATGTGACTCCTGCCGGTCGTTCAATGAAGGTAACTCGATGAATATCATCGAGCTTGATGCCGCTTCCAACAATGGCGTCGACGACATACGCCAGCTCGTGGAGCAAGTGCAGATTCCCCCTTCGACGGGACGCTACCGCGTGTTTATCGTCGACGAGGTCCACATGCTTTCGGCCGCGGCCTTCAATGCGTTTCTCAAGACTCTTGAGGAGCCGCCCCACTACGTCATCTTCATCCTCGCCACCACCGAGAAGCACAAGATCATCCCGACTATCCTTTCGCGCTGCCAGATATATGACTTCAACCGCATCACCGTGCGCGACATGATAGCCCACCTTCAGAAAGTGGCCGCCAACGAGGGAATTACAGCCGAGCCTGCCGCGCTCAACGTCATAGCCCGAAAGGCCGACGGAGCCATGCGCGATGCGCTCTCAATCTTTGACCAGGTGGCTGCGTCGACCCGCGGCAACATCACGTTCAGTGCCACGATCGAGAATCTCAATGTACTGGACCACAATTATTTCAACAAGCTGCTCGACTGCTTCCTCACCGGCCGCGTCACCGATACCTGGCTTATCTACAAGGAGATACGCGACCGCGGTTTTGACTCCCATTTCTTCATAACCGGCCTGGCCGACTATCTGCGCGACCTGATGGTGGCACGTGATCCGGCCACTATCGTGCTGCTGGAAACCGACGACGAGGCCCGAAAATCAATGGCGGAGATTTCTCAGAAATGTCCTCCCGACTTTCTGCTCGCGGCAATGAAGCTGTGCAACGAGGCCGACCTTAATTACCGCATCGCCTCCAACAAGCAATTCCTCATCGAGCTGACGCTCGCCAAACTATGCCAATTATGCAGCCCCTCCCCGCTTAACGCCGGCGACGGAGAGGGGCGACTGAAACCTATTGCCCGCAACCTGAATCAGGATAGCAATGCGCAGGCCGCCCCGGCCTCTCAGCCGGCAGCCGAGCCGCAGGTACAACCGGCGACCACTGCACCTGCACCCGCAGCGGCCCCTGTCAGGAACCAATCTGCGGCTCCGGCTCCCTCCGCGCGTCGCTCTGTCACGCCCCCGCCGTCGCGCCCCGCCATTCAGGCAGGACGCGCTCCGGTATCTTTCTCGATCTCAGGCAGGAAACCTGCTGCCGACGAGGCAAAGGAAACGGCCACCGGCCCAGCTCAGCCCGTCCGCGCCAATGCTTATACTGACGAGGCGCTCCACGGCGCGTGGCAAAACTTCATCGATTCCCATCCCACCGAGCGAATCCTTGCCAACACCATGCGCGCCTCACAACCCGAGCGCATCGAGGCCGACCGGTTCATGATGAAGGTGGAAAATGAAAAGCAGGCCGAACTCATGCACCGGTTCATGCCCGACCTTCTCGCTCACCTTCATGATACGCTTCAGAATGACAACATTACCCTGAATATACAGCTCAACACCGGCGTGTCATCGCCCCACACGTGGAGTGAACGCGAAGTCCTCAACCACGTGCAGGAAACCGTCCCCGCCTTCAAGGAGTTTGCCGAAACGTTCAAACTGACACTCTGATCACTCCGGGTAGAGTATCTCGGCCGGAGTGAGGATTTCGAGGGCGCGCGTGCCACGGCGAGTACCGGTCAGATAGGCTATGCGGTCGTCGATCGCGATGTGATCCTCCTCCACAATGCGGCGCACGGCCTCGACCGAGTGGACAGGATCGACCTTGTCGGGCTGAGGAAAATAATGGGCACTAACCCCGTAGCTGAGTGCAAGCCAGCGGTAAACTTCAGCGTTATGGCATATCGCAAACGTAGGATTATTGCCCCTGAACGAGGCTATGAACCGCGCAGCCACGCCGCCGAATGCATCAGTAAAGATAGCCTTTGTACCCACCCTCGCCTCGGAGAGTACTGCCTGCCGGGCCAGGAATGAAGTGATGTCGCTGTCAGTCAGCGGCGGCAACTCCATTTTGGAGCTCAGCGACGACTCCACTTCGCGGGCCACGCTGGTCATGATCCTGACTGCCTCGACAGGATACTTGCCGTAGGCCGTCTCGCCCGACAGCATCATGGCGTCGGCGCGCTGATACACGGCATTGGCCACGTCGGAGATCTCCGCTCGGGTAGGACGCGGATGTTCGATCATCGAGTGAAGCATCTGCGTAGCCACGATCACTGGCTTATGGGCCTCGATACACTTCCTGATCATCATGGCCTGAATACCGGGAATACGCTCGGCGGGGACTTCGATACCCATGTCGCCGCGCGCCACCATGATGCCGTAGCTTGCCGAGAGGATTTCATCAAAATTGTCTATACCCTCCTGGTTTTCAATCTTGGAGATTATCTTCACCTTCGATCCGCGCGATGACAGGATCGATCTCACCTCCTCCACATCGGCAGCCGAGCGCACAAAAGAGTGGGCTATGAAATCCACTCCGAGATCCACGGCATAACCTATGTTGCGGCGGTCGCGTGCCGTCACGGCGGGCAGGTCAATCTTCACGCCCGGCAGGTTCACGCTCTTCCGCGAGCCGAGCCGCCCGTCGTTCTCTGCCTCAGCCTTAATTATCGGTCCGTCGATCTCAATGACCCGGAATTCAAGCTCCCCGTCGTCGATCAGTATCCTGTCGCCGGGTTTAAGCACATTGGCAATATCGGCGTAATTCAGGCAGATTTCCGCCCCTGAGGTCAGACCTTCGGGATCACCGCGGAATACCACGGCTGTTCCGGTCAGAAACTCCACCGGTTCACCCGTCACGGTGGCGGTGGTGCGTATCTCGGGACCCTTGGTATCCATCATGATGGCCAGCGAACTGTCGGCCCGGCGGGTATTTTCTACAATTTTCCTGAAACCCTCATATTCGAGGTGAGCCGAGTTCATGCGCACTACGTTGACGCCGGCATCAGCCAACGCCTTGATAAACTCAACGTCACATCTTTTATCGGACACGGTGGCCACGATCTTGGTGAATTTTTTCATACGGTATGGATTTTATTCCGGCTGACACAGCGCGCGTCAACTCAGATTTTTTTATAGAATTTATTATTTATTAAAGTAACAACAGCAGCGTCCATAATGTTGTTAACAAGAACGTAGCTTGTTTGTAATAAGGCTGTAACGACTGTGACAAAAAAGTTAAAATACACGTTCTGAATGAATAGAAGGGCTGAAAACGTAGTAACTTTGTTATGTGAAAAAGAAAATCGTCATATCCTTAGTCGTGCTTATCGTAGCCCTGGTGACCCTCGGAGTGCTCATATCACTCCAGTGCCGGTCATTCCAGAGCAACGCGCGTTTTTCCGAAGGCACCACCTCAGCCTACTACCCCATCAACGGTGGCATGATAACGGTGGCTCCCGACATCCGCCTGTGTTTCGACTCAGCCTCTCCCGTGACGGCAATCAGCAAAGCCGACCTTGAGAAATTCAAGGCCCTCGGAGTGAAGGTTGACTCGATTTCCACTATATTCCTCGGATTCAGCTCGGCCCATCGCCTGCGCATCGTCAACCGCATCTACCGCATTTCCCTCCCCGCTCCGGCATTTGATGTAGACCCCACCCGCAGCCCCTGTACTGCTTTCTCGCCCGATTATTCCTCGGAAGGGCGCATCATCGACGTGGACTTCGTCCCCTCGATCGACAATACCTCCCGCCTGGGAATGGATTTCATAAAGAAGTTTGTGGTCGAGTACTCATGGGCCACGGGCATGATAGTGCTCCACGATGCCGTGCCGCAGGGCTTCCAGAAGTTCAGCGACTTTAAGGAAGAAATATCCATCGCCGACAAAATCCTGTCGCCCGGCGGACAATACTTCCTTGAAATGGAGGTCGACGGCCGCCCCAACGAGTTCCTGGTCGATACATCAATCTCACGCATCACCATCAACGTGCCCGAGGACGACGGTGTCCGCGCCCGCGTCAGCATGTCTGATCCGTTCCTCATCCGCAACAAGTATGTTTCGGCCATGCGTGAGCCTGACCAGCTTGTCATGATAGGCAGCAGCGCCAAGTATCAGGACATTCACCGCAGCAATGCCGTCGATAGAGGTGAGAGATACTTCTGCAATCCATTGAATATGTTTGTCAACGACATTGTCCTTGACTTCAGCGATAAGAAACTCTATCTCCGCCGAGGGTCACAGATGCTTCATCCCCCCGGCTTCGGACTGCCCGTTGAATGATTTCACCGGGCTTTTTTGTTATTACCCCTTACCTTGCCAAGCCATGAAACATGTAATTTTGCCACTGCTCACGGCCTTTGTATATCTGAACGGCTTTGCCGCCGACGACCGTGCTCAATTTAACTATTTCTCCTATCAGGGAAACGACGATTACTACGCCGCCAATCCGCTCTCCTCTCCCGGAGAATATTTTAATCCCGTGATAGGCGGATGGGCGTCAGATCCATCGATATGCCGCGTGGGCGACGACTATTGGCTCGTAACCTCCACTTTCGGATATTTCCCCGGAGTACCGTTGTATCATTCCACTGACCTTGTCAGCTGGCAGCATGTAGGCAATGTATTATCACGACCCTCGCAGCTGCCCTGGCTCGAAGGACTGTCGCTCGACAAGGGCGGAGTATATGCCCCCGACCTGAAATACAACCCCGCCGACAGCACTTACTACATGATCACCACCTGCGTCATGAGCGGAAAAGATGGCGGTTCGGTCAACTTCTACGTCACCGCACCCCATCCTCTCGGCCCGTGGAGCGAGCCCAAGGTCATCGAAGGAATGGAGGGTATCGATCCGTCGTTCTTCTTCGATGATAACGGCAAGACCTACATCATCTACAAGAGCGACGAGCACAATCCGGTGAAATGGAGCAATTACCGCGCGCTGTCGATAGGGGAATTTGACACGGCTACGGGACGGTTCCTTTCAGCCCCGCGCCACTTCAAGGAAGAAGGCGTAGGGTCCGAGGAACGGCTTGAACGCAACGAAGGGCCTCACATCTTCAAGAAAGACGGCAAGTATTACATGATAGCAGCCGAGGGTGGCACCAACTGGGTTCACTCTGAGGTGTGCTACCGCTCCGACTCAGTCTTCGGGCCCTACCGCCGCTGGAGCCGCAATCCCATGCTTACCCAACGCCTCCTGAAACCCAACCGCACCCACCCCGTCACCTCCACCGGTCACGTCGACATGGTGCAACGCCCCTCGGGCGACTGGGCGGCAGTGTTTCTCGGATGCCGCCCGTGGAACGACGGCGAGGACCAGCTCGGCCGCGAGACCTACCTTATGCCCGTGAAATGGAGTGCCGACGGCTTCCCCTACATAACCCAGTGCCTCGACACTGTCGCAAGCAAGAATACCCTGCCGGGGCTCAATACTCAGCAACAGTCCGGTCAGGCAGGTAACTTCACCTGGCGCGATGATTTTTCAACGACATCGCTCCGTCCAGAGTGGGTAGGACTGTGGGGAGATCCCGCGATATATGCCACTACCGGCGACGGACTTAAACTCACATTTGCCCCGGTCGATGCCCGCGCCCGCGTCACCCCGGCTTTCATAGGCCGGCGCATACAGCACCACACGTTCACAGCCGGTACCGAAGTGGAAATGCAGCCGCTAGTCGACGGCCAATCTGCCGGATTGCTCATAGTCAAGAACGAGACGCGCCAGTATTACCTCGCTGTCGAGAAAGGCCGCGTGGCCCTCTACCGGCTCGGTAAGTCAGGGCGCAACGAACTTCTCGCGTCGGCTCCGCTTGCCACCGGGTCACCCGTGGGCCTGCAGGTCGAGTCGCGCGGCGCGCTCTATGATTTCAGCTACCGCGACGGCTCGGGCGACTGGAAGCAACTCGCCGCCGACGTTCCCGCCGAGCACGTTGCGACCCAGCGCGGAGGATTCACCGGCACGGTCATAGGCCCGTTTGCCACCTCGGTCAAGATGTAATCCTGCCCCGGGACCCGATAATCATGGTTATATCAAATTTTTGTCTTACCTTTGTAGTCACATTATCATAGTTTAATAAGATTACAATCATATATCACTGATATGTCACTACAATGCGGTATCGTAGGACTGCCCAATGTCGGTAAGTCCACCCTCTTCAACTGTCTCAGCAACGCCAAGGCCCAGTCGGCCAACTTTCCATTCTGTACCATCGAGCCCAACGTGGGAGTCATCACTGTGCCCGACGAGCGGCTCAACCGCCTCGTCGAAATGTGCAATCCCCGCAGTGTGGTACCGGCCACCGTTGAGATCGTGGACATTGCCGGACTCGTCAAGGGGGCCAGCAAAGGAGAGGGCCTCGGCAACAAGTTCCTGGCCAACATACGCGAGACCGACGCCATAATCCACGTGCTCCGCTGCTTTGACGACGATAACATCACCCATGTCGACGGCTCGGTTGATCCCGTGCGCGACAAGGAGATCATCGACTATGAGCTTCAGATCAAGGACCTTGAGACCGTCGAGGCCCGCATTGCCAAGACCCAGAAACAGGCGCAGACCGGCGGCGACAAGGTGGCTAAGCAGCAATATGAAGTACTGAAGAAGTTTCAGGAAGCGCTGCTTCAGGGTAAGCCTGCCCGCTCGGTGGATCTTGAGACTCCCGACGACAAGAAGTTTGCCCGCGAGCTTTTCCTCCTGACCTCCAAGCCGGTCCTCTACGTGTGCAATGTCGACGATGCCTCGGCTGTGGAAGGCAACAAGTATGTTCAGGCCGTGGCCGACGCTATCAAGGATGAAGGCGCGGGAATGTTGATTGTCGCTGCAAAGACTGAGAGCGAGATCGCCGAACTCGACACGTGGGAGGAACGCAAGGAATTCCTCAACGAGATAGGACTGGAAGAATCGGGCGTGTCACGCCTCATCCGCGCAGCCTATGCCCTCCTCAACCTGCGCACATTCTTCACAGCCGGTCCCGACGAGGTAAGGGCCTGGACATTCATCGACGGCAGCAAGGCCCCGCAATGTGCCGGCGTGATCCACACTGACTTTGAAAAAGGATTTATCCGCGCCGAGGTCATAAAATATGACGATTTCGTGACCCTCGGCTCTGAAACGGCTGTGAAGGACGCCGGAAAAATGGCTATCGAAGGAAAGAACTACGTGGTGCAGGACGGCGACATCATGCACTTCCTTTTCAATGTGTAACCGCTTTACAGCACTTTTATTGCTTTCGGTCGCGCTCGTTGCCGCGGCCGGAAATCTATCAATGCGCTTCGACCGCCCAGCCCGCTACTTTGAGGAAGCATTTCCGATAGGCAACGGCACGGCCGGAGCCACCGTTTATGGCGACCCGTTTTGCGACACCATCCTGCTCAACGACATCACCCTCTGGACCGGTCGACCCGTTGAACCTGACCTGATGCCCGACCGCAGTGATGTATTCATCGCTGCCCGCAAGGCTCTCGCCCAAGGTGACTACCGTCTTGCCGATTCTCTCCAGCACCGCCTTCAGTGGCACAATTCAGCCGAATATCTTCCGGCAGGAATGGTCGAGATAGAGTATATCGATCATCCGCCCGTGGCTGACTATGCGCGGCGGCTCGATCTCGACTCGGCTCTCGTCACCGTCGACATCGCTTCTTCGTCAGGCCACATGAGGCGCAACCGCTACTTCGCATCGGCCCCCGACTCTCTCATCATAGTCGACATTTCCTCGACATCTCCGCTCAACGCTATTGTCCGCTATACATCGCAGTTACCTGTCGTTACATCGGTCAACAGGGATTCGGGGATTTTTGCGGAGCGCAAGGTGACTGACGGAATAAGTTTCGGCGTGGGAATCAAGGCACTGACACCCGACGGACGGATAGAGACGCAGCCCGACGGAGCGTTGCAGCTCATCGGTTGCCGTCGCGCCACGCTCCTCATCGCCATCGCAACTTCATTCAGCGGTCCGTCAACCGATCCCGACGCCTCGGGCCGCGATTATGCTACGCTTATCAACGACCGCCTCTCGACCCGATTCGATGCCGAAGCGCTACTCAACCGGCATTTGGCCGACTATCAGCCGCTCTTTTCTTCAGTTTCGCTCGATCTGGGCTCGACCGCTCCCGAAATAGCCTCACGTCCTGTCGACGAGCGGCTGCTGCTCTACACTGATTCAGCCACCTGCGACCCTGACCTTGAGGAGCTATACTTCCAGATGGGACGCTATCTGCTCATCTCCTCATCGCGCACCCGTGGCGTGCCGCCCAATCTTCAGGGACTGTGGAACCGCCACATCCATCCTCCCTGGAGCGGCAACTATACCACCAACATCAATCTTGAGGAAAACTACTGGCCGGCAGCTGTGACTGGACTTGCCGCTCTTGAAGAAATGTCACTCCTTCCATGGCTCGAAAGCGTGGCAGCTAACGGTTGTGAACCTGCCCGCAAATTCTATGGCGCAAAGCGAGGATGGTCACTCGGTCATAATTCCGACATCTGGGCAATTGCCGCTCCTGTGGGTGAGGAAAAGGGCGACCCGTCTTGGGCCTGCTGGAACATGGGAGGCGCGTGGCTCGCGACCGCCGTAATGGACCACTACCGCTTCACCCGCCGGCGCGACCTGCTCGAAAGATATTACCCGGTGCTGCGGGGGGCGGCAGAGTTCTGCCTCGAAATTCTCGTGGATTCTCCCGACGGGCTCATCACCTCCCCGGCTACTTCTCCCGAAAATGTCTTCGTCACTGCCGGAGGCTACCATGGAGCAACGGCCCGTGGTGTCGCCGCCGACATGGCCATAATCCGTGAGTGCCTTTCGTCGGCCCGCGAAGCGGCCCTGATTCTCGACACTGATCAGGCGCTCTGGGCTGAGATAGACTCCGTGATCCCACGCCTGCATCCTTACACCACCGGCCCCGACGGACGGCTTAACGAATACTTCGACCCTTCGCTCACCGAAGCCGACAGCCGCCATCGACACCAGTCACATCTCATCGGCCTCTATCCCGGAAGCCACATATCTCCCGCCGCAACTCCGGCCCTCGCCCGCGCCGCCTCACTCTCGCTCGACGCAAAAGGCGAGAATACTACCGGATGGTCAGCCGCGTGGCGCACAGCCCTGCGGGCACGTCTGCTCGAAGGAGAAAAGGCATACTCACAACTGCGCCGGCTGCTGCGCTACGTGTCGCCCGACGATTACCGTGGCGAGAGACGGCGCCGTGGCGGTGGGACCTATCCCAATCTTCTTGATGCCCATCCTCCGTTTCAGATCGACGGCAACTTCGGTGCCACCGCAGCCATTGCCGAAATGCTCCTTCAGTCGACCGATTCCACCATTACCCTCCTGCCTGCCCTGCCCCGGGCGTGGAAAAGCGGAAGTGTGAAGGGCCTGCGAGCCCGTGGCGGATATGTCGTCGACTTCAGCTGGAACGACTATAAAGTAACCCGTTGCAACGTCACCCCTCTGCCGGGTGCCGCTGAAAATCCTGTGATTATTTATGCAAAAGATCAATAAGACCAACGCCGCCCGCCTCCTCGACAAAGCCGGAGTCGACTATCGGCTCATCCCCTATCAGGTTGACCCCGACAACCTTGCCGCCGATCACGTGGCCGAAGAGCTCGGCG
The DNA here is from genome assembly GCA_964546905.1 of uncultured Staphylococcus sp. Taxonomy (GTDB): domain Bacteria; phylum Bacteroidota; class Bacteroidia; order Bacteroidales; family Muribaculaceae; genus Duncaniella. The sequence goes on from CAZJKU010000007.1 coordinate 51,950, forward strand.
AGGACATTAACTGTGTGTTCAAGACTCTGGTGCTCCACGGCAATCCGTCGGGATACTTCGTGTGTGTCATACCCGGCAACATGGAGGTCGACCTTAAGAAAGCAGCCAAAGTAGCCGGAGCCAAGAAAGCCGAAATGATTCCCATGAAGGAGTTGCTTGGTCTGACGGGTTACATCCGCGGCGGATGCAGCCCCGTGGGAATGAAAAAGCCTTTCCCTACATTCTTCCACTCTACCGCTACGGATTTTCCCAAGATATTTGTATCGGCCGGCCAGCGGGGACTCCAGTTTGAAATCGAGCCCCGGGCCCTGATTGACTACTGCGGCGCGACCGTGGCCGATATCGCAACAATGAAAGAAGAATGAATTCCATAGGCAAGATATTGACCCTCACCACATTCGGTGAAAGCCACGGTCCTGCCGCCGGCGGTGTGCTCGACGGTGTTCCGGCCGGGGCAGTTATCGATATGGCCCGGCTGCAGGAATTTGTTGACCGCCGCCGTCCCGCCGGTCAGTTCGCAACCTCGCGCCGCGAGAGCGACACGGTCGAAATCCTCTCAGGATTATTCGGAGGCAAGACCCTCGGCACCCCCATCGGATTCATTATCAGGAACAATGATACCCGCGCGGCTGATTACTCGGCGTGGGCCGACGCTTACCGTCCATGTCACGCCGACTATACCTACGAGGCAAAATACGGCATACGCGACTATCGAGGTGGTGGCCGCGCTTCGGCCCGCGAGACTGTGGCGCGGGTGGTGGCCGGCGGTATCGCCTCGCAGATACTTGCCTCGCAAGGCATAACCGTCCGTGCTTTCACCTCGGCGATCGGAACCGTTTCGCTCCCTGCTGATTACGTGCCCGAAACACTTGCGGCAGGAAATCATCTCGGTTGCCCCGACCCGGTCGCGACAGCTGAGATGGAGGAGGAGCTTGCACGCGCCCGTGCTGAGGGCGACACGCTTGGAGGGACTGTGACATGCCTTGCCACCGGCGTCCTGGCCGGTTTGGGCGACCCCGTATTCGGCAAACTCCAGGCGAGACTTGCCGCTGCCATGATGTCAATTCCCGCGGCCAAAGGATTTGACTACGGCGACGGTTTCGCCGCCGCGGCAGCGCGGGGATCGGAGATAATGGATAGCTTCAATCCCGATTTTTCAACCGTCACCAATCATTCGGGCGGAATACAGGGTGGAATCACCAACGGTGCCGACATTCGTTTCCGTGTCGCCTTCAAGCCCATAGCTACTTTAATGCGCGATATTGATACCGTAGACCGCCACGGCAACCGGGTCACTATCCAGCCGCGCGGACGGCACGATGTCACCGCCGTGCCTCGTGCTGTGGTGGTGGTTGAGGCCATGGCCGCGCTTACCATTCTGGATTCACTGCTTCTTGACCGCTGTTCACGCCTATGACCGCGCCTTACAGAGATTACGCCACATTCCTTGCCGACCATTTTCAGGGAAAGATGCAGAAACTGGCCGTCAACGCCGGCTTCTCGTGTCCCAACCGCGACGGAACTATCTCCACCGGCGGATGCTCCTATTGCTCCAACGCCTCGTTCAATCCCGCCTATTGCCGCTCGGGGCTGGGGATAACCGCTCAGCTCGAAGAAGGGAAACGCTTCTTCAGCCGCAAATACCCCTCAATGAGGTATCTCGCCTATTTTCAAGCCTATACCTCGACCCATAGCCGGGATCTCGGTCAATTGATGGCCATGTACAGCGAGGCGGCAGCAGTGGACGGGGTCGACGGTGTGATCATAGCCACCCGGCCCGACTGCGTGACACCGACACTGCTCGACGCCCTCACATCCTTGCCCTGGGTGATGATAGAATACGGAGCTGAATCGAGCCACGACACGACACTCGCCACTGTCAACCGTGGCCACACGTGGGCCGACACCGTCAGGGCCGTAGAAATGACCGCCGGGCGCGGAATCCCCGTAGGGCTGCATCTCATCATGGGCCTCCCCGGCGAAGATCGCGACATGATGCTCGCCACCATCGACCGCGTCAATACCCTGCCCGTCGACGTGGTAAAGCTCCATCAGCTGCAGTTGCTCGAAGGCACGCGGCTCACCCGGCAGGTGGAAAGCGGAGAGCTGACAATCCACCGTTTTGACGTGGATGAATACATCAGCCTCTGCGCCGAAATCGTCAGGCGGCTCCGTCCCGGCATCGCCATTGAGCGGTTCCTGTCCCAGTCGCCCCCCGATATGCTCGTCTACCCCCGCTGGGGACTGAAAAATTACCAGTTCACCAATCTTTTACACAATAAGTTGAATGGAGAAAAAAACTATATGGGATCTTGACCGCCCCGACGTGGAGCGCTTCAAGCGTCAGCCCAAGATGCGGCTGACCGTCGTGCTTGACAATGTGCGCTCCCTCAACAATATCGGTGCAATATTCCGCACCTGTGATGCGTTTGCTGTAGAGCGGCTCATGCTCTGCGGCATCAGTGCCACTCCACCCTCGCCCGAAATCCACAAGACGGCTCTCGGAGCCGAGGACTCGGTGGACTGGGAGTATTTCCCTACCACCGCCGAGTGTGTCGCCCGGCTTCAGCGCGACGGCTATATAGTATGCTGCCTTGAGCAGGTCAAGGGCAGCATCCTTCTGGGCGACTTCGTCCCGCAGCAGGGTCGCCGCTACGCCCTCATCCTGGGCCATGAGGTTGAAGGCGTGGACCAGCAGATAGTCAACGACTGCGACCTATGCTTCGAGATTCCCCAGCGGGGTACCAAGCACTCGCTCAATGTCTCCGTCTCAGGTGGCATAGCAATATGGCACTTTTTCAGTCACATAGGTGTATAACCAAGATAATTGTCACATAAACTCATGAAAATATTTCCCTCCATAGCCCTCGCGGCAATTGCCCTCGCGTCTGCCGCCGATGCCCTTGCATGCACAAGCCTCATAGCAGGAAAAGATGCCACGGTCGACGGATCGGTCATAGTCACCTACGCCGCCGATTCCCACACGCTTTACGGCGAGCTCTACAACCGTCCCGGCGGCACACATGCCCCCGGCGAGATGCGCAAGATATATGAATGGGACACCGCGAAGTATCTCGGCGAGATACCTGAAGCACCCGTCACATTCACCACCATCGGCAACATGAACGAGCATGGCCTCACCATCTCGGAATCAACCTGGGGCGGACGTCCCGAACTTGCCGACACTACCGGAATCATGGACTACGGCTCGCTCATCTACGTAACCCTTGAACGTGCCCGCACCGCCCGCGAGGCCCTGAAGATCATGACCGACCTCGTGGCCGAATACGGCTACCACTCCGAGGGTGAGTCCTTCTCGATAGCCGATGCCGACGAGGCCTGGATTCTTGAACTCATCGGCAAGGGAGGCAAGGAGAAAGGAGCCGTATGGGTGGCCCGACGCGTGCCCGACGACTGCATTTCAGGTCACGCCAATCACAGCCGCATACATCAGTTCCCGCTCGACGATCCCGAAAACTGTATATATTCGCCCGACGTGATTGATTTTGCCCGCAGTCAAGGTTATTTCGACGGCAAGGACGAGGATTTCAGTTTTTCGAGTGCCTATGCCGTTCTCGACAAGGTAGCTACCCGCGGTTGCGACGGCCGGGTATGGAGCTACTACAACAAGTTCACTCCCGGCATGGACCGATATCTCCCCTGGGTTATGCAGGCCGAGGGCGAGGTGCTCCCCCTCTGGGTGAAACCCGGGCGCAAGGTCAGCGCTGACGATCTCAAGTGGATGATGCGCGACCACTTTGAAGGCACTCCCATGGACATGACAGGCGACATCGGTGCCGGCCCCTACAAGGTGCCTTACCGCTGGCGACCTATGACTTTCAAGGTCGACGGAAAAGAATATATCAATGAGCGCGCCATAGCTACCCAGCAGACAGGTTTTTCGTTTGTCTCCCAGATGAACTCCGCCCACCCCGACCTGATGCGCGGAATCCTGTGGTTTGGTGTCGACGATGCCAACACATGTGTCTACGTGCCCGTCTACAACTGCGTTACCGAGGTGCCTCATGAATTTGCCCACGGCAACGGCGACATGCTCAACATATCGTGGGACGCAGCCTTCTGGGTCAACAATTACGTTGCCAACCAGGCCTATAACCGCTACTCCCAGATGATCGACGACATCCGCCGCGTGCAGGGCGCGCAGGAAGACACGCTCCGCACCGAAGTGCAGATGCTCCTCGCCGAAGTCCCCGCCCTTGACCCCGATGCCGCCCGCTCGCTGCTCAACGACCACACCAAGATCGCCTCCCGGCGCTATGTCAAGGCCTACAAGAACCTCGGCGACTATCTGCTCGTGAAATATCTTGACGGCAACATCAAGAAAGAAAAAGACGGCCGGTGGGAGCTGACACCCGAAGGCCTCCCCGTCTATCCCCTTTTCCCCGGCTACGACGAGGAATATTACCGAAACATCGTCCGCACCACCGGCGACCATCTGCGCATTGACTGATGCTGTTCAATTCCGTCCCCTTCCTGATATTCCTCCCCATTGTATTTGCGGGATACTGGTTTGTATTCCGCAAGCTCAGGTGGCAGAACGCCTTCATCGTCGCCGCCAGCCTGTTTTTCTACGGCTGGTGGGACTGGCGGTTCCTGTCGCTGATACTGCTGACAACCATCAGTTGCTTCCTGGCCGGGCGCTCTATCGACAATTCCGCCGATGACCGCAAGCGCCGGTGGATATGCGGGCTCAACATCGCCCTTAACATCGGCATATTGTTCACGTTCAAGTACTTCAATTTCTTCAACGACAATCTCCGGCTCCTGTTCTCCCAGATCGGCTATCAGCTCGACTGGTTCACGATAGAGGTGCTCCTGCCTGTGGGACTCAGTTTCTACACCTTCCAGGCTATCAGCTATCCCATCGACGTGTACCGGCGCAACATCCGCGCCACAAATGACATTGTTGCGTTCACCTCATTCATCACGTTCTTCCCCCAGCTCGTGGCGGGTCCTATCGAGCGATCCACCCAGTTGCTTCCTCAGTTCCTGAAGCCGCGGAGTTTCTCCTATCCCATGGCCCTCGACGGCATGAGGCAGATGCTGTGGGGATTCTTCAAGAAGATGGTCGTAGCCGACAACTGCGCTTTCCTGGCAGGCAAGATTTTTGAAGACTACTCAGAGTGCGGGGGATGGACACTGTGGCTCGGGGGAATATTCTTTGCGTTCCAGATCTACGGCGACTTCTCGGGCTATTCTGACATTGCCATAGGCGTTGCCAAGCTGTTTGGCATCACGCTAAGCCGTAATTTCCACTATCCATATTTCTCCCGCAGCATCTCGGAGTTCTGGCGGCGGTGGCACATCTCGCTCAACACGTGGTTTCGCGACTATGTCTACATCCCCCTCGGAGGAAGCCGCTGTTCGCGTGCCAAGACGATTCGCAACATCCTCATCGTGTTCCTGCTAAGCGGATTGTGGCATGGTGCCGACTGGACATTCGTGGCATGGGGACTGTATTTCGCCCTCCTCTTCATCCCGGGAGTGATACGCGGCAGGCGACGCGACGACCGCGAAATCGTGGCCCGCGACCGCAGGTTTCCTTCGCTGAAGGAAGTATGGCAGATGTTTTCCACTTTTTTCCTCGCCACCGTGGGCTGGATTATTTTCCGCGCCGAGAACATAACCGATGCCTTCCGCTATCTCAGCGGATGCTTCACGCGCCTCGGAGAACCGGGCAAAAACGTGTTCTACCTCTTCGAGAAAGTCCCGGTCTATACCGCCATGATGATAGTGTTCATGCTCGCCGTGGAATGGATGGCCCGGCGCAAGTCTTTCGGTCTGCAGATCGTGGAAGGACGGTCGCTCGTCGTGCGCCGATTCACCTACCTCCTGGTGCTCGCCCTGATATTGTTTTTTACCGGTCAGCAAGCTGACTTCGTATATTTCCAATTCTGATCAATGAAGAAGTTTCTCCTCAATACGCTGAAATTCGGGCTGCTGTGTGCCGCTTGTTTCGTCATCTTGATTCTCCTCATGCTGCCGGCCCGCAAGGAGATGCTCACACTCCCGACCGACACCACGATAGCATTTCTCGGCAATTCCACGATAGAACTTGGCATCGACGACTCGCTGGTGCCGGGACTGGCCAACCGTGGCCGTTCTCGCGAAGCACCCGACATGGTATACGCCAAGCTCAAGTTGCTCAAGGAATTCAATCCCGCCCTCGACACGGTAGTGGTAAGTTTTGACGACATGTTTCTCGAAAACACAACTTTCGCCCCGGCTATGTCGCCCAAATGTATTGTCCTGGACCAATATGACCTCGACGACTGGCTTCTCTACCTGCGCTACTACTGCATCGATACCGACGAGCAGTTTCTCAGCTCACTCTTTCACATCTACTCGGTGTTTCCGCTCGTGTATCCTCCCTACAACGGCCACAAAAGTTTCGGTGGTTATCAGCCTAAGGAAGTGGTTATGGACCCCGGTGTCGAGACTCACGAAAAGAAATCAGTTCCTGAAAGAAAACTCGATGACACGACGTTTCCTTATCTTTGCCGCCACTACGTTGACCGCATCGTGGATTTCTGTGCCGACAACGGCATCACCCTCGTGTTTTTCAGCACGCCGAAACACCACAGCGTGCGCCGGGATATCAATGTATTCAAGGACGCTTACTCAAAGTTCTATCCTCATATAAGGATGTTTGATTACTCCGATATGGAACTCCCCGACTCTTGCTACGCCGATCCGGTCCACCTCAACACTGCCGGAGCGGGAATCGTCACAAGGCTCGTGACTGAAGCGATACGTTCCGGTTCATAATTTTTCATAATTCAGTACTTGAAGTGCCGATTTTTGATTAATTTTGTGAAATAAAACAATATTGCGATATGGCACGACCTATTAAAGAAACACCAATTCTGTTCGGTAGCGATGCACGCCGGTTTGAAGAGCGTATGCACAACCCGCCAAAGGTTTCAGCAGAAAAGCGTAAAGAAATAAGACGCTCCTATGAAACAGTCATCAAAATGATGGTCAACCGGTCATGACGCGTGAAGAATTTCAGGAAAGGTGCAGAGTCCGACGTCTGAATCCGGGAGAGACCATTGAAAAATTTGACTGCAACGATGAAGATCTGAACGATTTTTTATTGAATGAAGCAGGTCTTTATCGAAATGTATTGCTGGCTGTAACCTACGTTGTGGAAGATAAGCGTTCCGGAGAGGTGCTTGCCTATTTCAGTCTGTCCAATGACAAAATTTCTATTTCCGACTTTGAAAACAAATCTGACTTTAATCGTTTCCGTAAACATAAATTCGTAAACGAAAAGAGGTTGCGTAGTTATCCTGCAGCAAAAATCGGTCGGCTTGCAATTTCCAAATCAATACAAAATCAATCTATCGGAACATATCTACTCGAATTTATAGAAGATTACTTCATCATCGATAATAAGTCAGGTTGCAGGTTCATTACTGTAGATGCCTATTTCAATGCAATTCCTTTCTATATCAAGAACAATTATCAGTTTCTAAATAATGATGACGAGGACAAGAGAACTCGCGTAATGTATTTCGACCTCGCATCCTTAATATAATCAGTTGGATGGATCTCCACCATGTCATTCATTCATGACTGAATGACTTTCCATAATTTTTCATAATTCAGCACTTGAAGTGCCGATTTTTGATTAATTTTGTGGAATAAAACATTTCCAATGGCACAAATCGATTATATCCACATATCGCTGCGTGCTGAGGTCGACTCAGCCACGCGCACAGTATTCAGTTATCCGCCCTCAGCCGAACCTCAGGCGTGGGAAAAGAGGCTTGTCACGCCCGCGGTAGCCATCAAGCGTTTTCTCAATGCGACCGAGTGCTATGTTCTCCAGCAGTGGGACGACGGGCATTGCTTCTCCTTCATAACTTCAAGCAATCAGCATCCCGAGACCGGGTACTGCATGATTTCAGTTTTCGTCAATGCCGGCTGTGCGCTCAAGGGACGCCAGCTCATCGACATTTTCTCAGGGCTGAAAAAGGCTCTCGTGGAGGATAATGACCGCTCGGTCGAGGCCGTTGACGGCGTCCTGTCACGGGCCGGAGTTCCCGTCGAGCCGCTTCACCTGCTCTCATGGGATTTCCGTCCCGAGGCTCCTGCGACAGCTGTTGCCGAAGCCGCTTACCGCACGTTCATAACCATGGGCGAACTGGTAGAGATTTTCGGTTATCCCTCACAGCCCGAATATGCCGGCTACCGGTGCGTCATCGTGGTCCCCGCTTCGGCATCGCTTCGCCCCGGTACCAAGATGACGCGCATCACTTCACCCATAAGGAAATTATATACCATCACCGCCCCTGCCGGAGTGGAGGTTTCGACAGCTTCGGCGTTTGACGGCGACCCATTGACGGTAACTTACCATCGCGACGGCTTCGACCCGGTCAAGGAGACAGTGACGGCCGGAACCCCGTCGGCCTACACCCGCATCGAGGGAACGACAATACGCATCCGCGAGCCGCGCGAGTGCGGTGTGCGCTTCGTGCGCCGTGTCCCGCTCGTGGTCCGCTCATCCAAGGGGGGCGACATCACTGGCTATACCATAGCTGTCAACGGCCGGTCGGTCAACACCATGGAGCCTTTCGTGGAGTTTACCGAAAAGGACCTGAAATCGGCCTCGACGGTCGAGATCAAGGCCGCCTCCAACAATTTTGCTCCCGAGAAAATCGTCAAGACCACTGCCGAGATTCTGGCCACCGATAGCCTTGAAATTGAACTGACACCGATAGAACAGGGAGTGGTCCTGCGCCTCGACTTCGGCGACGACCGTGTCATAGAATATTTCCTCTCGATCGAGCGCAATACCCCCGAATATAACCGCCTCCACGCCGGAACATTCCACGGATTCCGCGCCCACAGGGCTGTAAATCAGGATCCCGACGATCCGCGGGTGATCTACAATGTGGATCTCCGTGCCAATGCTCCCAAGATGGAGAGTCCCACGGCTGTACCCCGCAACAAGGTGCCCGTGTTTGAGAACGTTGCAGCCGTTACCGACGAAACCGCCGATGCCGATCAGGATATCGACACTACGGTCCCCACCGTCGACACCACCACTCCCGCCGATGAAATTGCCCTTGCCGAAGAAGACGTGAAGAGACCCTCGCGCACCCGCATCTATCTCCTCGCCGCCGCTGCCGCCATAGTGCTCCTTGTGGTGGTGCTCGTCTTCGTGATTCCCTCAGGCAAGACAATAGGCTCGGGCCTCGATGACTCTCCCGCCCAAGTGGCCGGAACCGACTCCGTAACCGCTGTCGACCCGGCAGCCGCTCCGACCACTGCTCCCGCAGCCGCTCCCGCCGCTTCGCTCGGTGCCGATGCAGGCTATCTCAACGACAACTCTTCGTGGACCATGTCACAGCTCACCTCTCCGGCCGGAACCGCACTGATGCAGGCATTCCGCGACGGCGACATCGACGCCATAGCGGGCAATGAATACTTCGCCACCGGAGTGTGCACCAATTCCCGCGCCCGCAAGGCTCTCGAACTGATGTGGCGCGGCAAGACCGGTCCCACCCGCGGCAGCATAACCCGAGCCATCAAGAAGGCTACCGAATCAGGTAAGATCGACCTCAACAACCTCGTTGACCGTCTGGCCCGCGTCCAGCCCCATGCCGAGGATGCCAATACCCTTCCCCTTCCCACCCGTTGACAAGTCATGACACGCAAAGATTTTGAGATAATGGCTCCCGTCGGGAGCTACGAGTCGCTCCATGCCGCCATTCAGGCCGGTGCCGACGCTATATATTTCGGTGTCGAGGGACTGAACATGCGCTCCAAGTCGAGCGTCAACTTCACTCTCGACGATCTCCACGAAATCGCCGCGACATGCAACCGCGCCGGTGTTAAATCCTATCTGACGGTCAACACGATCCTCTATGACGACGATCTACCCGCTGCCCGCGCCATCATCGATGCCGTGGCTCAGTCGGAGATCTCGGCCATAATCGCGAGCGACATCGCCGCGATAGAATATGCGCGCTCGCGCGGCGTGGAGGTGCACATCTCCACCCAGTGCAACATCTCCAATATCGAGGCTGTCAGGTTCTACTCCCGATATGCCGATGTCGTGGTCCTCGCCCGCGAGCTCAACCTCGATCAGGTCTCGGCCATCCACCGCGCCATCGTCGAAGAAAACATCACCGGACCCTCGGGACGGCTTGTGCGAATCGAGATGTTCTGCCACGGCGCGCTCTGCATGGCCGTGTCAGGAAAATGCTACCTCTCGCTTCACGAGATGAATTCGAGCGCCAACCGCGGCGCCTGCACCCAGATATGCCGCCGCTCCTACACCGTGACCGACCGCGAGACGGGCGATCAGCTCGAAGTGGACAATAAATACATCATGTCGCCCAAGGACCTGAAGACGATCCATTTCCTCAACAAGATGATCGACGCAGGAGTAACCGTGTTCAAGATCGAGGGTCGCGCCCGCGGGCCTGAGTATGTCAAGGTGGTGGTCGAAGCCTATTCCCGGGCTATCGAGGCCATCATCGACGGCTCTTACACCGACGAGGCCATCGCGCGCTGGGACGAGGATCTTGCCAAGATCTTCAACCGTGGCTACTGGAACGGCTACTATCTCGGCCAGCGGCTCGGCGAGTGGTCGTCGAAATACGGCTCCTCAGCTACCCGCACCAAGCGCTATGCCGCCAAGGGCGTGAGATATTTCCCGAAGATAGGTGTGGGTGAATTTCTGATGGAGAACGGCGAGCTTCACGTAGGCGACGAAATCGTAATCACCGGCCCCACCACCGGAGCGCTGATATTCACCGTCGAGGAAATGCGCGTGGACCTGAAACCGGTCGACACCGTGGTGCGCGGCGACAGGTTTTCGCTGCCGGTCCCTGACCGCATCCGCCCCTCCGACAGGCTTTATCTCTGGGAGAAAAACTGATTTACATGGATATTGACTGAAATTGCGCCTCACCCTGCCGGATGAAGCGCAATTTTTACATTATAACCGATCTGTGACCGACGGATTATACCGCCGTCAGCAGATAATAGTTTTTCTTACCGCGCTGCACGAGTATATACTTGTCGTTGAGCAGCATATCGGTGGTAGCGGCGGCGTATGGATCGGTCACCTTCTCCTTGTTGACCGACACGCCTCCACCTTGCACGAGCTTGCGCATCTCGCCCTTCGACGGGAACACGGGAGCGAGGTCGGTGAGCAGGTCGGCGAGCTTCACGCCTTCCTCTATCGACTTGCGGGGCACCTCGAAGCGGGGCACGCCGTCCATCACCTGCAGCAGCGTAGCCTCGTCGATGCGGTGAAGGATTTCGCCGGCCTTGTTGGAAAACAGTATCTGCGATGCCTCCACGGCTGCATCATAGTCCTCGCGGGAGTGAACCAGGCAGGTTATCTCCTCAGCGAGACGGCGCTGAAGGGCGCGGCTGCCGGGATCGGCCTGCTGCTGAGCGGCAAGTGTGTCGATTTCCTCGCGTGAGAGCGTGGTGAAGATTTTGATATACTTGAGCGCGTCATCGTCCGACACATTGAGCCAGAACTGATAGAAGGCGTAGGGTGAAGTGTAGTTGGGATCGAGCCACACGTTGCCGCTCTCGGTCTTGCCAAACTTACCACCGTCGGCCTTGGTGATGAGCGGACATGTCAGCGCGTAGGCCTCGCCTCCGGTAGTGCGGCGTATGAGCTCTGTACCGGTGGTGATGTTGCCCCACTGGTCACTGCCCCCGAGCTGCAGCTTGCAGTTCTTCTCCTTGTAGAGGTGGAGGAAGTCATAGCCCTGGCAGAGCTGATAACTGAACTCGGTGAACGACATTCCCTCGCGCGACTCGCCCGAGAGGCGTTTCTTTACCGAGTCCTTTGCCATCATGTAGTTGACGGTGATGTGCTTGCCTATGTCGCGGATAAAGTCAAGAAACGAGAATTCCTTCATCCAGTCATAGTTGTTGACCATCTCGGCGGCATTGGGGGCGTCGCTCTCGAAGTCAAGAAACTTTGAGAGCTGCTTCTTAATTGCCTCCTGATTGTGGCGCAGGGTGGCCTCGTCGAGGAGCTTGCGCTCCTGGCTCTTCATCGACGGGTCGCCTATCATGCCTGTCGCGCCTCCTATCAGTGCGAGCGGCTTGTGACCGGCGCGCTGGAAGTGGCGGAGCATCATCACGCCCACGAGGTGGCCTATGTGGAGCGAATCGGCCGTAGGGTCGATGCCTAAGTAGGCCGTGGTCATTTCTTTCTTGAGCTGTTCTTCAGTGCCGGGCATCATCTGGTGGATCATGCCGCGCCACGTCAGTTCTTCAATAAAATCCATAGTTTTGCGATATATTTGTTTTTTCTGATTTCAAGATTACTTTCCGCCGTCGATGGTCACTATCGAGCCGTCGGGGCGATGGGTGAGCGGCGTGACCTTCATGGAGCGGAGCGACGAGCGGCCACCCGACGGTGCCGAGTCGTGATAAACGAGATACCACTTCCCGTCGACCTCCACGATCGACTGATGGGTTGTCCATCCCACCACCGGTGTCAGTATGGTGCCTCCGTACACGAATGGACCGTAAGGACTGTCGGAAACCGCGTAACATATCAGATGGGACGACCCGGTGGAATAGGACAGGTAATATTTACCGTCATGCTTGTGTATCCACGGTGCCTCGAAATAGCGCCGCGGATCCCCTTCGAGCAGTTCGTTGCCCAGTGAATCGGTGATGATGATATGTCTCACGGGCTCGGCGAGCTGGGTCATGTCGGGCGTAAGCCGTGCCACGCGCGGACCTATCGCCTTGTCGCCCTTGACAGGTCGCTGTGCCTGCTCAAGCAGGATATTGTCGCGGTCATAGCGGTGGTTTTGGCCGCCGTTGAGGCCGCCGAAATAGAGATAGTACTCGCCACCGTCGCTCAACACTGCCGGATCTATGCTGTAACTGCCGCGTATCGGGTCAGCCTGAGCCTTAAACGGACCTTCGGGACTATCGGCCACGGCCACGCCTATCCTGAACAGGCCGTTGACATCCTTGGCCGAGAAATAGAGGTAATACCTGCCGTCCTTCTCAGCCACGTCGGTTGCCCACATCTGGCGTGCCACCCAGGGCACATCCTCGATCGACAGCACGGCTCCGTGGTCGGTAACCTCGGCTGTCATCGGGTCGCCCTGGAGCGAGAAGGCGTGATAGTCGCGCATGTCATAGTGCGCTCCGTCGGTGCCGTCGGTCACGGGTGAATCCCAGTCGTGGGATGTGTAGATATACATTTTGCCGTCAAATACATGCGCCGCGGGATCGGCCATATAGTCGGCCGGCCACAGGTAGCGCGACTCCTGCTTCACGCCGTCCGAGGCCATGGCCACGGCAGCCGAAACGAGAAGTGATGATAGCAGTGCTCTTGCAGTCTTCATAGTGTATGGTCCTAAGGGAATTTATCTCAGCACCTCCACGGCGGCGCGGATGCGCGACATAGCCGTGCGGATATTATCGTCGGAAGTGGCGTAGGAAAGGCGTATGTAGCCCTGCATACCGAAGGCCGCGCCATCCACAGTTGCCACATGGGCCTCTTCAAGCAGATACATCGCAAACTCGCCCGAAGTATGTATCACCATGCCGCGGGGAGTGGTCTTGCCGAGCACCCCGGTCACGCGCGGGAAGAGATAGAACGCTCCCTGAGGCTCGTTGACCGTCCAACCGGGAATCATCGACGCAAGGTTCACGATCAGGTCGCGCCGGCGGCGAAACGCCTCGTTCATCTCCCTGACACAGTCCTGCGGGCCGTTATAAGCCGCCTCGGCAGCCTTCTGGGCAATCGACGAGGCATTTGACGAATACTGACCCTGCAGCTTCGACACGGCCTTGGCAATCGTCAGCGGAGCCGCACAGTATCCTATACGCCATCCGGTCATCGCGTAGGCTTTTGACACACCGTTGACTATGATAGTCCTCCCGGCAATCTCGGGAAACGATGCCAGCGACGTGAAGCCGCCCGTGAAGTTGATATGCTCGTAGATCTCGTCGGCGAGCACCATCACCTTAGGATAATCCTTGAGCACGTCTACAAGCGCCCTCAGCTCCTCGGCTGAATACACGCTGCCGGTGGGGTTGGACGGCGAGCATAGCATCACCATCACCGTGCGGTCAGTGATAGCGGCCCGCAGCTGTTCGGGCGAGATCTTGAAGTCGCGTGAGATATTGGCCTTGATCTCGACAGGCACACCCTCAGCGAGCTTCACCATTTCCACATAGCTCACCCACGCCGGCATCGGGATAATCACTTCATCGCCACGGTTGACAGTAGCCAGAATCACGTTGCAGAGAGCCTGCTTAGCGCCGTTTCCCACCACGATCTGCTCCGGAGTATAACTCAGCCCGTTCTCCTCCTTGAGCTTGCGGCATATCGCCTCGCGGAGCGACATATATCCCGGCACCGGAGTATAGAACGTGAAATTATCATCTATCGCCTTCTTGGCAGCATCCTTGATAAACTCCGGAGTAGGGAAATCCGGCTCCCCTACCGACATGTTGATCACATCAACACCGGCGGCACGGAGTTCATTGCTTTTTTGCGACATAGCAAGGGTGGCCGACACGGCCAGTGACTTAACGCGGTCAGAAAGATGGGTATTCATAACGTGGAGGTATAAAATTTTCCACAAAGTTAATAAGAATAATCGAGATTTCAGCCCATCTCGGCCACGTAATGACCCGCAGGCGATTTTTCATGGAAAAGTGACTCCGCCGGCGTGCGGCGCACGCGCTACTCTCATTCCGCAGAAGCCAGATCATAATCGGGTGACGGGCATAAAAAAAGCCCGTTATACCTTTCTATCAAGGGATAACAGGACTAAAGCCATAAGGCGTGTGATTCTTTTTAATTTTCAACTAATGTAGAGATCATATCATACTTACAATAATCACACCTAACCTCGGTATCAGACAATCATCACGACTCCCGTCTCCTGAGGGGTTGCCTTTCCTTAGTCCGTAGTATAGAAATCTAATAGCGTAAAATTTTTATCAGCGTAAGGATGCAACTGTTGGTGAAAATTCATTGGCAAAGTTAAGCATCTAATTTTAATTTTCCAAATACTCCATGGAATTTCAACAAAATTTAACAAAAGGAGGGGGATTGGAGCAATTGGAGTAATTGGAGTAATTAGAATAATTAGAAAAATTAGAAAAATTAGAATTATTAGAAAATTGCTCCAATTAATCCAATAATTCCAATTACTCCAATTCTTCCAATTAATCCAATTCTTCCAATTACTCCAATTATTCCAATAATTCCAATTACTCTAATTACTCCAATCACTCCAATTAAAGTCAGCGCCCGCTTCGCGGGGGCGAAGCGGGCGCTTGAATTATAGGTTGTTACAGGGAAGTGATTACTTCACGAGAACTTTCTTGACAGTTTCACCGGCCTTCACTACGTATACACCCTGCTGGGCGGGGATTACGTTCTTGGCCTCACCTGCACCGGAGAAGATAGTCTTGCCGTCGACAGTGTAAACTGCTACGTTGAGACCCTTGGCACCGGTAACGATGATGCTGTTCTTGGCAGCGCTGATGTTGAGGGCATTGCTGTAGATGTTGTCGATGCCTACAACAGTGAAGGTAACCTTAGCAACGTTGGAAGCTGCTGATTCACCGATGGTGTAAACGGCAACCACAACATAATCATAGGTCTTGCCTTCCTCAACGTTAGCGTCGGTGTAGGTAGTTTCCTCTACAACTGCGTCGTTGATCTTCACGCCGTCGCGGTATACATTGTAGCCCACGATATCAAGGGTTGAAGCGGCACCGGCGGGAGCGTAGGTAACGTCGTCAACCATGAGCATGAACGAGTCAGTAGCGCAAGAGCGGATTGCGAAGCGAGTAGCACCTGAGGGGATCTGAGCCTCATAGAGAGTCCAGTCGCCGGGAACGACACCACCTACACCTTCTACCTTCACGAAGTCGGCAGGATCAGTAGAGCCGGTCGAGTAGTAAACCTCGATCTTTTCGGGATAATCGGAAGAGTAGCTCTTGGCGTAGAACGAGATGGTCTGAGCATAGCCGTCGAGGGCGGGAGAGATAGCCCATTCGTTGCTTGTACCGCCGTCGTAGCGGAAGAGAGCGAAGAGATACTTGGTACCGGAGTGAGACTCGAAGGTTGGATTACCCGGGAAAATCTGCTCAGTATCCCAGATCCAGAACGAACCGGTAGTTTCACCGGGAGTGATACCGGGAACATCTTCACCCTGGAATCCACCAGCGGGTGACTGATCGAGGTCAACGAAGATCCAGTCGCCATAAGTAGCAGAGAATCCTTCAGCATCCTCAAAGTCTTCGGTCACGGGCTGAGCGGGGCCGTGTTCGAGGTCGGGTTCTGACCAGGTCAGGACGATGGCTGATTCCTCAACCTTGCCTTCGAGGTCGCTGACAACGGGGAGATTCGACACGATAGGAGCAACTGTTACAGAAGCCTCATCGTTTTCGGTATTCTCATCGGAAGCGTAGATGATCTTAGCGGTGTAAACCACGGGCTCAACAGCGAGAGCAGAGAACGAGCGCTCGAAAGTAACTACGGTCTTCTGATCGGGCTGGAGACCTTCGCAGGGCTTGGTGTCGACGAGTTCGCCGTCGGCATAGAGCTGAACTGAGAAGAGGGCGGTTTCCTTAGTACCTACGTTAGCCACAGTCACGTCAACATTGTAGTTGCTGCCGGCCTCAACCTGAGCGGGAGCTTCGATAGAAGCAGCGAGGTCATAGTCGAGAAGCGATACAAGTGACCAACCGTCAAACAATGCATAGGCATAACCCTGGCACTCAGCATAGATAGTGAGTGATACAGTCTTGCCTGCAAATGCGGCGAGGTTAACGTTAACACGGTTCCAGGTCATGGGTTCACCGAACTCATATTCCTTCTTGTCGAGAACTACGGTTTCTTCACCGGTTGCGAGGTCGGTTACGATAACCTTGACGGGATTATCATCGTCCTCAGCAATAGGCATAGTGTAGAACTGCATACCGGGGTTAACGGTAGCAGAGAGGTCGATCTTACCGGTGAAAATGGTAGCATAGTCATCCAGATAATTAGCATGCATGAAGAGATAGAAATTGGTACCGTCGGCATCATTTATATCCGAGAAGGTTTCGTCAGTACCGACGCCCCATGTACCGCCACCCGATGTGTTCATACCGAGAATGTAGGTGGAGAGATCTTCCGACGAAGTCATCGAGAATGTGGTGTAGGGAGTACCTACGGCTTCAAACTGAGTGAGATCACCTTCGCCTTCACCGGCTGAAGTGTAAGCGAATACTGCATACTGAGCAAAGGTCTGCTCGCCGGGAGCTACGGCTTCAAGAGTGAAGGAAGTTTCAGAGATCTTGTCAGAAACGGGCACGCGGTAGTTACCTTCAAAGGCATAAACCTGATAGGTCACCTCCGAAGCGGGGAGCTGATTTCCGCGAACATCCTCAGTAACGGCATCCCAGCTTACTGTAACAACACCGAGAGTCTCTTCTGACTCAACCATGGTTACATTGGTGGGAGCTACGGGGAGGTCATAACCGCAGTATACCGACATTTCGGCTACGTAACCTGCACCGTCGGCGTTGTAAGCAACTACGCTGTAGAGATTGTCACCGTTGGTGGCAGCATTGTCAGTGTAAGTGAGGGCGGCGCCGGGAGCGGGAGCGTTCCAGGTGTTGATCACTTCACCGTTGCGCGAAAGTTCGATCTTTTCGAGAGATGCGAGGGCATCACCGGCGATAGAAGTAGCGGGAGCGCTGAACGAAACCTCGGCTACGAGAGCACCGGTAGGATCGGCAACTACATTGAGGTCAGTAACAGCGGCGGGAGCACCGGTAGAAAGGGGAGCGGATACGCTGAAGTTGTCGAGGTAGAGATACCATGAGTCAGCGTAAGAGATAGCGTGGAAACCGATGTAGTATATACCGTCGGCATCAACAGACACACCCTTCGAGAGCTTCATGGGATCAGCGCTGAGCTGGTTGATGAGAGTGGGTTCGAGGATCACGGTGGTCATTGCCTCGGGATTGGGAGCCTTACCGATCATCACTTCGATGCGCTCGGGATAAGAGCTACCGTTACACCAGAGGTCGGCAGCCACGTCATAGAGCTTACCGGCTTCGAGCTTGAAGGCGGGCGAGATCAACCAGTCGTCCATATCGAGGCTTGCATTGTAGCTCATGCGGACTGCACCGGATACGGGACTCCATACCTTACCGTCACCGTTGGCATCGATTACAGTGAAGAGGGAGAGGTCACCTTCGTCAAATGTATCAACGTAAGGAGGAACGATAGGAGCTGCGATGATCACGTAATTGGAAAGACCTTCTTCAGAAGTAAGGTCGCCGCACTTGGCAACAACTTCATAGAAGTACTTGGCAATTTCGTCGCCTTCGGGAGCGGGGAGCTGATCGGTAACGACAGTCTCAGAGATACCCTGAGCTACGACAGTACCGCCGGGATAGCGGGTAACATCGTAAGTCACGGCAGCAGCATCGAAGTAGCCGCCGTTGACACCTGCAGTCACGGGAGTCCAGGTTACTGTTGCGACATTGGTAGAAAGATCAATTGAGGCAGATACCTTGGGAGCTACGGGGGTGTCGGGACCTACGTAAGCCGAGATCTTAGCCTTGGGGCTGTTACCTGCTTCGTTGGAGGCAACTACCACGAAGGTGTAAGTGCCGGCTGAGGGTAAAGTCACGTTAGCTGCTACTTCCGAACCGTAAGCGGCAGAACCGGTAGCAACTTCCTCACCGTTGGCAGTAACGGTGTAGTTAACGTCGCCGGTAGCTTCAGCACCGCTATAAAGGAGGGCGGGAAGAGTGAAGTTTACAGTACCTTCGAGCGAAGCGCCTTCGAAATCGAGAGCAAGATTCTCGACAGCGGCAGGAGCGTTCTCTTCAGCGGCGGGAACACCGATAGCGAGACCGCACACCTCGTCATTGCCGGGGAACTCGTAAACCACTGTGGCCTCACCGGTAGTGGTGTTGACCTCAGTGAGTAAACCGGCTTCATCGGTAGATACAGTCCAGAAGAGACGGTCGGTCTTGTGATCAAACGTACAGTCGGTGAGATACTGAGGCACGAAACCGGTCTCACCGATCTTGGTCAGGGCACCGGTAGTCTTGTCGATCTTGTTGAGCTCGGAGCTGACAGCATATAAATCTTCGCCCCAAACTTCGTAGTTGACAACGATGGCCCAGAGCTGACCGGTTGAGTCAAATGCGATAGAGTTGATATCCTGAGTATCGGCTAACTGAACAGCCACGTAAGGCTCAACGAGAACTTCGCCGGCATCAAAAGAGATAGTGGCGAGAGCGGGGGTATTCTCAGCATATACATAACCGTATACCTTACCGTCGGTAGGGTCGGTAGAAAGGCTGGTAGAATAAATCTGAGCGCTCTGGCTGTATACCTGCTCACCGGTAGCAAGGTCATATCCGTTGTAGGTGATACCGAACACTATACCGAACATGATGACGGGGTTAGAGGTGTAGTAGATACCATCAGAAACAGTACCGCCGTAAAGGCCGTCTACATCAGGGATGAGGAGGTCGAATTCCTGGCTGGCACTGGTGGGAACCTTGTAGAGACCGATAAGGTTTTCACCGGTAGCCCAGCTGTCAGAATAAACATCCGAGCCAATGAGTTCGGGGAGCTGACCTTCAGCGTAATAGCCTACCTTGTAGGGAGCTTTTACGGGAGCGCCGGCATACTTTCCGGGAGTGCGGAACACGCTGGTGGTAGCCTTACCGGTGCGAACCTGGGGCATGATGGCGCGGGTCTTGCCGGGAGCCTTCTTGGCAGGTGCGCTCTGTGCCTTGGCTGTCAGCGTAGACGCTGCCGCGCCGGCATTAGCTTTCACCTTTTGTGCCAGAGGAGCTGCCGATACGCTGAGCGCTGTGGCGGCTGCCAGGACAGTCGAAAAAATCTTGGTAAGATTTTTTTTCATAGTGATAACAAGTGGTTTCTGAAATGGGATCATGTGTCGGCCGAAACCATTTACCGGCACGTGATCATAAACATAGATTAATTATACCTGATTGGTTGATTAGGTCAATGAACTATGAGCTTGCGTGCCACGCCGTCGGCAACCACTACGTAGATGCCTGAAGCGGGAAGCGAAGCACGGAGTGAGCCGCGTCCTGCCGCTATGATACGGCCTGACATGTCGGCAACGGTCACTGCACCGGCAGCCTCGACTGAGAGCGTGCGGCCCGAGAGGTTGATGGCGGGAGCCACGGCGCCGGGGGTAGCGATGCCTGACTGGCCGCTATCGGCGAGCGTAGTCACCTTTACAAGCTCGGAGTGACGGGAAGTGAGAGAGCCGTCGGTGGCGGCTACGGTATAGAAGTAGTCACTCTCGGGGAGAAGACCCGACACGGGGTGAGAGGTCACGTAGCCGGTGGAGACATGATCGTAACCGTCGACTACCACATCCTCGAAAGTGATGCCGTGGCTCACGGTAACATCGTCAAGAGCGAGAGCACCCTTGGAACCGGTACGCACGAATTCGAGAGTTACCTTAACGGAATTTTCGGGGAAGTCGGTGATCTCGGTGACTACACCGCCCTGCACCGTGACTACGGGAACGGTAGCGATGAGTTCACGTGCAGCTCCTACGGTGGCGAATACATTGATCACGTCGCCCTCGGAAGTGCTGTTGCCTCGGTGCCAGAAGGAGATGCCGCGTATACCGTCCTCAAACTCAGCCGCAAACGTGTCGCCGCTCTTGGGGAGACGGAGAGCCGGGATGGCCTCGCCGGAGTAGGAAGTGTTGGCATAGGTAGAAGCAGAGGTTGCCGAGAATCCTGCGGGAAGCGTGGTAGCACCGGCAGTGAAGTCGCAGCCGGCCTTGAACGACGAGCCGTAGTCGCGGTAATACACGGTGAGGAGATAATCGGTAGCACCTTCGAGGTGATTCCAGGTAGCGTTGAAGCCTTCGTGGCTTACCTCGGTAGCATCAAGGGCCTCGACCTTCATGCGGTTGATGCCGGCCACGCCGGTGTAAGCCTCTACCGGCTCTGACTCGGGCGACCACTCAAGGCCGTAGGCGGCGATCACGGTGTAATAATATTCGGTGGAGGGTTCGAGACCGCCCACGAAAGCCTGATCGGTGTCGCCGGCATTGTAGTGGTAAAAACCGGGGAGATATTCGCGCTTGCCGTCGGCAGCGAGGGTGAATACATTAAGGATGTAGCTGCCGGCATCGGTCTTAACCCACGATGCTACAAACGATTCATCGTCGACTTCGGCGGGCTCGTTGACAACGACAGCGTCATAAGTACCGTCATGTCCGCCCTTGACCTTGAAGGTGATGATACCGTCGGCGCTCTCGGCGATTTCAGTGAGGGGCATGTCGATGGCGGTGCCGTTCCATGTCTTCATCGCCGGGGTGGTCGAAGAAGTGAAGGAGGTGACGTGCTGCGAGCCGGGGAAGGCATCACCCTCATAAGAGTATTCATTGCGGGTATTGTCGGCCTCTTCGATGTCGACATACTGGTGCGACGACGCGTTGTTGACCGAGTTGGACGACCAGATATAGTCGTCATAGTCCACGTGCCAGATGAGCATACCGTGGCCCGGGATGTAAGCGTCCCAGCCGGTCTGCTGGCGGTTTTCAAGAAGGAAGAACTCGGTGTCCTTGGCTGTCTTGATGATACCGGTCACATTCTCCACTACGGGAGGAAGGGTGGCGTTCATACCGCGGTCGAGCACGGCGGGAGCAGTCCAGCCCAGGGCGTAACGCTCGAATGCACCGTAGAGAGGAGGTGTCATGCCGTCGTTGTTGTAGGGGCCGTAGTCGAGCGCGCTCCATGCGCCGGGAGTGAAGGCGCTTGTATAAGATGTGGCGTAAAGGTCGGGGAGCCCCATCACGTGGCTGAACTCATGGATGAAGGTACCCACGCCGTCAGGACGGCCTGCCTCCCACTCATTGGAGCAGCCGTAGCGGTCGAGACGCACACCGTCGAAATAATAAGGAATGGAGGTAGCGGCGCTGATATCCCACGAGTGGGGCCACACCGTATTGGCTATTCCCGACGATGCCTCGCCCTTGCCGGCGTAGAACACAAACACATTATCTATATAGCCGTCGCCGTCGCGGTCATACTCGGTGAAGTCGACCGTGGCATCAAGCTGCTGGCAGGCTTCGATAACCATCTCCTCGGGATGCTGGTCGTTGCCCCACCAGTCGTTGCCACCGTAATAGCTCATGCTCTTGGAGAGCGTGATGGGGCCCACGACATCAAACTGGGGACGGAACACGCCGCCCGAGTTCAGCTCGAAGTATTCCTTGGCGCAACCCGTGCCGCCGTAATCGGCGAAACCGGTCTCGTTGAGCATACGGCTGAAGTAATCAAGAGGATCGGTAAGGTTGAATTTAGTGTCGGTATACTCCACAAGCACCACGAGAGCCTTCTGGTCACCCTTGGAGGGGAAAGCGGTGCCGGGGAAAAGACCGGGACCCTGGGGATAACCCTCGTCGGCAAAGGGGTTGGCCTGTCTGGGCGCGCGCATGGGGCTGAACGCATCGTGCTTGCGGGCAAGACGGGGCGAAAGCTCGCGACGGGCATCGATGGCGGCTCCTACACGGGCCTTGTCGACACCGGTAAGGAAGTCGCGGGCCGCAGGCGTGCGGAGGGCCAGCGAGGTTGCCTCGACAGGGCCGGCCACGAGTTCACCCTTGGCATCGACATTGCCATAATATAAAATACCGTCACGCTCCACGAGCGGATAGCCGTCTTCGGTCAAGTAATAGTGGTAATACTCATCGCCCGCCAGACGCACTTTCACAGTGCTGCCATCGGCCATGGTGCGATCAATCAGGCCCGGTTTTGCGGGCTTGGCATCGAGGCCGGGGGCATTAAACAACGCAGCCGCTGCAAGGGCTGCCGCAATGACTGTTCTTTTCATTTGATTCTTTATAGGGATCCTTTATCAGTGTCAGTATTGAATTGACAGGAGAGATTTATTGTTGCGCTTACAATTAAAAAAGATTGTTGTTAAACATGATTTTCCAACATTCACTCTGCAAAATTAATAATTTTTCGCGTCGTTTCCAAAAAATATGAAACTTTTCTATTAGGATAATTTTTAAAAATGTAAGAAACTATAACAAAATAATGGCAATTTGTCATCATTTTTACTATTTGTACACGCTAAATGCCGTCATAAGGAGCAATAATGCCACCTGCGTATGCGCGCAGGTGGCAAAAAGTTTTTTTCACAGAATTATTCCTTTACACCATAGGCAAGGTCGCCCGCATCGCCCAGACCGGGCACGATATAGGAATGGTCGTTGATCTCGTCGTCGATGCAACCCACCCATACGGTCGTGCGATCGTCGGGGAAAGTAGCCTTGATGTAGTCGATGGCCTTGCGCGAGGCAATGACCGAAGCTACATGGATATGAGCCGGTTCGCCCTTGGTCAGCAGCGCTTTATAGCTCAGCTCCATCGACGAGCCGGTGGCCAGCATCGGGTCAGCGATCACCACCGTCTTGCCGTCGATGCGGGGCGAGGCGATATACTCGATGAACACGTCGAAATTCTCCTTCTCGCGATACTTGCGGTAGGCCGACACAAATGCGTTCTGAGCATGGTCGAAATAGTCAAGGAAACCCTTGTGAAACGGAATACCGGCGCGGAAAATAGTGGCGAGCACCAGCTTCTCGTCAAGAATCCTGCACTTGGCCGTGGCAAGCGGAGTGGGAATGTCGACAGTCTTGTACTTCAGGGTCTTAGACAGCTCGTAGGCCATGATTTCGCCGATACGCTCAAGGTTGCGGCGGAACCGCAACATATCGTGCTGCACATTGACGTCGCGCAGCTCGGCCATATACTGGCTCACCAGCGACGGCACCTCATCAAAATTGATTATCTTCATAAAAGTTAGTTATAATGATTTTACATATCTTTCTTTTAGTCGCACCCCTCCGGGGTGCTGGTTGTGGGGGTTCGTCCTCCCCGGGTGACAAGCACCCGGAGTTAGTAAGATTATGCCCCTCCGGGGCATCACGTCGGCCAGATTAGATCCCTTGGGGACATCCTTGGCATCAATCCAATTCATCTACATACCAATGCAGGCCGTTATATTCCGCTATGCGACGAACTTCACCCTGCAGATCGATACCACGGTGATGCTCCTCCTGCCGAATGATATACTGTCGGCATGACTCAAGACCTTCTACGCCTAATGACACTGCGTAATAACCGCTCCCCCACCCCACAAACCGTGGAAACCGACTGTCTTCCTTCAGCCAATGACTGCTCCACTGCTTTACCTCTTTTACCAGTTCGGCCACCGATACGGATGGATGGATATCGACAAGGATGTGAACATGATCGGACATACCATTGATTCTGAAAAGATTGCATTTCCTATTCTTGACAATTCCATAGATGTAGGCATACAAATCCTTCTTATGCTCAGACGGGATCGTGCTTTCGCGGCGTTTTGTCGCGAAAACGATGTGGTGAAGGGAGAATGTCTTGCTCATAATCTGCTATCTTATTGTCGCACCCCTCCGGGGTGCAGGTTTTGTGGGTCGTTCTCCCCGGGTGACAAGCACCCGGGGTTAGTAAGATTATGCCCCTCCGGGGCATCGGGTTGGCGATGGAGAGTCCCCTCCGGGGCATCACGTCGGCGAGGGTGGATCCCCTCCAGGCTCATCATGTCGGCCAGATGATGCTCCTCCGTGGCATCCAGTCAGTGAGATCATGCCTCCTCCGGGGCATCACGTCGGCGAGGGTGGTCCCTTTGGGGACATCCTTGCAGGGCAGGCCTCAGAGATGACCGAAACTGCGCCCTTCGGGCGAAGCCCGCCAGCCTCGGAGAGGCTGCCACCTTTATAACCGGGGGTGCTCGTCACCCCCGGAAAGAGTCAGCTTTGAAAACCCAACCGCGGAGCGGTTGAACTTCTGCGTCTCCTTTGTCGCACCCCCTCCGGGGTGCTGGTTTTGTGGGTCGTTCTCCCCGGGTGGCAAGCACCCGGGGTTAGTAAGATTATGCCCCTCCGGGGCATCGGGTTGGCGAAGGAGAGTCCCCTCCGGGGCATCGGGTCAGATATTTCATGTTCTTTCCGGAGAGTCGTTCACAGATATCATGTTCCTACCAGGTTATCTCCCGGCCGCGGAGGAAGGTGCGGGTGATGAGAGGGGTGGTGTAGGCGTAGGGGAAGAAGGCGGGCGAGGGCATGGGGCGCGTGATGAAGAATGACGCGAGTTTGCCGGGGGCTATCGATCCGATTTCGTGTTCCACGCCCATGGCGCACGCACCATTTATCGTGGTGGCATTGAGGGCCTCCTCGGGGGTGAGCTTCATCTTTATGCAACCGAGCGACATTATCATCTTCATGCTTCCCGAGGGGGATGACCCGGGATTGTAGTCGCTCGCCAAGGCGAGCGGCAATCCGGCATCAATCACCTGACGGGCAGGCCCGTAGGGCATTCCTAAAAAGAAAGATGCACCGGGGAGCATGGTGGGGATGGTGGAGGATCCGTAGAGAGCCTCGATTTCGAGAGCTCCTATGCGCTCCAGATGGTCGACCGAGAGTGCACCCTTGGCCACACCTGCCTGTACTCCGCCCGAGCGGGCGAGTTCGTTGGCATGGATCTTGGGGCGGAGTCCGTAGCGGGCCGCAGCGTCGAGTATGCGCTCGGTCTCAGGCACGGTAAAGAATCCGCGGTCGCAGAACACGTCGACATACTGCGCTATGCCCTGAGCGGCGACTGCAGGAAGCATATCGGTGATGATATGGTCGACATATTCGCTCTGCCGCCCGTAATACTCCCGCGCCACGGCATGGGCACCGAGAAAGGTGGCGCGCACCACCAGAGGCGTCGACTCGGCGATACGGGCTATGACGCGGAGCATCTTGAGCTCGGTATCGGTCGACAGGCCATAGCCGCTCTTGATCTCCACGGCACCCGTGCCCGAGGCTATTATCTCGTTGACGCGGGTCATGGCCTGGCGGTAAAGCTCGTCTTCCGACGTAGCAGCAAGGCGGTCGGCTGAATTAAGTATTCCCCCACCCCGCTCGGCAATCTCCTCGTAGGAAAGGCCGGCGATCTTGTCGACAAACTCTCCCTCGCGGCTTCCGGCATAGACGAGGTGGGTATGGGAGTCGCAGAATGAAGGATATAGCATACCGCCGGCAGCGTCGGTCACCTCCTCGTCAGGAGCTACCGGGGGCATCTCGGCCATAGGCCCGAATGCTATGATCTTCTCGCCTTCGACCCTCAGCCAAGCATCGTCAAGACTATTGACGGTGGCCATCTCCACGCCCGACAGACGTGACAGCCCGGGGGAAGTGATACCCAATATCCTGGCAATATTCTTAATCAGCATGGCAGGGGCAAGGTGTTGAGATTATGAAATCGACCGAGCGCGAGATCAGGGGATACATCACGCAGTCGTTGTCAACGAAAGGCACCGCGCGGCGGAATTCCGAGTGAAATTCCTCAAGCACGGGCGATGAACGCAGCGGCCGGCGGAACTCCAGGGCCTGGCAGGCGTTGAGCATCTCTATGGCGAGGACGCGGGTGGTGTTCCACGCCACGCGGTAGAGCTTGGTGGCGGAGTTGGAACCCATCGACACGTGGTCCTCCTGACCCTGCGACGACGGGATGGAGTCACAGCTCGTGGGCCAGCAGAGGCCCTTGGACTGGTTGACTATCGAGGCGGCGGTGTATTGCGGAATCATGAAGCCGCTGTTGACACCGGGATTGGCCACGAGAAACGACGGCAGGTCGCGCTGGCCCGATATGAGCTTGTAGATGCGACGCTCGGAGATGTTGGACAGCTCGGTGAGGGCCACGGCGAGGAAGTCCATGGGCAGGGCAATCGGTTCGCCGTGGAAATTTCCGGCCGACACGATGATGTCGTCCTCGGGGAAGATGGTAGGATTGTCGGTAGGGGCGTTAATCTCATCCTCGATCACGGCTCCCACATAGTCAAGGGTGTCCTTGAACGCGCCGTGGACCTGCGGCACGCAGCGGAACGAATACGGGTCCTGAACGTGCTTCTTGGGGCTCTCGATAATCTGACTTCCCCTGAGATAGCGGCGCACGGCGGCGGCAGTCTCGATCTGACCGCGATGATGGCGCACCTCGTTGACCTGCGGGCCGAAAGGCTCTATGCGGCCGTCAAAGGCATCGAGCGACAGCGCGGCCACCTTGTCGGCCACCGCACTGAGGTGCCGGCTCCGTATCACGGCCCAGGTAGCGTAGGCACTCATGAACTGGGTGCCGTTGAGCAGCGCGAGTCCCTCCTTTGACAGCAACCTGACAGGTTCAAGGCCTATCTCGGGAAGTACCTCGGCTGCGGGGCGGGTCTCACCTTTGTATTCCAACTCGCCCAGGCCGAGAAGCGGCAGCGAAAGATGGGCAAGCGGCGCGAGATCGCCCGACGCTCCGAGCGAACCCTGGGTGTAGACCACCGGGAGCGCATCGGCATTAAATAGTTTTATGAGGCCCTCGACCGTGGCAACCTGCACGCCCGAGTTGCCGTAGCTGAGCGACTGGATCTTAAGCAACAGCATCAGGCGCACGATTTCGGCGGGGACACGCTCGCCGGTACCGCAGGCATGGGACATGACGAGGTTCACCTGCAGCTGCGAGAGCTGGTCGTGGCCGATGGAGATGTTGCACAGCGACCCGAAACCGGTTGTTATACCGTAGATCGGCTCGGTCTGCGACGCCATCTTGCTGTCGAGGTATTGGCGGCAGCGCTCTATCAGGGCGCGCGACTCGTCGCTGAGCTGAAGTTTCATTCCTTCGCCCGTAATCCGGGCAACGCGCCCTATCGTCAGTCGGGCGGGGGAAATATGATGTATCATTTATAAGGAATTTAAAGTATTGTCGATAAGGGAGTCATCAGCTATTGCCGGGAGGGTGACAACGAGGCCGGGAGTGCGCTCCATCTCGCGGCGTATAGCCGCGATCGCGCCCTTGTTGCGCGCCCAGGAGCGGCGGGCGATGCCGTTGTTCACGTCCCACAGGAGCATTTCCGATATGTTGCGGGCAGCCTCGGGGGAACCGTCGATCACCATGCCGAAGCCGCCGTTGATCACTTCGCCCCATCCCACGCCGCCGCCGTTGTGGATCGATACCCACGTGGCGCCGCGGAACGAGTCGCCTATCACGTTATGCACAGCCATGTCGGCGGTAAACTGTGATCCGTCATAAATGTTGGAGGTCTCGCGGTAGGGTGAATCGGTGCCTGATACGTCGTGATGGTCGCGGCCGAGCACCACGGGGGCCGAAATCTCGCCACGGGCGATAGCGTCGTTGAAAGCCAGGGCAATGCGGGCGCGCCCCTCGGCATCGGCATATAGGATGCGGGCCTGGGAGCCGACGACGAGATTGTTGCGCGATGCCTCGCGTATCCAGTGGAGATTGTCGGCGAGCTGGCCGCGGATCTCCTCAGGGGCTTCGGCGAGCATTTCTTCAAGCACACGGGCCGCGATCCGGTCGGTAGCTTCAAGGTCGGCGGGACTGCCCGACGTACACACCCAGCGGAACGGTCCGAAACCGTAGTCGAAGAATTTCGGGCCCATAATGTCCTGAACATAGGACGGGTAACGGAACGTCCCGTCCTCCTTGACCACATCGGCTCCGGCACGCGCGCTTTCGAGCAGAAAAGCGTTGCCATAGTCGAAGAAATACATTCCCCGGTCGGAGAGCTTGTTGATAGCCGCTACCTGGCGGCGGAGAGATTCCTGAACGCGGCGGCGGAATTCCCCGGGATCGTCGGCCATCATGGCCTTGGCCTCGTCAAGCGACAGTCCGGCGGGATAGTAACCGCCGGCCCAGGGGTTGTGGAGCGAGGTCTGGTCACTGCCAAGGTGCACTTTCAGGTCAGGCTCGTCGGCAAGACGTTCCCACAGGTCCACCACATTGCCCTGATAAGCGAGCGAGACGGCCTCGCGCGACTCCATGGCGCGGCGGGCGCGCTCCACGAGGAGATCAAGGTCAGTGTAGACATCATCCACCCATCCCTGACGATAACGCTTTTCCACGGCGAGGGGGTTGACCTCGGCGATGATGCTCACCACGCCCGAGATCACTCCGGCTTTGGGCTGCGCGCCCGACATTCCGCCGAGTCCGGCCGAAACGAAGAGCATTCCCTTCACCGAGTCCTCGCCGGGGGCAAGGAGGGCGCGGGCGGCGTTAAGCACCGTGATGGTCGTGCCGTGGACTATGCCCTGCGGGCCGATATACATGTAGGAGCCGGCTGTCATCTGGCCGTA
>CAZJKU010000008.1:0-71768 GCA_964546905.1 uncultured Staphylococcus sp.
ACTCGCGGTAGCGGCCCTTCTGCGGTCGGTCGGCGCGCCATACGGGCTGAATCTGATACCGCTTGAACGGGAACTGAAGATCGTTTCGGTGCATCACCACAAAGCGGGCGAAAGGCACCGTGAGATCATAGCGCAGTCCCTTCTCGCAGATGCGTGCGGCAAGACGTCCTGCATTTTCGGCATTGGCCAGGGCCGGGTCGAGATCTCGGGTGAAGTCGCCCGAGTTGAGAATCTTGAAAAGCAGCTTGTCGCCCTCCTCGCCATACTTACCCATGAGTGTCGACAGGTTTTCCATGGCCGGAGTCTCGATGGGGCTGAATCCGTAGAGGCGGAACACATCTTTTATCGTATCGAAAATATAATTGCGGCGGGCCATTTCAAGTGGAGTGAAATCGCGCGTGCCTTTGGGAATAGAGGGTTTCTGTGCCATATTTTTCAGAGTTTTTTCCATTTTTATAATGCAAAATTAATCATTTATTTTTAACTTTGCCGTTTAGAAAATAGAATCTTATGGATAAAAAAGAAATTGTACTCTCAGGTATCCGTGCCACCGGTAACCTTCACCTCGGCAATTACTACGGTGCCCTGAGCAAATTTGTCAAGATGCAGGACGACTATGACTGCAACTATTTCATAGCCGACCTTCACGCGCTGACCACCAATCCTGACCCCGCCCAGCTCCACGAGAACGTGAAGAACATTCTCGCCGAGTATCTTGCCGCAGGAGTCGATCCGGATAAAGCCACCATATTCGTGCAGAGCGACGTGCCCGAAGTCTCGGAGATGTATCTGCTGCTTAACATGCACGTGGGAATAGGCGAACTGATGCGCACCACCTCTTTCAAGGACAAGGCCCGCAAGCAACTGGGTATCACCACCGCTGCCGAAAACGACGAGGAAATCGAAAAGCAGATAATCGGTACCAACTCCAATAAGCGCGTCAATGCCGGCCTGCTCACGTATCCCACGCTCATGGCCGTAGACATACTTATTCAGAAAGCCACGAAAGTGCCCGTGGGCAAGGACCAGGAACAGCACCTTGAACTTACGCGCCGTTTCGCCCGTCGCTTCAATTCCTTCTATGGCGTGGACCTGTTTCCCGAACCTGAAAACTTCAATTTCGGCGACCATGCTGTAAAAGTGCCCGGACTCGACGGCTCGGGCAAGATGGGCAAGAGCGAAGGCAACTGCATCTATCTTGTCGACGATGAGAAGACACTGCGCAAGAAGGTGATGAAGGCCGTTACCGACCAGGGACCCACCGAGAAAAACCAGCCCGTTTCCGAGCCTGTCGAAAACCTGTTCACGCTGATGGAGCTCACCTCTGCGCCCGAGATCGTGACAAGTTTCCGCGAAGCCTATGCCGATTGCTCGATACGATACGGCGATCTCAAGAAGCAGCTCGCTGAAGATATACTTAAGGTAACTCTCCCTATCCGCGAGCGTTATCTTGAAATCAGGGGCGACGATGAATACCTTGCCAAGGTGACCCGTCAGGGAGCGGAGCGCGCCCGCGAGCGTGCCGCCGCCACACTGGCCGAGGTGCGCCATGCGATGGGAATCCGCAAGTTCTATTGAAATAAATCATTTACATATATCAGATGGAAAACAACGAAACCAACCCTCAGGAAAGCAAAGGCCTGAACTTCGTGGAGCAGCTCGTGCTCGAAGATCTTCAGGCCGGTAAGAACGGCGGACGTCTTAACACCCGCTTCCCGCCCGAGCCCAACGGTTATCTTCATATAGGTCATGCCAAGGCTATCTGCATGGATTTCGGTGTGGCAGAGAAATTTGGCGGAACGTGCAACCTGCGTTTCGACGACACCAATCCCGTAAAGGAGGATGTGGAGTATGTCGATTCGATACGCGACGACATCCACTGGCTCGGATTTGACTGGGGCGACCGCGAGTACTACGCGTCAGATTACTTCCCTCAGCTTTTTGACCTTGCCGTAAGGCTCATAAAGGAGGGTAAGGCATACGTCGACGATCAGACTTCCGAGCAGATCGCCGCTCAGAAAGGTACACCCACCCAGCCCGGTGTCAACAGTCCTTACCGTGACCGTCCGATCGAGGAAAACCTTGACCTGTTCATGCGCATGAACGAGGGTGAGTTTGAGGAAGGGGCCCGTGTGCTCCGTGCCAAGATCGACATGGCGTCGCCCAACATGCACTTCCGCGACCCCATCATGTACCGTATCATCAAGCATCCCCATCACCGCACCGGCACCAAGTGGAAAGTCTACCCGATGTATGACTTCGCCCACGGCCAGAGTGACTATTTCGAGGGTGTGACCCACTCGATATGTACCCTGGAATTTGTTCCTCACCGTCCGCTCTACGACTATTTCGTCGACGAGCTTGCCGATGAGAGCTACCGCCCGCGTCAGATAGAGTTCAACCGTCTTAACCTCACCTACACCATGATGTCGAAGCGCAAGCTTCTTCAGCTTGTGAAGGAAGGTCTTGTTGCCGGATGGGACGATCCCCGTATGCCCACTATCTCGGGTCTCCGCCGCCGCGGCTACACTCCGCGCTCCATCCGCAACTTCATCAACACCATCGGTTATACCAAGTACGAGGCACTGAATGACATCTCGCTCCTCGAACACGCCGTCCGCGACGACCTCAATGCCGTTGCAACCCGCGGCATGGCCGTGATCAATCCCGTCAAGGTCGTGATCACCAATTATCCCGAAGGTCAGGTAGAGACCGTAGAGATGGAGAATAACCCCGAGGACCCCGCAGCCGGTACCCACACCATGCCCTTCACCCGCGAAATCTACATAGAGCGTGACGACTTCATGGAGAATCCTCCCAAGAAATTCTTCCGTCTCGCCCCCGACGGTGAAGTGCGCCTCAAGGGAGCCTATATTATCAAGTGTACCGGAGTGAAGAAGGATGCCGACGGTAATATCGAGGAAATCTACTGCACCTACGACCCCGATACCCGCAGCGGGCTGCCCGGCAGTCAGCGCAAGGTCAAGGGAACGCTCCACTGGGTTTCGGCTGAAAAAGCCGTCAATGCCACTGCCCGCCTCTACGACCGCCTGTTCTCGGTTGAGAATCCGTCGGCCGAGACCGAGCGTGATTTCCGCGAAATGCTTAATCCTGATTCGCTTAAGGTGGTGGAAGGCATCAAGATCGAGCCTTATCTGGCCGAGATAGCCCGTCCGGGCCTGCCGCTGCAGTTCCAGCGCATCGGATACTTCACTCTCGACCCTGATTCCACTCCCGATAATCTCATCTTCAACCGCACCATCGCCCTGAAGGATACATGGGAGAAGATGAAAGCAAAATGACATATTACCGGCAAATCAATTTTTAATTTTGACGCTGCCATGCGCGAGAGTGGCAGCGTCAAAATACGTTTATGGATACTACCGTCTCTTACTTTACTCTCTCTAACGGACTCAGGGCCGTGCATCGCCTGTGTCCAGGCGAGGTGGAATATTGCGGAGTGGCTGTCAATGCCGGTTCGCGCGACGAGCTGTCGCCTGACCGGTACGGCCTCGCCCACTTTGTAGAACATACGATTTTCAAAGGTACGCGCCACCGTCGCGCGTGGCACATCATCAACCGCATGGAGGCCGTCGGTGGCGAGCTGAATGCCTATACCACCAAGGAAGAGACCTATATTTATTCCACATTTCCGTCAGGAAACCTGTCACGTGCCGCTGAACTTATAGCCGATCTCATCAGGCACTCATCTTTTCCCACTGCCGAAATAGAGCGGGAAAGAGATGTGGTGGCCGATGAAATCGATTCTTATTCCGATGTCCCCTCCGATGGCATTTATGACGATTTTGAAGACAAGATTTTCGCCGGGTCACCGTTGGGGCATAATATACTGGGAACCCGTCAGGCTCTTGACGGAATGACGTCGGAGGTGTGCCGTAACTATCTCGACGAGTATTATACGCCCGGCCAGATGGTGTTCTTCTATTCCGGACCGATGGCTGCAGGCAGCGTCGAGCGGATAGTAAGCCGGCATTTCGGCTGCATGAATCTTCCTGACCGCGACCGTCGCCGCGTGGCTCCGCAGCCGGTAGCCACGTTTGATGACGTCAAGGAAATCTCCTCCCATCAGTCCCACGTGGTCATGGGCGCAAGGGTAGGGGGGATGTTTTCCCCTGACCGTCATGCCTTGGCCCTGCTCACCAATATCTTGGGAGGCCCGGGAATGAATTCTCTTCTTAACGTAGAACTTCGCGAGCGCCGGGGCCTCGTCTACACGATCGACGCTTCAACCGGACTGCTGACTGACACGGGACTGTTCACCATATACTTCGGCTGCGACCACGCCGATGTGTCGAAATGCCGCCGGCTGGTGACCAATACGATAGACAGGATAGCTCAGGGCGGCTTTGACGACCGCCGCCTCGCGGCTGCCCGACGGCAGTATGCCGGGCAACTCGTCATCGCCTCGACTCATGCCGAGCAGACCACTCTATCTATGGGCCGCTCAATGCTATATTACGGTAACGTCGCTCCGCTTTCAGTCACTCTTGACCGGATAAAAGCCCTTTCAGTCGACGACATTGTAGCTGCGGCCCGACGCCTGACCGATCTCTCCGTGCTGACACTGCGGTAGCGTTTGCACTCGTATGTGAAACGTTATAATATATTGTATCAAAGTTATTTATAGCATGGATGCACGGTTAGTGCATCCATGCTTAATGTTAAATGACGTGTGCTACGAGACATTTATGATGCCTCAGTATCTATATATAAATCTATAAATGGTAACTACTCAGGTGGGATAAATATTGATTTGTTTTAAAATATTCAAATTATTATTTGTAAATCTAAAAAAAATATAACTAAATTGCAGGCGATATTGATTTTTTTGATGTTAATATCCGTTTAACAATCTCCTTTATATACATTCTGACAACTATCATAAAAATTTAATTCAATTCACACACCTATGAAACCTTGCAAAATCGTAATGGCTCTAATATTGTGGAGCTTATTTTCGCTGAGTATTTCTGCTCAAACATCCACGATTTTTAATGTAGAAAAATCAGATGCCCTTGAAATCACAAAACGGCAATTTCAGGGGCAAGATGTAGACTATTTCATTTATAATTGAAAGTTATGAAAAAGATTATGAAACAAATTTTGCTCCTTTTAGGTTTGTTGACCATCGGGTATCATGGAGGCGATACGAATATGCTTTATGCTCAAAATCCCTATACAGGTATTATGAAGTCACATACACCTCCGGGTTCTGAAAACGTTGTGATGTGTGATATTACTACAGAGCAGCCGGGAGAGCTACAGGATCGTCTTCCATACTACGTCTCCATCATAGGTCGCCTGACGGTTCAGGGTCCGATAAATTCGGTCGACTTTGAGACATTATGGTTTATTTCTACACATAGCAGTCTTTGGGAATTGTTTCTTGAGAATGCTGTTGCTGTGGATGATGTCGTGCCTGATTACGCTTTCTATCATCCCGAAGAGCAGTATGATAGTTCGACAGGAGTCTTTAAGTCAATTTACATATATGAGTTGACTCTTCCATCCAATGTGGTGGAGATAGGAAAGTTTGCATTTGCCAATGCAAAGAATCTTGAATCGGTGGGTTTGCCAGCCGGACTGAAGAGAATCGGATCAGGGGCTTTTCTTAATTGCCGAAACTTGTCGCTTGACTCGATTGCTCTTCCTGATGGATTAGAGGAAATAGGTGACAATGCGTTCAAGGATTGCTACAGCCTGACAGGAACTACCACGCTTCCCAATTCAGTAAAATCGATAGGGAGCGGCGCGTTTAGTCTGACCGGAATTGATCTCAGTTCGTTTCCCGAGAATCTTGAATATTTGGGGAAAGAAGCTTTTGCAGGTGGCAGTCTTAGTGAGGTTGTCCTTCCTGATGGTTGTGAGTTGGATAAAGGTGGGTGGCAATTTGCAGGTAACCGACAATTGAAAAGTGTTCATTTGCCTGATAATTTGACGGATATCCCGGAAGCAATACTGAAAAACTGCGTGGAATTAGTAGAAGTAAATATTCCGGAAAAGGTCCGGATAATATGGCCGGAGGCATTTGCCGGTTGCACAAGTCTTGAGAAAGTTACTCTTCCTTACGGAATTAAAGTTTTGGATTTAGCTTCGTTCAGGGACTGTAGGAATCTGCGTGAACTTGTTTTACCTGCGAGTCTTGAATCAATAGGATATTATTGTTTTGTGGGTTGCCAAGGTGTGGAATCAATAACCTGCAAGGCTAAATACCCGCCGTCGTTACATACAGTACCCGATATATTCCCTGTATTTGAGGGTATTGATAGAAATATTCCTGTGTATATTCCGGTCGGTACGAAGGAAAAGTATCTGAGTGAATTTGGCTGGGACTATTTCCACAATTTCATCGAGACTGATTTTTCGGGGGTTGAATGCGTGGAAGCGGATATGCCTGACGCTGACGGGCCTGTTTATGACATCATGGGTCGGCAGGTGACTCATCCCGTTGACAATCATCTTTATATCGGTCAGGGTAAGAAGTTTATCTACAGCTCGGTCAAATGATGGTTGTCATCTATAATTAAGAATCATCCTGACTCTCCGATAAGAATGGGTCAGGATGATTCTATTTCTGCAATCGTTGATTGTAATTATCAATATCATTTTTTCGATGGTGTTTCGGGTGGCGCGTTAAGTTTATTTAGGAAGCTAATGTGGCGGAGTGTTAAAGAAAATTCTTAAATTTGCAGTCGATTCTAATGAAAATGAATATGAATGATATCCGACTTGACAGCATAGAGGATGCCCTCAATGATTTCCGTGATGGAAAATTCGTGATTGTGGTTGACGATGAAAACCGCGAGAACGAGGGTGACCTCATTGTAGCTGCCGAAAAGGTGACCGAGGATCACGTTAACTTTATGATCTCCAACGCCCGCGGTGAACTTTGCGCCCCCCTGTCCATCTCGCGTTGCAAGGAGTTGGGGCTGACTCATCAGGTAGAGGAAAACACCTCGATGCTCGGTACTCCCTTCACCGTTACCGCCGATCTGCTCAAGGGGTGCACCACCGGAGTGAGTGTGCACGACCGAGCCGCCACCATCCGCGCTCTTGCCGATCCGGCATCAGTAGCCGCTGATTTCGGTCGTCCGGGCCACGTGCATCCGCTCTACGCCCAGGATGCCGGAGTGTTGCGCCGTGCCGGCCACACCGAGGCTGCCATAGATCTCGCCCGTCTTGCAGGAATGCAGCCGGCTGCTGCCCTCATCGAGATACTCAACGAGGACGGAACCATGGCCCGGCTTCCGCAGCTCCGCAAAAAGGCCGACGAGTGGGGCCTGAAACTTATTTCGATAGAAGACCTCATCGCCTATCGTCTTGCCAAGGAATCGCTCGTTGAGAAAGGCGTGGAAGTAGACATGCCCACTTCCCACGGTCACTTCCGCCTCGTGCCTTTCCGCCAGAAAAGCAACGGGCTGGAACACATCGCCCTTATTAAAGGCGACGTGGCCGACGGAGAGCCGGTACTTGTCAGGGTACACTCGTCGTGTGCCACAGGCGATATTTTCGGCTCTATGCGATGCGACTGCGGTGATCAGCTTCATAAGTCAATGGAGATGATCGAGAAAGAGGGTCGCGGAGCAATCGTATATCTCAATCAGGAGGGTCGCGGAATAGGACTCATGGACAAGATCAAGGCTTACAAACTTCAGGAAGAGGGACTCGATACGGTCGACGCCAATCTCCATCTCGGCCACAAGGCCGACGAGCGCGACTACGGAGTGGGTGCCAACATCCTGCGCGAACTCGGAATCCAGAAGATGCGCCTGATGTCAAATAATCCGGTGAAGCGAATCGGTCTCGAAGGCTACGGCCTCGAAGTGGTCGAGAACGTTCCCATCGAGATAGCCCCCAACCGCTACAACCGCCGCTACATGTTGACCAAAAAGGAGCGCATGGGTCATCACCTTGACTTGTGATTTAAGGAAAGAATCACTATTTATTGGTATTGATTCCCGCAGCATAAAGCCTTAACTTTGCACCCGTGAAGTTGAGGCTTTTTATATTAATGTGTCTTGCCGCCCTGACAGGGCGTGCCGCCGAGACCGCCGACAGCGTTTATTCTCTCGGCGAGGTAAGTGTCACGGCCATTAAAGCCGACGGTGGGTTGCAACATGCGCCCGTGGCGGTAACGGTAGTAAGCGCCGACGAGGCGCGGCGCCTCGGAATCATGTCGATGAAAAATGTATCGGCCCTGTCGCCCAATCTCTTTATCCCTGAGTATGGCTCGCGCATGACCTCGTCGATCTACATGCGCGGAATCGGTGCCCGCATCGATCAGCCGGCCGTGGGGCTTAACGTGGATAACGTGCCCTATCTCAATAAAGATGCCTACGACTTCGACATTACTGACATCGAGCGTATCGAAGTGCTTCGCGGGCCGCAGTCCACCATGTATGGCCGCAATACAATGGCCGGACTCATCAGCATCACCACTACCTCCCCGCTGAGGTTTCAGGGTGTCAGGATAATGGCCGAGGCCGGGACCGACAACTCCTATCGCGCGGCAGTGTCGGGTTTCTTCAAGATCCGCCCCCGGTTAGGGATGAGCCTTTCAGGACAGTACGGCAGTTTCGGAGGCTGCATCACCAATGTATTTGACGGGAAAAAGGCCGATGCGTGGAAGGATTTTTCTTTCCGATGGAAAACCGAATGGCGACCGTCGTCACTGCTGAAACTTGAAAACACTGCCTCGTTTTCCCGATCACTTCAACCCGGCTATCCATACGCCTTTGAGGAAACCGGCGAGGTGGATTACAATGATCCTTGCTTTTACCGGCGGTCAACGTTTACCGACGGCCTCACCGTGAGGCTCGGGCTATCATCGGTGATACTTTCTTCTATTACGAGTTACCAGTATATCGACGATAACATGACCCTCGACCAGGACTTCCTGCCGCTTGACTACTTCACTCTCTCGCAGATACGGGCCGAACATTCCGTCACTCAGGAAATCGTGGCGCAGGGTTATCGCCGTGACACCG
Organism: uncultured Staphylococcus sp.; assembly: GCA_964546905.1. GTDB lineage: Bacteria > Bacteroidota > Bacteroidia > Bacteroidales > Muribaculaceae > Duncaniella. Next base: position 9,009 of record CAZJKU010000008.1, read on the forward strand.
GATATAACTGGACTACGGGCGTTTTTGCCTTCACCAAGCAGTCTACCATGGATGCCCCTGTCACGTTTAAGTCGACCGGCATTGAAAAGCTGATCGTGGACCATGTCAATGCCTTTAACTCCAAGTACCCTATATCGTGGGCGAGCGACGAATTCCTCTTGGGGAGCCGGTTCAGGATGCCTGTATATGGAGCGTCGGTCTACCACCGAAGCAGTTACACTGCCGGGCACTGGACTTTCGCCGCCGGACTGAGGCTCGACTACGAGCACACTTCACTGCGCTATCACAGCTTCACTTCGACCGGTTACATAGTGCATAACCTCACGGATCCCGATAATCCCACCATATTCGCCACTCCTACGATAGAGATTGATGACCGCGGGCGGCTCAATAAAAGTTCACTGTCGCTTCTGCCGTCGCTCACTGCCACATATCTTTCAGGCAGCCATGAGGCATATCTGTCGGTGGCCAAAGGCTACAAGGCGGGAGGATATAACACCCAGATGTTCAGTGATGTGCTTCAGCAGCGTCTCATGTCGTCGCTCGGCATATCCGAGAAATATGACATTGACCGGATCGTGGCCTACAAGCCCGAGCGCAGCTGGAACTATGAGGTCGGATATAAGTTCCGGCCCACTTCGATAAGTCTTGACCTTTCGGCGGCACTATTCTATATCGACTGCCGCGACCAGCAGCTGACCACGTTTCCCGACGGCACGACGACGGGCCGCATCATGACCAATGCCGGACGCACTTCGAGCTACGGCACCGAACTGGCCGTGCGTTACTCTCCGGCCTCGCGCTGGTCGTTCAATACCGCCTATGGCTACACCTGTGCACGATTCCGCCGTTTTCACAACGGTATCTCCGATTTCTCGGGAAAATATGTACCTTACGCGCCTTCCAATACTCTGTATCTTTCGGGAATGTATACCTTACCCGTCGGTAAAGGTATTGTAGAGCAGCTGTCGTTTGACCTCAACCTTCGCGGAATCGGGAGGATTTACTGGAACGAAGACAACACCCGGAGTCAGCCGTTCTATGGAAGGCTTGGCGCGATAATCACGGCAACCGGAAAGCACGGTTCGCTTGAATTTTCGGCGGAAAATATTACAGGAACGAAATATGACACGTTCCGCTACGTTTCTATAGGAAACAACTTCTTTCAGCGCGGCCGCCCGGCGTCGTGTCGCGTCACTCTCAGAATATTAATCTAAACACAGTTATAACGAAATGAAACTATCAAGATTCTCTCTCTTTACCCTTCTCGCCGTCGTGGCCGCCACGCTTTCATCATGCCTTGGCGACGGAGAGTTCCGCGAGACCGCTACCTACAATTACACCGATTGCTTCAATGTGGTGACCGACCTGACTACCGGCCAGTCAGAGGTGCGTCTTTCACCCACTTATCAGTTTGAAATGAACCTGACTGAGCGCACGGCCAATATCAACATGAGCAATATCTCGCTTCCCGGAGTGACCGGCGCATTGTCTTTTAAACTTGAAAATATCAAGTTTACATTCGACAACCGGGGCAATTACATAATTCAGGGCACCAACCTGAAGCCTACCGGAAGCGCAGGATCATACTACACGTTCTCCAATGTCTCGATCAAGTTCATCGACCGCCTGCTTGAAGAGGGAGGAAAGCGTATACCCGCCTATTATGTCAACTTCACCCTCAACGGTACTACCCGGGTCAACGCCGTCGGTACGGTCAACTATTACTTCGGCAAGACCGAGGTGAATCCCAAGGACAATGGCGAGCCGTATGAGACCGATCTCACATATTATATCGTCTCTCTTGACCCTCAGTCCAATCAGGCTAATATCGATTTCCGCAATGCCCGTTATTCTGACAAGATGCCTGTATCGCTCAACTTTTCGCTGAAGAACCTTCCTTTCACCGTTAATCCCGACGGTTACAAAATCGAGAAGGCCGGCGACATGGTACCTCTGGTCAACGACCTCACTCCCAACCCCGACTTCAAGATCACTGACCTTATCGTGGATGCCATAACTTACAAGGGTGCTGACGTGACTTTTGACTGCAACCCCATGGGTATGGGCGATTACAAGGTATCAGCTCAGCTCGAATGGCTCGTGCGCAGACTGACGCCTGAACAATAATGCCGTGACCGTTGTTTTTCGTGTAATTGACAACACTAACGATTCACGAATCCGACATGAAGAAATCATCCCTCATTTTTGCTATTGCGCTGGGTACCGTGGCCGTCATGACCTCCTGCGGTTCCAGAAATGTCAACACGCTTGCCGACGACTCCATAACTCCGGGTGACACGATCTACGCGTCACCCGAGATTACAGTCACCACTGCATACGCCGCCGATGACAGCGGCGATGTGTCCACACTCATTGTGCGTCACACCGCCACTTCATCCGATACCACACTGGTCAACGGTGTGTTTACAGGTATAAATGTCGACTATCCTGATATAAAGCTGACACTGGGAGTCGACACCGCCTCCTACGCTCTGGCTTCCCTGCCCGGTGAAATCACCCCGATGGATCAGTTCTCCATCCCCGGAACCCTTAAGGTGGAGAAGAATAAGAAAATCGTGACGGGCGATGACGGAGCCGCAGGGTATTTCGATGTCACCGTATATGTGCGTCGCCATCCCAAGCTCGACGTCGCCGAATTCCTCAACACTTCGCTTCAGAACAGCTTTGACAATCTTTTTGTAGAAGGTACGGTGGATCAAGTGACTCCAGAGATGGACGTGACCCAGGCAGTCGATTTCCTTGCCGATCAGTTTGAAAAAGGATACTCGGATCTCGCCGCCGATAACGATGAGATAATTCCCTACACCTATCAGGCTTATTATTATCCCGATTATCAGAGCTCCGACGGCAATCTTGTAACTTATTTCCTCTACAATCAGCTCTTCACCGGAGGAGCTCACGGAACCGACAACGCCACCTACGTGACCTTTGATGTCGATGGCCGCAAGGCTTTGGGAATCGAAGACATTTTTACACCTCAGGGCTTCGAGACCGCATCAGTGCTTCTTGCCGAAAAAGTGGCCGAAGCTACCGATGGCAGCATTACTACCGCCTATCTCACTGATGAGATTTCGGAGTATCCGTCATATTACGTTAACTACAAGGGCAAACTTTACCCGCGCCCTGCGTTGACCCCCGGAGGAGTGGCCTTTGTATATCAGCCCTATGATATTTCTTCCTTTGCCGAAGGCATACGCTATTTCCTCATTCCCTACACTTCTCTTAAGGGCTGTCTCAATCCGGCCCTCAAATTATAGACTTTTCCGGTAAAAGTACCGTTCAGATTTATAAAAAAGAGTAGGTCGGAAGCGAAAGTTTCCCGACCTACTCTTTTTTTGGGCAGGTAAAGCCGATTATTTTGCGTGGAAATTCTTATCTTTGTAAATGTGAAACTCTAAAATAATTACGGATATGCCTTGGTATTATTTTTTAATTCCTTTACTGGGTGCTTTAGTCGGCGGCATTATAGGCGGCCATTATTACAGGCAATACAATTCGCGCAAAAGCCGATGATTTTTCTTAACTTGTAGAATTATGGCAATGAAACTCAGTATCACTACGCTGTGGGCAAGTATCATGGCTGCACTGGTTGCAACCGCTTGCGGAAATCCGGGTAAGGCAAAAACCGAACCGGTGGAGGGTGTGGACTGGTATGTGACGGTAAATAAGGTTGTGGAATTTCACGACTCGGTCAGCGGAATTGGTACTGACGGCCGCTATACCGTAGCCGATACCTCGCGCGTGAACGTGATATTAAGGAAATTACCCAAGTGCGGTGATATCAATATTGACTGGACTCTTCCGAGTGCCGACGGGCAAATATGGCTCGTCGCCTATGACACAGCTCCGCTACTATCGGAAAAAGTGCCCGTGACTGAAGTAAATACTTTGCCTTCCTATGAAGGTAACGTGCAGGTGGCGTTCAGGTTTCCCGATGCCGTGAAGTGGGCTGAAATCACCCGTGACAATATATGCAAGCGATTGGCATTGACGGTCAATGGCCGGCTGATGAACGCGCCGCAGGTCAACACGGAAATAACCTCAGGCAACTGTTCAGTTTCGGTCCCCGGGGATATGGTAGGGGATCTCCTGCCCGGGATCAAGTTAGATATTTGACGATTTTGAGGTTGTGCTAATCTCCTGTTGTCACGGCTGTTATTGAGCCGGTAAGAACATAATGCGCATTATTATTGTTACAAAACTATAATTATTGTAATTTTTTATGTTCTTGGACTTTATTGCTGAAATATTCCGGGAGAATACCGTCATACCGATTTTCTTGACAATCGGTATGGGATTCTGGCTCGGAGGATTGAAATTTAAATCATTCTCGCTCGGACCGGTTACCGCCACGTTGATCGTGGGTGTGCTGATCGGCCAACTTGACATACCTGTTTCAAATACTTTGAAATCGGTATCGTTCATGCTGTTTCTTTTTGCGATAGGTTACTCGGTAGGCCCTCAGTTCTTCCGCTCGCTTAAGGGCGACGGCCTGAAACAAATAGGATTTGCCTGTGTCGAGGTGGTATTGTGTATAGCAACCGTCGTCATCGTGAGTGAGATCATGGGATATGACAAGGGACAGGCTGTTGGGCTGTTTTCGGGGTCGCAGGCATTTTCGGCGGTGATAGGAGTGGGGTCGAGTACCATAAGGTCGCTCGGCTTGCCCGCTGATGAAACCGAGCGGATGCTCTCTATCATTCCTGCCTGTTACGCCGTGTGCTACGTGTTCGGCACCATAGGTTCGGCATGGGTCATTGCTAATCTCGGCCCACGGTTGATAGGCGGCTTGGCTAAGGTTAAGGAGCAGACAGCCCGACTTGAAGCTGAAATGGACAGCGGTGACATCGTGGCCGGACCCGGTACTTTCGTGGCCAACCGTCCCATTTCATTCCGTGCCTATCGGGCTGAGACGGATTACTTCAACCATCCGAGAACGGTTGAGGAAATCGAGCGTCACATCGAGAAGCTCGGACTCCGCCACTTCATCGAGCGATTGCGGTTGCGAGGTGAGATCGAAGACCCGCAGCCCAACCTTAAGGTGAGGAAGGGGGACATAATAGTGTTAAGCGGACGCCGCGAGACGATTATAGACGATGCCGGCTGGATAGGAGCGGAGGTCACGGATCATGACCTTCTCAACTTCACGGCTGAGAATCTACCTGTCACGGTTTCAAAGTCAGGAGCCGCCGGTATGACACTCTCAGAGCTCCGCTCTCAGGACTACATGAGCGGCGTGATGGTGCGAAAGATCATGCGTGACGACGTGAGCATACCTATGAAAGCCAAGACACTCCTTGAGAAAGGTGATGTGTTGACGCTCGTCGGACTGCCTCAGGACGTAGCTGTGGCGGTGGCCGAGATAGGTTTCTCTGACCGGCCTACCGAGTCGACTGATGTGGTATTCATTGGCCTCGGCATAGCTATCGGCTGTTTCATAGGAGCCTTGACTTTCTATTACGACGGGATTCCACTTTCGTTGAGCACAAGTGGAGGCGCGATACTTTCAGGTCTTGTGTTGGGATGGCTGCGTAACAAGCGGCCTACCTTCGGGAGGATTCCTCGTCCGGTCCTGTGGTTCATGAACAATGTCGGCCTCAACCTGTTTATCGCAGTTGTTGGACTCGAAGCGGGACCTACGTTCCTGGCAGGGTTGAAGACGGTAGGATTTGAGTTCTTCCTTGCTGGAATAGTCTGTACGTCGGTTCCGCTGATCCTTTCCACGCTGATTGCCGCGCGTATCTTCAGGTTCAACCCCGCGATAGCGTTGGGTTGTGTTGCCGGCAGCCGCAATGCGGTAGCCGCTCTCGGAGCGATTCAGGATAACCTCGACAGCACTTTGCCGGCGATGAGTTATACCGTGACCTATGCCGTAGGAAGCATATTACTGATATTTGCCGGCATGATAATACCTCTGATTGTCGGATAACCGTAAAGATCTACTTATTATGAAGAAAGGTATATTGACACTCGCTTTCGGTACGTTTGCCCTCGGCATGACGGAATATGTGATGATGAGCATATTGCCTGACCTTGCCGATACGTTTCACACGAGCCTGTCGGAAGCGGGACATCTTATTTCGTCGTATGCGATAGGTGTATGCGTCGGGGCACCGCTATGTGCCATTTTCCTACGCAACTGGGACCTAAGAAAAATCCTTATAGCTCTCATGGCGGTGCTTGCCGCAGGCAACGTATTGTTTGCCGTCAGCAAAACGTTTGAGATGGGATTGGCAAGCCGGTTCATTTCCGGCCTGTCTCACGGAGCGTTTTTCGGCACCGGGGCAATTGTGGCGAGCAGGCTGATGCCCGACCGGCAGACCACCGCTGTCGCACTGATGACTCTCGGAATGACGACGGCCAACCTTCTCGGCATACCGCTTGGCAGTTTTATCGCCAATACACTCAACTGGCGGTGGATTTTCCTGTTTAATTCGGCGTGGGCCTTCGTGACGATGCTGATGTTCATATTCATGGTAAAGGGCGTGGGACGGTTGCCACATTCAAGTGTGGCCGGAGAATTCCGTTTCCTCAAGAGTCCCGCGCCGTGGATCCTGATACTGTTCACTATACTCTGTCAAGGCGGCTGCTTCTCGATGTACTCTTATGTCACCCCGATAATGGGCAAGGCAGGGCTTGCGCAGAAATACATTCCGTTGCTGATGATTCTCGTGGGTGCTTCCATGAGCGTGGGCAACTACGTGGCTGGCGTGTTGTCCGACCGGTTTACTCCGGGCAAGATCGCGCTGTCGGTATCAGTCATCATGGCAGTCACGCTGCTTCTCATTTACTTCGAGTCGTCAAGCATGATATTGACAGCGATTTCCATCATGGTTGCTACCGCCTGTCTTTTCGCCCTTTCATCGCCCATGCAGCTGCTGCTGTTGAAGTATTCGCCCGGTGGAGAACTGATGGGTGGCGCGGCTGTACAGATAGCGTTCAATCTCGGCAATGCCATAGGTGCCACCATAGGAGGAATGGCTCTGGCCCGCACCGGGATCCCCGCCACAGCTTCACTCTGGGGATCGGCGCTTGCTGCGGCATCGGTCATCGTGATCCTGCTGTTCATCTTTAAAGCAAGCGGCAAGACACGGACTGATCAGGCGTAGGAATGGAGACCGCCCAATAGGTAATTGGCGCCGAAATAGGTGAATATAACCGTCAATATGGAGGCGAGGAGATAGATGTGGAGCGCGCGGTCCTTGTGGAAAAATGACAGGTAGCGGCTTGCTCCATGCAACGGAAGGGCGTAGACGAGCCACATCACGAGGGCGCAGGTTTCCTTGGGATCCCATCCCCAGTATCGGCCCCACGTCTGATTGGCCCACACTGCGCCGATGAATATTCCGGCTCCCAACAGGAATACTGCCGGAACAAGAGTGATGCGGTTGATACAGGCCAATTGCCTGACGCGCTCTCGCGACAACGACAGCAGGGCGACCGAGGACAGGATAGCCATAAGGAAAAACATTGCGTAGGAAATCATCACGAGCATGACATGGACCGACAGGAGCGGACTTGACAGCACCGGCATTATGGAACCGATCTGAGGTGTACGTCCTGACATTGCGGTGACAAACAGTGCCATCGCCCCTACGGTCATCAATGCTCCGCGCAGGGTAAGGTTGCGGCATGTGCACGCTCCGGTGAGGGACACGAGTGCCATGAACATCATCGTCTCAGGACCGTTGGACAGCGGAACATGGCCGCTTATCCACCATAGCAGCCCCATCATTGAAGCTACATAGAGGCTCAGAATTACCGCTGCCGTCATGCTTAGGCGACGCAGTATTTCTGACCATGGCGAGTGAAAAAGAGATAGAATAAGCACAGCCAGTCCGGCGCATATTGCCGCGATACCTGCAATTGCTGGACGGGCGGCAATGTTATAGAGTCGCTCTGCTTCGATTTTAAGATTGGAAGGTAATTCCGCTCCCACCGCATATTGCCTCTGACCGGCCATGAGTCCGTTGATTTTTTCGTTGGCGAGGATATTCTTTCCGTGAAGAAGCGACTCCTTTATTCCGGTCATGGACGATTGCATGAATATCCACTGGTCGAGCTGCATCGCTGATGGTCGACGGCCCGTGAGCGACAGCCATTCCATCCGGCCGTCGGCTGTGAGATAAGGATAGATCCTGAATATCTCGCCCGTGCCGAGCCACTCAACTAAAGCAAGTCGTTCAGCAGCCTTCTTTTCAGCCTTTCCGGTGGGTGAGTCGGGCAAGGATTTCAGTTCGGGATGAAGCCTGAAATAGTCGCTTTGCCACGCGTCGTAGTAAAACAGCCAGCCTGAAAGAATCTGCTCGGCAGTGAGACCCTCGTAGGAACTGCTGCCGTAGAGCGATGTCGCGATGTCGCGGGCCAATGTCTGCATAGGGCATATCCGCCCGTTCCAGTTGACGAGTATTCGTCCGAAGTTGGCCGCGAGCGGGCGTTGCATTACCGGAAGATTTACCCCGTTGCCGACGGCTGCGTGTAATGACTGAACCTGCGTAGAGACTGTAAAGAACAGCAGTAATGTAAGGCTTTTGCGATAGTTCCTTAGCCATACGCACCATAAGGTCTTTTTCTGAAAGAAGAATCCGGCCATGCCTATGAGCAACAGGATATAACCCGTGTAGGTTATGCCAGTGCCCCACGGGTCATGGCTGACCGACAGGATTGTATTGTCGGGTCCGATGCCCGACTGGTAGAAGCGCCAGCCGTCGTGTTCCCCCACTTTGTTCATGGCCACCTGAATCCTCGTGCCGTCCACCGTGATCACACTGCGGAAATCCATGGGAGTAGTGGTGGCGGGATAGCAGATTATCTCTGTTTCATCGAGACTGACCGCAAAAGGCAGTTCCCCGTGTCCCGGCCCTGATGTCTTATCAAAACTTGTGACGGGAAGCTCACCGGACTTCAAAGTCAGCGAGCCTTGGATGCCGGTGAAGTGGGTGACAATTGCCCCGGCCATAATGACGGCCAGGGCAATATGAAGGATGATGGTGAACGGTTGATGCTTCATTTTTTTAATCAATAGCAGAATAAGGTCGCGGCAGAATGATCATATCGCGTCGACGAATCTGACCACAGCGTCGCGGTCAGCCTTAGGCAGTTTCCTGAACTGTTCAACGGAGTAGCGGGCGTCACTTCGGGATGAAAATCCGTGCCACATGATGGCTTCCATCGTGGTGCGGGCGCGGCAGTCGTGGAGACGGTCGGCAGTAGGACTGCCGGTGACTTTCTGATGCAGTCCGCGTCCCCACAGCGGAGTCGTGCGGCACCATCCGCCGCGTATGTCATTTTCCATGCACAGTTTATGCTGAACCATGTCAGTGTAAGGCCATATTTTCTGATAGGGGAAACGGGGCAGTTCCGTTCCGGCGAAGAACTTGGCCGGATCCACGATTTTGTCAGGTCCGGTAGTCCACGAGGGGCGATGGCAGTAGTCACAGCCGATCTGAGCGAACAGTTCGCGTCCGCGGTTGACCTCGGGATCATCCACGTCCCTTACGGCAGGTACGGCGAGACCGCGGTGCCACACCATCAGGTCAGTATACTCGTCATCGGTCATTTCCGGGTCGAGATTCCTGTCGGTCAGATAAGCGTAGATACGTTCCTCCATCGTTCCGTTCCAGTAGGAAGGATGGGCGTGATCAGGGTCGATGCGCCTGATGTAGTCCTCGAATCCCTCCTGCACCTGAGGATCCTTCGACGAATAAAGGGCGTAGGTACCGGCGGCGTCAAGATAATGGTAGCGGCGGTCAGAACGGGTCACGTTGGTGATGTTCCAGATCGCATTGGCACCCGCGGCATCCTGAAGCGGACCGCGCGAAAGGGCATAGGTGAACCGGCGCACATATCCGGTGCCGTCGCCCTGCAAAGTGTTGGAATACATCGACTGCCATTCCCCTGCGGCATAGAATGAAGGATTGAATCCGTTGGTCATATAGCCGTCGGCCTCCTCCTTGCGGTACTGCGCGAGAATGTCTTCTTCGGTGATGGCATCGAGCAGACCGGTGCCGTATATTCCTATTGTGGATTCGAGTTTCACGGCGTAATCGCCCGGGAGCTGATAGCCGCGGTTGACCACATAGATGGCATCGGAAGGCATGTTGACCTCCGGATACTGGAGTTCATACGTCTCCCCGTCGTCAAACCGGTTGCCCCAGTCGTCGACGGCATCGAGCCACTTTACAGTGACCTTTGACTCGTCGACGGGAGCCTTGAACGGAGCTACGGCATGGCTTTGAGGCATACCGGCGAGCCATGATACATAACCTTCGGTAGCGGGATCATATACTACGAGCAGGCAGCCGTTGCCTATCTCATTGGTATTGAACCGACCCTCGGGAACGCGGGTACCATGCCCGTAGTTGGGATGACAGTGAGTGCACGATGTCCTGATGTAGACCGGTCCAAGACCGCTTCTTACGCCACTCTGATTGGTCATGAACGGTTTTTCAAATAGTGCCTCGCCGTTTTTAAACGACTGATACAGCCCCTGCCGCTCGACTGCCGGTGCAGGTTGCTCGAAAACATTGGTGGTGCTGAGATAGGTCGTGCCCAGTTCACCCCCGGCATAGTACCACTCGGGCAGAGACTCGGTGGCGGCGATTACATCATCGGTGATCGTGTCGTCGGAGCACGCCCCGAGCGAGCATGTAAGGGCGGGGAGCAGGACGTATCGGTTGAATACTTTGTGATTCATCTTAAGGGATTGATGTTGATGGTTCAATGACGGGTTACGGCACTCATGGCCTTTTCGAGAGCGTCGACAAGGTCTTCACCGGCAGCTTTCATAGCGGTCTCGGCGAGTGGTCCGGTGGCGTTCTTGGCGAAAGGCTCGGGTATCGCTTCGATAGCGGCGATTGCAGCCTGAATGGCGGCACGTACCTCGGCATCGGCACTCGCATCGATGCTCCTTACATAGTCGCTGACCGATGCGTCGCCCTGACGGCTGCCCGAGTAGGCATTGCTCACCGAGCGGATATTGTCAGCAAAATCCTCGATAGAATTGAGAGAGTAGGGCGACTCGATGTAATTCTTGTCTTCGAGTGAAGAACCGATATGAGGGCGCCCGATCTTGGTGTTACCGACTTCGTCGGCAATGTCGATGCAGCCCTGAATGATTTCCTCGGCAGCTTCCTGATAGGTTTTGAACCGCGATCCGGGCTTACCGGCGTTTTTCATTTCCCAGCCATATTCCTCGTCATAATCAAGATCGGCATCCTCAAGGATATCCTGCTTTTCGGTTGAAATATTGGCGGTGCCGGCCCAACATGCTTCGAGGCACACGCACTGTTGGCAAAGGTCGTCGGCCACGGCTACAAGATATTCGAGTTCCTCGGGGGTGTAGTCAGTGGAATGTACAAGCGAAGTATTTTCATCGTCGCTCAGTTGAAAGAGCATGAACTCAACCGAGTGGAAACCTATGAGGCCGTAGCCGCCGTTGTTTTCAAGCGACCAGCTGTTGCCGTTGCGTATCTGGACGAGCAGATTCTCCATAGCCGCCTTGTCGAGAGGCCAGGAGTCGATGTGTGGATCAATGTTGTGATTGGCGGCGGGACCGAAGAGAAATGCTTCGCTCAGCTCCCAGTTCTTGCGCGCCAGTTTCCATGCTTCGCCCGCAGCCTTGACATCGTTTTGGGTCAGTGTACCCGAGGCATGTTTTTCCTGCATCACATGGCAGAGATCGCGCATTTCGATAGCGGCATTGGCCATGGCGCAATATGTGGGGAGCACGGTATTGTCAACGTATGCTTCGGTCGCGGCTTTGAGGGCGATTTCTTTAGCCGACGCTGCGTTGACGGGATCAGGATCATTGGAATTATCGCTGCACGCCGTCAGCGACAGTGCTAAAACTGATAGGAAGTAGAAGTTTGAGAGTTTCATCTTAATGGGAAATTATGGTGTTTGATAATTGCGTCATAATCCTTGAGGAAATTATTTGAACCATCCGGTGTAGGCAACGCCTATGTTGACCGAAGGCTCGTTGTTATATCTGCTCTTCAGTATGCCGTAGGAATAATCGGCCTTGACCACGATCTGAGGTATGGGAAACCAGTTTATGCCCGCGGTCACTATCTGCCGTCCGCACCATCCTAATGGGGTGGCGCTTTCCATTTTCAGCATCGAGTCATAATAATCATAGCGGCAGAATACATAGAACTTCTGGCGGTCGCGGTTCATTCTCGGGATGAGACCGAAAATATTGTAACCCGCCTCTACACCGGCGGCAACGGCATCGGAAGCAACTTCCTGCCGCTTGGATGTGGATTTCTTCGACATAGAGATGTTGAATTTACTGATATGGGCCGCATCGGAAAGATGACCCCAGTCGCCGAAACCTCTGACGAGCCAGTTGTGACCCTCATACTTGAAATCGGCCGAAAGAATGGTGACAGTCCCGTGGATACCGTCGTTTTTGGCCGACTCGGTGGGATAAAGCGTGTTGCGGAATGAGTTGCCTATATATCCGCTGACCCCGATGCGAAGCCCTTTGATACTGTAATTATCCACCCTCGCAGCGAAAGCATAGGAATTGGCTATCTTGAATTCAAAGGGTGAGGCCGAGCCGTCATGAATCCAGGATTGATTGCCGAACCGCTCGGAATCAAGCCCGGGCAGGAACATGGCTATGTAGGACCAGTTGCCGGCACGTCCGCTGACCGAGACCGATACCTCATGCCAGGTACACGGCAGGATAGTGTTTTCACCCTCGGGACGATAGACACCGAAGAACTGGTTCGGTTCATGGTGAGCGTTGGTCGCGCCCACCGGCACCACCTGCATACCGGCACGCACCTTAAGCTGAGGAAAAAACTCCTTCTGGATATAGAACTGCTCAAGGGCAACCTCGCCTCCCCGTTCAACTTCGGTTTCGTATTCGCCGGCCTCTTCGGTCTCGATCTCGACGGCTGCTTCCGGACCTCCGTGCTCAAACTCTATTTCAGAACTGAACGACCATCCCTTTCCGAAGTCGTAACCAAGATAAATCACTACGTGAGGCAGGTCAAACCTGCCGTGGCTTGCAGCTGAACCGTAACGGTCAGGCTCGGAATACCTTAGATAATTGTCGCTGTAAAAGTTTCTCGACATTGCAACCTCGCCGTAACCGCCCACATGTAGGCGGTCCCATGCCGAGATTTTTTTCTTTACATCGGCGATCGTGACACTGTCAGTATGTTGATCGTCGGCACCCGCAGCATGAAAGGCAGGAAGCATGAGAATTGACGATAGCAAAAGATGATGAATAAGAGTAAGTTTCATTTCTATTTGATTTTGAGTGCAAAATTACTCCTCTCAGGCTCCGGGGGCAATACTCAAAAACGGGGTATTTTCCGGCCTGAAAAATACATCCGTCAATAAAAATTATCGTTGACAATACCTAAAATTAACTATTAACCCCTAAACCGTTCAAGCAAATTGCTTAACCAGGAAATGGAGTTTTTTTAGAAATTGTCATTTTTTATTATTAACTTTGTAAAATAGAAGACATAATCCACAACCCATAACCATACGAAGTGAGATATGAGAATCAGGTCTCTCAAAATCCGGAATTTCAGAGGTTTTGAAAACGAAACCTTCGATTTCGACCCTAAAATGACAGTTGTAGTCGGTAATAATACGACCGGCAAGACAACATTGCTGAACGCGTTGCAGATAGCGTTGGGAGCATACTTGAAATCGTTGAATTCGATTCCTGCATCTGATAAAGCGTACAGCCGGAATTTTACTTTGAGGGATGTGTTCAAGCGATATGTGACAGAAAAGAAGGATTTTTTCAAGAATCCTGAAAACACGCGCATTGATGCCAGCGGAGATTTCTTTTACACCTACCGTGAAGGCGATGAGTTCACTACTGATCCCACTCCCATAACGTGGTGGAGAGAATTAAGAGGGACAAAGACTACCCATTCAAGGGAATGTGCCGGAGAAATGATTGATCAAGTTGAGAAGATGGAGGCCGCCCGCTCTTCATCCGATTCACTGACTGATGCAATCTATCCTCTGGTGCTTTCATTTGGTGTCAAGAGAATAGATAATGATTACCGGTCTGCACAAAAAAAGAAGCAGCGGGAGAGCAGGATTGAGAAAGCCTACAAGTCAGCCCTCCTTGAGACGATTGATTTCAAGAGCGCGTTTGACTGGTTGTATCGTTATGGGTCAAATTCATCGAAGGAGAATGAATTTCCGGGAACAAAAGAGGCGTTTATCAATGCGTTATCCAATGCAATACCTGCTATGACCGATGTGGAGGTTGACTCTAAGAATAACGAATTTCTGGCGCGTGTTTCGGTCACTGGAGAAGAACCGGAATATCAAACGTTTGAAAACATGAGTGACGGCTTTAAAGCAGTCATAAGCATGGTCGCTGAAATTGCATATCGTTGTATCCAACTAAATGGTTTTCTCGGCCCTGAAGCCATAAGGAAAACTCCGGGTATCGTAATCATCGATGAAATTGACCTGTATTTGCATCCACGGTGGCAACGTCACATTCTGGCCGATCTCCAAAGGGCGTTTCCGATGATACAATTCATTGTTTCAAGCCATTCTCCGTTCATAATCCAAAGTGTGGAGAATAAGAATATCATCACGCTTGATGGAAAGAAGGGAATAACCGATGCCAATAGACGCAGCATTGAAGAAATCACCATGACCGAGATGGATCTTGAGACCCGCCGCAGTGCAAGGTTTGAGGAGATGGTCAATGCTGCTGAAGAATATTATCAATTGGTGAAAATTGGAGAAGGTGACACTGAATCGGCAAATAATGTAAAACAACGGCTCGACGAGATAGAAGTTGAGTTTTCCGACGATCCGGCATACGTCGCTATGTTGAAAATGGATAGAAGCGCGATCAATGAGACCGATTAATAAACTTCCGGCAGGAACGGAAATAACTCTTGATGACGGGTCCCGGCATGTCATCAGAGCCGTTTACAATCCTTATCAGGATGCCAAGGATCCATTGTGCGCGACCTTGGGACAATATTGTGTATATTGTGAAGCTCCATTTCCTTATACAAGGGAACTTGCTGTTGAACACATTTTGCCAAAGGACCCGAAGTCAGGGTATTCCCATCTGCAATACAATTGGGATAACTTCCTGATCGGATGTTCCACTTGCAATGGAAAAGGAAATAAGTGGAGTAAAGTGGAATTGCCTGAGAATTGCCATTTCCCTCATCTGAACAACACCTACATAAGCCTGAAATATGACAGGGGTGGCGTGGTAGTGGCCAATCCGGAATTACAAGGTAAATCCTATGAAAAGGCTCTGAATTTACTCCGTCTTGTCGGACTCGATAAAACCCCGGTCTCATCGAGCCCGCAAGACAAGCGATGGCAAAAAAGGAAGAAAGAGTGGGAGGTAGCCGAAAAATACAAGAGCCGTTATGAAAATGGCAGATGTGATCTGGATTGTCTTATTGAGTATATCGAGAAGGCGGGATGCTGGTCAATCTGGTTTACGGTATTTAAAGAACACGATGAGGTGAAAGAACGACTGATCAAGGATTTCCCGGGTACGTCGGCTGAGTGTTTTGATGCCGAAAATCATTATGCTCCTGTTGGCCGTAATCCCGGAGCCGACGACCCGGTGTAGAAATTGCACTAAACTCAACTTTTTGTAAGAATCGGGGTTATAATCGCAAAAATTTGTCCCTTTACTCTCCCATAATCGAGATTTTTTGTATTTACCGGGCGCGTGACATGAATGGGTACGGGTCGCAGAATCATATTTTTTTGAGGGCAGGATGGGTGGAGGATGGGGAATTGTGATTAACTTTGTGGAAAATTTGTCAAACTTATGTCATCAGTTCCCGCTCAACCTGATCAGAAGCCTGTGTCGTCGGCGTCCGTCTCAACCGAAAACCTCGGCGTGAGTTCCATCGGAAAGCTGCTGACGCAGTATTCCGTCCCGGCTATCATAGCTGCCGTAGCCACGTCGCTCTATAATATCGTCGACTCGATATTCATAGGCCGCGGTGTAGGTGCGATGGCGATTGCCGGTCTTGCCATTACTTTCCCGTTGATGAATCTCGTGGTGGCGTTCTGTACGCTCATCGCCGTGGGCGGTGCCACGATAAGTTCGATATTCCTGGGTCAGCGCAACTACTCGCGAGCTACCGATGTGGTCAACAATGTCCTTACGCTCTGCCTTATCCACTCGGTGATATTCGGCGGAGTCACTTATATTTTCCTTGACGATATTCTGATTTTCTTCGGCGCCACCCCCGAGACTATCCCTTACGCGAGGGAGTTCATGCGGGTCATACTGATGGGAACGCCGATCAGCTATGTGTTTATCGGACTCAACAATCTGATGCGTGCAACCGGCTATCCCCGCAAAGCCATGATTTCAGCACTGATGTCGGTGGTGGTCAATGTGATACTCGCCCCGCTGTTTATCTTCAAGTTTGGATGGGGTATAAAAGGTGCGGCCACAGCCACGGTCTGCGGTCAGGGCGTTGCCTTCGTATGGGTCCTGTGTCACTTCCTGTCGAGTAAGAGTTCGATCCACTTCCAGCGCGACAACAAGTGGCTCACTCCGGCAATCATCAAGCGTATCTACGCGATAGGCCTGTCGCCGTTTCTGATGAACGTAACCGCTTGCGTGGTCGTTATCTTCATCAACCATGCGCTGCTCAACTATGGCGGTACCGACGGAAACCTGGCTGTGGGAGCCTACGGAATCGTCAACCGCACAACAATGTTTTTTGTCATGATAGTGTTCGGTGTCACTCAGGGTATGCAGCCGATTCTGGGATATAACTATGGTGCCCACAACTTTGACCGCGTCAAGAAGACACTTCGTTTCGGTATATGGCTCGGAGTGGCTGTAACCTCGTGTGGATGGGCGGTGACCGAGCTTATGCCTGATACCGTCAGCTCGCTTTTCACCATCGACACTCAGCTTATAGCATTGGCCCGGGAGGGATTCAGGATATATTTTATCGCTTATCCGGTGGTTGGATGCCAGATCGTGATTCAGAACTTCTTCCAGAGTGTGGGTAAGCCACAGGTATCAATTTTCCTGTCGCTCACCCGCCAGCTGTTGTTCCTTATTCCGTTTCTCATTTTCCTGCCGCGCATCTACGGCATCCCCGGAGTGTGGGCGTCGATGGCGGCGAGTGACTTCATCGCCTTTGTGTTTGCGGTAGTGACACTCTGGATTTCAATGCGTAACACTGATCGGAAAATCCGTCAGGGACTCTTATAAATGACTGCCATTATGGTTCAGGAACTGACTCTAACCACCGACCCCCGCACGGCGTCGGATGAACGATACCTCCGCCCCGTCGTCGCGTCGCGTCTGGGCGTTGACCCAGGAAGGGTGAAGCGGGTAGTGATTTCGCGGCGTTCTATCGACGCGCGCCAACACAACGTCAAGATCAATCTTCAGCTCAAGGTATATCTCGATGAGCTTCCGGCTGATGTGTCGCTCTGCGTCCCCGAGCATTACGGGATGCTGGAAAAAGATGCGCCGCAGGCTATAATCGTAGGAGCCGGACCGGCCGGATTGTTTGCCGCTCTGCGGCTCATACAGCTCGGGGTGCGTCCCGTGATTCTTGAACGCGGAAAGGATGTCGATTCCAGGCGCAAGGATATGGCCCGCATATCACGCGAGAATGTCGTGGACCCTGATTCCAACTATTGTTTCGGCGAGGGTGGGGCAGGAGCGTTTTCCGACGGAAAACTTTATACACGCAGCAAGAAGCGTGGAAGCATAGAAAAGATTCTCAATATATTGTGTCAGCACGGAGCGTCGGAAGACATACTCCGCGATGCCCATCCCCATATCGGGACCGACCGCCTGCCTGAAGTGATAAAGTCGATAAGGAACACCATTGAGAAGTCGGGCGGAGAAGTGAAGTTCGGAACCCGGGTGGTGAGTCTGATATTCAACGACGGAACTGTTACCGGCGTTGTCACTGCTTCAGGAAAGGAATATCACGGCCCCGTAATACTTGCGACAGGTCACTCGGCGCGCGATGTCTACAGGATGCTTGCCGACTCGGGCGTGACTCTCGAACCGAAGGGCCTTGCGATAGGAGTGCGTCTTGAACATCCACAGCAGCTTATCGACTGCCTGCGTTACCACTCCCGCGACGGTCGCGGAAAGTACCTGCCGCCCGCTGAGTACACGATGCTCACCCGCGTGGACGGGCGCGCCGTCTACTCTTTCTGCATGTGTCCCGGAGGATTCATTATACCGGCGGCGAGTGACGACGGCCAGCTCGTGGTCAACGGCATGTCACCGTCCAACCGCGGAACACGTTGGGCCAATTCCGGAATGGTGGTGGAGATACTGCCTGAAGATGTTGAAGGCGACTATCCATTGAAAATGATGGATTATCAGGCTGCTATCGAGCGGAAGTTTTGGGAAGAATCGGGTCACAGCCAGAACTCTCCGGCCCAGCGCATGGATGATTTCGTCAATTCCCGCCCGTCGACATCACTGCCTGCCACATCATATTCCCCGGGCATTCATTCGGCGAGAATGGATCAGCTGCTGCCTCCCTTCATCGCGCGGCGGCTTCAGCAGGGATTCAAGGATTTCGACCGTAAGAACCGTGGATTCCTTACCAATGAGGCTGTGCTGATAGGAGCCGAGACACGCACTTCGTCACCAGTCAGGATTCCCCGTGACGAGCTTTCGCTCCATCATATCCACATTCCGGGATTGTATCCCTGTGGCGAGGGTGCCGGTTATGCCGGTGGGATAGTGTCGGCGGCAATGGATGGCGAGAAGTGTGCCGACGCTCTTGCTCAATCCTTGAGAAATTCAAGCTCGTCAAGCATCTGACCTGATATTCGTGCCACTGCCGGCTCATGATCACCGGCCATGGTCTCGGCAACGCGGCGTGCTCGGTCGGGCGACGTGTAAAGTAAGTTGAAAGCGAGCCTTGCGGCGGCGTATCGTGTCAGTGCGACAGCACTTTCCATAGCCTGTTCCACCACTGTCCATGCGCCGGGAATCTTGCGCAGCAGCCGGTGGCACAGTATGTCGACAGCTTCGGGCGTCGTAACGCGCTCAATCCACTCCAGAGCGGCTTCTACGCTCAGTTCCTCGGGCGGAAAAAGCATAGGGGCAAGGAGTTGGCTCTCGCGGCACAGGGTATCGTCGCGTAATTTCAGGGCTAATTCCTTGTTCATTCCCAGTTCAGAGGCAATCTCTGCTAACTGCGGCAGATTCAGGCCGAAAATATATCGGTAGTCAAGACGGGCGTTGCGCAGACTCTCGGCCGTAACGCCGTTGCGCAAGGCATAAAAACGTCTTTTGACAAGCTGCAAATCATTATACTGTTCCATAACCCTGCAAAGATAGTGATTTTTTCGAGGAATTATTTGGCGATTGGTGACATGATTTTTAACTTTGTGAAAGATAATTTTAAAAAGTCATGAAGAAGTTACTGTCGCTTATTCTTGCATTTACAGCTGTAATCAATCTACTCGCCGAGAATCACACGGGATCGGTCGGCCTCGTGCTGAGCGGTGGCGGTGCCAAGGGAATCGCTCATATAGGTGTGATTCAGGCACTTGAAGATAATGATATACCTATCGATTATATTACCGGCACTTCGATGGGATCTATCGTCGGAGGTCTTTATGCCGCCGGTTACACTCCGAAGGAGATGCTTGAACTCATCGCATCGAAGGGATTCTCGGACTGGTCGACCGGCAAGATTGCACCCGATCTCACCTATTATCTTCTTCAGCCCACCGAGACTCCGGCTATGCTTAACCTTAACTTAGGGCTTAACGATTCCTCAAAAGTGACTTCGCGGCTCCCGACGAGCCTTATCAACCCGTTGCCCATGAACTTCGCTTTCATGGAACTTTTCACGCCCTACACCCAGCAGTGTGACGAGAATTTCGACAATCTTTTCGTGCCATACCGCTGTGTGACCTCCGATGTGTTTGCCAAGCACAAGATCGTGTTGAAGAGCGGCAACCTCGGCGATGCGATTAGGATGTCGATGTCGTTTCCCATGGTGTTTGAGCCGATTGATCTCGACAGTCTCCCCATGTATGACGGCGGAATATATGACAATTTTCCGGTGGACGTGATGATGACCGAGTTTGCTCCGTCAAGGGTGATAGGTGTCGACGTGTCGACCCCTAACTCCCCGACTACGCGCAACATGCTCGATCAGCTCGAAAACATGATCATGCAACCCGACAATTATCCTTTCCCCGACGATATAGGCGTATATATCCACATCAACCTGACGGAATTCAGCCTGCTCGACTTTCCGAAGTATCAGGAAATCTATGACATAGGTTACGCGCGCGGTATAGAGATGATTGACTCCATCAAGAAGAAGATTCCTGAACGTATTCCGAAGCAGGCCCGTGAAATACGCCGCGAGATTTTCAAGTCGCATACTCCGGTAGTGGAATTTGACTCGGTGAAGGTCACCGGGGGCAAGCCGGGCCAGAACATATATCTTGAGTCATTGTTCCGCCGCCGCCATGAAACCGATACTTTCGGCATAGCCTTTGCCAAGGAGGCTTATTACAGGGCGATAACCCCGGGCCGACTCGTAAACTTCGTGCCGACGCCCTTATTTGATAAGGCCGACTCGATATATACCCTAAATTTCAAGGCACTTGTAAAGGATGACTTTTCACTCGGTCTGGGAGGATATATGTCTTCATCAACCAACTCGATGCTGTTTCTGACCGGCTCCTACAATACCCTAAGTTTCAATTCGCTCAACGCCGGCATCAATCTGTGGATAGGTCAGAGTTATATCGCGGCGCTGGGCCGCATGAGGCTTTTGTTTCCTACGGTGACACCCACCGCCTGGAGCTTTGAGATCGAGGCTTCGCAGCAGAAATTCTCTGAAAGCGAAAGACTGTTTTTTGAATTCGGTGCACCCAACTTCGTGACGAAATCGGAAATCTTTGCCCGCACTTATTATTCGCTTGCCACGGCGCGAAGGAATGTGCTTGATATAGGATTGGGTATAGGACACTTGCGAGATCGCTTCTATGCCCGCGATGCCGACGGTATCAGTCTTCCCGATTATGCTTACAGCAACTTCAACCTTGGTGAATTTTACGTGCAGTGGGCGCGTAATACTCTCGACAACCGGTTTGCCCCCACGGCAGGTTGCAATGTCAACGCATCGGCATCCTATATCCTCGGTAGCCGTCACTTCAAGAGCGACAATCCTCTGCTGGCCCGCTACGGCGGCCATATCCAGTGGTTCCAGGCCAGTGTCGATGCTGAAAAGTATTTCCCGTTGTCGCGCAAATTCTCAATGGGTACATGTGTCAAAGGTATCTGGTCGACCAAAGGACTTCTTGACAATTACGACGCTACCATCGTATCGGCCAATGCGTTCAATCCCACAGTGGCATCCTACGACGCGTTCAATCCCGCGCTGCGCGCCAACTCCTTCGTGGCAGCCGGGATCAAGCCGGTGTGGAAGATTTCGTCGACATTCCAGCTCCGCGGAACATTTGACTTCTTCCTCCCTTACCGTCGCATCGTGCTTCAGGAAGGCACCACCAAGCCTCGGTGGAGCAAGCCATTTGCCCATCCCGATTATGTGGGTGAAGTATCGGGTGTAGTGACACTGCCATTCGGCAACATCCGCGTCTACACCCAGTATTCCACCGGAGGTGGTGAGCGATGGAATGCAGGTATCTCGATAGGTACATTCATGCTCGCTCCACGCTTCATTAAATAATATTCCTGAAATTATACCATGAAAAAAACATTTCTATTAATGTCGCTTGCAGCAATGCAGGTGGCAACCGCCGCCCCGCGCACATCTGAATCCTTCAACTTCGACTGGCTGTTTACCGCCACTGATACAGTCGACGCGGCAAGCCTGTCAAAGGATGACTCGCAATGGCTTCCCGTAAACCTGCCGCATGATTTCCTGATTTCACAGCCATGGGTAGAGCCGTCGCCCGACGAGCGGGCCGACATGAACAATGCCGTTGCCAACGTGAAGTCACGACTGTCGAGCCGCGCTTTCAAGGAAATGGGCGAGGGATGGTACAGAAAACGGTTTATGGTACCCGAGGAATGGAAGGGCAGGAGAGTGCTCGTGGACTTCGGGGGCATCATGCTCAACGGCGATGTGTTTCTTAACGGAAAGCATGTAGGGGGAACCGATTACGGTTATCTCGGTTTTGAAATCGACGTAACTGACCTTCTTGATTACGGGAATGAGAATGTAATTGCCGTGAAGGCATCGACCGGTGCGCCCGAAAACTCGCGGTGGTATACCGGAGGCGGACTTTACCGCGATGTGAAAATCATCATGACCGACAAGGATGTTTATTTCAACCGCCATCCGCTCAGTATCACCACTCCGGTGGCTACCGCCGATTCAGCCGTAATAACCTTAGGTGCCGAGATCACATTCAAACCCAAACGTCCTGATTACATTTCCACTATTGTAGAAATTCTTGATCCCGAGGGTGAAAGGGTATATTCCGACACTGTGGCCGTGAAGTCGCGCAAGCGACCGCGCACCTATGAGTATCAGCTCGATACCATCTCGCTCGACTCTCCAAAACTGTGGGATGTGGATTCACCGTCGCTCTACACGGCGACAGTCAGGCTCCTGCGAGCCGACGGCACGGTAGCCGACAGTGTGGCGTCGACTTTCGGAATCCGTTCCATCGAGTACTCACCCGAATTTGGACTGAAACTCAACGGCAGGAAAACTCTCCTGAAAGGAATCGCCAATCATCACACTCTCGGTGCACTTGGTGCAGCCGCCTATCCCGCGGCGATAGAAAAGCGCATCAGGATGCTCAAGGAATATGGTGTGAACCATATCCGCACGTCCCACAATCCTTACAGCGAGGAGTTTCTCGATCTATGCGACCGATACGGTATTCTGGTCGTTGACGAGCTTTACGACAAGTGGCTCAAGCAATACGCCGGAGGGCGGCGCGAATGGATGGAGCAGTGGGCCGCCGACGTAGCCGAATGGGTCAAGCGTGACCGCAATCATCCGTCGGTAGTTATGTGGAGTCTCGGCAACGAGCTGCAGACTCTCTCCAACCTTCCGTTCAACGACTGGGGCGTGACTGCCTATAAACTTCAGAAGACGCTCCTTAACCGTTATGACACCGGTCGACCTGTCATCGTCGCCATGCACCCGCGAGGCAGGAACATGGACACCGACTCGCTTCCGGCACCTCTTGTGATGGAAACGGATATAGCCGCCTATAATTACCGCTACATGTATTTCCCGGGCGACAGCCGCCGCTTCCCGTGGATGATGTTTTATCAGAGCGAGGCCAATGCCTCGGGCATGGGACCTAATTTCTTTGACATGGATCTCGACAAGGTCATCGGACTGGCCTATTGGGGCATGATCGACTATCTCGGGGAATCGGCCGGATGGCCTGCCAAGGGATGGAATCAGGGCGTGTTTGACATATCTCTTCAGCCCAAGCCTCAGGCAGCTTTCCTGAAAAGCTATTTCAAGGACGATGAGCCGGTGACGGGAATAGGTATCATAGAGGATGATCGCGGCCTGGTGTGGAACGACGTGAAAGTCGGCACAAAGCTGATGAGTCGCAACTGGAACCGCACTGCCGGCGACACCGTGAATATCGTCACGTTCACCAATGCCGATGAGGTGGAACTTCTTGTCGACGGCAAGTCAATAGGCCGCCGCAGAAACGACCGATCTGACTCAGCCGTGAGAAACAATATCCTGTGGCAGGGTATCGTCTATCGTCCCGGGTCGGTAGAGGCCCGCAGCTATATGGACGGAGCGGTAGCGCCCGTGTCAATTGACCGTATCGAGACCACCGGTAATCCTGTAGCTCTCAAAGCCTCCGCCGATAAGAGCACTGCTCTTGCCGACGGCATGGACCTGGTGCATGTCGACATCACGGCGGTAGACTCACGCGGGAGGGTGGTGCCGACTGCCGACGCGCCGGTGGAATTCACCGTCGACGGGCAGGCCGAGATTGCAGGCGTGGTCAACGGCGATATTAATTCGCATGAATCCATGACCGGCAGTTCCCGCTCGCTTTATCAGGGCCGCTGCTCGGTCATTATCCGACTTGGCCGCGTGCCGGGCAAGGTGACGCTTAAGGCTTCTTCGCCGGGTTTGAAAGGCGGCTCGGTCACGTTCAGTTCTATCGCCCGATAAAATGCAAGATTCCCTGCGATGTAGAGTGTCATCGCAGGGAACCGTATTTAAATCAGTATATTGTAGAGAGTGTGTAAGTCTCTTACTGAGCGTTCTTGGTCTGATCCTTAAGGGCAACCATGTTCTCGTCAACAGGAGTATCGATCCAGTCGTTGACCTGAACGGTGAACTTGATAGGATCACCGAGCACGGGCTTACCGGGGGTAGGATCGTCAGGGTCTACATTACCTGCACCTTCGGTGAAGTCGAGAGTGTAAATGTATTTTTTACCTGCTTCCCAATTGTCGCCCACAGGCACTGATGCCCAGGCGAACTGACGGGGCTTACCGTTGGCATCCTTCAATGTGTCGGAGGGGAAGGGGTAGATAACAGCGCCGTCTTCAGAAGCGATATTGATGAGGACACTCAGATAGGCCTCACGGGCTACGTTGTCAGGGTCACCGGTAGGACTCCAGGGTGTGAGCTGCTGCGGGAGAAGCATTGCGTTGCCTGAGGGACCCATGATTGATACAGGAGTGGAGTTAAGCGTTGTGGTGTCGCAGTAAGAAGTGTAGACTGCGGTATCGTGCCAGTCATCAAGAGTCCAGGTGTTGGTCGTGAAGTCAAATGTACCCATGTACTGCGGACGACCTATCCTTATACCTGCAACCTTGAACGTGTATTTCGTATTATCTGTTTTAGCGCGGATCTCTACCTGAGCAAGACGGTGGTCAAATGTAAGTTCCACACCCGAAGCCTCGTTGTCGTCCTTGTTTCCTGAAGCATTGGCAGTGATGAAGTCGACCTGATCGGCAATTTCATCGGCGACAGCAAAATTCTGAAGCTGCTTGGTGGTGGGGTCCATAACTACGTCGGCACCGAGGGCGTCTTCGTCAGGAGAATAAGCATAGAAAGTAAGTTCGCTCTTGTCACCCGGCCAGAAGTATTTGTCGGCTGAGGTGAAGAAACCGTCGTTAGCCTTTGAGAAAGTTACCTTTGTGAAATAGTTGGCGTCGCCAAGAAAACCGGTGGCTACGAAACTTGAAAGATTGTCGTTGGTGGTTTCCGTTGCGCGGGAGCGTTCACCCATTGCCGGGCGGAAATCTATCGCGTTACCGGCACTTCGACCGGCACTGACGGGAACATCTTGTTCGGAGCAGGCAGCGAGACCGAGTGCTGCAACTGCCATGAGAATTGTTGTCGTTTTCATAATTCGTTTGTTTTTTTGTTCTTTGTTAATATAATGTTTTACTATTGCAGTAAGTTCACTTGGAATTCATATTTATATCGATATACACTGCATCCCAGTCATTTACGTCGGGAATTAATGACGAGGGGCCGTCAAAGGCGTGAGGTAGCGGGAGCCCGTGGATCACGATATGGACATGGCGGGGATCAGGGGCCTGCGATACCTGATCGGTGACGTCAAAGTTGTAATACTTCTTTGAGCCGTCGTCAAGTATCACGTATAGCGACATGGTGTGAGTCAGGCTCTTCGACGGGCACTCTCCGAATGTCAGGAACTCGCTGTGGAGCGATGCAGCTTCCCGGTCCATCGTCATCACGAAAGGCATGGTAACGGAATTGTCGGTAGGAGTCTTCTTGCCGTGATAGTAACCTTCGGCCATTCCTGAGATTGTGGCATCGATGGCAGTACCCGAGATTGACGAGATATTTTCCACGTCATAGACATCGACTGTGTAATGGCATATATCCTCGTCGGGGTAGAAATAAATCGTTTTGCGGGTGGTCGATACCGGGAGCTCGATCTTATCCTGCCTGTCGCTCCAGATCATGCCGGGAGTGCGGGCCAGGCGCTCATGCTCGGTAGAGCGGGCGCGGGGCACCGAGCGGGCAGGGATTCCGTAGGCTTCGAGTGCGACGGCATCGGTAGTGTAAATCTCAAATGTATTTATGTCCCCGACGTTTCTGACCACAGCCCAGTCAGTCTCGTCACTGTTTATGCACAATCCGTTGTAGGTGCCGAATGGTATCGCCAGCGGTCCGCCATGATTATTATCGAAAATATAGCGGAGATGGTCGCCGGTTTCGGTATCATACATGTATAGGGCCATTGACTTGGCTGTGGCGTCGGGAGCATTCTGCCAGTCAAATACCACGTCGATGTCGACCCTGTGGACATGGTCGTAGCATAGTTCCTTGTGGTGACACGATGTAAGGCTCGCCGCGAGGGCGGCTGCAAAAAGTAAATATGATGGTTTCATCGGTCGTTCCTCCTTTCAAATTTGTTCACGTTGCCCGAGCCGATGAGCCAGGTAAGTGAAATTTCGGCTTTGGTGGGTCCGAACCAAGAGAAGTTCTTCGTCGACAGCCACAGGTAATGAGGGCCGGCCGGCTCGTATTTCACTATACGTCCACCGAGATAGCCCACGCCTATGGTGAAGTCTATGTTCAGGCGCCGGCCTACGGGAAGTGAATAGCCGTATTCCACTCCGGCCATGGTGTTGAAGCGGTCCCAGAGGGTGCGTCCCGGGTCACCGCCCATATATCCTTTGCCGCCGAATTCGACGTCGTAAGTCACAATTCCGCCATACAGGCCGATGTGGTGACCGGTCAAGGGTTTGCGGTGAGCGGCCTCACCAAGCCAGTATCTTACTGCCACATCACCGCCATAGGCACGCCAGTAGCGGTGGACGTGATCATTTTTCCACCAGCCGTAATACCAGTTGCCCACGATTGAAAAATTCTTTCCGAGATAGAACTCGGCCCCGATGCTCGGAATTGCAAGCGCGTCATACAGCATGTTGGTCTTCAAGGCCATATAGAAGGGCTTGCGGTGAGGGAAGCGGGGGGCGATTTCCGGCAGCTCGGGCGACGAGGCTATTTCAGTCATTGCCGTCGTGGCCGGGACAAGAGAATGAATGGCCGGCAGTGCGGGCTGCGAATAGTCCACGTAGATCCATGAAGCGCGCAGGGCGGGGAACAGGCGGTGATACATATATAAATAAGGCTCTCCACCGCCGATGCCTTTCAGTCGAGTCAGGGCCTCGTTATCATCGGGTACGGCTCCGGCAACTATACCGTCGAGCAATTCGATCACTTCCCCCCGGGCCGGAACCTGAGGATCGGCCTTTACCATTTCAAGCAGTCCGGCCCAGTTGCGCCCGGTAAAGGTGAACATGGTTGAGTCAGCCGGGATGAGGTCGCGCTCGCTGAACCAGTCGAAGATGCGTCGGGCGCGCGTTTCGGAAAGATAGCGGTTGAACAACACCGATCCCTCGGGCGAAGCTGACCCGACGACCCTTACGTGACCCGCGATGCGGGGAGTGGTGTCGGTGAGTTCTTCGGCCAGGCGTTCGAGTGAAGCGCCGTTGTCCTTGTAATCGGGAAGCAGGGCCGTCTTCGACTGCCTGAAGTAAACCCGGGCAGAGTCAGCCGGAATACCGGCGCTGACAGCCGATACCGTCAACGTCAGGAATAAATTATATAGTAAAAATCTCAGTTTAGTCATGAATGGTGGCCCTCGGTTCGGGTAAATAAACAGTTAATATACACTTAAAACCCGCCGACCCCCCGGAATGTTCATGAAAAAAGAAACCCGCCGCCCGAAAACCGGGGGGCGGGAAACGTTATGGAGTGCGCATGAAGGGACTCGAACCCCCACGTCCTGAGACATTAGATCCTAAGTCTAACGCGGCTACCAATTACGCCACATGCGCGATTCAGGTGCAAAGTTACACCAAAAAAAGAAAATGACAAAATAAAAAAACGAAAATATTCTTGGAAAAGAGACAAAAAAGGCGTACCTTTGCAGCCGATTAAACAATACAAATCACTTATCAATAACAACTATTAATGGCAACAAAAATCAGACTGCAACGCCATGGTCGCAAGAACTATGCGTTCTATCCCATTGTAATCGCCGATAGCAGGGCACCACGTGATGGTAAATTTATTGAAAGGATAGGTTCTTATAATCCGAACACTAATCCTGCTACAGTAACTTTAAATTTCGAGCGTGCTTTGTATTGGCTTAACGTAGGTGCACAGCCCACCGATACCGTCCGCACTATCCTCTCCAACGAGGGTGTACTTCTTATGAAGCACCTTCAGGGTGGCGTGAAGAAGGGCGCGTTTGACGAGGCTGAAGCCCAGCGTCGCTTTGACGCTTGGAAGGCTAAGAAGCAGCAGAACGTAGACAAGCTGCGCGCTTCCATGGCCGACAAGAAGGAACTTGACGCTAAAGAACGTCTTGAGGCTGAAAAGGCTAAGAATCAGGCTAAGGCTGAGGCCGTGGCCAAGAAGAAAGCCGAGCTTGCCGCTGCCGCCGCTGAGGCTGCCGCTGCTGCCGCTGCCGAGGAAACCCCCGCTGAAGAGGCTCCCGCAGCTGAATAATCCCGAGACACAGCATCTTATTTCCGGGGACACATCTTCATCGAGACGTGTCCCCGGGCTTGTTTCAGTCAACATGTTTTTTTTCTAATCGAAATATTTTTACGCAATGAGTCAGAAGATTGGTTCAAAAATGACCGCCGAAGGCCGCAAGGCCATGCTGCTCGGCAGCGGCGAACTCGGCAAGGAGGTTGCCATCGAACTCCAGCGCATGGGCATCGAAGTGGTGGCATGTGACAAGTATGACGGCGCTCCGGCCATGCAGGTGGCCGACCGCAGGTATGTGTTCAGTATGCTTGACGCCGACCGGCTCAAGGAGGTGATCCGCAATGAGCGGCCCACCCACATTATCCCTGAAATCGAGGCAATCGCCACTCCGGCCCTCGTCGAGCTTGAGAAGGAGGGCTTCAATGTGACGCCCACGGCCAATGCCGCGTTGCTGACCATGAACCGCGAGGGTATACGCCGTCTTGCCGCCGAGAAGCTCGGGCTGACCACGTCGCCCTACCGCTTCGCGTCGACCCGAGAGGAGTTTGACAAGGCTGTGGAGGAAGTGGGTATCCCGTGTGTGGTCAAGCCCGTGATGAGTTCCAGCGGTCACGGCCAGAGCGTGATACGCTCGCGCGAGGACATCGACAAGGCATGGAAAATCGCTCAGGAAGGTGGCCGTGCGGGTGCCGGACGCGTGATAGTGGAAGGATTCGTGGATTTCGACTATGAGATCACTCTCCTGACCGTGCGCTCGGTCGACGGCACTACATTCTGCGAGCCGATAGGCCACATCCAGATTGACGGTGACTACCGTTATTCCTGGCAGCCTCAGCCCATGAGCAAGGTTGCTCTCGAAAAGGCTCAGGCTATCGCGGCAGCCATCACCGAGGCTCTTGGCGGTTACGGTATTTTCGGCGTGGAACTGTTCGTCAAGGGTGACGATGTGATCTTCAGCGAGGTATCACCCCGTCCCCACGACACCGGTATGGTCACTATGATCTCGCAGGACATGAGCGAATTTGCTCTCCATGCGCGCGCCCTTCTCGGCCTCCCCGTTCCGGCCATCAGATTCTATGGCCCGTCGGCTTCGCGAGCAGTTGTGGTGGAAGGTGACACTGACTGTATCGTAATGGATAATCTCGACAAGGTACTTGAAGAACCGGGAGTGCAGATGCGTATTTTCGGAAAGCCCGAGATCCGCGGACACCGCCGCATGGGCGTGATTCTCGCCACCGCCGATACCGTGGAGGAGGCACGCGCAAAGGCCGAGCGTGCCTACAATAAACTTAAGGTCGACGTCAAGTAAAATCTGCGCTTTACAACGACATATAAAAAACTCTGCCGCCCGATAAGGTGGCAGAGTTTTTTTATAAGGAGGTATGTCTTATCAGAACTGGATGTTCATACCGAGAGCAACATTTGCGTTGGCCGAGAGGGGCACTCCCTGCTTGGCGAGCTTGCCGGGGTTGCGGTCAGAGGCGAGATAGAAGTTGAATCCCGGGCAGTGGAGGTTGAGGATCCATCCGAATGACCATCCGAAAGTACCTACGCCCACATTGGCACCGGCTGAGAATACCTTGACGGGAGCCACGTTGGCAGATACACGGAAGTCAGACCACGAGTCCTGGCCATAAATGTAAGTAGATGAGAGGGCGCCGAAAGTCAGCTTGCGATAGAAGGGGAAGGTATACTCCGCGGCTACGTTGAGAGTTGCGCCGAGAGCGGTTGAACGGCCTCCCTGATCTCCATTGTTTTCGATTTCGTAGAGTGCAGAGAGATCGTCGCGCACCTTGTCAAGTTCGTTGTCAAAGCTGTTGAGCGCGTTGTCGTCAACGTTGAATGTATACTTGTCGGTCTCGAAAGTCTTCACTCCGCCGGTTGAGGCAAGCACGTCGTTGTTCCACGAGATCCAGCCCAGGTCAAGGATCGACGCGCTGAACTGCCAGTCCTGATTCAGGCGATAGCTTGCACCGAGGTCGAAGCTCATACCGAAACCGTTTAGACCTGTTCCGTCAACTTTCACGCCGCTTACGTAGCGTTTACCTGTATGATCATTGAGGTCGGTATCATAACGTAGGCCCTTGATAGAGGAGTGAAGTTCTGCATCGGTCTCGATGGTCCAGTTATCGCGGCCCAGGGTGAGACGTGCGCTCTTGAACTGGGCATCGAGGTTGCCGCCACCGAGGAGGAACTTCACAGCGGCACCCACCTGCAGGCGGTCGTTGATCTTGTGGGAGTGGTGGAGAGCGAGTTCGGCCCATGCGGTAGCGTTGGCGTGAACGTCGGAGATGTCATAGCTGTCGTTTTGGATGCCTTGCTTGAGCATACGGTACAGTTCGCGCGGAAGCCCCATGTTGACATTGGCGCGGACACCTAACGTGACGGTGTTGTAACCCTTGAAGCCTTTGAATCCGAAGGCGAGAACGTTGACCCTTAGGTCTATAGCCATACGGCTTTTAGGACCGAGATCGTCCAGAAACTTGTCGGTATCAACTGCGGGATTAAGGAAAGTAGTGGTGCGACCGTTGATGTTATAAAATATATTGTTAACACCGAAGGTACTTTGGACGCCTACGTTCAGATTACCGAGAGCGGGGATGGCGACAAACGACTTTTCATTGGCGAAAGCCGGGTTCATTTGGTAGCGATAGAGGTAGCCGTCGGTAAAGTAAGCCGAGTTGAGATTCTGGGCCGATGCAGCTCCGGCTGTGGCACCGAGCGCGGCCACGGCGAGAACCACGCGGTTGAGCTGTTTAGATATAGTTGACATAATTGCTGTGTAGTCGAAATGATGTGTCAATAAAAATATTAGAGTTCGTCATCGTAGTGTCCCGACACGGTCACGCGGATGTTCTTAAGGTTGATGTACTGCGAGGGCTTGAGCGCGGCTGCATTCTTGTCGCTCACGGCACTTGCAGAGAATTCAATACCGTCGAGACGGGTGATCGTGCCCACGACCTCGATAGTCACAGGTTCGGTCTCACCGCCGTGGATTCTGACGGG
This sequence comes from uncultured Staphylococcus sp., assembly GCA_964546905.1. GTDB lineage: Bacteria > Bacteroidota > Bacteroidia > Bacteroidales > Muribaculaceae > Duncaniella. The sequence goes on from CAZJKU010000008.1 coordinate 40,496, forward strand.
AGTGATCGATGTGCCGGGGATAGGACCATCCACATTGAGGGGAGTACCGGTCAGCTCGATATCGAAAGGAAGATTATTGTCAACCTCCATGCTCACGTTGAGCTTTGTGATGGTCAGCTTGTTGAGATCCTCGTCGGCCCATCCGTTCTCGGTCGAGGAGTAGATGATCTTTGAATCCTTGCCCATCGAGAGAGGGGAGAAGAAGAGGTAATTGCCCTTGACGGCATTGTACTTGCCGAGGACGAAGTCATTGACCTCCTGAGCGGGCACGGTGGTGGGATCGAGCTTGATGTCGATAGTCTTGGGCAGACCGTTACCGGCGAGTGCCGTGGAGAGGGCGGTGAAGGGTACGTCGATCGCATTGCTGAAGTTGTATATCGCTGCTTCATCGGGATCGGGATCCACATAGTAGTGATCAGGCCTTGTAGGCGCCAGGCAATAGGAACTTACAGCCGCGCCGGTGATGTCAAAAGTACCGTTGTTGATCGATGAAACCACGGGGCTTTCGCCGGGGCGGTTGGCGATGAGCTTGAATGCGGTGTTGGCTTTCAGACTGTACATTGAGAAAGGATTCTCGATACGGATGTAAATCTGAGGATTGGTGAGACTTACGTCGGTACCAGGCTGTGAAAGCACGTCGGGGAGGTCGTTGAGGTTGACCGGAGCGATGTTGAAGGCATCAACGTCATACTTGATTTTTCCCGAGAAAGTCTTGACGTCGATATTGGAAAGCCACAGGTTTGTGGTCACTTTCAGTTCGGTGGGGATTCCGGTGAGCGAAACGTCGGCAAGTTTCAGCCCTATCTGTCCACCGTCGATACCTACTTCGGTGTTCAGGGCCAGCGAGTGGTGGCTGCCGGTGGTGTCGAGCACCACCTGAGGTGCCTCGGCCACGATGCCGGTTACATGCAGGTTGAACGAGAACACATTATTGTTCACCTCAAGATAAGGGAAGTAAAGAAGACCGGTAGCTGAATCGTAGTCACCCAAGGTTGAGGTAGCAACGAGATTCTTGGGAAGTTGGAAATAAAACTCGCGGAGGAAGAATTTGCTTGTTGAATTGCCCACGGCCTCGATCCTTACGGTGAAGCTCACGGTCCAGTCAATACCGAGCTTTGCTACGCTTACTATTTCGGTGGGGACATCATTGTTGAAGTAATTGATAGCGGCCGAAATGTTATCGGAGATCGAGAACGCCACTTCATCGGGGATCTCGCGGCGGGGTGCCCCTGCGGGAAGCGAAGGTTTGAATGTAGCCACGGCGGGATTTACATGAGGGGCCGAGATGGTGATGGGATTCACTTTAAGATCGGACGAGGCGAAATCCCCCTTGCGCACGAGTGTGTATTCATCGTCCACAATCTGGAGAATATCGTCTTTGGCGGGCTCGTCGATGATGCTCTTGAGCTTGATCTCGTCGATGTTGATGGGGAGGGTGAGATTCTCAACCTTGAGACGCACGTTGGTATCGATGTCGCTCAGATCATACTTGTCGTCGATACAGCTTGAAATGCCAAGCGTGGCAGCCGCGACAAAGCACAGGGCGGCAGAGCGCTTGAGCCCTGCTGTCACACGGAGTAGATTGTTACTTGTCATTGATTGATAAAGGGTGATTGGTTTGTTTTTGCGATTGGATTAATTACAATGCAAAAATAATACTTATTTTCTTATTTTGAAGAATTTTAACAGGAAAATTTGGATCGAGAGATAAATAAGTGTGCAGATGAGGTCGGTTTATCGGGGAGCGTCTTTCTCAGGTCGCTGAGACGCCGCCGGTCTACACCAATCGCCTCCGCAAGTTCAGGCGAATGGTGTTACGATGATTCAGCGTGTTAAGCACACTAAGTGTTTAATTTCAGGTCGGATTGAGGTTTCGACTTATACCTATAATAAAAGGTCGAGTCACTTAGACTCGACCTGAAATTTTATTGCGGTGAAGAAAACTCGACGTAATAATTAGAAACATTTTCAATCCTTGGACCGTCCCCTCTGGCTTCATCGCTATCACTCCAACCATAGAGGTGAAGAATGCAACGGAAAATTGAAATATCGGCTGGATCTGTGAGATACTGATTGTGGAAATAATAGGTAGTTTGAATCCCATCATCATCGGTATGCACCGCTTTATCAGGGAGTTTTTTTGAAGGTTTACCAATGAGCCCGGCGATATATGCATACATCATGTCAGAGTAGACATACTCAAACGTAAAGGGGACATTATTTACACCAAGCATATCGGCACCGCTGAGTCCAAGGTAAGGCATATAGCGAAAATTTACATTAGAAAATTCAGTATAAGTGTATTCGCATCTATCGGTGGTTTCGCCACAATTATTAATAAATTTTGCCTTGACGAGATTGCCATTTTTATATTCCATAAAAACTTGATCGTTACCATCGTCATAGACGGTGACTAGATATCCATCAGCGTCATATCCAAAAGTATAAACGAAATCGTAACCGTTTACGTAAGAGATACATTTGTTGGCAAATCCGTTTTCGCCGATATAAAACACATCTTTCTGATTGTAGTTACTGTAATTAATATTCATAACCACTGTTTTTTCATCCGGATATTCCCAGGAAATCATAGTATTATCAGGATTATCAGAAATACGGGTCATTTTCGTCAGACGCTTCTTCGAGTCAAACTCAAACTCATAAGTAGGTCCACCGTAAATTTTGATATCTGAGAATAACTGACGGCGCACAGTCTCATCATATACAATACAATTCTTTGGATTGAACTTTCCGGGCTTGCTGTTGTTGACGGCGTTGTCGGGCATCTCGGGTTCGTAACCACAGCTTGTTATGCACGGAATCATGAGGATAGCGGTGAGGAGCGTATTGATTTTCATTTAGATAGATTTATGTTGATTGTTATGAATCAGTGTGTATAGTAGGACCTATATATCCGCAAAGTTACTTCTATTTTCTTAATAATAAAAATAATAATAAGAATAATAAGATTTTCCTTGAAAATTTCCCGAATACAATAAAGCGGGGATGGAAACGTTAAAAATACTGTAATGAGTGTGTTTCAAGGAATAGTCGGCAGGATAAAGGGATTGCTCAGTTCGGGCGATGCCCGCACCGGCCTGCTCAAAAAGAACATAGCCGGCTCGATTTTCCTGAAAGGCATGAGTATCCTCGTGACTCTGGCGCTCGTTCCTCTTACGATAGACTATGTTAACCCTGAGCAATATGGTATATGGCTCACGCTCAGCTCACTGATGACGTGGCTGACATTTTTCGACATAGGGTTGGCCACCGGCCTGCGTAACCGATTCGCCGAGGCCAAGGCCCGTGGCGAGACATTGCTCGCGAGGCAATATATCTCAACGGCCTATGCGTCGATCGGAGTTATGGCCCTGTTGCTTATGGTGATCTCGCTGCCGCTCTGCGGAGTGGTGGACTGGTGCTCGCTCCTTAAGGTCAGCGAGGAATACCGGGATGAACTTTCTGACGTGATGATGGTGCTTATCACCGGGTTTGCGGTCACGCTGATACTTGCCGTGATGTCCAATATCCTGATCGGCGACCAGCTGACAGCCATTTCGTCGGCCGTAGGAGTGATAGGGCAGGTGGTGATGCTTGCCGTGATATGGCTGCTTGTCAGGACTCAGGTCCACGGCACGTTGCTCACTCTTGCCGTAGTGCTGTCGCTGATTCCGCCGGCGGTACTTCTGATAGCTACGGTGTATCTTTTTTTCACTCGCTACCGCGACTACGCGCCGTCGCCCGGTATGGTGCGCCCCGCCATGGTGAGGGATCTGCTTGGAATCGGCAGCAAGTTCTTCCTGATCACGGTATCGATGCTCTTCATCTTCCAGCTGATGAACGTGATTATCTCACGGGAGATGGGTCCTGTGGCCGTGACGGAGTATAATATCGCGTTCAGATATTTCAACGTCGCCAATATGGTGTCGGTACTCGTTCTCGCCCCTTTCTGGTCGGCTGCCACCGATGCCTACACACGCGGTAACACAGCCTGGATCAGCGACAAGCTCCGCTCGCTTGAGAAGATGATCATTTATGCCCTGATTCCGGGCATCACGCTGATGACCGTTTTGTCGCCCGTGGTCTACCGATTATGGATAGGCGACAGCGTTACAGTCAGCATGTCCACCTCGGTAGCAATAGCGATATATGTGGCGGTGCTGTGTATCACCAATACCTACACCTTCATCATCAACGGTATCGGCAAGGTCAGGCTTCAGGTGTACATTTACGTAGGTTTTGCCTTGGTCTCCTATCCGCTGATGACATTTTTCTGCCGCACCATGGGTATACCCGGGTTGCTTATCGTACCGGGTCTGGTGTATGTGGTGCAGATAGTAGTGATGAGGATTCAGTTGAAATATATCCTGACAGGCCGAGCGAGGGGTATATGGGATAAATAGGAATTACGGATCAATTATTCATCCGGAGCGACGAGATTTTTGCGCCCGGTATAAGAACATTATTAGTGATTAATCCGTTATATTTGCACAACTGTAAATATAACTCACGTCAATCACTATTTTATGAAACTACACTTGCTTTTTTCAGTCTTCGCTGCGGCAACACTTGTAGCTTCGGCCCAGGTACCTGATGGCCCTGTCACATTGCAGCAGTGCCGCGACCTGGCCCTGAAGAACAACAAGAGCCTGCGGATGCAAGACGAGAAAATCAGGGCAGCCCGCTACCAGAACGATGAGGCTTTCGCGGCCTATCTTCCGGGGATAGATTTTGCGGGCGGATATGCCTATAATCAGCGTAATCTGTCGATATTTGACTCTGACCAGCACCTTCCGGTGATGAATTTCGACATGTCCACTCAGAGCTATCAGTTCTCGGTGGTGAAGAATCCGCTTACCGGCGAACCGATGAAGGATGCCTCGGGGCAATATATCTTTGATCAGGTGGCATTGATTCCGAAGGAGTCGATGACATTTGATGTCCACAACGTATTTTTCGGCGCGCTGACCCTTACCCAGCCCCTCTATATGGGCGGCAAGATCGTGGCCCTTAACAAGATCACCAAGTATGCCGAGGAAGTGGCGCGGCTGATGCGTGACTCTCAGGCTCAGGACGTGATATATCAGGTCGACGGAGCTTACTGGCTTGTAGTGTCGCTCAACGCCAAGCACAAGCTTGCTGTAAGCTACGTGAATCTGCTCGACACGCTCCGCAGCAACGTCAGCCTGATGGTGGAGCAGGGCGTAGCTACCCGGGCCGACCTGCTGACAGTAGACGTTAAACTCAATTCCGCCAACGTTGACCTTGCGAAAGTGGAGAACGGCATGGTGCTGTCGCGCATGGCCCTCGCTCAGGTGTGCGGTCTGCCGGTTGACGCCGACCTTCATCTTGTGGATGAGGATGCGACCACACTTGTGAGTGCCGGGAGGCCCGACACGACATTTGACATCTCCGACGTCTTCGCCCGCCGCGACGACCTACGCGCCCTTGAGACTGGAGTGAAGATTTATGGCCAGCAGGAGAACGTGGCCCGTGCGGCTATGCTCCCAGAGCTTGCCCTTGTGGGTACTTATTCATTCAGCAATCCCAATATGTATGACGGATTCAAGAAGCGTTTCGCGGGTGCTTTCTCGGTGGGAGCGATGCTTAAGATCCCCCTGGTGCACTGGGGCGGAAATCTTGCCAAGTACCGTCTTGCAAAGACCAAGACCGCGATTGCACGCCTCGAACTCGAAAATGCCCGTGACCTTATCAATCTTCAGGTGAATCAGGCCGCTTTCAAGGCACGCGAAGCCATAAAGACCTTTGACATGACCTCGACCAATCTTGCCAAGGCCGACGAGAACCTGCGTCAGGCCACCCTCGGTTTCCGCGAGGGCATGATGAGCGTAGACAACGTCATGGAGGCCCAGACGGCTTGGCTTAAGGCCAACAGCGAGAATATCGACGCGGCTATAGACATATATCTCTGTGACGTATACCTGTCAAAAGTTCTCGGTAAACTCGATACTACTATCTCACGTTAAAACCCTTTTCAAAAAAAATTCCATCATCATGGCTCAGAATACATCATCCACTCCCGAGCAACGCGAAAACCGCGTGCTCCTCGCTTCAATGGGCGTCCTCGTGGTGCTCTGCATCATCCTCGCAATCGTAGGCTTCTGTTTCCTTTCCCATCCCGATGAGATCGTCGATGGGCAGGCCGAAGCTACTTCAGTGAAAATATCGGGCAAGTTGCCCGGCCGCGTCCGTGACTTCTACGTCAGGGAAGGCGACATGGTCAAGAAAGGCGACACACTCATCCACATCCACTCGTCGCTCGCCGAGGCCCAGCTCATGCAGGCCGAGGGAATGGAGAACGCCGCATCGGCCATCAACAAGAAAGTGGACCAGGGCGCCCGCATCCAGATGATTCAGGCCGCGCAGGATATGGTGGCTCAGGCTCAGGCTGCCGTGGGTATCACCCGCAAGACCTATGAGCGACTTGAAAATCTCTTCAAGGCCGGAGTGGTCTCGGAGCAGAAACGCGACGAGGCAAAGGCGGCCTATGACGCAGCGGTAGCCGCCGAGTCGGCTGCAAAGAGCCAGCTTTCACTCATCAAGGAAGGAGCTCAGAAAGAGGATAAGGCCAATGCCGAGGCTATGGTCGAGGTGGCCCGCGGTGGCGTGGCACAGGTCGAGAGCCTCCTTGAAGATCAGTATCTTCTTGCGCCGTGCGACGGTCAGATTGACCAGATTTATCCCGAAGAGGGTGAACTCGTGGCTCTTGGCGCGCCGCTGATGAGTCTTCTTAAGGTCGAGGACAAGTGGGTGACTTTCAATGTCCGCGAGGATCTGCTCAACGATCTCAAGATAGGTACTGAAATCGAGGTGATGGTTCCGGCTCTTGACCGCCGCAACATAAAGGTGAAGGTATTCTACGTGCGCGACCTGGGCTCTTACGCCACTTGGCGCGCCACCAAGTCGACCGGTCAGTGGGACAGCAAGACATTTGAGGTCAAGGCCCGCCCGATTGAGGATATTCCCGATCTCCGTCCGGGCATGAGCGTAGTGTATTTCAAGAAATAACCCGTTCACCCCATTAGAGAGCCATGTTTAAGGAATCCCTGTCAAGAGGCATCAGGCGCTTAGGCACGAGGAAGATTTATTTCTTCATGATGATCGTGGTGCCGGCGGTATGCTCGTTTTTCTTCCTGAACCTTATGGAGGAAGGACTGCCTCTGAAAGTGCCTGTTGCGATAGTCGACAATGACATGTCGACCATGTCGCGCGACGTTACACGTCAGCTTAACGCCATGGAGCTGATCGACATCAAGGAAAACCTTGAGTCATACCACGAGGCAATGAAAAAGATGCGGTCGGGCGAGATATTCGGATTCTTCCATATCCCCGCCGATTTTCAGAAAGATGCCTTGAGTGAGCGTCACCCCACGCTGTCGTTTTATTGCAATATGACCATTTTCGTCCCCGGAACTCTGTCGTTCAAGGGGTTCAAGACCGTGGCCGTAGGCACGGCGGGGGAGATCGTCACCGCTCAGCTCGTTCAGTCAGGAGTCGACGACAATCTCGCTTCTCCGCTGGTCCAGCCGCTCGGATTTGACACTCACCCGCTCAACAATCCGTGGACCAACTACAACTATTATCTGTCCAATTCCTTTCTGCCCGGCCTCATCGCCCTGCTCGTGCTTACGGTTACGGCATTCAGCATCTGCACCGAGATCAAGCACGGTACTTCGCCCGAGTGGCTGCGGGTAGCCGGCGGACATGTCACGATAGCTCTTGCCGGCAAACTGCTGCCGCAGACGGTGATATTCTCAGCCGTGGGTATAGCAATGCAGTCGGTACTGTATGGCTTTCTTCATTTCCCGCTCAACAACCATGTGATGCACATGATCGTGGCGATGATACTGTTTGTCATGGCCTGTCAGGCACTCGCTGTCGCAATCGTGGAACTTATTCCTAATCTCAGGCTTTCGCTCTCGGTGTGCTCGCTTTTCGGTATACTTTGCTTCTCGGTGGCAGGATTCTCGTTTCCGGTCGACCAGATGTATGGCAGCGTGGGCATCTTCGCCTACCTGTTTCCGATACGCTATTATTTCCTCATCTATATCGATCAGGCCCTCAACGGAATTCCCATCTACTACTCGCGCTTCTACTATGCGGCCCTCCTTGCGTTCCTGCTGCTTCCGTTGCTGGGTTTGCGCCGACTGCGCCGCCGTCTTGAGAATCCCGTATATGTACCCTGATAACCGCTTACTCTCATGAAACTTCTATCTGACATAGGCCACCGGCTTGTCACACTGTTCAGAGTGTGGCGCAGGGAATTCTATCTTGTCTTTACCGATCCCGGTGTGCTGATATTCTTCTTCGGACTCCCTATCGCATATCCGGTAGTATATACTCTCATCTATAATCCCGAAATCGTCGAGAACATGCCCGTGGTGGTGGTCGACAATTGCCGCTCGGCATCGTCGCGGCAACTCGTCAGGGCCATAGATGCCACTCAGGCTCTCAAAGTGACCGGCTACGCCGCCAATCTCGAAGAGGCCCGCGAGGCGTGGCACACCAAGAAGTGCTATGCCATAATCGAAATTCCGGCCAACTATGACCGCGCGCTCAATACCATGCACCAGGCCATGGTCACCACCTACGCCGACATGTCGTTGCTGCTCCGCTACCGCGCCATGCTGCTTGCGATGACCGATGTGCAGGTCGACCAGACACTTTCAATCACCCAGCGGCGCGTCAGCGACCTCGGTCTGATAGCCGAGAGCGTGACCGACGGGCAGCTGCCCGTCGAGTCGCAGTCAGTGATCGTGGGCGACGAAACTCAGGGATTCGCTTCGTTTGTCATGCCGGGTCTCGTGGTACTGATCCTGCAGCAGAGCATGATACTCGGTATCACCATGATCGCCGGCGGACGCGCCGAGCGCCGTCGCCGCAACCGCGGTTACGATCCGATGGCCGTGGATGCCTCGCCTGTCACCACAGTAATAGGGCGCACACTCTGCTACGTGATGATATATCTGCCACTTGCCTACTACATCCTGCATATCATTCCCGAGATGTTCTCGTTGCCTCACGTGACACATTTCATGGACTACATGCCGTTCATATTGCCCTTGCTTATCGCGTCGGCCATGCTCGGGCAGACAGTCTCGGCGCTCGTAACCGAGCGCGAGGCATCGCTTCTCGTGGTGGTGTTCACATCGGTGGTATTCCTCTTCCTCTCGGGTCTCACCTGGCCCCGCTATGCCTTCAACGGATTCTGGCTTCTCGTTTCTGACTGCATCCCGGCTACATGGGGCGTGGAAGGTTTCATCCGCATGACTTCCGACGGTGCTTCACCTGCCGATGTAGGTCACTATTATAAAATGATGTGGGTTCTTTCAGGTGTCTACTTCATTACAGCTGTTATCGTGGCGTACTTCCATCGCCGTCTCGGCCGCAAGGCTGTGGCCTGACGGCTGTTCGCCGGTCACTGTATAAATTTACCGTCCCCCGGAATCACTGAGTATTCCGGGGGACGGTCGAATAATGAAGGAAATTACTTTACACGGTAGTAGGAGCGGGCACGGGAGCCTCGGCTGAATATGGACCTGCGGGAACAGTGCCGGCGGGGAACTTGGCTTCCCAACCGAGGGCACTCGCGCCAAGAATGGCGGCATCGGCTTCCTTGAGTTCCGAGGGGAGAATCTTGACTTTGCCCTTGAAGGCGGGGAACATGTTGCGTTCCATCGACTCGCGCAGGGGCTTCATGAGAAGTTCGCCGCTCTTGGCCAGACCTCCGAAGAGAATTATAGCCTCGGGCGAGGAGAACACTGTGAAGTCGGCGAAAGCCTCGCCGAGCATGTTGCCGGTGAACTGGAATATTTCCTTAGCGAGAGGATCGCCGGCTATGGCTGCGTCATATACATCCTTGGAAGTGATCTGATCAAGGGGAATGTCGCGGAGTTTGGAGGGCTCGGTGCGGATTTCGAGAAATTCGCGGGCGGTGCGTGCCACTCCCGATGCCGAGCAGTAGGCTTCGAGGCAACCGGTGCGACCGCAGCCGCAGAGACGGCCATTGTTACGCTTCATGATCACATGGCCGAGCTCGCCTGCAAAACCGTCGTGACCATACACGACTTTACCGTCGATCACGATACCCGAGCCTACACCGGTACCTAAGGTAATCATGATGAAATTCTTGAGACCGCGGGCGGCGCCGTAGGTCATTTCACCGATGGCGGCGGCGTTGGCATCGTTGGTGATAGCCACGGGAATACCGAACTTTTCGCTTACCAGCTGGGCCAGGGGCAGGGGAGTGGGCCAGGGAATATTGACAAGGCGCTCGATCATGCCGGTGTAGTAATTGGCGTTAGGAGCACCGATACCTATACCGTGGATCTTGTCAACTGCATTGTGGGCTTCAAGCAGGCGCATTATCGCGAGATAAAGCTGCTCGATGTATTCATTGACGTCAGCATACTGCTGAGTCTTGATCGAAGAGCTCGCTATGACGACACCACGGGCGTCGACGATGCCGAATACTGTGTTGGTACCGCCTATATCGATACCCACTACGTAGGGTTTGTTCATCACTGTCATGATTTTTAAGTTTGATATGATTTCAAGATAAGAAGAATTCTGACTTTGGGTTGGGGATTACAAAGTTAATTATTAAACTCGAATTATCGCCGTTTTGATTACGAAAACCCGCTAAATTTTTTGAAAAAATAGCCGCCGGATGGTGAAAAATGCTTATCTTTGCCCTATAAAAGCACTTATAGTATAGAATAACCGATTTTATAGCATGAAAATACAGTCCATCGCATTGGCTGCGTGTGCTCTTTGGGGAGCGACGACGGCCGAAATCATTGCCGCTGTCCCGAGCGGTTATTACAGCACATGTGAAAACAAGAGCGGAGCAGCCTTGCTCACCGCTCTCAATCAGAAAATTTCGTCTCACACCACCGTCTCCTATAACGCATTGCTTGACCTTTACAAGACATCTGACGTAAAGGCCAACGGCAAGATATGGGACATGTATTCGACCAAGGAGTGGAACACCGGCGAGAAGTGCGGCAATTACACTTATGTGGGCGACTGCTACAATCGCGAGCACTCGGTACCGAAAAGCTGGTTTAACGATGCTTCGCCCATGGTGAGCGACGCCTTCCACGTATATCCTACCGACGGTAAGGTCAACGGTCAGCGCGGCAATTATCCTTACGGTGAATGTGCCTCGGGCACCACTCTCCCTTCCCACGGAGGAGTGCAGGCTCTCGGCAAGCTCGGTAAATCCACTTTCCCCGGTTACTCCGGTACGGTATTCGAGCCCGTCGATGAATACAAAGGCGACTTTGCCCGCTCCTATTTCTACATGATTGCCTGCTACAACGACCGCATTACCTCGTGGAGCAGCGATATGCTCGACGGCAGCAAGTATCCCGGCTTTAAGTCATGGGGTGTGGATCTCCTTCTCAAGTGGCATCGCATGGACCCTGTAAGCGAAAAGGAAAAGAACCGTAATGAAGTGGTATATGGCCGGCAGAACAACCGAAATCCCTTTATCGATTACCCTGACCTCGCCGAACACATCTGGGGTGATAAGAAGACTGTGGGCTGGAGCCCGACAGGTGTACAGTCAGCCTCGATTGCCCAGCCGGTCAACGGCACTTCGATCGATTTCGGCTTCACCGCTCCCGGTCACGCGATCACCCGCTATGTGACAGTCAAGGGTACCAACCTGACCTCTGCCGCCACGGTATCGGTTTCAGGCTCGGGTTTCTCATGTGCCGTAAGTTCACTGAGCGCGTCGGAGGTAAATTCCGGAACACAGATTTCAGTAACTTTCCTTCCTTCATCCACGGGTGATAAGACCGGCAGCCTTACTGTCAAGTCGGGCTCGGCAACCACAACCGTCACCCTGACCGGAAAATGCGTGAGCGGTATTCCCGTCAGCGTTCCTACCGAGATCACGAGCGAGTCATTTACCTTCACATGGGTCAATATCGATGAGGCATCGACCAAGTATACTATCGACGTGATTGAAAACGGCGGCTCGATTCTCGGTTATCCCGTGACCGTTCAGGCCTCGCAGCAGCGTTACACCGTCACCGATCTCCAGCCCGAGACTACCTACGGTTACCGCATCAGTTCGGCCACGATGGAAAGTGACCTCATGACCGTGACAACGGGTGCACTCGTGCCATGGATCGGATTCCTCTACGACGGTGACCTGTATTTCACCACCTCTCCCGGCACTCCTTCCGAACCGGCCGAACTGCTCATCGAGACCGAGAATATCGACGGTGACATTACCCTTTCCATTGCCGCGCCATTTGAACTTTCGACCGACAAGGCCAACTGGTATCAGTCAATCACGCTACTCCCCGACGAAGACCGCTTCTATATGCGACTCAACGCCGCTGAGAGCGGAGAGTATCACGCTACACTTAAGGCTACCGCCGGTAATTATTTCAACGATGATACCGATATAGCGGGTGTCGCATCGACATCGCCCGACTTCTACGAGACATTTGAGCAGGAAAACGCCCATCTTTCGAGCTATGCCACCGGTGTGCTTACAGGCGTAGCCTCGCCGTGGAAAGTCGAGAAGGTTTATTTCAACTCAAGCAAGAGCGAGGCCCACAATGGCGATCACAGCATCCGATTCGGTAAGTCGGGCTCTGCGAGCTATATCCTGATGGATGCCGACAAGCACCTCGGGGCAGGTGAAGTTTCATTCTATGCCAAGGCATGGAGCGCGAGCGAACCCGGAGCCGTGACAGTAAGCTACTCCACCGATGGCGGATTGACGTGGAACGAAGTAAGGAAAGTCACCGTTTCGTCGCCTGAATATGCTGAATATAAAGTTCCGGTAAATGTGGCCGGCGACGTGCGGCTGAAGTTTGACCGCTCCGAGGGTGGCCGCGTATGTCTCGACGACGTGACTATTCCGAATTATACCGGCATGGTGACGATTGCCGATGACATAGAGTATCACCGCTGGGATGCCTTCTGCCGCGACAGCCGTCTCGTTATCGAGACATTCTCGGGTGCTTCTCTCGAAGCTGCAGTGGTAGGTACCGACGGCGTGGTCTACTATTCCGGATCAGTTTGCGGTCAGGTGTCAGTATCAGTTCCCGTGGGTCTTTACATAGTGGTCGTAGACGATTATGCCCGCCGCGTTGTGGTAAGATAATCGCAGATTACTAATACTCATATCATAACCGTCAGCGCCGGCTTCCTGAGAAGCCGGCGCTGATATTTAACAGAACTTTTGAGGCTCGAAAACCGTTACTATTGGAAACAGTGGATTAAAAGATAAAAACAATAACGAAAATGAAAACTACAAAGAGAATCTTATTGGCGTCGGCAGCAGCTTTGGCAGCAGCCGTTACAGCCGTGGCGCAAGTGCCCTCACATCCTGTTGAGTTTTCAACCCCGGGCATAGTACTCTCGGGTAGTGCAAATACCGATGCTCTTCCCAAGAAAGCTAAGGAATTTATCTCGAAGTATTTTCCCGGAACTACTGTGACCAAATGTGAGCAGTATTATGCCAAATCAAAGTATTCGGTAGAACTGAGTACAAGTGTCGATATTGACTTTGACCTTCAGGGAAATGTCACCGAGGTTGAAGCCCCTGACATGAGCGTGCTTCCGCGCCAACTGGTAAAGGACCTACTGCATGATACCGCTTTCGCGAGGTTGATTGCCGACGGTTATGCTGACCGTGTCGAGTCCATCGAGTTCAAGCGTGGACGCGTGGTTGAAGTAAGCGTGGCCAAGAGCGATCCTGATACTTACGTATTTGACCTTGACGGCGTGTTTATTGCCCTTGAGGACTGATTGTTACAGGTATAATTCCTCAGGATAGGTGACGTCCCACAGAAACAGGGCCTCGGGTGGCATCGACGTTCCGGCTGCGCAACGGTCGCGCCGGTCAATGATGTCGCGGAAGCCGTCGACCGAAATTTTGTGTCGCCCCACATCGACGAGTGTACCCACGACCGCACGCACCATGTTGCGCAGGAAACGATCGGCGGTGATAATGAATACGTGTCCGTCGCCGCCTGATATTCCTTCCCAGCGAGCCCGGGTGACATGACATATATTTGTGCGGCTGTCAGAATGTAGTTTGGCAAATGAAGTGAAATCTTCCGTGTCGTGCAGCAGCGATGCCGCCTCGTTCATCAGGTCATAGTCAAGCCGCGCAGGTGCTTTCCACGATAGGGGATAGAGGAAAGGGGTCTTGACATCGGCTGCATAATAGTGGTAGGTGCGCGATGTGGCGTCAAACCGGGCATGGGCATCGGGTTTCACCTCGCGCAGCGAATATACGGCTATGTCCTTGCCCAATATGGAGTTCAGGGCACGCACGAGTGCATTGACATCGGTAACGGCCAGGGGTAGATCCACATGAGCTATCATGCGTCGGGCGTTGACACCGGCATCGGTGCGTCCGGCTCCCGTCACCGACACCTGAGAGCGCGTAATGGTGGAAAAAGCCTTTTCAAGCTGCTCCTGGACTGTGATGACTCCTGGCTGTATCTGCCAGCCGTGAAACGGTGTCCCGCGGTAGGCGAGTGTGACGAAATAGCGGTGCACGGTAAGATATTGTCAGTCTTTTTCGATGTAGGTGTAACCGTATAGTCCCGAGCGGTAGTTGCTGAGAAACTCGCGGCCCTCCTCGGGAGTGATCTTGCCTGCCTTCATTGATGAGGTTACCCATGCTTCGACGGTGCGCACCAGCCGGCGGGGGTTGAACTGGACGTAGTCGAGCACGTCGGCCACGGTCTCGCCGTCGATCACGCGGTCGATTTCATAATGATCATTGTAGACGGAAATGTGGACGGCGTTGGTGTCACCGAAGAGATTGTGCATGTCGCCGAGGATTTCCTGATAGGCACCCACGAGAAACACACCGAGATAATATGGTTCGCCGGGCTTGACTGCGTGGACGGGGAGATAGTTGGAGGTGCCTCCCTGGAGTGAGATGAAGTTGGTTATCTTGCCGTCGCTGTCGCAGGTTATGTCCTGGATGGTGCACGTGCGTGTAGGCTTCTCGTCGAGACGCGAAAGCGGGATGATAGGGAAGACCTGATCGATTGACCAGCTGTCGGGGAGCGACTGGAAGAGCGAAAAATTGCAGAAGTACTTGTCAGGAATCATCTTCGACACCTTTTTCAGTTCCTCCGGGGCATGTTTCATCGACATGGCCATCTCGCCCACTTCTCTGGCGATTGACCAGAAAAGCTCCTCGATCTGGGCGCGGGTGCGCAGGTCGAGCATCCCTAACGAGAAACGGTCGAGAGCTTCCTCGCGTATCATCAGAGCGTCGTGCCACGATTCGAGCAGTCCGTTGGGGTTAAGGTTGTCCCATATATCGTAAAGTTCGCGCGACAGCTCATGATCTTCGGCAATCACTTCCTTTGATTCCTTCCATATCGGAAGCGAAGTGGTGCCGAGAACTTCGAGTATAAGCACCGAGTGGTGGGCGGTGAGCGAGCGGCCGCTCTCATTGATGATGTTGGGCTGCTTGAGACCGTTCTTCACACACACGTCCACGATTGCCGATACTGCATCGTTGGCATACTCCTGGATGGTGTAGTTCATGGAGCTTTCCGATGCCGAGGAGCGGGTGCCGTCATAGTCCACGCCGAGACCTCCCCCTATATCGATGAAGTCGATGTTGAAGCCCATCTTCGAGAGCTGCACGAAAAACTGGGTGGCTTCGCGGATGGCATTCTTGATGCGCCTTATCTTGGTGATCTGGCTGCCGATGTGGAAATGGATGAGCTTGAGGCTGTTTTTCAGGCCATATTTCTCCAGGTAGTCAACCGCCTCAAGAAGTTCGCTTGAGTTGAGGCCGAACTTGGATTGATCGCCACCGCTCATTTCCCACTTGCCGGAACCTGACGAGGCGAGCTTGATGCGGATGCCAATATTGGGCTCGATGCCGAGGCGTCGGGCTATTTCAGCTATGATTTTCAGCTCATTGATTTTCTCAACCACGAGAAAGATACGGCGTCCCATTTTCTGGGCGAGAAGGGCAAGCTCGATGTAGTTCTGATCCTTGTAGCCGTTGCATATTATGAGGGCGTTTTCCTTGATATTGGTTGCAAGCACAGCATGGAGCTCAGGTTTTGATCCTGCTTCAAGACCTATGTCGTACTTGTCGCCGTGGCTCACGATTTCTTCCACCACCGGGCGCATCTGGTTGGCCTTGATCGGATAGATGATGTAGTTTCGGCCGCTGTAATCATATTGCTGTGAAGCCTTGGTGAAGCACTGAGAGATTTTGCGTATGCGGTTGTCGAGAATGTCGGGGAAGCGCACGAGTACCGGCGATGTCACGTCACGCACCTGGAGCTCGTCCATGACTTCGCGCAGGTCTACGGGAGCGCAGTCTTCGCGAGGAGTCACTATGACGTGACCCTTTTCGTTGATGGAGAAGTATTTACGTCCCCAACCGGGAATGTTGTACAGCTCAGCGCTGTCTTCTATACGCCATTTTCTCATTATTATCGGGCGGTGGATTGAAATGGGTTAAACTATTGGTGACTGAGTATCAGGGAGTTCCCCGGAACTGATTATTATTTTTTCTTTTTTCTCGATGACTTCTTCGGGGTCGACTTCGCTGCCGGAATCTTCAGTGTCTGGCCGGCTTTGAGGAACGTTGAGTTCTTCATGCCGTTGAGTTTCTGAATCTCCTCGACGGTGGTGCCGTATTTCATCGCTATGCGCATCAGGTTCTCACCGCTCTGGACGGTGTGGCTGCGTGTCTTTGAAGAAGAAGCTGTATCGGTCTTGCCGGGTTTGGCGGCAGGTTTTTCTTTCTTGGTCTCGGGAGCTGGAACGGCCGGCTGCACTTTCTTTTCGGGCTCGGGAGCGGCAACTTCTCTCGACGGTGTTACGGCAGCGGCATTGATGTCGGCTGAAGCGGCGGCCACCTCGATGCGGAGCGTGTCACCCTCCTTGACCTTGCCGCGGCGCAGATCGTTCCACCTCTTGATGTCGGTGGCGCTGACTCCATAGCGGCGCGCTATGTCGCGGATGCTTTCGCCTCGTTGCACAGTGTGGGTCACTACTGCAAGCTCGGGTTGCGGAATATCCACATCGACATTCTGCTCGGCGTTCAGGCTCTGCTTGCTGCTCATTGACAGGTTGGCGTCGCCGTTGTCCGAAACGGGTGCCTGACGCGAAGAGGCTTCGCCGGGCTCCACGTTGCTGCGGCGTGCATAGAGTTCGGCATCGAAATCGAGGATGCGCTTCTCGCTCAGCAGGTAGCTGAGACACTGCTGGTAGGGAAGCGTCAGCGTATACGGGCGGTAATCGCCGGGGACTATATCCTTGCGGAACTGCGGATTCAACATTCTGATTTCCTCGACGGGAATGTTGAGAATAGACGCTATCTGGTTGAAGTGGACATAGTTGTTGACCGAGATGGTGTCGGTCACGAGCTGGCGTTTCACGATTGTGGGCCGGATGCCGTGGGCCGGATAGTAGTTCATCACGTAATTGGCGGCGATGAATGCCGGCACGTAACCGCGTGTTTCAGAGGGGAGGAAAGCGTAAATCTCCCAGAAGTCCATCTTTGCCTGAGGATTATCGCCTCCGGCACGCCTGAGGGCTTTGTTGACGTTGCCGGGACCGCAATTGTAGGCGGCGATGGCAAGTGACCAGTCATTGTAAATGTCATAGAGCTGCTTTAGATACAGCACCGCATATCGCGATGAAAGACGGGGATCACGACGCTCGTCGACAAGCGAGTTGACTTCCATGCCGAGTCCTACCGCAGTGGTGGGCATGAACTGCCAAAGACCCGACGCTCCGGCCTTTGACACGGCATTGGGATTGAGGGCGCTCTCTATCACGGGCAGATACTGAAGTTCGGTAGGCATCCCCTGCCGCTCCAGTTCCTCCAGGAAGATGCGTCCATAGTAATTGTGAAGGGCGAGCATGTCGGCCACGAGCGAGCGCTTCTTGGTCAGATACATGTCGATGAATTTGCCCACAATTGAGTTGTAGGGCATCTCGATTGCGGTGGGAAGTCGCTTGAGGCGTTCCTCATACTCTGCCGGGGTGCCGGTCGTGGCGCTTGAACCGTCGTCGGGTGTCACCACATAGTTGCGGAGATAGAAATTTTCGGCCAGTTCGAGCGACCGGGTTTCAAAACTCTCGGGCGGAACCACGTTTTCGTCGGTGATCGAGTGCTTGATATCAAGGATTGACGGAGCTGCCTGAACGTAACAGCCGAGCAGTCCGGAGCAACATATTGAGGTGAAGAGTGCTATGAGTCGATTTTTCATTTCAGGATGTGTAAGGGAGAAAGAGTTCAGAAATTCAGTGCCCACTGGAGTCCGAATCCCGGCAGGCGCGTGCGGTTGTCAGGGATTAATGCAGGACTCATGTCAACTGTCAGGTTTGGAGAAATATCAAAGTGGGCCAGCTGAGCGTCAACATAGGCGTCGATCATGGCCACCACGTAAAGGGCTACCATGGAGATGATGCAGAGGTCGCGGTTGCGGCGGTAGAAATCCTTGCGCGACTTCAGTATATTGCGCAGCCATGTCTTGTCAAGGCTGCTTTCATTGACGGTGGGAGGGAAGAAATCCATGTAGGACTTGGTCGACGGGTCGTTGTCCATGATGTCGGCGTAGGCCACGGTGTAGTCGCGGAGCATGGTGTTGTTCCACGACGTTGCGTAACCCAGTCCCATGAACCCGCCCACCACTATGGGGAGTTTCCAGTACTTGCGGTTGTAGATCTGTCCCAGGCCGGGGCACAGGGCCGAGAGCCATACGGCACGCGTGGGATCGGGATTGAAACTGAACACGCGACCCGGAACACCTTCGCCGGGAATGATGGCGAGAGAGTCAACCGGAACAACGGCGAGTGAGTCGCCAAGCTGCATTATGGAGTCGAGAACCACCACGTCGCGCGCCCCGGCTGCCTCGGAGAGGGCTATCGTGTCGGGAAATTCGGCGATAGGGGAGGACGTGCGCCGCTCGGGGCGCACAGGCTTGACAGGAGTTTCTGAAAAAATGTTAAAAGGAAAGCAGAGCGCGATCAAAACCACGCCTGCAATGGCAGAAATTAATTTTTCTGATATGTTGAACATTTTTTCTATCTTCGTCGTCGCGAGCGGTTAAAGTAGTGATTTAATGATGGTTATATTGAATTTAGCACTGTGCCGGCGGTTGTGTCAGGCATCAGGTGCGGTATTTGCAGTGTCAAAGATAGTAATTAATCTTTCAAGTTCCGCCTCATTTTTAAATTGAAATGTGATTTTTCCTTTTCCACCGCGGTCGCATGAAAACCCGACACGGGTGCCGAAGCGCTGCGAGAGGTGGTTCTTGAGTATGTCGAAGTCCTGAGCGGAAAATGTACCGGCGGGCTGCTCCCTGACAGGTTTATCGGGCTTTTCGGGAGTCTCGCGATATTGCTTTACGAGCTCCTCGACACGGCGCACTGACAGGCCGTCCTTTACCGTGAGATTATAGATCTCAAGCTGCAGGGCGGGATCGTCGATTGAGAGAAGGGCGCGGGCGTGACCCATGTCGATGACGCGGTCGCGGAGACCGAGCTGAACCTCGGCCGGAAGGCGAAGCAGACGCAGGAAATTGGCTATCGTGGCGCGGTTTTTGCCTATGCGTTCCGAGAGCCGCTCCTGGGTGAGATGATATTGTTCGATGAGTTTCTTGAACGTCAGGGCGATCTCGACAGCATTGAGGTCTTCGCGCTGGATATTCTCGATAAGGGCCATTTCAGTCAGCTCCGTATCGGTGGCTTCGCGGATGTAGGCCGGGATTGAGGTCAGACCTGCCATCAGCGCGGCGCGATAACGTCGCTCGCCGGCGATGATCTGATAGGAATCGGGTCCGGTAGCGCGGAGGGAGATGGGCTGGATGATGCCCACTTCGGCCACGGAGCGAGCCAGATCGGCAAGCGATTCCTCGTCGAAGTCGCGTCGGGGCTGGTCAGGATTAGGGTGGATGAGGTCGGTTGATATTTCGTTGATCGCCGATGTGCCGCGGGCCGGAGTGTCGTCCATCGCAATGAGCGAGTCGAGACCGCGGCCTAAGGCCGGACGTTTGGGTAGAGCCATGGTAAAGAGAGATTAAACCGTGATTAGATATTCTTGGAAATGATTTCGCGGGCAAGTGCGATGTGGGAAGTTGCTCCGCGGCTGTCGGGATCATAGAGCAGCGCGGGCAGACCGTGGGAAGGGGCTTCGCTCAGGCGGATGTTGCGCGGTATCACCGTGTCAAACACCATTGAGCCGAAATGGCCTTTCAGCTCCTCGTAGATCTGGTTGGCGAGGCGCAGTCGCGCGTCATACATCGTCAGCAGGAAGCCTTCGATCTCAAGCGAGCGGTTGAGCTTTGACTTGATGATGCGGATAGTGTTGAGGAGCTTGGTGATGCCTTCAAGAGCGAAGTACTCGGCCTGAACGGGGATGATGACCGAGTGGGCGGCTGTAAGGGCGTTGACGGTGATGAGGCCGAGCGAGGGCGAGCAGTCGATCAGGATATAGTCATATTTATCGGTCACGCCGGCGAGCGCGTTTTTCAGGACATTCTCGCGCGACGGCTTGTTGATAAGTTCTATTTCGGCACCTGCCAGGTCTATGCGGCTGCCCACGAGGTAAAGATTTTCGCAGCAAGTGGCTACTTCGGAGCCGTCGACGGGATAATCGTCGACAAGGCACTCGTAGATGGATGAAGTCATTGACTTAGGATCAATTCCGTAGCCGGAGGTGGAATTGGCCTGCGGGTCGGCGTCGATTATCAGGGTCTTCTTACCTTCGGCGGCGAGAGAGGCCGCAAGGTTGATGGTAGTGGTGGTTTTGCCCACTCCTCCTTTCTGATTGGCGATAGCTATAATTTTACCCATAGTATTGCGTTAATAATTGCAAAGTAACTTATTATTTTTGAGAAAAAGGCGCGGGAAACTACTAAATCATGTAAAAATGTAGATAAATTGCTGCCTGTGTTGATAACCCTGTACGGGAAATTTGATTATTTTTGTGGGGTAAAATAATTTGATGAACATTCTCATGACTCCCGCTGAAGAAGTAAAATATCTCACTGACGAGCTCAACCGTCATAACCGCCTGTATTATGTCGACGCCATGCCTGAGATTTCCGACATGGAATATGACATGATGCTCAAGCGGCTGGAAACACTTGAAAAAGGACATCCCGAACTTGCCGATCCTCTCTCGCCTACACGTAGGGTGGGCAGCGATATAAACCGAGCGTTCACGCAGGTGGTCCACGAAAGGCCCATGCTTTCGCTCGCCAATACCTATAATATCGAGGAGGTGGATGAATGGGTGAGCCGTTGCAACGATGCGCTCGGAGATACCGATGGAGCGACGTTTCACACCATAGTTGGCGAAATGAAGTTTGACGGCACGAGTATCTCGCTGATTTACAAGCACGGGCGACTCGTGCGTGCCGTGACGCGCGGCGACGGTGAGAAAGGTGACGACGTGACGGCCAACGTCATGACCATCAAGAGTATTCCACTTCAGCTGCCCTATCCCGATGTGCCTGAAGACCTGGAGATGCGCGGCGAGATCGTGCTTCCGTGGAAGGCTTTTGATCGGCTTAACGAGCAGCGTGCCTTCAACGAGGAGCCGCTTTTCGCCAATCCGCGAAATGCAGCTGCCGGAACACTCAAACTCCAGAATTCAGCCGAGGTAGCGCGTCGCGGACTCGACGCATATATCTATTACATGCTTGGCGACAACCTGCCGTGTGACAACCACTATGACAACATGATGGTGGCGCGCCGGTGGGGTTTCAAGGTGAGCGATGCCATGAAGCGGCTTGATTCGCTCGCCGGGGTCGATGAATACATCAATCACTGGGACACCGCCCGAAAGGAACTGCCCGTGGCTACTGACGGCCTTGTGTTTAAGGTAAATTCCCTTAAGCAGCAGTTGAATCTCGGTTTCACCGCCAAGTCGCCCCGCTGGGCCATCGCATATAAATTCAAGGCCGAAAGAGCATTGACGAGGCTGAAATTTGTGTCGTTTGAGGTCGGTCGCATGGGCATCATCACTCCGGTGGCCAACCTTGAACCGGTGCTCCTCTCGGGTACTATCGTAAAGCGTGCGTCGCTCCACAACGAGGATATTGTCCGCTCGCTCGATATTCATGAGGGCGACATGCTCTACGTTGAGAAAGGAGGCGAGATCATACCCAAGATAACCGGCGTCGATACCGACGAGCGTGTACCGGGTGCTCCGGCGGTGGAATTTGTAAAGTATTGTCCTGACTGCGGGACGGAACTCGTGCGCGTTCCCGGCGAGGCATCGTGGATGTGTCCCAACCGTTACGGGTGTCCCGAGCAGATCATAGGTCGCCTGCGTCACTTCGTGGGCCGTCACGCCATGGATATCGACGGTGTGGGGGAGGAGATTTCCGCTACCCTGTTTGCTACGGGGCTTGTGAGGAACATCGCCGATTTTTATGACCTTACGATCGACAGCCTCATCAACTCCGCCGGGATTGGCCCTCGCACGGCTGAGCGTATCATGGCCGGAGTGGAGGCATCGAAGAGCGTTCCTTTTGACCGTGTCGTATTCTCGCTCTCAATACCTTTCTGCGGCGAGACCGTGTCGAGGAAAGTAGCCCGGAGCGTGGGCGACATTGACCGGCTCATGGCTATGACCGAGCCGGAACTCACGGCAATTGAAGATGTTGGCCCGCGTATAGCCGCTGCTATTGTGGACTATTTCGCCGTTGAATCCAACCGCGAAATAATTGAGCGGATGCGTAGCGCAGGTGTGCAGATGGCGATGCCTGCCGCGGAGGAAAGTGCCGCAAGCGACGAGCTCGCAGGCAAGACTATCGTGATTTCAGGCGTTTTCGCCCGACATTCCCGCGAAGAATACAAGGAAATGATTGAAAGGATGGGTGGCAAGAACGCCGGTTCGATCAGCAAGAAGACATCATTTGTCCTTGCCGGGGAGAACATGGGTCCTGCCAAACTCGAAAAGGCCCGCTCGCTTGGTATCCCGGTGATGAGCGAGGATGAGTTCCTGAACATGACAGGCCGGAGCTGATATGCCGGCGGTAAATGTCAACATGATTGCGTTGCGTGTCACCCGTTACAGTGACCGGCAGTCAATCCTGACAGCTTATTCACGGGAAAAGGGGCGGTTGTCAATCGCTCTGCCTGCCGGAAAGGGACGCGCCACAGGCCGCATACAGGCACTGACTATGCCGCTGAGCATCGTCCAGGGTGTGGTTGATCTCAGGCCGGGCAGGGAAATTGTCAACATCTCCGGACTCCACACGGTAACCCCTCTCCATTCCCTTCACTCCCATCCCATTAAGCAGATGTCGGGGCAGTTCATGGCCGAGGTGCTTTCAGCTCTCCTCAGGGACAATGAAGGCGATGAGTCAGTATGGAATTTCCTTGAAGGTGCGGTAAAGGCGTTTGATGCTATGACCGATTCCCGGGCAGTAGCCAATTTCCACCTGTGGTTTCTCTACCGACTCGGGGCTCTGCTCGGGGTTGAGCCTGACGTGTCTACGTTTACACCCGGAGCTATCCTTGACCTGCGCGACGGGCGCTGGCGCAGGTCAGCTCCGCTTCACGATGACCGGCTTGATGTCGCTGAGTCGCGTGCCGCATGGCTGCTGTCGCGCATGAATCTCGGTAACTTACACTGTTTCCGCTACTCGCGGGTTGAACGCAACCGACTGATCGACCATGTGATAGACTACCTCTCGCTGCATCTCGTCAGCCTCCGGTCCCTTCGCTCCCTCGACATCCTCCGCTCGCTCTTTTAGCCAATCCTCATTCGGCATTGGCGATCTGACGGAACATTATTTCGGCCAACTCGTCGATAGTGAGATTGTCCTTGTTTCCGTATTCATGGATATCATTGCCGAGCGGAGACCTGCACACGGCTGCTATGGCATCGCGGGAGGTGAGATTGAAATGATTCTTCACGCGAATTACCAACTCTGACAGTATCTTTTCAGTTTTCATAAATCAGCTATTAAATGATCTAAAGCACGCTTTGTGCAGAAACAATATTGAATATAAGGAGCTCCGGAGTATTTTAAACGTGAAGCGAGAATCCTGAGATTAACCGGCAGCAGGTAATCGTCACCGAATTCCTCCCGATATTCCTCAATTACCGGATCCACGCTTGAATCGGCAACCGGTCCGATGACTATATCATAATCATGACGAAATGGAACTGGTGCGGTCTTGTCACGGTTGCGCATGACAAACTCAGCCCACTCCCAGTTATTAGTCTTGAACTCCTTTATGCTGAGCGCTTCATTGCATAAACGTCGGTTGAATATGTAAGAGTTTACCTCGGGCGTTCCTTCCTAAGAAAGCTCCGCACACCGGGTCGCCATCCTTACAGCGCGAGTATAGTCGGGGGTAAGATAAAAACCGATACCGAAATCTTTATGACTACGTGAACGGGATAAATCCACACTGATAATGCGGATGTTGCTTCCGTGATAAAGTCTCATAGTGTACCGCCATTATTGGCACACACCCGGGCAAGGTTCAATGATACATCGCTTAGTGAAAGACTTTGCTCAATATCCATGTATTTATCAAGATAAGTCAGTCCACTGAAAGTGTCAAGATAGTTGAAAGCCTTGGTCAGTGATATGTTCTTGAGAGAGGCGAAACTGTGGATGACCGACATGACAAATGACGAAGAACTATCGCTGTCAGTAGCTTTAGGCTGCACTTTCAGTTGAAGTTCCGACCCCATTTTATCTAAAATGAATGAGGCTACTTCGGGAGTGATTGGCGCGCCGTTTTCGATCTTCGACACACGCGACCCTTTCAACCCGATCAACTCGCCGAGCTGTTCCTGTGTCAACCCGGCTTTCTTGCGTTCCATTTGTATACACGCACCAAGAGTGGAATGTCCTTTTTCTTTTTTCATTGTAGCTATATTGTGCAAATTTAGTCAAAACTTTCCACTTTTGGAAAGTTTTGACTAAATAAAAGCGTTGTTACTGCGCTGTGAAAAATTAATTGTAGCCACGGCCATGGCATGTGCCGCAACGCCCGGTTCCACCGCAATATCCGCAATTGGCTATGATACCCGGTGCATGATTGGGTCCTATGCCGGTACCGTTGCATTTCAGGCACCGACCGGTAGAATTGCACACTCCGCATGGGTAAGTCGTGGGGACGGAGGGAGTCGAAGGGTAATATCCGGGAGTAGAGGGAACTGTGCCCGAGGCGGGCAGAAGATTGATGCATGGGGCCTTGTCATACCTACCAAAATCCTCAATCCTGTACTTTGCCCTTCCTTTATTAGTGGAGATGGTGTAGTTTCCGCATTTTCCGAATTGTACAAAGTCGGGTATGAAGTCAATTTCATTAAGTTTTTCACATACGTTCACCGGTACTTCACCCATGTATTTGACACCCCGGTCAAAGCATACTACAAAGGCATTACCGTTGGACCACGCCGAGCGGCCTTCACCCATGCTTGATTTATGAGAGTTGTAAAATGATCGCCAGCTGTCATAGTTGGTCTTTATAGTTCCGTTTTTGCCGATAATGAAGTAGTGGTTGTTGATGTCGATGGTCGCGCTTTTGATTCCTCCGTTGTCAGCAACCGAATTCAGTGCGTCATAGAATGATTGCGGACCTCTTGCGTGCCATCTTTTACCATTCTCACTGATTATCACATAATTGCCGTTGTCGGCAAGCGAGATGTAATCAATGTATTGCGAGTTACTGTTGACTTGGGAAAGAATGTCACGTACCTTTTGATCGGCATAGGCATATCGATAACCGTTAGAACTATACCAGGCTACAACGCCTCGGGTTTCTCCGAAGGCGCATCCACGCAAGGAAGGCCAACTGTCAACTCCTTTACGAAACACGCTGAGGTCATAGTTTTGAGCATCGGCTCCGAGGCTCACAGTCAATAATATAAATAGGAGAAATGCTTTAAGTTTCAAAGTAAATATTAGATTAAATTATTAGTTGTAACCACGGCCATGGCATGTGCCGCAACGGCCGGTGCCACCGCAATATCCGCAATTGGCTATGATACCCGGAGCATGATTGGGTCCTATGCCCGTACCGTTGCATTTCAGGCACCGACCGGTAGAATTGCACACTCCGCATGGGTAAGTCGTCGGAACGGAGGGCGTCACAGGGTAGTAACCCGTTGAAGGCGAGCTGGTACCGGGAGCAGTAGGATACCATGTGACACACGGAGCGGAATCGTAGCGATTGTAATCGTTGATCCGATACCAGGACAGACCTCCTTTGGTGGAAAATACATAATTGCCGCATTTTCCAAACTGCGCCACATCCGGTACGAAAGTCAACTCATTAATCTTGGAATAGAAATCTGTAGGCACCGTACCGATGTATTTGACACCTTTGTCAAAACATACAACCAAGGCCTGCCCGCTGGACCACGCTGAGCGTCCTTCTCCCATGCTTGATTTCTGAGAGTCGTAGAATGAACGCCAACTGTCCACGTTGGTTTTTATCGTTCCGTTTTTACCGATTATGAAATAGTTGTTATTGATGTCGATGGTGGCGCTTTTGATTCCCCCATTGTTCACCACTGAATTAAGTTCATCATAGAAAGCTTGGGGGCCCATAGCGTGCCAATTGTTTCCGTTGTTGCTGATTATCGCATAGTTGCCGTTATCGGCAAGCGAAATGTAATCAATCGAATGACTGTTGCGGTTGATATCCTGAATAATCCGGCCGATATTGTCATTTAAATTAACATATTGATAGCCGTTGCTGCCATACCATGCTACCGTGCCGCGGGATTCGCCGAAGGCGCAGCCTTGAAGGGAATTCCATCCGTTGATTGCGTTTCTTATCGCTCCGAGATCATAGTGCTGCGCCATGCAACATAGACTTGAAGAAAATAAAAGATATAGGAGAAATGCTTTAAGTTTCATAGGAATAATGATTGGAATACTTTAGATAAGGAAATTATTATGAATACAGTCGGAAAAAGCTGAACTGTGTGGAATGGAAAAGGATTGATACTGACGCGGTAAATGTGCGGGAATATTGTCCGGGAAAAATGTGGGATTGCGGTTCACCCATGAAAGGATTACCCCACGGCGCAAAAATACGGAAAATTTTCAAATTTTGAAAATTTTCCGTGTCATTTCACTTATTTTCAGTCTCTTTTCTTTTTTTCTTTTTTCTCAGTCTCCGAAAAGGATTTCGCGGTCGCGTAGAGCGGCGGGAGCGGCGAGGGTGTCGGGGATGAACTGCCAGTTATTGTCAACGCGCGGCTCGATGATGGTGCGCCGCTCGATCTCCTTCATCAGATAGTAGCGCAGATCCTTGTCGGTGGCAGACAGGATGCGGCTTTTCAGCTCCTCAAGCGGAATACCGGCACCATTGGTGAGCAGGTTTCCTCCGCCGTTGGCACGGTAGGAATTTACGGCAACCTTATAGTCTTTATCCGGGTCAAACGGTGAGCCGTCGGCCATCGATTTGATGTTTATGCGGCTACCCTGCTGGCGCGTGACATCGACTGTATAAATGATACCTGCGGCGGAGTCAAAGTTATAGCTCGGATTCCTGAGCCGCGCAAAATCTCCCTTGGTAGCATCGCCTTCGGTCGCGAATTGAAGTAGGTGATCGTCAGGCGAGTTCATGGTGTTGATCCACTTGTCGTAGCTCTCCTCAAGGTAATCCTTGATCTCGCGCCCGGTGAGACGCATGGTGTAAAGGAGGTTCTCGTATCTGTAAAGCTTGAACATGTCGTTGATCCTGACGGGACCCGCCTCGATGGTAGCGTCCATAGTGAGCGGGGCGGCAAACGATATGTCGGCCCCGCTTATGGCCAGCTGAAGGTCATGAATAAGTGTCATGAACGATGACGGCCCGAAGTAAGCGTCGCGCAGCGACAGGGTGTCGGTCGACACTGCGACCTGACGGTCGACGAAGTTGGTCACGGCCTGAAATTCAGGTGCAAATTCTTCCAGGAAATCAGGTGAGGCATCTACGCCCACCATAGAAACTATGCGTGGTGCTACTGACTTCTTCACCACATTGCCCTCGCTGTCGAGCGAAACAGTAACATCGGCCACTCCCGCTGCTACGGCATGGGCTCCCGGATTGACCATCGATACGGGCCGTCCACCCTGACCGGTCACTATGGTGGCAAACGGATTATGGTCATGTCCGAAAAATATCACGTCAAAGCCGGGCACGCTTTGCGCCACCTTCATCGAGGCGTTTTCCATCATTCCGCCGGTGATGACCGATGAATCCTTGCCCGAGTGAAACAGTCCAACCACAAGGTGGGGATGCTCGCGTTGATTAACGAGATCCACCATTCTGGCGGCTGACTCGGCAATGTCGTCAAACCTCAGTCCGCTCCACATGTTTTCAGGCAACCATGCCGGAATCGAGGGTGTCAGCATTCCTATTACCGCAATCTTCACTCCATCGCGCTCTACCAAAGCATAAGGCTGCAGATAAGGCTCTCCGGTCACGGTGTCAATTACATTAGCCCCGAGCAAGGGAATATCGGCAAGAGCCTTGCGATACCTGTCGTAGACCGCGTGGCCGGTCTCTACGTCATGGTTGCCCATGGCGGCAGCATCGTAATCGAGATAGCTGAGCATACGCGCTACGGGATGGACCGACACCGTGTCGATGAAATTGTAGTAGTAAGCCGTGGGCTGTCCCTGCAGGATGTCGCCATTGTCGAGAAGCACTACATTGCGCCCTGTGGCGCGGAGTGAATCCATATATGTCGCTATCCTTGCGAGGGAGCCTGATGCGGGTCTGGCATTGACAAAGTCACGCGGGAAGAAGTTACCGTGCATGTCGGTGGTCTCCACGATTGAGATCTTCACCTCACGGGCTACGGTAGGACTGATGCTCAATGCAGCCATGAAAAGGAAAAAGAATAGTTTGCGGAAAAACATGGATTTAAGTTGTTACCAGGCCGCGTTTTCGCCGGTGAAGAAAGCCCTGACTTTTCCTACCGGGAGCGAGCCCTCGATCTTGAGAGGAATCCTGCGGTCGTCGCGCGACAGCCATGCGTTGATCGGCTTGGAGCTTTCGACGCCGTTGCGGGTGAAAGTGAAATCAATGTTGTAGGTTTCCATGTCATTACCGTTGATATTCACGCTGCCGGTGCCTAAATAGGTAATGGTCAGTCTCTCCTTTTTTGTTGCCGAGAAGATGTTGAGCACGACCTGCTGGCCGGGAGTCATCGAGTCAAATCCGATTGAACGGATGTAGTAGAATGTGCTGAGCATGTCTACCGTAGGTCCCTGGGCCTCAAGCTGCATAGTCGATTCGGTCAAAGCCTGACCCGGTTTCTTACGTGACTCGCGGAAGCACTCGCCGTAGAAAGTGTCGCCTACGTGGGAAAACTTGACGATTTCCTTCTTGTAGCGGTTATTTTCATGCGACAGGAAGGTGTAAAGCACGGGATCAAGCGATACCTTGTCCATTGTCGAGTACAACGTATCGCGCACGAGGAAAATACTGTTGGCCCAGTCGGCATTTCGGGCAGTCACCGCTGCCTTGTACAGATCACCGTCGTTGACGAGACTCATTGTTGCATGTCCTGCCAACTTATTGATAAAGCCCCACTTATAGTATATGTCATAGTTGAGGGATTCATCTACGAGCGACACGAGACCAGGAGTCTGTGAAGATACCGAAACCGATGTCAGCAAAGCCACCAATGCGGCCAGAAGTGAAACCGTTCTTCTCATAAATAATTTGAAAGTTAAAGAGATTGATATAAAATAGTTTAACGATATGATTATTCCGGTATTCGCGCCGTATTGACGACCCGGTCAGGACCCTCTCAGTCCATATCGTCAAACGGCAAGGTGGCCCGGGCAGCCTGACTGATGCGCTTGTTGCGCCAGCAGTTTCGGCACACCGCTATATAGCGGTCATCGCCTCCGATCTCCACCTGCGCTCCTTCCTGAACGAAATCACCTGCCGAGTCGATACGGGCATTGATTATCGTCTTGCGACCGCACGTGCAGGTCGACTTTATCTCGTCGATGGTATCGGCCACCTCAAAGAGGCGGCGTGATCCCTCGAAGAGATTGCTCCGGAAATCAGTGCGCAGTCCGTAACAGATCACGTTCACGCCGAAATCGTCAACCAGATGAGCAAGCTGGTCCACCTGCTCCGAGGTCAGGAACTGAGCCTCGTCGACAAGTATCCAGTCGATCACATCGCCAGCTGCCTTGAAGCGCTCCCTGAAGTGGGAATAAAGATCGGTCTCGTGATATATCCATTCACATTCACGCTCTATTCCCAGTCGCGAGCGGATCACGTTGGCACTCTCGCGGGTGTCGATTACGGGCTTGAGGCACTGATATTTCATCCCACGCTCCTCGAAGTTGTAAGCCTGAGTGAGCAGCAGAGCAGTCTTGGCCGAGCCCATGGTTCCATATCTGAAATATAACTTTCCTTTGCGGTACATCTTTTTTCTTTTTCAAAAATATGACAATGTGAAGAAATGTAGAGCAAAGTTAGAAACATTTTGTCAATTTCAACCATTTCCTTGCAATATTAACAACCGCCTTCCGATATTGGTTTAAAAAGCCGGAGTGGCCGGTGAAAAAAATCAAGGTTCCATCCCGGCGGGGAATGGAACCTTGAGAGATTTCTCTTTGGTGTCAGGCTCAGGCTTTCACCTTGTCAACGATTGCCTTGAAAGCGGCGGGATTGTTGAGGGCGAGGTCAGCGAGGACCTTGCGGTTGATCTCGATGCCGGCTTTGTGGATGAGGCCCATGAGCTTGGAGTAGGAGAGGTCTTCAAGACGAGCTGCGGCGTTGATACGCTGGATCCAGAGGGCGCGGAAGTTGTGCTTCTTGTCCTTGCGGTCGCGATAGGCGTAGGTGAGACCCTTTTCCCAGGTGTTTTTAGCTACGGTCCACACGTTGCGGCGGCAACCGAAGTAACCACGGGTGAGTTTAAGGATTTTCTTGCGGCGAGCTCTTGAAGCTACATGATTTACTGATCTTGGCATTGAAGTAATAATTTGTGAATGTCAGCGGCTTTTGCACTTGGGTGCTGACCATTCGGTTAAAAAATGAAATTATAAATCACGAATTAATCGGGAAAAAATATGCTTGAAGCCTTAGGCTTACTTCATGGCGAGGAGTTCCTTTACGGCCTTCTCGTTAGAACCTGAAACGAGAGCGAAGTGAGTAAGGTTACGCTTCTGCTTCTTGGTCTTCTTGGTAAGAATGTGGCTCTTGTAAGCATGTTTTCTCTTAATCTTTCCTGATCCGGTAAGGGCGAACCTCTTTTTGGCACCGGAGTTAGTCTTAA
>CAZJKU010000009.1:0-71634 GCA_964546905.1 uncultured Staphylococcus sp.
TTCTATATCATATCGAAACGCCTAAAACTGTGCGTTTCTATTTGGATTCTTCAATTCAACTCCGCGCAATCATCCGAAGAAGAACAGACCTTAGAATCGTTGACCGGCACGCCCCACCTTTGCGACAGCAAAATATCCAATACACTTAGGGAGCGGATAATCAATTGATTCCGTGAGAATCCGCTGACAAAAAGAGCTCCCGACATCACTGGCGAGAACTTTCTTGGTTGTATGAGTTGCTGTTTTATCAAGCTAATGTTATACCCCTAAGTATAAGGGACAAAAGACTATAAGGGCGATGAGTAAGCCTATAAAGTATCGAACGAAACGATGCGACACATTCTTTTTTAACCACTCTGAATCAGCTATACCTATTCCCAGAAATGTGGCTATCATGGCTGTTACGACTGTTAAAAAGATACCTTCTGCCATAGAAATATTGTTATGTGAGTTATATTATTCTTTAATCATTTTCAGGGCATATTCTATCACGTTGTCATTGCCTAAGATTACGCTTTCGGTTTCTTCAACGACGACATCGGGCTGAATACCCACTCCGATAAATTCCGTGCCATCGGCAAGTTTTTCATGGCGGGTGCAAATTCTTCCGGTATATCCCCAGCCTAAATCAATGAAGATTGGGTTGCCGGTGCTCCCCCCGGTAGGAGTTCCTATCACTTTCCCGCGTTTGGCATTTTTGAAAAGCACTGTAAAATCTTCTGCCGCTGAAAAAGTAGTGCCATTAACAAGCAGGATTATCGGTTTATCGTATTTGGGCATATCGTTGGGATATGTGATGCAGAAAGGCACAATTGAATCAGATGCTATAGTTTCCCGTTCCCATTGCTTGCCCCACGAAGCGAAGGCAGCCTCATATTTAGGTGTTTCCCATGATGCTTGAGGAATTGTGTCAGTGGCAAGCATCATCATAATTAGTTCTCCGACCTGACTGTATCCGCCTGTATTGTCGCGGATATCTATGATTAAGCCATCAGTTGGTACAATTTTTTGCTTAAACATATCGCCAAAAGCTTGAATATCCGAATTATTTAATCGAAAACTCGGTATTTTCAGAAGGCCGATATTGCCGGGCAGGGAATCAAACTTAATCGACATATCCGGGGTTACGATACCCCACGGGGATTGACGATTGTCTATGATATCGAAAGTCTTACCGTTATAGTTTCTGAAAGTCAGTTTTACAGGCACGCCACGATAACCTTTCGTGAGGTTTACTGAATTAAAAGAATAGGTGTCGGACCACTGAGGGGTTGATGAAGGAATATATGGTACAACATATTGGTTGCCGTATTCGATAACCGGCATATCATCAATGGCTACAATTTCCGTTCCCCGACCAACACCTTTCCGAGTATATTCATCTGAAAATACTTCGGTAACGAAAACTTTGTCGCCGATTCTCTTATGACTTATCGGGGCATAAGTTACATCTGCACTGAACCCGATGCTCGTATGACCGTCTTTCAGCATATTGGCAAAAAGTTGCAGTTTGTCGCTGAATTCTTCATCTGTCTGCGTGTTGACGAGGTTAGGAAGCTCTGCTCGACAAATACTGTCGTAGTTTTGGGCAAATTTGCCATAATCGGCAAAATTGTATTTTACTTCCGATGCGAAGCGGGTTGCGATTGCCGCCTTTTGATAAGGCGCAAGGTCATTCTTTGCAAAGGCATTATGTATAGGTGCTGTTGCAAATAAGATTGTGGCTAAGAAGCTCACGAGGGGATGAAAATGTAGTTTGTTCATACGAGTGATTTTTGATGCGAAATTACAATGAATCGAACTCTTGACAAACTACAGCATCTTACATCTATGGCCGTAATGCGTTGATAATCAACGATACTTTATTTTATTTTCTTACATCATCTAACTATTGATTGATTTACTCAAAATATTGGAGATATTCCGTCTTTCGCGGTGTGTCATTTTTAGAAATGGTGGATTTCAAGCGAGACTTATAAACGTATAGATTCCTTATTTCGGTATCGGTAAAAATACTGATTGCGGGTAATGAGAATCCGCAGAATAGGTACAGGGCGATTTTGTATTGAGCCGGTGACATTTTAGGAAAGTCATTCCTGAAGTGTTCCATAAGATTTTCACGGTAACCGTTTACAATTTCCGTCAGTTGCTCAACGGCTTCTTTGGCTCCGAAATTTGACAGGGCGGACTTTACCTCTGAATATATTCGTTTTTGTTCCTGACTTGTATCTTTACACTCAAAATAAGTCGCGGCAAGCCCGTCAATAAGGTTGAATCGGGTTTTGAAAAGCTCGGAAATCCTTGTCGATAAATCATTATTCCTACAATCGCTTTTGAATAGATTGTCTTGTAGTAAACCTATTCTAAGAATGTAGTTTTCATTTTCGATACGTAGTAACTTGTTCCGCTTCTTCATGATTATATAGGTGGCCAGTCCCGCAACAATAGTCAATAAAGAAATCAGTATGGCGATATATGTGCGAGTGCGAGACTCCGATGCCTCAATCCATGCCTGTCTTGTGGCAGAATCGTATTTTATATTCAAAGCAAGGCTGCTTTCTTCAAGATGCCGCTCCAACATTGTATTATTTAAGGCTACAGACCGCAAGCTATCAATTCTTCCAAGCTCTTGCTTACGCCCCATTTTTTCAAGAATGGAATACTCGACATTGCGGCAAAGATATTCATCCGAATTATTGCGAGGCAATCTATTTGCTCGTTGAATAATTGAGTATGCACTATCAAGTTCGTTTAAATGATAGTATGCGTTGGCCCAATGAGCAAGAGTGTTAGCGGAAATATCCTTTCCGGTATATATTGACTGCCATATATCTATGGCTTTTTCTGATTGCCCGTCTTCGTCATAGAATCTTGCCATTTGGTCAAGAAAATAAACCTTGTAGCTGTCGTGAGCATTTGCCATGACTTCGGGCTGCATTGCAATCAGGGAATCAAGAGCTGTTTTATAATCTCTATCCGCACAATAGGCTCCGACAATAGCCATACGTGCGTCTCTGATTTTCGACTGCCACTTTAAGTCTCTGAATATCGCAAGAGCTTTATCCGCATAATATTTGCTGACGATTCCGTTAAAACCTTGCTCATAAACTTTTGACAAAAAGAGATAGATGATACCGAGATCGGCTTTATCATCAGATTGAATTGCCAGAAATTCCGCATCTTTCAGCAGTTCGATTCGCGCGACAGGATTACCGGAACGTTGGGCTTCCGCTGATTTTACAATCAGCCACTTTATCTCATTTTTATTAAATTTATTAGCAAAAGCATTGTCTCCTTCAGCTATCCCCGCTGAGTCGAGAGGGATTTGGTTGCCGTAAAGAAGTTGTGTGTATAAAATTAGCAGCACTTGCCGGGCTTTTTGGTTCTCCGACATGAGGGTAGTATCCATCTGCACCAATAAGGAGACGGTTGAATCCGGGTGCTCGACAATCAATGCTTCTGCCTCCGAAAGTTGTTTTTCAGAATCGGATTTAGAGCACGCAAGAAAGATGGCGGCAAACAACAATGATATAAGCACCGTCAAGCATGAAGGTGTCGTAACGATAAATTTTCTAAACATTTACACTGAGAAAAATATTTAATGATTTCTCAACTGCAAAGTTACGAATAATTTATGAAACGTCTGATTCCGCGAGGGCGAAAGTATCATGATACGAAAACCGGTATCGGCGGGGGGGCTGTACCGGTGGCGTAAAGTCGCACGGGCCGCGGGGAGCAATCGCAATCGCTCCCGGCGGCCATGCGTCAGGAATATCCCGGTTCGGGCCGATTATTCGGCGGTAGAAAGAGGTGCGGGAGTGGTGTAGGTGCGTCCTGCGAGTTCGGTATTGAACATGTAGAGTCCCATTCCGTTGTCGCCTATCATGCGCAGCTTGTCGATGAGTTCGCGGGCGGTGTTCTCTTCCTCGACCTGCTCTGACACAAACCATGCGAGGCGGTCGCGGGTAGCGTAATCCTTCTCGGCCTCGGCCAGGAGATAGAGGTCATTGATCATTGCGGTGACCTTCTGCTCGTGTTCGAGGGTGTCCTTGAAAGCATCGATGGGCGATTTCCATGAGGTGGGGACGGAGTCGATAGCCTTGAGATCTACACGTCCGCCACGCTGATTGACATAGTTCATGAATATCATCGCGTGGTCCTGCTCCTCCTTGAACTGCACTTTAAACCAGTTGGCCACGCCGGGGAGACCTTCGGCTTCAAAGTGCATTCCCATGGAGAGATAGAGGTAAGCGCTCCAGAGTTCGGCGTTGATCTGTGAATTGAGGGCGTCTTGAATTTTAGGTGTCAGCATTTTGAATAAGTTTTTAGAATTAGGAAATATTTTTGTAATTTTGTGACCGATGAAACTATTTCGCTTCCTGACCGCCATGTTCCTGATCGCAGCCCTGAGCTGCGGTCTCACTACGTCGTGTCGCATCAGCTACAAGCTCAACGGCTCGGCTATAGACTATAACGTTTATAAGACCATTTCGGTTGGGAACTTTCCGATAAGGGCCGCACTTGTTTATCCGCCGCTTCAGCAGACGTTTGAAAATGAACTGCTTGACTACATCGCGCGAAACACGCGCCTCACCGTGCTTGAGGGCAACACGCCGGCCGATATCGAGATGGAGGGCGAGATCACGGGTTACAGCCTCTCGCCCCAGGCCGTCAGGGAAGATGCCTACGCATCACAGACACGCCTCACCGTGCAGGTTCACGTAAAGTACACCGACACGCGCGCCGAGAACAAGGACGTGGACCAGACGTTCAGCGCCTACCGCGACTTTGACGCATCGCAGATGCTGACCGACGTGCAGGATGAGCTGTGCCAGCAGATTTCCAAGGAACTTGTGGAACTGATCTTCAATGCCACCTTAGGTGACTGGTAACCGCTTATGGACCGAGAGCTGCTATCACGTTACATCATGGCCGCCACCCGGCCCGACGCGCCCCGTCTTACAGCCGGAGAGCTGCTGGAACTGACGAGGATGTACCCCCGGTGGGCCGCTCCCGCCATCACCCTGCTGCGCGACGATGAGCTGACCCTCGACCCTGCGACAAGGGAGCGACTGCGCGCCACCATAGCCCTCAATTCCACCGACCTTACTTCACGGGCGGCACTGACAGCCGACCGCGGAGCAATCTTCGCCCGATTCTATCCCCCGGGACCCGACGCGGCGGCATCGACCACCGACGATGCCATATCGACCTTCCTCGAAACCTACGGCCACTCCTCGCCTGAAGAGGACCGGCTGCTGGAGCAGATGATATTCAATCCCGTGCCCGACTATGGCGCGGTGCTCGCCGTGGACGACGACACCCGGCCCGACGACGCGATAGGCGATTTCGTCAAAGCCTTCTCGACCGAAACCGCTCCGGCCCCAGCCGAGAGCCATGACACTCCGGCGCCGGCACCCACACCCGACAAAAACACCTCGCTGAGCGAAAGTTTAGCAAAAATTTACATAAAACAGCGGCGTTATAACAAGGCTTACGAAATTATACTGCATCTTTACTTGAATAATCCAAAAAAAAGTATTTACTTTGCAGACCAATTACGCTTCTTGAGAAAACTTATGCTCAACAGCGGAATCCAACCCGCTCAATAAACAATCAAAATCATTTCAAAACAGCAAGAATAATCATGCTCTATTATCTTCTGATCATCCTGACACTCATCTGCGCCGTGCTTCTCATCGCAGTGGTACTTGTACAGAAATCAAAGGGAGGCGGCCTGTCGTCGACTTTCGCCGGTTCCAACCAGATCATGGGCGTGCGCCGCACCACCAACTTCATCGAGAAACTCACCTGGTCGCTCGCCGGCATCATCTGCGTCTTGGCCATCCTCTCCACTTTCGCCATGCCCAAGGCCATCACTGCCAACGCTTCCAAAGTAGCCCCCGCAGCTACCGAGCAGACCGTAGGCGGTGACTTCGACACCCCCGCTCCGGCAGCTCCCGCTCCCGCGCCTGCTCCCGCTGCTCCCGCCGGCGAATAATATCGCAACTTTGCTCCACGGAGTATTAACCACCCGGCATACAGCCTGCACGACTCCACCTCGCGCGGGCTTTTCATGTATCATATTTCCCTGCCGATGACCGACCTTAAAAGTTTAATACTGCGGTTTGTCCCGCCCTACAAGAAATATCTCGCGCTGAATATTTTCTTCAATATTCTGGCGGCATTCCTGACACTCTTCTCCTTCGCGGTCATCATCCCCATCCTTGAAATGCTTTTTAAGGTCAAGGAAGATGTGTATGGATACATGCCCATCGGGAGCGCGCCGCTTAAGGAGGTGATACTCAACAACTTCTATTTCTACACTCAGGAATGTATCGCCGCGTGGGGACCGTCGATGACACTGGCGGCACTGGCGGCACTCCTTGTGGTGATGACCGCG
Source organism: uncultured Staphylococcus sp. (assembly GCA_964546905.1). GTDB lineage: Bacteria > Bacteroidota > Bacteroidia > Bacteroidales > Muribaculaceae > Duncaniella. The sequence goes on from CAZJKU010000009.1 coordinate 6,404, forward strand.
CTAAAGACCGGCACCACCTATCTCAGCTCCTACTTCGTGATACCGATGCGCTCGGGAATCGTGCGCGACATCCGCAATCAGCTCTACAACAAGATACTTTCGCTCCCGCTGTCGTTCTTCACCTCCGAGCGGCGCGGCGACGTGCTGTCAAGGATGAGCGGCGATGTGGCCGAGATCGAGAATTCGATCATGGCCTCGCTCGACATGCTGTTCAAGAACCCGGTGATGATAATCGTGTGCCTCGCCATGATGATATTCATCTCCTGGCAGCTCACGGTCTTTGTCCTCATCCTGCTCCCCATCGCCGGCCTGGTGATGGGCCGCGTGGGCAAGCGGCTCAAGCGCAAGTCGCTCGAAGCGCAGAATCAGTGGGGAGTACTGATGAGCTACATCGAGGAAACCCTCGGCGGATTACGCATCATCAAGGCTTTCAATGCCGAGGGCAAGGTAAGGACCCGCTTTGAGGACGGCAACCAGGAATTCTACAACATGTCCAACGCCATCGCCCGGCGCCAGTCGCTCGCCCATCCCATGAGCGAGTTTCTGGGCACGCTGACCATCGCGATCGTGCTGTGGTTTGGCGGCACACTTATTCTCTCGGGCACGTCAAGCATCAATGCTGCCTCGTTCATCTACTACCTCGTGATCTTCTACTCGATCATAAATCCGGCCAAAGAGCTGTCAAAGGCTGTCTACGCTATCCAGAAAGGTCTCGCGTCGATGCAGCGCGTCGACAAGATACTCTCGGCCGAGAATCCCATCAAGGATCCCGACAAGCCCGAGAAAATCAAGGATTTCAACGGGCGCATCACCTATGAGGGCGTGACGTTCGGCTACGACCCCGAGAATCCCGTGGTGAAGGACATCGACCTCGTCATCGAGCCGGGGCAGACGGTGGCCCTCGTGGGGCAGAGCGGGTCAGGAAAATCCACCCTGGCCGACCTGCTGCCGCGATTCTATGACATAGACAGCGGCTCGATAAAGATAGACGGTCATGACGTGCGCTCGCTCGGTGTCCACGACCTGCGCGAACTGATGGGCAACGTCAATCAGGAAGCAATACTCTTCAACGACACGTTCTACAACAACATCACCTTCGGGGTCAAGAACGCTACCCGCGAGCAGGTGATTGCAGCAGCCAAAATCGCCAATGCCCACGATTTCATCATGGCATCGGAACAAGGTTATGACACCAACATCGGCGACCGCGGCTGCAAGCTCTCGGGTGGTCAGCGCCAACGCCTCTCTATAGCCCGCGCGATCCTCAAGAATCCTCCCATCCTCATCCTTGACGAGGCCACCTCGGCCCTCGACAGCGAAAGCGAGAAACTCGTGCAGGAAGCCCTGGAGCGACTGATGAAGGACCGCACGACACTGGTAATCGCCCACCGCCTCTCGACGATCAGGAATGCGTCGCTGATATGCGTGCTCCATGAAGGGCGTATCGTGGAGCGTGGCACCCACGACGAGCTTCTGGCCCTTGACGGCTATTACCGCCATCTGGTCGACATGCAATCAATGAGATAACACGACAATTAGTTTCAGCAATACATTTTTTACATCCAACAAAATAACTGAATTTCCCGATTTATGAAATACCTCTTCCTCCTTTTATCGCTCGGCGTGTCAGCACTGACCGCAACGGCTCTTGACGTCACCACCTCGGCAGCCGGAGAAGTAGAAGCACTCCTCGGCGACAATACCGCCACAACCACTCTCGCCATCACCGGCCCCGTCAACGCCACTGACCTACACTTCATCTCCGGCCTTAAGGACCTGTCGACGCTCGACCTTTCCAAAGCTACCATAGTGGCCGAGACCAATGGCCGCCTCGCTACCAACGTGTCGCAATACAAGGCCGATGCCCTCCCTCCCTACATCCTGGCCGGAAGCTCATTCTCAACGATTTATCTCCCCGCCGGACTCACTGAGATAGAAGCCGGCGCGCTCATGTCAACTCCCATCAAGGCCATCACCATTCCCGCCTCGGTGAAAAGCATAGGGACCGGAGCCTTTGCCGACTGCAAGGAACTTACGCGCCTCGTGATTCCCGCCACCGTGACCACCACCGGCAGCCATCTTTGTGACGGCGCTACGGCTCTTACCCGCGTCACTTATCAGGCCACCTCGATTCCGGCCTACGCCTTCCGCGGTTGCACGGCACTGACCGAAGTGGAAGGCACGCCCACATCGATAGGTGACTATGCCTTCGCAGGATGCACGTCGCTCTCGGACTTCTCCTTCGCTCCCGCCACCACTGCCATAGGGACCGGTGCGTTCTACAACTCCGGTCTGACCGCTGCCGCGCTTGACGGATGCACACGCCTTGCATCGATAGGCGACTATGCCTTCGCCAAGTGCGGTGACCTGACTGCCGTGTCACTTCCCACCTCGCTCGGCTCGATGGGGCAAGGCGCGTTTTTCGACGACAAGGCTCTCCGCTCGCTCTCGCTGCCCGACGGCATGAAAGCCCTTCCCGACTTCGCCCTGAAAGGCACTGAATCACTCAACTCCGGCACCCTGCTAAATGAAGGTCTCGAATCGATAGGCCGGTTTGCTATGGCCGGAATGACTTCAATGTCGGCACTCAACCTGCCCTCGACCCTCGAAACAATCGACGGCAATGCCATGGAAAACATGACCGGGCTCAACCACATCAATGCCCGCGCCCTTGACCATGTCCCCGCGCTCGGCGAGGAGGTGTGGGCCGGAGTCGACCAGCCTGCCGTGATGCTCTATGTCAACGACGCCACCGAAGATGCGTTTCTTGCCGCGCCGCAGTGGAACGAGTTTGTAATCTCCACCTCGGGCATCAATCCCGGGCCTACTACCGACGTTGACAACCCCGAAGTATCACTGACATTCTCGCTCAACACCGACGCTCTCGAAATACGCTCCTCAGCTCCGGTGAAACAGGCTCTGATCTACGATACCGCAGGCCATATCCTGATCCGGTCGACACCCGACACTACCCCCACCATGCTGGCTCTCCCGCTCGACGGCATCACCCCGCAGGTGCTCATCGTCACCGTCACCACCTCCCACGCCGGCGGCGACTCAGTATCGACTTTCAAGATCGCGCGTTAACCCGTCACTCCATTATATCCCCGTCATTATCCGACATCCACCGTCATGGGAAAAAACAAGCTGAAAAAATTTGCCGAGATGGAGACACTTGAGTGTGTGCTCCAGTATCCTTTCCACGTCCTGCGCCAGGAAGGAGGATGCCCCTTAAGAGGGCACTGGAACAGCGACTTCTTCAAGCGCGACGCCCCCATAGTGCTTGAGCTCGGGTGCGGAAAAGGTGAATATGCGGTGGGTATGGCCCTGGAGGACCCTACAAAAAACTACATCGGAATCGATATAAAGGGGGCACGGATGTGGACGGGCGCAACGAGGGTGCGCGACTTAGGGCTGACCAACGTAGCCTTCCTGCGCACGTCGATCGAGCTTCTTGACTATTTCTTCGCTCCGGGTGAGGTATCGGAGATATGGATCACGTTTCCCGACCCCCAGATGCGCAAGGTCAACAAGCGCCTGACCGGGACACGTCAGCTCGAACTTTACCGCAAGGTACTCAATCCGGGTGGCACCATCCACCTCAAGACCGACAGCCCGTTTCTCTTCACCTATACCCGCGAGATGCTTGCCACCAACGGTATCACGCCCGATGCGATCACCGCCGACCTCTATGCCTCGGAGGTAGCAAGGCAGGTCCCCGACATACGCACATTCTATGAACAGCAGTGGCTCGACCGCGGGCTGTCGATAAAATACATCAGGTTCCCTCTTCAGGCCTCCCCCGCGCTCGTGGAGCCCGACGTGGAAATCGAGCCTGACACCTACCGCAGTTTCGGCCGCGGAGAATTGCAAGGCTTCTGAAACACCGGTTAACTCCGGTCAACACTTAATATTGTTCAATCGATTAGATATAGAATTTATTAATACATGTATCCCCGCCAGATTCTCGATGCCCTCGCTACCGTGCGCTATCCCGGCACGGGCAAGAATATAGTGGAAAGCGACATGGTCGAAGACGATATACGCATCTCCGGCAACACGGTGTCGTTCTCGCTCCGGTTTGACAAGCCCACCAATCCATTCATCAAGTCACTCGTCAAGGCATGTGAGGCCGCGATCCACCTCCACGTCGACAAGGAGGCGCAGGTGACCGTCAACGTCGTCATCACAGCCCCCGCCGCCCCTGAGAAACCTCAGGTGCTCCCGGGCGTGAAAAACATCATCGGCGTTGCCTCGGGCAAGGGTGGTGTAGGAAAGTCGACCGTGGCCTCCAACCTCGCCGTGGCACTTGCCCGCGAAGGCTACCGGGTGGGACTGCTCGATGCCGACATTTTCGGCCCGTCGGCACCCAAGATGTTCGGTATCGAGGACGAGCAGCTCTACATCCACGAGGTCGACGGCAGGACCCTCATCATCCCCATTGAGAAATATGGCGTGAAAGTGCTGTCGATAGGATTCGTCGTCGACAAGGAGAAGGCCGTGCTGTGGCGCGGATCCATGGCCTCCAATGCACTCAGGCAGCTCATCACCGACGCCGACTGGGGCGAACTCGACTATTTCGTCATCGACATGCCCCCGGGCACGAGCGACATACACCTGACACTCGTGCAGACACTCGGCATGACCGGCGTGGTGATCGTCACCACGCCTCAGGACGTTGCCCTTGCCGATGCCCGCAAGGGGATAGCGATGTTTCTTGAGGACAAGATCGACGTGCCCGTGCTGGGCATCGTCGAGAACATGGCCTGGTTCACCCCGGCCGAGCACCCCGACGAGCGTTACTATATCTTCGGCCGCGAAGGGGGCGTGCGTCTTGCCGAGAGCCTCGGATTACCCCTGCTCGCGCAGCTTCCGCTGGTGGCCTCGGTGGCCGACAGCGGCGACCGCGGCACTCCCATCGCCCTTGGCGACACCCTTGCCGCGCAGAGCTACATCCACCTCGCCCATGAAGTCATAACCGCCGTTGACCGCCGCAACTCAACCCTCCCGCCCACAAGGCCGGTCGACGTCAACAATCATTGATCTCTAAATCATCTCCACCAGCCATGACCACACATCGCCTTTCAACCCTTGCAGCACTGATATGGACCGCGGTATTTGCCGCCGTGGCCCAGATTCCCGCCGGATATTATGACCGTCTCAACGGGAAGTGCGGAGCCGAGCTCAAGACAGCCGCTTTCGAGATCATCAATCCCCACACCGAGATCTCGTCTTACAGCGACCTGCCCTACTACTTCACCCACACCGATGTGTATCCCGATTCCTACCGCTGGTGGGACATGTATTCCGACATTCCGCTTTACGCGCCCTCGTTCAAAGGGCTCAACCGCGAGCACTCGTTCCCTAAAAGCTGGTGGGGCGGCAACACCGACATTCCCGCCTACATCGACCTCAACCACCTCTATCCCTCCGAAGCGGTGGCCAATCAGGCCAAGAGCAACTACCCGCTCGGTGTGGTGGCCAACGCGTCGTTCAACAACGGCGTGTGCAAGGTGGGCAGCCCGGTCAGCGGTCAGGGCGGCGGAGCTTCAAAAGTGTTTGAACCGGCCGACGAGTATAAGGGCGACTTCGCCCGCACTTACTTCTACATGGCCACCTGCTACCAGAACCTGACGTGGCGTTACACATTCATGGTGCAGAACGACCTCTACCCTACCCTGACGCCGTGGGCCATGAACCTCCTGCTCCAGTGGGCCGAGGAAGACCCCGTCAGCGAGAAGGAGATACTGCGCAACGAGCAGGTGTATTTCTACCAGAACAACCGCAATCCGTTCATCGACTTCCCCGAGCTTGCCAATCATATCTGGGGCAACCGCAAGACCGAGCCGTTCAAGGTCGACGAGACACCTCAGCCGGGCGACATCCCCGTTCTGATCACCCCGGTGCAGGACATGAGCCTCGACTTCGGTGAAGTCGCCATTGGGAAATCAGCCACTGCCAAGCTGCTGTTTCACGGTCAGAATCTCACCAAGGACCTGTCGATAATCGTAGCCGGGCAAGACCGCTCGCTGTTTGTCCCCGAATCGCGCACCGTTTCCTACCGGCTTGCCAATTCCTCGACCGGAACTTACCTCAACATCACCTATACACCCACGGCCACAGGCGAGAACACCGCCACCCTCAACATCTACGACGGCGACCTGCCCGGCACCGGAATCTACATCTATCTGCGCGGACGGTGCAGAGATATACCCTCACTCAGCCCGATAGTGGCCCTCGCTCCCCAGGATGTCACCGCCGACTCCTACATGGCCGCATGGGAAGAACCATTCGGCGAGACGATCGATTACTATGTGCTGACGAGGACCCGCTACATCGGAGGCACCACCATCACCGAGGAAATAGAGTGTGAGGAAAACTTTGCCCTCATCACCGGCTTCTCCGAGAGCGATCAGGAAACCTATTCGGTACAGAGCGTGCGCCTCGGCTACCGCTCTCCGGCCTCCAACCTCATTTTCGTCACTCACTCGGGCCTGACCGTGACCGGTGAGGACATGCCGCTCGCAGTCGAGACACCCGGCAGCGGCATCGTGAGGTTCAGCTGCGCCGCATCTCATGCCGATGCTTGCGTCTACGACATCACCGGCCGCCTCTTTGCCTCGATAGGCGAAGTGACCGACGGCATGGAGATCACCCTCCCCACCGGTATCTACTTCATCGTCACCTCCACCCACTCCACCCCCCTCCGCATCGTGGTGAGATAACCCGTGAAGTGTCTAAGAATCTAAACGACTTGAAGCATGGTCCCTGCACTTGACATCGGTTCAGATTTAGCCAAGGCGGTTGCCGACTTTTGGGAAATCAAGCTACGGCAATCTGAGAAAAGCACCGACGGCTCTAACCGCGGAGCGGTGACGGGAGGGAAACAGCTGGACGGATTCCTTTCCTTGTTGCGGCGCGCGTCAGAATCGGCGGGTGTTCCATCAGAGTGCATACATGACAGGAATAATTACATTCCGGGATTCTTCAGGTCGTCAAAAGACTGGGACTTTCTTATCATCAGTCCTACCGGAAAACTTCTGGTGGCGATAGAATTAAAATCCCAAGTAGGGTCCTACGGTAATAATTTTAACAACAGGGCCGAGGAAGCGATAGGCAGTGCGACCGATTTCTGGACCGCGTGCAGGGAAAAAGAGTTTCCGGTTTTCGGATGTCCTTGGGTCGGTTATCTGATGCTTATAGGTGACGACAGGAAGTCGACGGTACCGGTCAGAAACCACGTCAACCATTTTCCTGTACTCCAGGAATTTGATAACGCTTCCTATATCGACCGTTACAGGATACTTTGCGAGAAGCTGATGACAGAAAGGCTTTATACATGCACATGTCTGATCCGGACCGGCAACAAGGAGTGTTTCACCGGAGTGACACCCGAGTTATCGATTGAGCGTTTCATAGCTTCGTTACAAGGATACTTAATCGGATGTGCAAGTGAATTCAACCGGTAAATTGTATGGCAGGAGAAGCAACGGATTGCCGCGTGGCGATGTCTATACATCACCGCGTGTGGTCAGTTTCATGCTTGACCTCATAGGATATACTCCCGATAAGGACCTGTCGGAGTTCACTATCCTTGAACCGAGTTTCGGGCATGGCGGTTTCCTGACTGAAATCATCAGTAGAATACAGCTGTCGTCAGAAAGATTCCATTTCGACCCTTACCGCGCAGTCTCACGTAACGTATACGGATGTGAGATTGACCCCGGGAAATATCAACGCGTCATTGAAGATATCAAGAGAACTATTCCTGATTTTGAACCCATCAACCTCAGGAATGAGGACTTCCTGCTCGCGGAATGGGATAAAGGGTTTGACTACATAATCGGCAATCCGCCTTATATACGTTATGAGAACATCCCCCGGACATTAAGGGATGTCTACAAGACGCGGTTCCAGACTTTTCATTACCGATGTGACCTCTACGTGCTCTTTTTTGAACACAGCCTCCAAAATCTGGCTCCAAACGGACACCACTGTTTCATCTGCTCTGACCGCTGGACAAAAAACGAATATGGCAAAAAACTGCGTTCACTGATTTCAACCACATTTAACCTTGAATATCTTATTGATGTAGAAGGGCTCGACGTTTTCAATGAATCAGTACTGGCATATCCATGCATCACAGTAATCTCCAACCGCCGGCCCGGCAACTCGCTGAAAGTAGCACGGATCAATCGACTGAATGACCTCAGGCTCCCATTCAGGTTGTCAGTTGAAAAAAAAGCAGTATCGGGGCTGAATGACAATCTTTTCATCCATAGTGAAACGGATGAACTGGCCACGATCGAGCAGCAGGGGTTTGAAACGGGAATCGGGGTAGCGACAGGAGCTGACCGGATTTTCATCAATTCCAATCTGATATCGCTCGTCGAGGAGGAACTTCTGATTCCTGTGATCAATTCCAGGGATTTGACTGACAACAGGTTCAACTGGAGTGGTGCCTGTATCTTAAATCCTTACAAGCCCGACGGCACGTTGATCGACCTGAACCGGTATCCGAAAGCAAGGAAGTATCTTAACGACTTCCGGCCGTTGCTTGAGAGCAGGCACATAGTCAGGAAAGGCCGATGCTGGTATGCGCTTATTGATAAGATCAAGCCGGGCCTCATTTCACGTCCCAAAATCCTCCTGCCCGACATCTCCTGCAACAGGAAAATATTTGTCGATGACGGGAATTTCTATCCCGCCCACAACATTTATTTCATAACCGGACGAAATAAGGAAGACCTCGAACTACTTGCCGCAGTACTGATGAGTGACTTTGTAAGGTCCCAGATGGAACAAGTGTCGACAAAAATGAACGGGGGTCTTCCACGATGGCAGAGTCAGAGCATCAGGAAACTGCGGGTTCCTGTAATTTCCGACATTCCGTTCAATACCCGGTCAGAGTGCATTGTCGCCTATAGGAACGACAACTTTGGCGCGATCAACAGTATAGTCAATGAGATCGTGAGAAAACAACCTGTGACCGGCAATGCTACCGGAAGGATTTTCACCGGGACACTGTTTTGAGAAGCCTTCCATTACCACATTTTTCACTGTCAATCCAAAATCCGCGCATGACCGATAGCGGGGCAATATTATGCCGCTCCTGAGCGTTATAATAATCAGATGAAACTCAGGCTATGGACCATATTGACGATAGTGATAGGCGTGGCGGCTGCCGCGCTCACGTCGTGCTCGCCTAAAAAGAACACTGCCGCTTCGCGCCGCTATCAGGCGTTCATCACCCGCTACAACATCTACTACAACGGCGACCAGCACTACAGCGAGACGCTCAAGCAGATGGAGAAGGCGTATGAGGACGACTATTCGCGCACTCTTTTCGTGCATCCGTCGGAGGCACGGGCTGACCAGAAGGCTCCGCAGCCCACCGGGTCGTTCAAGCGGTCGATCGAGAAAGCCCAGAAAGCCATTCAGGTGCGCAGCATCAAGAAGCGCCCTGCCCGCAAGAGCGGCAAGGGCAACGATCCGGCCTACAAGGAGTGGATGAAGCGCGATGAATACAACCCGTTTCTCCATAACGCCTGGATGATGATGGGCCGCAGCCAGTTTCTCGACGGTGATTTCCTGGGCGCGGCTTCGACGTTCTTCTACATCACAAAGCATTTCAAGTGGTTGCCGGCCACCGTCACCGAGGCCAGGCTATGGCAGGCGCGAAGCTATTGCGCGCTCGACTGGCTTTTCGAGGCCGAAAATATCCTCACCCGCGTGAAACCCGACGAGCTGACATCCTCGAAGTTAAAGGAGCTATACAACCTGACCTATGCCGACTACTATATCCGCTCCAAGGCTTCTGATAAGGCTATACCTTATCTCACCGAGGCCATACGCTACGCTTCAGGGAGCCAGAAGACGCGCCTGAATTTCCTTCTCGGTCAGCTCTATGAGGAGACAGGCCACCCTGCCGAGGCCTACAAGGCTTTCGGAAAGGCCGGATCAAGTTCAAGCGCAAGTTACCGCACTCAGTTCAACGCCCGCATCAAGCAGAGCGAGGTGTATCAGGGAGCCGATATCGAGCCCGAGGTGAAGGCCCTGAAGCGCATGACCCGCTACGACCGCAACAAGGAGTATCTCGACCAGATATATTACGCGATAGGCAACCTGTACCTGTCGCGCGCCGATACAACTCAGGCCATCGCCAACTATGAGCTTGCCGCAGCCAAGTCGACCCGCAACGGCATCGACAAGGCCTTGGCGCAGGTCAAGCTCGGCAACCTCTACTATGACCGGGGCCGCTATGACCTCGCCCAGCCGTGCCTGGCCGAAGCCGTGCCGCAACTGCCCGAGTCGTTTCCCGACTACAAGACACTTCGACGCCGCAGCGACGTGCTCGACGAGCTGGCCATCTATTCCCAGAACGTGGAGCTGAACGACTCGCTCCTGCGCCTCTCGGCCATGTCGCCCGAAGAGCAGCTGAAGATCATCAACCGCATCATCGATGATCTCAAGAAACGCGAGAAGGAGATGGAGGACGAGGCCCGGCGCGAGGAATACATGGCCCAGCAGGCCGCTGCCGGCAACTCGCTGCAGGGCAACAACGCCCCCTCGACCTTCACGCTCAACACTGACAAGTCGTGGTACTTCTACAATACCGCCACCCGCAACGCGGGCCGCACGGAGTTCCAGAAACGGTGGGGCAGCCGCAAGCTCGAAGACAACTGGCGCCGACGCGACAAGACCACTTTCTCGCTCGATGATTTCCCCGAGGATGATGACTCGGCTGAATCGGGTGCCGACGAGGAACCCGACGAGCGCGGCGACGACGAGAAGGCCGAAGCCGCCCGCAAGGAAAGCGATCCCCATTTCCCCGAATACTACCTGAAGCAGATTCCCTCGACCGACGCCGAGCGCGCCGTGGCCGCCGACGTGATTCAGGAGGGACTCTACAACATGGGTATAATCCTGAAGGACAAGCTGGAGGATTTCGATGCAGCCTCGACAGAGTTCAACACCCTCATGTCACGTTACCCCGACAACGTGTACCGTCTCGAAGTATACTACAACCTCTACCTGATGAACATGCGCCGGGGCGACACCGCGCAGGCCGACAAGTACCGCCGGCTGCTGATCGAGGAATTCCCCGAGTCGAAATATGCCGTGGCCCTTGCCGACCCCAATTACTTCGACAACCTCCGCCGCATGGAACTGCTTCAGGCCGAGCTTTATGACCGGGCCTATGCCGACTATCTCGACAACAATAACGCCGCAGTCCACAGCGCCTACGAGCGCGTCAACCGCGAGTTCCCGCTCAGTCCGCTGATGCCCAAGTTCATGTTTTTACATGCGCTCGCCTACGTGACCGAACACCGTCACGATGATTTCGCCGCCACGATCACCGATCTCCTTGAACGCTACCCCGACACTGACCTTACCCCCGTGGCCGGAGCGTGGCTGAAAGGACTGCGCTCGGGACGCGAGCTGCGCTCCACCTCGGGCAACCGCCGCTCGATGCTCTGGGACATACGCCTGACCAACGACTCCACCGCTCTCGAAGGGGAAAGGGGTGACCTTGAGTTCAAGCTCTCGCCCGAGTCGCCCCAGCTGCTCGTGCTGCTCTTTCCCACCGATTCGATTTCGCCCAACTCGCTCCTATATGAAGTGGCGCGGCATAACTTCAATACCTTCATGGTGCGCGACTTTGACCTTGAGCTGATGAACTTCGGCCGTCTCGGCCTGCTCGTTATCTCGGGATTTGAAAACGAGCGCGAGCTCAACTATTACCGCTCGCTCTTTGAAGGATCGTCGGGGGTAGATCTTCCCGCCGACGTGCGCCCCGTGCCCATCAGCCGGGAGAACTTTGACCTGCTGCTTTCGGGAGCGGGATCATTTGACGACTACTTCAACTTCATCGGCGAAGAGACCGTCCGCTCCACCCACGAATCAGTCCTCCCGCCCGACGAATACCCTGCCGCCGAAGATATGTACCCCGAAATCGAGGCCACATACCCTGAAGTAGAGTCAGAGCCCGACCTCATGCCCGAGCCGGAAGCGGAAACCGAAGCGGAAACCGAGATCACGGTCGAACCCGAAACCGCGCCTATACCCGCGCCTGCTCCTGCTCCCGAGCCTGCTCCCGAACCTGAGCCTGCTCCCGAACCTGAGCCCGCACCTGCCGTGGCTCCCGCGGCCGCACCGGAACCCGCGGCCGCACCGGCTCTTCCTGCCTATCTGATAGGCAGCGAGGGCGATGAAGATGAATAATTAAACCACCCACCGACAGATTATTGACACGATGAATCCGAAAATACTCTGGGCCGACGATGAGATCGACCTCCTGAAACCCCACTTGCTTTTCCTCCGCAGCAAGGGTTATGACGTAGAGACCGTCAACAACGGCCGCGACGCGCTCGAACTCGTGGAATCACTCGCCCCCGACCTGATTATCCTCGACGAGAACATGCCGGGACTCACCGGACTTGAAACCCTCCAGCGCATAAAGGTAATAGCTCCGCAGACTCCCGTGATCATGATCACCAAGAGCGAGGAAGAGAATATCATGGACCAGGCCGTGGGCAACAAGATTGCCGATTACCTCATCAAGCCGGTCAACCCTAACCAGATTCTCCTGTCGATAAAGAAGAACCTCCACTCCGAGGAACTCGTGTCGCAGAAGGCATCTGACAACTACCGCCGCGAGTTTGCCAACATCTCCACATCCATCAATCAGGCCTCGACCATCACTGACTGGATGCAGCTCTACCGCACCCTCTGCCACTGGGAGCTCGAACTGGCCGCCACCGAGACCAATATGGACGAACTCCTGCTGATGCAGCGCAACGAGGCCAACAGCGAGTTCTGCAAGTTCATCCGCCGCAACTACGAGCAGTGGACCCGCAACTCACTGTCGCCCGACAACGATCGCCCCGAGATGAGTCCCGACCTGTTCCGCACCCGGGTGTTTCCCGCCCTCGACGCCGGCGAAAAGGTATTTTTCGTGCTGATAGATAATTTCAGGTTTGACCAGTGGCTCACCATCAAGCCCCTCCTGAGCGACCTGTTCAATATCGACGAGTCACTCTACTGCTCCATCCTCCCCACGGCCACCCAATATGCCCGCAACGCCATTTTCTCGGGCCTGATGCCGGTGGAAATCGAGAAAATGTTTCCCGAGCTGTGGGTCGACGAGGATTCTCCCGAAGGCAAGAACCTCAACGAATCCCCCCTCATTGCCACCCATATCGACCGCTACCGCCGGCGCGACAAGTTTTCCTACAATAAGATCAACGACTCAGCCGCCGCCGAGAAGCTCCTGCGCGAGTTTTCCAATCTGGAGACCAACCAGCTCAACGTCATCGTGCTTAACTTCATCGACATGCTCTCCCACGCCCGCACCGAGTCAAAGATGATACGCGAGCTCGCCTCCAACAACGCCGCCTACCGCTCCATCACCGAGTCATGGTTCCGCCACTCTCCGGCCATCGAGATATTCAGGCGTATCGCCGAGAAAGGCTACCGGCTCATGCTCACCACTGACCACGGCACCATCCGCGTGGACAATCCCGTGAAGGTAGTGGGCGACAAGAACACCAATACCGCCCTGCGCTACAAAGTGGGCAAAAACCTCAACTACAACGCCCGTCAGGTGTATGAGATAAAGCAGCCCGAGCGGTTTGGCCTCCCGTCGCCCAACATCTCGTCGACCTACATTTTCGCCCTCAACCGCGACTTCTTCGCCTATCCCAACAACTACAACTACTACGTGCAATACTACGACGGCACCTTCCAGCACGGAGGCATCTCCATGGAAGAGATGCTGATTCCTTTCATATCCCTAACGCCCAAGAAATGACCGAAATAATCCTCAGCGACCTCGCTGACCTTCCCCGCGCCGCCCGTCAGTTTGCCGATGCCATGGGACCGCGCCGCATCTTCGCCTTCCACGGCTCGATGGGTGCCGGAAAGACCACGTTCATCAATGCCGTCAGCGCCGCGCTCGGCGCCGATCCGGCCGACACCGCCTCGCCCACCTTCGCCATAATCAACGAGTACCCCACCGCCTCGGGAGTCCCCGTATATCACTTCGATCTCTACCGCATCGACTCGCCCGAGCAGGCCCTTGACCTGGGCCTTGACGACTACTTCTATTCAGGCGCGCCATGTTTCCTCGAATGGCCCGAGAACATCGAGGGATTCCTGCCCGACGACACTGTCCACGTCACTATAAAAGTGCTCGACGATGATAGCCGACAGATTTGCTTCTGACACGCCCCGCATGGTGTGGCTCGACGAGACACCCTCCACCAACTCTGCCCTCGCCGCAATGCCCGGTGCCGGTCACGGCACGGTGGCCATAACCCACTGCCAGACAGCGGGCCGCGGACAGCGCGGCAACTCATGGGAAGCAGCCCCGGGGATGAACGTCACCATGTCAATCCTCCTTGAGCCCCGCGCCATCACGGCCTCGGGCCAGTTTGCCGTATCGGAAATCGTGGCCACCGGCGTGGCCAACATCCTCTCCCTCCTGGCCGGCCCCGAAGCCTGCATCACCGTCAAGTGGCCCAACGACATATATGCCGGCGACCGCAAGATAGCCGGTATCCTCATCGAAAACACTCTCGCAGGCTCCCGCATAGTCAGGAGCATAGCCGGCATAGGCGTCAACATCAACCAGACCCGTTTCGAGAGCGACGCCCCCAATCCCGTGTCGCTCAAGCAGCTCACCGGCATGGACAGCGATATCGAGACGGTGGCGCGCCTCATCGCCGCCGAGATCCTTTCCCTCGCCGGCCTCTACGACTCCCCCTCGCGGCTGGGCCGGCTGCATGAAAACTATCTTGAAATGCTGTGGCGGCGCACCGGTGCCCATCCCTACATCGACACCGCTACGGGCCGTCGCTTCTACGCCACCATTGCCGACGTGGCTCCCACCGGCCACATCACCCTCATCGACCAATCCACCTTCACCCCCCTGACCTACGCCTTCAAGGAGGTGCAGGCACTCACGGTGTAGGATAACCTGAGCGTGGATGAAAATTTAATTGACAATCCGGGAAAGTTTTACTAACTTTGTGGCATGGGAGGACATTCAGGCTCCCATGCCATAATTTTCACATCGTTTTTTATTTTCCTAACAATTCTAATATTTACCTTAACTATGGGTCTTTTTGAAAAATTAACCGTGAAAGCCAAGGCGATGCCCCAGCGCATCGTCCTTCCCGAGGGTACCGAACCCCGCACTCTTACCGCCGCTGACCGTATCCTCGCCGAAGGTATCGCCGAGATTATCCTCATCGGCGAGCCCGCAGCCATCAGGACTATGGCTGCCGACCTCAACCTCAAGAATATCGACAAGGCCACTATCGTTGACCCCGCCGACGAGAAAGTGATCGACAAATATGCTCCCGTCTATTATGAACTCCGCAAGAAAAAAGGCATCACCATGGAAGAGGCCCGTGTCACCACGGCCAACCCCCTCTACCTGGGCTGCCTGATGGTGAAGGCCGGCGATGCCGACGGTCAGGTGGCCGGCGCGCTCAACACTACCGGCAACGTGCTCCGCGCCGCTTTCCAGGTGATCAAGACCAAGCCCGGCATCGACGTGGTTTCGGGAGCCTTCGTGATGGTGCTTCCCGAGGGATCGCCCTACGGAACCGACGGCCTGCTGATTTTCGCCGACTGCGCCGTAGTGCCCGAGCCTGATGCCAAGCAGCTTGCCCAGATCGCCGTATCGGCAGCCCAGACCGCCCGCGACATCGCCGGCATAGAGCCCCGCGTGGCCATCCTTTCGTTCTCAACCAAGGGCTCGGCCAAGAGCGAGCGTGTCGACAAGGTGATCGAAGCCACTGAAATCGCCAAGACCATGGCTCCCGACCTGATGCTCGACGGCGAGCTGCAGGCCGATGCAGCGCTTGTGCCCGGCGTAGCCAACAGCAAAGCTCCCGGCAGCCCCCTTTGCGGTCGTGCCAACGTGCTCGTGTTCCCCTCGCTCGAAGTGGGCAACATCGCCTATAAGCTCGTGCAGCGCTTAGGTGGCGTGGAGGCTGTGGGCCCCGTGCTCCAGGGTCTCGCCGCTCCCGTCAACGACCTCTCGCGCGGCTGCTTCCCCGACGACATCTACAAGACCATCATCATCACCTGCAACCAGGCTATCGGTGCCAAGGAAGCCAAGTAACAAGTTTCATAATCCATCATTCAACACTACGATACAATGAAGATTCTCGTGCTCAACTGCGGCAGCAGTTCGGTAAAATATAAGCTCATCGACACAGCCGACGACAAGGTGCTGGCCGAAGGCGGCGTGGAAAAGATCGGTCTCCCCGACGGATTCATCAAGTTCAAGAAAGCCGACGGCTCCAAGGAAATCCTTGAGTTAGGCAAAATCAACCATCTCGCGGCAGTGAAGGCCGTCCTCGACCGCCTCACCGATGCCAAGGACGGCTGCATCAAGTCATTTGACGAAATCGATGCCGTAGGTCACCGCGTAGTCCACGGCGGCGAGAAGTTCAACGCCTCGGTGCTCATCGACGAGAATGTCAAGGACATGATCAAGCAGTGCTATGACATCGCTCCCCTCCACAATCCGGCCAACATGACCGGTATCGAGGCCATCACCGAACTCATGCCCGGCACCCCCCAGGTGGCTGTGTTTGACACCGCCTTCCACCAGACCATGCCCGCCAAGTCGTTCATGTATGCCCTCCCGATGGAGTATTACAAGAAGGACGGCGTGCGCCGCTACGGCTTCCACGGCACCAGCCACCGCTATGTGTCGCAGCGCGTATGCGAGATTCTCGGCGTGAGCCCCGTGGGACAGAAGATCATCACCTGCCACATAGGTAACGGCGGCTCCATCACCGCTATCGTCGACGGCAAGTCGATCGACACCTCGATGGGCCTCACTCCCACCGAAGGCCTCATGATGGGTACCCGCGTGGGCGACGTTGACCCCGGCGCACTGGTCTACATCATGCTCAAGCACGGCATCAACGCCAATCATCTCCAGACCCTCATCAACAAGCACAGCGGTGTGCTGGGCATCAGCGAGGTTTCGAGCGACATGCGCGAGATCGACGCCGCAATCGAGAAGGGCAACGAGCAGGCTATCCTCGCCCTCGACATGTATAAGCAGCGCATCGTGAAATATGTAGGTGCCTACGCTGCCGAGATGGGCGGTGTCGACATCATCGTGTTCACCGGCGGTGTCGGCGAGAACCAGGCATCGGTGCGCCAGGACGTGTGTGACCATCTCGGTTTCATCGGTTGCGAGATCGACCGCGAGCTCAACGAGAAGACCCGCGGCACCGAGACCATCCTCTCCACTGCGGCATCGAAAGTGAAAGTAGTGGTAGTGCCCACCGACGAGGAAATGATGATCGCCCGTGACACTCAGGAAATCGTAAAGGCCCTCTGATGAACAGTAAACCCATCCGTGCAGCCGTAGTAGGTTACGGCAACATAGGCCGTTTCACCGTCGAGGCCCTTGAAGCTGCACCCGATTTTGAAATAGCAGGAATAGTGCGTCGCTCGGCGGCGCACATTCCTGCTGAAATCGCCCGGTATCAGGTAGTGACCGACATCACCATGCTCAAGGATGTCGACGTGGCCATCCTGGCCACTCCCACCCGCGAGGTGGAGACTCATGCGCTGCATTGTCTTGCCGCCGGCATCAACACCGTCGACAGCTTCGACATACACTCTTCCATCGTCGACCTGCGCCGCAGTCTCGATGCCGCCGCCCGCAAGGCAGGCCGCGTGTCGGTGATCTCGGCGGGCTGGGACCCGGGAAGTGACTCCATAGTGAGGACCCTGCTTGAGGCTGCCGCGCCCAAGGGATTGACCCACACCAATTTCGGCCCCGGAATGAGCATGGGACATACCGTGTGTGTCAAGTCCAAGCCCGGAGTAAAGGATGCCCTGTCGATGACCATGCCCAAGGGCGACGGAATGCACCGCCGCATGGTGTATGTGGAACTCGAAGAGGGCGCGTCGCTCGACGACGTGACCCGCGCCGTGAAGGAAGACCCCTACTTCGCTTCCGACGAGACCCATGTCATGGCCGTGGACTCGGTCGACGCCGTCAAGGATATGGGCCACGGAGTTCACATGGTGAGGAAAGGAGTCTCTGGACGCACCCAGAACCAGCGATTCGAGTTCTCGATGTCGATCAACAATCCCGCGCTGACGGCGCAGATACTCGTGGCGGTCGCCCGCGCGTCGATGCGCCTTGCCCCGGGAGCCTACACCATGATCGAAATCCCCGTAATCGACCTTCTGCCGGGCGATCGCGAGAGCATCATAGGCCACCTCGTTTGAACCATTCACCCCGGCAAGATTGTTATGAATCAGAGCGCTCCACATTTCAGGAGGGCTCTGAAACCTACTAAAACGCATCCTGTCATGAAAATCGAAACCACCACCGCCACCTGCCCCGCAGGCACCATCAATCTTTTCACACTGACCAATTCCCGAGGCGCCTCAGTGACCCTCTCGTCGCTCGGGGCCGGAATTACAGCCATCAATGTCCCCGATGCCGATGGCCGGCTTGCCGACGTGGTGCTCGGCTACAAGGACCCGGCCTCATATCTCGCCGACGGTCCATGTCTTGGAAAGATTCCGGGCCGGTATGCCAACCGCATCGGCAACGGAACGTTCACCCTGCGCGGCAAGGAATATCACCTCGAAGTCAACAACGGGCCCAATGCCCTCCACGGCGGTAGCCACGGATTTCAGAACAGGCTATGGGATGCCCGCACCCTTCCCGACGGTTCGGTGGAGTTCTCGCTCCTGTCGCCCGACGGCGACGCCGGCTATCCCGGTAATCTCAGGGTAAAGGCCGTCTACTCCTGGAGCGACGATTGCCGCCTCACCCTCCGCATCACCGCCACTACCGATGCTCCTACCGTACTCAACC
Organism: uncultured Staphylococcus sp.; assembly: GCA_964546905.1. Taxonomy (GTDB): domain Bacteria; phylum Bacteroidota; class Bacteroidia; order Bacteroidales; family Muribaculaceae; genus Duncaniella. Next base: position 25,278 of record CAZJKU010000009.1, read on the forward strand.
TCACCAATCACTCCTATTTCAATCTCGACGGCGAGGATGCAGGCAGCGTGCTCGGTCATGAACTGAAACTGTCGGCTCCGCAATACCTCGTGGCCGACGTCAACCTCCTTCCCACCGGCGAAATCGATCCCGTGGAGGGAACGCCCATGGATTTCCTTGATTTCCATGTCATAGGCAGCCGCATCGAGGCTGACTTCCCCGCGCTGAAATTCGCCAAGGGCTACGACACCTGCTACGCAGCCGAAAGCTATGCCGAAGCACCCTCGCTGATGCGCGAGCTTGCCGTGCTCCGCTCCCCGCGCTCACGCCGCCGCCTGACGGTCAGCTCCACCCAGCCCGGAATTCAGGTCTACACCGGCAACTGGCTTGCCGGCGCGCCTGAAAGCATATCGGGCCATGCGTATGCCGACTATGACGGCGTGGCTCTCGAATGTCAGCATTTCCCCGACTCTCCCAATCATCCCGAATTTCCATCGGCCGAGCTGCTGCCCGGCCGGGAATTTGACCAAACCATTATTTTCCAATTTGACACCTATTAATTACTTGATATGAAACCCACCCTCTTGGTTTTAGCCGCCGGAATGGGCAGCCGCTACGGCGGGCTGAAACAGCTTGATCCCCTCGGCCCTCAGGGACAGACCATCATGGACTATTCCATCTACGATGCCATTCAGGCAGGATTCGGTAAAATCGTCTTCGTGATCCGCAAGGATTTTGAGCAGGATTTCCGCGAAAAGATTCTCTCGAAATACGAGGGACACATTCCCGTGGAAGTAGTGTTCCAGAGCATCGACAAGCTCCCTGAAGGTTACACCTGCCCGGCCGACCGCACCAAGCCCTGGGGCACCAACCACGCGGTGATGATGGGCAGCGAGGTCATCAACGAACCTTTCGCCGTGATCAACGCCGACGATTTCTATGGCCGCGACGCTTTCAAGGTAATAGCCGCCGACCTCACCCGCAAGCGTGACCGCAAGGGCGATTACTCGATGGTGGGTTTCCGCGTGGGCAACACCATGACCGAAAACGGCTCGGTGTCGCGCGGAGTATGCTCGACCGATGCCGACAAGAACCTCACCACCGTGGTGGAGCGCACAGCCATCGCCTATGACCCCGAGGGCCGCATCGTGTTCACTGATGAGAACGGTGTGGAGCAGACCCTTGACCCCGCCACTCCGGTGTCGATGAACCTGTGGGGATTCACCCCCGACTATTTCGAGTACAGCGACCGCGAGTTCCGCCGCTTCCTCGACAAGGACCTCAACACCCCCAAGTCAGAATACTTCATCCCCCTCGTGGTCGACAACCTCATCCACAGCGGCGAGGCTACCGTCAGGGTCCTCGACACTGATTCCCGCTGGTTTGGCGTGACTTATGCCGCTGACCGTCCCGGAGTCGTGGAGAAGCTCGCCGCGCTCCATGCCGAGGGCGTGTACCCCGACAAAATGTTTTAACTCACCTCTCCCCAGCCATGTCACTGAAAGAAAAAGTTGTCAGCGCCTTTAGCGAACACTTCGGCGGCGAAGGCACGCTCTACGCCTCGGCCGGACGCATCAACCTCATCGGCGAGCACACCGATTATAATGGCGGCTACGTGTTTCCCGGCGCAATCGACAAGGTAATAATGGCCGACATCAGGCCCAACTCCACCGGAAAGGTCAACCTGTACTCGGCCGATATGGACGAGACGGCCTCATTCGGTCTCGAAGAATCCGATCTGCCTGACCGCCAGTGGGCCCGCTACATCTTCGGCGTGTGCCGCGAGATAATCAAGCGCGGCTACAAGGTGGAAGGATTTGACGCGGCGTTTGCCGGCGACGTGCCATTGGGCGCGGGCCTCTCGTCATCGGCTGCCCTGGAGTCATGCTTCGCCTTCGCGCTCAACGACCTGTTCAACTCCAACTCCATCCCCAAGTTTGAACTCGCCCGCATAGGCCAGTCGACCGAGCACAACTACTGCGGCGTGAACTGCGGTATCATGGATCAGTTCGCCTCCATCTTCGGCAAGAAGGACTGCCTGATGCGTCTCGACTGCCGCTCACTGGAGCACGAGTATTTCCCCATCAAGCTCGACGGCTACCGCCTCGTGCTGGTCGACTCGGTGGTGAAGCACCAGCTCGTCGACTCGCCCTACAACCGCCGTCGCCACTCCTGCGAGACCGTGGCCGGAGTGCTCGGGGTTGATACCCTGCGCGACGCCACTCTCGAAATGCTCAATGCCGCCAAGGACAAGATCTCGGCCGAGGACTATTTCCGCGCCAAGTATGTGATCGAGGAAAAGGATCGTGTGCTGGGCGTGTGCGATGCCCTGAGCCGCGACGACATAGCCACCGTAGGGCGGCTCATGTATGAGACCCACCGCGGGCTGAAGGATGACTTTGAAGTGTCGTGCGAGGAACTCGACTATCTTGTTGAGATCGCGCGCGAGTGTGGCGTGACCGGCTCCCGCATCATGGGAGGCGGATTTGGCGGCTGCACCATCAACCTGCTCCACGACAGCGTCTATCCGCGGTTTGTGGAAACGGTCAAGGACAAGTTCAAGGCCCGCTACGGCCACGAGCCCCGCATCTACGACGTGGTAATCTCCGACGGCGCACGCCGCGTGGAGGAATAATACAGTACCGATATATTTTCAATTTCAATAGTTACAATAATCATGACATTCACTGACGAAAACGTAAAAGAAATCATCGCCTCCGGTCAACCCGTGGTCATCGACTTCTGGGCAACCTGGTGCGGACCCTGCATGAAAATGGCACCCGTCATCGACGAGCTCGCCAAGGAATATGAGGGCCGCGTGGTAATAGGCAAGTACAACATCGAGGAAGAGACCGACCTCCCCGGTGAGTATGCAATCCGTTCCATCCCCACCCTCCTCTTCTTCAAGGGCGGCGAGATGATACGCGACCTGCGCATGGCAGGCTCACAGTCGCGCGATGCCGTCGTGGCCAATATCGAAAAACTCCTCGCTCTCTAAATTTCTCCAACCACACTAAACTCAATCACACCGATGTATCAGTATCAGGTATCATTCAGCGACGCTATCCGTCGCGCTCTCACGGTGAACTACTGTAACTTCTCGGGCCGTGCATCGCGCTCGGAGTTCTGGTGGTTCCAGCTCTTCTTGTTCATCATAGGTTGCATCCTCAACATCATCACCTTATCAGGTGGCCAGGGACTTTACTACACCATGTCGGCCATCTCCGGAATCTGGTCGCTCGCCATCCTGCTCCCTCAACTCGGCCTTCAGGTGCGCCGTTTCCACGACACGGGCCGCTCGGCATGGAATCTGCTCTGGTGGTTCCTCCCCGTGGTGGGCTGGATTGTGGCAATCGTATTCCTTGCCCAGGACAGCCAGTATCAGACCAACCAGTATGGTCCCGTCCCCAACATGACCAACTGATCGACCTGACTCAGCAGTAACAACAATCACAGTCCCCGGAGCCGCGAGAGCGATTCCGGGGACTGATATTTTGATTGACCGGTCAGGTCGTGATTACGCGAGATATTCCTTGACGCGGGCAGTGACGGCATCGTTGGTGAAACCGAATTTCTCATCGAGCACCTTGTAGGGAGCAGACGCACCGAAGTGGTCGAGACCGAACACTTTTCCGTTGCGGCCCACTACGCCGCGGAGTGTCGAGGGAAGGCCGGCGGTGAGACCGAATACCTTGACATCGGCGGGAATCACGCTTTCACGGTATTCCTCGGGCTGGAGGTCAAATACACCTATCGAGGGAACCGATACCACGCGGGCTTTCTTGCCCTCGGCGGCGAGACGCCCGGCCACTTCTACAAGCAGCGATACCTCCGAGCCGTTGGCCACGAGCACAACGTCGGGGTTCTCGGCTTCAACCACCACATAGCCTCCGCGCTTCATTCCGGCCTCGGCCTCGGCATAGCGGTTGCCGCTTGCAGCGGGCAGGTCGGGGAGGTTCTGACGCGAAAGGACGAGAGCGGTGGGGGTGTCGAAGTTCTCCATAGCCATCTTCCACGCTACCGAAGTCTCGGCAGCGTCGGCGGGACGGAGCACGAGCATCGAGGGGCGACCGGCGAAGTTTTTAAGCTCTTCCATCAGGCGGAGCTGGGCTTCCTGTTCCACGGGCTCGTGAGTGGGACCATCCTCACCCACACGGAAGGCATCGTGGGTCCAGATGTATTTCACGGGGAGTTCCATCAGCGCGGCCATGCGGGCGGCGGGTTTCATGTAGTCGCTGAACACGAAGAAAGTGCCGCACGCGCCTATCACACCACCGTGAAGCACGATACCGTTCATGATCGCGGCCATGGTCAGCTCTGACACGCCGGCGTGGAGGAACGCGCCGGTGAAGTCGCCGTTGGTGAAGGGATGGGTCTTCTTCAGGAAGGCGTCGGTCTTGTCGGAATTGGCAAGGTCGGCCGACGAGACGATCATATTGTTAACCTTCTCGGCAAGCACGGCGAGCACGTCGGCCGATGCCTGACGGCTGGCGATATTGGGCTTGTGAGGAATGGCTGCATAGTCGATTTCGGGGAGCTTCTTGTTGAGGAAATCGTGGAGCTCGGCAGCGAGGATGGGATTGGCGAGTTCCCAGTCGGCCTGCTGCTTGCGGCGCTGTGCCACGATGGCGCGGAGCTCGGCGCGACGGTCCTCGTAGAGTTTCTTGACGTCATCGTAGATCACGAAGGGATTCTCGGGATCGGCACCGAGATTGCGCATAGTGGCGGCATAGTCGGCACCGGCGGCGCTAAGGGGCTGGCCGTGGGTGGAGCACTGACCCTCGAAATTGGAGCCGTCGGCCTTGACAACTCCGCGTCCCATCACGGTGTGACCTATGATGATCGTGGGGCGCTTGGTCTCGTGCTGGGCAGCGGTGAGGGCTCCGGCAATTTCTTCGGGATTGGTTCCGTCGATTTCAATCACGTTCCAGTGCCATGCGCGGTATTTTGCCGCTACATCCTCGGTGTCAACGGCGTTGACATAAGTGGAAAGCTGGACTTTATTGCTGTCGTAGAACATGATGAGGTTGCTCAGGCCAAGGTAGCCGGCGATGCGGCCCGCACCCTGGGAGATTTCTTCCTGTATACCGCCGTCGGAGATGAAGGCATAAGTCTTGTGGCTCATCCACTCGCCGAAGCGGGCCACGAGGAAACGCTCGGCAATGGCGCAGCCCACGGCCATAGTATGGCCCTGGCCGAGAGGTCCGGAGGTGTTTTCAACGCCACGCTCGGGATGGAGCTCGGGATGACCGGGAGTAGGCGAACCCCACTGGCGGAACTGGGCCAGCTCGTCGGTGGTATAGTGGCCGAAGAGAGCGAGAACGCTGTAAAGCATCGGCGACATGTGACCGGGATCAAGGAAGAAGCGGTCACGGCCAAGCCAGGTACCGTCGTCAGGGTCGGTGATGAGGAACTGAGAATAGAGCACGTTGACGAAGTCAGCGCCTCCCATGGCGCCACCGGGGTGACCCGACTTGGCTTTCTCGACCATTGAGGCCGCAAGGGCGCGGATATTGTCAGCCGCGCGGTTTAAAGTCTTTATATCCATTTGGCAGGTAATAAGATTGGTGTTTTATATTCCGGTCATTATATGTAAAAAAAATCAGGATTGCGCACTGGATCAACACAATCAACTGCAAATATATGAATTTTTACTCATTCCACCCCCATCCGCGCTGTGTTTTATTCATTTTTATTCATTTCCACCCGTAGACAAACGGAAAAATTCATCAGGCTATTGTCATTCAATTGTTTTTCTACCGCAAAAACGTCAAAGCGCCTCACGGCATATACCGGAGACGCTTTGATGGTGTATATGAGTAAATAATCAGCGCTATCAACGGATCACGACTTTCTTCACTGTGTCGCCGCGGCGCACGATGTAGATGCCCGGCACGAGACCGTCAGGCGACGTGCCGACCTTGACTCCGGAGATTGTAAACACCTCGCTCTCACCGTAATTATCCACGGTGGAAAAGTCGCTTTCCACATCCTCTATCGATGAAGCGCCGTTGATGGTTCCGAATAATTTCCACACTTCATCATTAAGGTATTCTTCCAGTGCCTCGCCGGGGACATTCAGGGCTGCCGATGCGAAAGTTTCCTCGGCAAACGATTCACGCGCCACCAATGGAGGCACTTGCGCGTCAACGGTCAGTGTCCTGAGACCGGAACAGCTGCTCATGGCTTCGAGTCCTATATAGTCAACCGTGGAAGGAAGCGTCACCGAAGTGAAGTTTTTTCCCTGGAAGGCTCCGTTGGCCAATCCTGTCACACGATAGGTCCTGTCGCCATACGTTACGAAATCAGGGCATTGCAGAGTTCCGGAAGCGGAACCTACCACTTCAGCAATCTCGGCAATAGCATCCTCCTGCGACGTGACGTGCATGATGAAACCTTCGGTTTCAAACCTGATGTCAGACCCTCCGTTCCATTCTGCAAAGTTTGAGAAATTCTCCAGTCCGTTATGGGTCATATAATAATCCTTGCTTCCCTCGGGCACATACAGATTGGCCGTTGCATCGAATGATTCCCCTCCAATCACCGGAGGGACGGGACTTATCATGTATACTTTCTCCAGTGCCGTGCAATCCCTGAACGCAGCGAAACCAATATTTCTTACCGAACCCGGAATAGTCACGGAGCTCAATCCCGTGCATCTTTGAAAAGCGCCAAAATAGATTAAAGCAACGGAGTTACCGAATTTTACCGATGACAGCGCCGTGCATCCTTCAAAAGCACTCCAATCGATGGAAGTAACGGAGTCACTGATTTTTAACGAAGTCAGCCCGGTGCACCCATAGAAGGCATCGTTACCGATTGAGGTGATGTTGTCGCCAATAGTCAACGATGTAAGTCCGGTACATCTTGAGAAGAGACTCGAATCAATCGTCGTAATATTATCACCGAAGGTGATATTGCGGAGGGTTGCCAAATCGCAAAATGGAGAAGAACCTAAGTCAAAACGTTCGATATGTCTACCGATATATACCGTCTCGACCGGGCATCCAAAGAACAGGTTCTTTCTGGAAAAGCCATCGTAATACATTCCGGCTTTCAAAACTTCATCACCGTCGGCCAGCACCACCTCCTTTAATCCGTCACAGCCAGATAAAGCATTGTTTTGGATTGTGGTGACACCGGCGGGAATGGTGATGGATTCCAGGCCGCCGCATCCCGAAAACAGATAACCGCCAAGGGTTTTGACACAGTGACCTATTTCCACAGTGACAATGGATGCCATACCACAAAACGGCGAATAGCCTTCGTGCCACTCAATACTATAAGTCAGATTACGTCCTAAATACACATATTCCAGCGGACAAGCCTTGAACAATCCTTCATGGGTGTAGTTACTGGTTTCATTGTAGGCCAATGCCAAAGGACTGTCACCGTCTTCAAGCTTGAGACTGGTGAGACTCGGGCAGGCTCGGAAAGCCGACCGGTTGATGCTGATAACAGTCTTCGGTACCGACACCGAAGTCATATACCAGCAATTCCTGAACCCCTCGACGGCAATTTCCTTCACTGTGTATCCGATATTATCTTCAATCGCAATTTCAGGTATGACCACCTCTCCCGATATTGTCATGGATGGGGCTTTGACGCTACATTCATGCAACTCCTCATCAGTCACGATATATTCGAGTTCCTGACCACCATAAGTATAAGTAAATGAACGGGCCAACCCGGGAAGGGCAAGCATCAGGCAGAGCTGCAATAAGATATACTTTCTCATTGTTTTATTGTATAAGACGGTTAAAAGGTTAACTGATAAGATTACATAGTCTGAAAAACCTCAGGCCAATACAAAATTAATACATATCCATCAAAAAAAACGCTCATCCGACATAGTTTTTTATTCATCTCCACCCGTAGACAAACGTAAGATACTCATTATACCATTGACATTCAATTTATTTTATATGGCTAAATAGCATTTTATGCAAATTTGAAGTGCTACTTCAAATTTGCATAAAATATCGTTTCCACCAAATTTTCAAGGAGTTAAAGCTACAATCTTACCAATAAAACATCAGATTACCCCGATGCTGTTGAGGAAAATTATGGTGATGGCTACGGGACATATCCATCGCAGGGCAAACATCAGCAGCCCGTAGAGCGGGAAGCGGTGTGAGCCGAAATCGGTCAGCTGGTCGCGCGAGAAACGCTTCGGAACGATCCAGCCCACATAGATCGATATGGCCAGGCCGCCGACGGGCAGGAATATGTTGGACGAGACGTAGTCGAGCATGTCGAAAATCGACTGCCCGGCCACGGTCACTCCCTTGAGCGGGCCGAAACCGAGGGCGCATACGGTTGCTCCGGTTATCACTATCGCGGTGGTGAGCAGGGTGGCGTTGCGGCGCGACATCTTGTGCTCCTCGGCGAAGTAGGATATGGAGATCTCGCTCATTGACACCGTGGAGGTAATCGAGGCGACGATCAGGAGCAGGAAGAATACCGCCGACCATATCATGCCGCCGGGCATACGGGTGAACACTACCGGAAGCACCTCAAAAACAAGCGCGGGACCCTTCTCGGGGGTGAAACCGTAGGTGAACACTGCCGGAAATATTATGATGCCGGCCAGGATTGCCACCATCGTGTCGAGCAGTGCGGTGGTGACTGCCGTCTGCCCTAAGAGGCTGTCCTTGCTGAAATAGGACGCGTAGACGGTCATGCAGCCCATGCCTATCGAGAGGGAGAAAAATGCCTGTCCCATGGCGCTGAGCAGCACTTTTCCGGTGATCTTGGAGAAGTCGGGGTGAAACAGGAACGATATGCCCTCGCTCAGGCCGTCGAGAGTAAAGGAGTTGATGCATAGTGCAATAAGGAGAATGAATAGGACGGGCATGAGTACATTGGACGCGCGCTCGATTCCCTTGGTGACACCACACAGCAACACCCCGGCATTGAAAAGGATAAACACTACCGTCAGCACCACGTTTTTCCAGCCCGAAGTCATGGCGGTGAAATGGCGGTTGATTTCGGCGGTATCGGAGGCCTGGAGGGTGCCGGTGACCGATTCGATGAAGTAGCCTAAAGTCCATCCGGCCACCACTGAGTAAAACCACAGTATCAACAGCGTGGTCACGATAATCATATATCCGACAGGCACCCAGCGGCGTCCCGACGGAGAGGCATGGCGGAACGCGCCGAGGATATTGCTGCGCGAGCCGCGCCCCAGGATAAACTCGGCGCACAACAGCGGAACACCCAGGGCAAGCACAAACACTATGTAGCAGGCTATGAAAGCCGCGCCACCGTGGGCACCCGTCTCGTAAGGAAAACGCCATATATTACCTAAGCCCACGGCTGAACCTACCGTGGCGGCCACGGCACCTATCTTTGTGGCGAAAACCGCCCGCTGAGTCTTTTCTGACATGATTGGATTTAGAAAATTATACCTAAAAGATGTGCAAAAGTAATAAACTTTTTACCTCTACACAAATTTTGCAAACAATCTGTAACAATCCGGCACACTAAAGCACCGACACGTCCATTAGATAGCTTATTCCTTTCCGGGGCCTTCAGGGGTTCACAACCGCCGTGTCTTACTGACCGAAAAATACTCCGGTCTTCATTTTTCTCATAAATCCCGGTGGCGGGAGGAATATCAGGGGGTGTCGACGGCATCGGGGGCGGGGAGCCAGCGCGAGGAGCGCAGGCGAAGGAGGAATATCAGTCCGCGGAACGACAGCTCGACGGCCATGGCGATCCATACGCCGGTCAGGCCCATCGAGCCGACAAGCAGGGCGGCGAGAGTGAGTCGCACCAGCCATATACTGCCGAAGTTCATGCACGAGGGGATGAGCGTGTCGCCGGCACCCACAAACACTCCGTAGCTCACTATCGCGGCGGCAAACATCGGTTCGGCAAATGCCTCAATACGCAGTATCGACGCTCCGAGGTGACGGATCTCTTCCGAGGGGGTCATGATTCCTATCATAGCGTCGGCCCCCAGCCACATTATCGCGCCCATCACGGCCATCACGGCCATACCGAGGCCCACGCATAGGTAAGCGAGTTCGCGCGTCAGCTTGCGCCGTCGCGCGCCCACACATTGCCCCACCACGGTAGTGGCGGCATCGCTCACACCGAATCCGGGCATGTAGCAAAGGCTCTCGGCGGTGATTGCAAAGGAGTTGGCGGCTATGGCTACTGTGCCGAGGGGCGCGACGATGACCGTCGACATAATCTGCGCGCCACACATTATGCACTGCTGCAGCCCGATAGGCGCGCCGATCTTGAAGGCGTTGCGGAGCGTCGGCAGGGTGACCTTGAAGCTGCCGGGCTGCGACATGTCGATCTGCGGCGAGCGTCGCCACAGCACGTAGTTCATCAGCAGGCAGGTGACGAGTTCGGCAAGTCCGGTGCCTATCGCGGCACCGGCCACACCCAGGTCAGCACCCGGAAGATGTATCTCCATGCCGCCGATCACGTAGTCATGGGACGGGAAAATGAGGAAGAAATTAAACGCCACGTCGAGAAGACACATCAGTATATTGAGCGCGCTGGGAGTGTTCATGTTGCCCGAGCAGCGCAACACGGCTCCGGCAAGGGTGCTGAGCGTGTAGACCGGCAGGCAGAGCGAGAAGATCGCGAAATAGATCGACGCCCCGGGATTAATGTCGTCGTTGCCGCCGAGCCACCCGGGGAGATACTGACTGATCGCAAGCCCCGCGGCGGCTATTATGCCGCCGTAGACGGCTACTGCAATCGTGGCCTGGCGCACGATGGCGGCGGCTCCGGCCTTGTCAGACGCACCCAGGCGGTGGGCAACAAGGACTGAAAACGCAGTGGCCGAGGCTGCACACAGGCCGCCGAAGAGCCATGTCGTGGTCTCGACAAGTCCCACCGAGGCTGCGGCTTCGGCGCCGAGCGACCCCACCATCGAGGCGTCGATGTAGAACATCGCCGTCAGCGACACCTGAGCGAGGATGGCCGGAATACTGAGCAGTACGATCAGGTGCAGGCGCTCGCCGAATGTCATCGGCGAGCCCCGGCGTATCTTATCGAGCAGTAGCTCCGAGCGTTTCACTTCAGAAGGGCGTTTTCTATGCGGTTAAGTGCCTGCTGCAGCGTGGCGCGCGGGCAGGCGAGATTTATTCTGATGAAGTCCCCGCCACCAGGACCGTAGTCGCTCCCCTCGCTCACCATCACGCGGGCGCGGTCAAGCAACTGCCGGGCCACCTCGTCGCCCGTGCATCCTCCGGCGGCGACATTGATCCAGGCAAGATAGGTACCTTCCATCGGTGTCAGCTTCCACCCGAGCGAGGGCCGGGAGGCGATAAAAGCGGCCATTACGAGGTAATTTTCGTGAAGATAGGTGCGCAGGTCGTCGAGCCATCGCGCTCCTTCGGGGGTATAGGCGGCGATGAGTCCTTCCACGCCAAACGGGTTGACGTCACATACCTCATTGTCGTTGATCGCGCGGTCGATGCGGCGCGTCGGGTCGTCGCCGGAAGCCACGATGCAGGCTATCTGCAATCCGGCCGTGTTGAAGGCCTTGCTGGGAGAAATGCACGCCGCCCACCTGTCGGCAGGGTCAACGGCGACCGTGGCGTATGGGGTATAATCGACGCCCGGAAACGTGAGTTCGCAATGAATCTCGTCGGAAATGACGAATGTGCCGTGACGGCGGGCGATTTCAGCCACGCGCTCCACCTCATCGCGCCGCCACACCCTGCCGCCCGGATTCTGGGGATTGCAGAAGATCAGCAGCGGCGTGCGGCGGTCGCTCAGCGTTGAGTCAAGAGCGTCATAGTCTATGACATAGCCTTTATCGGTCATCACCATCGGCACGCTGCGGAGCATACACCCGTTGTTGCGTATCGACGAGTAGAAGCAGTTGTAGGCCGGAGTCAGCAGCGCCACTCCGTCGCCGGGGCGCGTGATGGCCTTGATAATGGCCGACACGGCGGGGACCACGCCCGATGTATATATCAGCCTGTCGGGATTTATACGCCAGCCGTGGCGGTCGAGAAACCATCGCTCGACGGCTTCGTAAAACCCGGGGCGCACCTTGGTGTAGCCGAAAACACCGTGCTCCACCCGGCGGCGCAACGCGTCGATCACACACCCGGGGGCGCGGAAGTCCATGTCGGCCACCCACATGGGGATCACGTCGTCGGCCTCGGGAGTGTCCCACTTATAGGAGCCCGTGTTGCGGCGCGCTACGGCGGTGTCGAATATGCTGTTACTCATCGGTGGTAATTTTGCAGTCGGCCGGAGCGAGGATGTTTTCATCAATTATTATCTCGCCTATTGACTTGGCGTGAACCGAGCCCGAGCGGGGATTCTTGACGCTCTTTATAGGCGACACAACCTCGGCGCGGAGGGTGGAGTCCTCGAAAGCGAGGTCGCAGTCGTCGTCGAAAGTACAGTTCTCCACCACCAGATCGCGGCAGTAACACAGGGGCTGGGTGCCCGAGATGCGGCAGTTGATCAGGTGGAGGCGACGGGAATGCCATCCCAGATACTCGCCCGAGATGGAGGAGTCGATTATAGTGACGTCGGTAGTGTTCCAGAAGGCATCCTTGGAATGGATTTCGGCATTGCGTATGGTCACGCGATTGCAGTACTGAAACGAATAGTTGCCGTGCTGCAGATACCGGTCTATGTCAATGTCGTCGCAGTGCATGAACAGGTAATCGGCATTGGCCACCTCCACGTCGCGGAGCTGGATGTCGCGGCAATGCCACAGGGTCTCCTGAGCGTCGGGGAGCTTCACGCGCTCAAGGGTGATATGCTCCATGTCGCGGAACATCTTGGGAGCTTCCACGAGGGTGTCCTTCATGATAAGGTCGCGCGAATACCACAGCGCGGCGCGCGCCCCGGGAGTGAACAGGCAATTCTCCACGGCGAAATGATCCACATGCCAGAAGGGATACTTGCCCTCGAAGCGGCAGTTGCGGGCCACGATGTTGCGGCACTGCTTGAGGGCCGATTCACCGGTGTGGATCGTCACGTTGTCAAGTTCAAGATCGCTCTGATGGAAAAGGGGCCTTTCGCCGCCAAACTCTGTATCTTTTATCGTAGTCATGGTTAATACGTAATTGGTATTGCAAAATTAAAGATTTCCTCTGTCATTAACAATCGACGGGTGGAAAAGGATTGCCACCCCGTCAATTGGCGTGGAGATCGCGGGGATGGTAGAGCCAGCCGCGGTAGTCGGGCCCGAGGGTGCGGACGAAGCGATGCCAGAATGAGTTGTCGGCGCCGGTCATGAGTTCCTTAGGGTCGCTCCACGTGGCTACGGCCCACACTCCGTTGCGTATCTCGTCGTCGAGCTGCCCTCGGCTCCAGCCGCTGTAACCCACAAAGAACCTTATCAGCCCTTCCACTTCCCCGCCCTGCTCGATGTATTCGAGGACGGCATCGAAATCGCCCCCCACGTAGAGGTCGTCGCGCAGCAGGCGGCTGTCGGGGACGAGAGGCCCGAGGCGGTGGATGAAATAGAGCCGGTCGTGGGACAACGGTCCGCCGCAATACAGCGGGATATCGCCGGCCCGGCGTCCGGCCGAGGGGAGGGCGTCGCGCAGTGTCGCGCCGATGGGGATGTTGAGCACGACTCCCATCGACGTGTGGTCAGCCGCGGCATCCTGCTCGATAAGCAGCACGACTCCATGGTGGAAAAATGGCTCGGAAAGGAATGGCTCAGCCACGAGAAGCGAGCCTGATTCAGGTCGCTTGCCGGGGACGGCGCTTATGTCGAAAAGCATTGATTCGATTGATGATGACATGGAGGCGGGTTTCTCTTGGTGGGTTGATACATGGAAGCAACCGGGGCAGGAGCTTTATAAGGCCCTCGTGCTCCGGTTGCTTGGTATAAATGAATAATCGCTGCTTGCTTGAGCTATGTCATTATAACCGCCGATGGATTGAAATTGTTCACCGGAAGGATTAAAATTCCACCTTAAGCGGCGTGGCTACATTCCAGATGGTGGAGACGGTCAGCACCTGCGCGGCCGCGTCATAACTGATTTTCTTGGCGGGGACGGCCTTTCCGTTGACGGTGACGGCTGCCGGGGCTGACTTGATGCCGTGGAATGTCACGTCGATCTTCCTGCTGTCCTTCATCCCGGGATAGGAGCCGGAGAGGGCGGCGGTGAAGGTCACTTTGCCACCGGTCATTGTATCGGTCATCGCGATGGTGGCGTAGTTGCCTTTAGCGATAGCCGAGCGCGAGGTCAGGTCGTCCTCATAGAGAGTGTAGCTTCCCGTCACGCCGTCCACCGGATATACGTTGACGGTATAATTGTCAGTGCGGTATTGGGTGGTGTTGTCCATCTTGTAATCGGCCATGGGGATGATGGCTCCGGCGCGCACATACATGGGGAGCACTTCGAGCGGCGCGTCGGCCACGATCGTCGAGCCGGCTTCATACACCGTGGCCGGGGCGGCCATATCGAGCCATTTTCCCTGCGGGAACACAACCTTGCGTGATGTGGCACCCTGCTCCAGCACGGGAGCTATCATCACGTCGCGGCCCCACAGATACTGATCGTTCACGTCGGGCGACGCGGGGGCATCGGCAGTGTCGTAATAGCCTATGGGCTGCACGAGGGGCTCGCCGTAGAGCGCGTTGCGGTAGGCAAGCGAGTAGTTGTAGGGGAGCCAGCGGTAACGCTCGCGGATGAGCGGCAGGATGATGTGCTGCTGCTCGGGATAATGATAGGGCTCGGCGGTGGCCTGGGCGTGGGTGCGGAGGATGGGCGAGAACGTGCCGAGCTGCAGCCAGCGCACGTAAAGCTCGGGGTCGTAGGGGGCCTCGGGGTCGATGGCGAAACCGCCTACGTCGTGGCCCATATATCCGAGGCCGCTCAGGCCGGAATTGAGCATTATGGTGATCTGAGGCTGCAGGCCGCCCCAGGAGCGGCTGACGTCGGTCGACCAGGGAAACACGCTGTAACGCTGCAGCCCGGTCGTGCCGCCGCGCATCATCGTCATCAGTCGGGTCTCGGGATATTCCTCGGCAAAGAGGTCATAGATTATCGCGCTCCAGTCGTTGCCGTAGAGATTGTGATACTGCCGGGTGGTCAGGCCGTTGTGGTGAAGGCCGCTCTCAGGGTGCACCTCGGGCTCGCCCAGGTCGCCCCACCATCCGGTAATGCCTTCCTCGGTCAGCTGACGGTAGCGGTTGCGGAGCCACGCGCGGGTGTCGGGATTGGACACGTCAAACATTCCTCCTTCGCCCACCCATATCTTCACTTCCTGGGGCGCGCCGGTGGTGTCGCGCAGGAGCATGTTGCCGGCTACGAGTTCATTGTAATTGTCGATGCCGCGGCCGTTGCGAAGCACGTAGGGCTGCGATATGGCCACCGTGTTCACGCCCCGCTTCTTCAGGTCGGCCAGCATCCGGGAGTGGGCGGGCCACTGCGCGGGGTCCCATGCCAGGCGCCCCATGTCCTGCTCCTTGCCATACCAGTAGAGGTCGAGCACCACGCCGTCGACCGGATAGCCGTTGCGGCGCAGCGTGTCGATCACGCCGGTGGTCTCGCGGCGGTCATGGTAGCCGTATTTTGAAGTGATGTAGCCCAGCGACCAGAGCGGCGGAAGGTCCTGACGGCCCACGAGCTGAGTGAACAGCCTCGTCACCTCGGGCAGGCTACCGTCGCCGTCGATGAAGTAGTAGGTCACGGGCGAAGCCGACTCGGTGGTATACACGATAGGATTGCCCATCACCATCGTGGCGGCGGCATAGTCGTCAAACACTACCGCATATCCGGCCTTGGCTACAAAGACGGGCATCGTAATGTTCATCTGCGATATGCGCGGGTCAGTGCCCGTGTAGCCATAGTTCTGGCGGTTATACATCACCAGGGTGTCGCCGCTGAGGTTTATGCTGTGACCCCGCTCGCCCGCGCCGTAAAAAGTGCCCTTGCCGAGATAGGAGAGCGACAGCGATACAGTGCCGTCGGCATTGACCGAGCGCAGGCCCGAGTCGTGGATCACGCGGTCGCCCCCGCCGGCTATCGTCACGGCCCCGGTGCGGGAATCCACCGTGGCAGCAAGGCCCGAGGGAGAGGTCAGCACGATGCGGCCGGCCACACGGGTCTCCTTCACGTCGACATTTTCAGGAGTCATCACCGCCGCAGCCGGAGCCGCGGCAGTCTGCCCCTTGGCCAGGGCAGTCACGCGCACGATATTGGGGTTCATGAACGTCACGTCGACCGAGCCGCCGCCGGAAGTGGTAACAGTATAAGCCATCGCGCCTGTCGCGCTCAGCATGAAGGCTGCGAGAGCAACCTTGATTCCTTTGTATCTCATGATAGGGATGGTATTGATGTGATTCGGTAGAAATTTTACGCTGACACAAAGGTAAACAAATTTTTTCATTCCACCCCCCGCCACCGCAAAAATCTTACCCCGGCCACGCCAACCCGCTTATTACCTACCGCACGCATCCTTTTTCAGATTCAGGGTTCTTTATTTGTTCGTCATTGATTCCTGTCTTTTGAATAGTCTCCAAAAAAGCCAACAAGTTGTTGACTTTTATAACCTGTACATTCCTGAAAAAGAATGAATCTATTTTTTGTGGGACGGAATTGTGGGGGAGAACGGTAATTTAATCCGCACGGGAGAGGGGAACGGAAGCCCGGGACGGGCTTGATTTGTTGAACCCCGGGTGGCAAGCACCCGGGGCAGTCGCAACCACGAGCTTGCACCCCGGTTGGGTGGTGAGCAGGTATTAAAATATGTTAAAAATGGGGGGGTGAAATTTATCACTTGTATTTACGTTAATTTATTGTATCTTTGTGGATTATCATATCATTACACGCGGCTTGCGGCCTGTATTGAAAACGCATTTTTAATCATAATCATTATAACCTTATGCGAAAACACAATCTCTTCCGTTTTTGCCTGCTGCTGATAATGGCGGTGGCAGGATTTGTGGCTTCGGCTGCCGACACCGGGGTGATTTACCTCGTTGACTGGGGCAGAACCTCCGGTGGAGCACCTCTGAAGGACAATGAAGCCGATTTTACCAAACTTTATGAAACCGAGCCGGGCTCGCGCGTATATACGGGCGACCATAATTTCATGAGCCTCAACTGGTTCCGCTTTTACAGCGAGCTTCAGGAAGGGCCTGAGGTGAACTGGAAGCTCGGCAACATCTGCCCGATGGCCGACAACACAATGACTACCCGGGTGGGAAAGTCGGGCATCTACTTCGACTCCAACGTGCACGATACCAAGCTGCTCTCGCCCTACGAGGAAGCAGGAGTGTGGGTGCTTCCCGCAGCGGGCAACTACAGGGTGACTGTCGACCTCAACGCCTGCACCCTGGAGCTGATACCGGAGAACGACCTTTTGGTATCGTTTGGCAACGATGCCCGTCCGGGACCCGATAATTACGCCGATTTCTATGCCTTGTCGACCCTCAACGAATATGTGGAGGGCGGCGACCTGAACATTTATTTCTACTCGCCCTACAACAAGGCCTGGTATAACCCTGATGAAGCGATGAAACCGGAGTACAGTTATTCGGAATTCTGCACTGCGGTATTCGGAGACCTGAATACCGACCAAGCCGTGTCCTTCGAAGTCAAGGACTGGCCCGGCGGTATAATCTATAATAAGTATGACCGGTTGTATTTCTACCCCGACAAAGGCTGGAATCCCGGCACCATCACTGCTGAAAAAATCTATATAGCCGGTAGTGCCAACGGCTGGATTCATGCCGAATGTAGCACGCCGGCCGACGACTCGGGCATGGTATTCAACGTGACCATTCCCGCAGGGATGGAGGAGTTCAAGTTCTGCCTCACTCCCTCGTGGGAGTATAATTACGGCCAGGGCACGGTGACGAAAAATGCCGCAGGGGAATATGTGGTCCAACTCGTTCCTGACGCGTATAATTTCCAATTCCACACCGCGCTTGATGCGCCAATGGAGGGCGTGTTCAACCTCAAGGACATGACGCTGACACTTCCCGCCACCGCGCCCCTCACCGCCTCCACGCCGGTAGACTATTCCAATTGTCTCTTCCTCTCCACGCCCGATGATGACTTCGAGATATGGGACACTGCTCCCTCTACTGTATTAAGTAGTTACACGCGGCTCTACCCTCAGGGCGAGAACACTTGGTCGACCGAAATGTATGTGCCGGCTGACGACTTCCGCTTCAATTTCATCAGCAATCTGACGGCCAAAGGCCAGCCCAACGTCAAGCTCGCTCCGGCTTCGGGCACCGACGTGGCACTGAACTATATCGACGGATATGCCTATGCCTCGGCATCCCCTCAGCCCGAAGGCGAAGCCGCATGGTGGACAATCAATAACCTTAACCTCCAGTCCATGGTCGGACACAAGGTAACGTTGACCGTGACCCGTCAGGGCGACAGGTACACGCTGAAGGTGGATGACCTGTCATTCGATAAAGGCAGCAAGATTTATCTCGTGGGCTCCCCCACCTACTGGGATATCAATAACGATGAAATCCAGCTGCTGTCCACTGACCGGGGAGGCTACTACGGCAGCTTCACAGCCACTGCGGGCGAGAATTATTTCCGGTTCTATACCGAGCTCGGCGACTGGGGCAATGACGGCCAGCTGCCCTCGATCGGAGCCAATTCCCTCGACGGCGAGACGCTTAATGTCCCATTTGACGGCTACTATTCCGGTCCCTGCGTTCCCGGCAAAGGAAGCTGGAACATCAGGACCTCGACCGGCGGTACAATCTACCTTTACGTCGATCTCAACGCATGGCAAGTGATCTTCTCGTCGTCGCCCATCGAGGAGGCCGGAAACGTGATTGACCCCTCAGCATGGGTGCGCAATCCGGTGAAGGAAGGCCTGTTCATGTCGCTCGACGGCGGTGGCAAGGTGGAAATCGAAGCGACAGCCGAAGGAGTGTATACCTACCGTCCCTCCTATATCCCGGCAGGCTCCCGCACCATGCACTTCTTCACCCGTCAGCTTCCCATCACTATGGCCGAACCCGAGTGGGCCGGCTCCTACACGGTTGGGCTTAAAGGCAACGGCGTGGCCGACTTCACAGCAGGAAACCATGCCGAATTTGACCTCGAAATCAACGATGTCGTAGGGACTGAACCCGCCACACCGCTGACGATGATTCTCGACGACGACGTGTGGTCACACTACGGCGAAATCGTCATCGACCTCAACAAAAAGAAACTCTACGCGGCCGACTTCAAGCGACTCGCCCTGGTAATGGCCGGAGAGGAACTTCCCTCGGCCACCGATGCGTCAAGATATGACGGACTCCTGCTCGGCGAGCACGGCGGGATAGTCAACATCCCCGCCGGTAAGTTTGACTTCCGCTTCTACCGTCCCGGCTATCCCGAAACGGTGGAGGAAACGGTGAATCTGTCGTTTGCCGACGATCCCTTCGTCTACGCCAACACCGGCTCCTTCAACGGCTGGGATTACAGCCGTCTGACTGCTACCGACTGGCATGGAGGCCCGCTGTTCATCAGCACGTCAATGGCCTATGACCTCTCGCAACTCCACTCCATCTCAGCCGTGACTTGGAACGGCTCGGAGTATGTGACCACCCCGATGGCCGAGACCGCGCCCGGCTCGCTCCTCTACAAGGGTACCGTAAACCTCACCACCGAGGGCGCTGACTACGGTTATCCCACGGCGCACTCCTTCTACTTCCTTCTGGCTGAAAAGAATGCTGTGATCACCTACCCCTACGGCGAGACCGAGAGCCATCTTGAGATCATCCTCGGCTCCCCCTACATGATCATGAGCGGGGCCGGAGTCACAAGCGATCCCAAGAAGCAGGATCTATATTTCAACGGCAACTCGGCAGCGAGTCCCGTTTTCTTCCGGGGCAATCCGTTCCACATCGCCAATATCGCCGGCGATGCCAAGGTTGAGCTGACCCTCGACCTCAATACGCTGACCATGAACGCCACCGTAGTGGAAGGCTCGGCAGCCACAGGACTGGAGACCGTGGGCAACGCATCGTCGCCCCTCGACGGTGCTCTCAGCTACATCAACACCTTCTCGCCCTCGACGAGCTTCATCGACGTAACCGCCGTCACTGCGCGCGCCGGCGGATATGACTTCAACCTCATTACTGACCGCTCCACGGCTATCGTGCCCGCCTCGGGTGCCACCACGGTAATCAGATTTGACGATTCCGGTACATGGAGAGGTTCTTACAGCGAGGTGCCCTCGCCGGCTGCCGCCGATGCGCCCGACGCAATGAAACGTGTCGTGCTCCGCAACTCGGCCACACAGCTCGCTCAGTGGCATTTCGATGTGCCCGAAGGCGACGCGACCGACCTTGCAATCGCCGTAGACGAAAGCACCCGGACAATGACCATCCATTCGCTGGCCCATAACAAGGGATTCTTCATAGCAGCTGCCGGCACCGTGCCACGCGTGGACAAGCTCAGCGACTTCCCGATGCTCAGGCCGGTGGAAACCGAAGGTCTCTACGTGGGCCACTTCGAGCTTACCGAGCCCTCCGGCGACTATGGAAGCATCCTCTTCCTTTCGCAGCCTCACACTAAGGCAACCGATCGCAATGGAGCCTGCGGTATCATGCCCGACTTTTACAGCGGAAGCCGCCTTGACCTCACTTCAACCGACCCGGCCATCGTTCCCGCATGGCATGAGTATACGCGCGACGGAGAGACTTATCGCGCTCCGTGCTACGGATTCGGCTTCAATGCCGGGGCCGGCAAATATGAAGTGCTCTATGACTCGCTCGGCAACACCATCTCGGTGTCGACCCACATCACCGGTATCGACGATGTGACCGCCGACGGCTTCACCGCAACCCGCCTCACCGTGACACCCGGTGCAGGATGCGTCACAGTCACCGCGCCCGAGGAAACCCGCGTTGACTTCTACTCGGTAAGCGGCGTGCTTGTCAAGAGCGCCGTGGTTCCCGTCGGCACCACCACTGTCACTATCGCTCCGGGATTCTACATCACCTCCGGCAATAAGATCGTGGTGAGATAACCCCTGAGAACCTCATCCCTATTCCCCGAGGGCATTGCGGCCACCTGCCGCAATGCCCTCGCTGTTTATAACTCGGATGCCACACCGGTATAATTTCAGCTTTCACTCCGAAAAAAGGTAACATGTTACCTTTTTTCGGAGTGAAACAAGGACACACCGGGAAAGAAAAACGATGATAAAAGAGCATCGTCAACCCGGTTACAATATTTTTTCGTATCTTTGCATTGGTGCAAATGCCATATAGTTTATGAACTGGGATAATTTCACATTTATAGATCTATTCGCCGGAATAGGTGGGATCCGCTTAGGCTTTGAAAGCGTAGGCGGTAAATGTGTATTTTCTTCAGAGTTTGATGAAGATGCCTGCAAGACTTATGAAGCAAATTTTGGTGAGCATCCATCAGGAGATATTACAAAAATTGAAGCTGAAGACATTCCTGACTTTGATGTATTATTAGGCGGTTTCCCTTGTCAGGCATTCTCCATTATTGGCAAAAGAGAAGGCTTTAATAATGAAACCTGTGGAACTTTATTTTTTGAAATTGAAAGAATTTTAAAATCTAAGAAACCTAAAGCATTTATGCTGGAGAATGTGAGGAATTTGACAGCCCACGACAATGGCAACACTTTCCGGATTATAAAATCCCATTTGGAGGCTCTTGGCTACAACGTACATGCAAAAGTATTAAACGCTTTGGATTACGGAGTACCTCAAAAAAGGGAAAGAATCATCATTGTAGGTTTTTTGCAAAATGTGTTTTTTTCCTTTCCCGATCCTATTCCCATACAAAGCAGACAAAAATTGTCCGACATATTAGAAAACGATGTTGATTGCCGTTATTTCGTAAAGGACAATATCAAAGAATCCCGACTGATGCGTTTAAAGAATCCTGACTATCCGAAACCCTATATTTCCCATGAAAATAAGTCAGGAAGCATCACACCCCATCCTTTTTCTGCTGCCCTCAGGGCCGGAGCATCAGCAAACTACATTTTAATCAACGATGAACGCAGACCCACGGAACGTGAAATGCTACGGCTTCAAGGTTTTCCGGATTCATATAGGATTGTAGTACCGTATGGCAAGGTAAAGAAACAATGTGGGAATTCGGTCGCAGTACCGGTTATAAAAGCCGTTGCGGCACAAATGATCAAGGCTCTGAAGGATTATAATGCAAATTAACCGACAAAACTATGGCACGAAAGTCAAAACAACCTCAAGTTGAATCCCCCAAGGAGTATCTGGACAACCTGATCAAGGCAGGCCGACTGTTGCTCTACAAGCCCATTCAAATTGCTGAAATACTATACAGGGACAGAATATCTGACGAAATAGACTTCAGCAATATCGAGACGTTCCGTCTGCCTTCCCGAAAATGGCGAGATGTTATAAGCAAACTGTTGGTGAATGCCGTCAGCAGTTCCTCGGCCAAATATCAAGATGCGATTTTTTCCGATACCGAGATGCCGGTCAACGTCTTGGCTGAGCTTTCTAAAATAAATAAAGGCACCAAGGGGGGCATTGAAGCTTATATCTATAGTAAGTTTGAGGGCAGGTTCAATAAAATGGTCAATGCACTTGAATATTGCTATTCCCATGATGAATCTGATTTTAAGATCGCCGATTTCCTGAATATTTTTTACAACAGCCATGAATTAAAAAGAAGTGTGGATAAGGTTTATGAGATTATTGTCTTTGCCTTATTTTCTTCATTGGTTGACTGTCTGAATATCCGGTTAACCCTTAGTGCTGACAACTCAAACCTTGCATTACTTGAAGAATTCAGAGACTTTGCGAAACAGGTTATAGGCCTGACTCCGGAAAAGCCCGAAATCACCATTCCGGCCAGCATTCACAGGGTCGGTGCCACGAATGCAGCTGACGGAGGTGTGGACATGTGGAGCAGCTTCGGAATGGCTGTGCAAATCAAACATATTTCTTTAGATGAAGAAAAAGCTAAAGAGATTGTTCAAGTCATCACTGCTGATAAAATTGTAATTGTCTGTAAAGATGCGGAGAAAAAAGTCATCGTATCCCTTCTTACCCAAATCGGTTGGAAATCTAGGATCCAGGGGATCGTGACAGAAAGTGAACTTATCGACTGGTATGAGAAAGCACTGAGAGGAACCTATTCAAATGTATTGGGAAAGAAAATAATAAACACGATACTGGCCCAAATACAAAAAGAGTTTCCCTCGACGAATAATAATTTTGAACCCTTTTGGAACAGCCGAGGTTATTCGGTAAATCTAATCCCAAAAGATTGGTTATAACCGAACCGCGATTGAATATTTGATAAAACTCAGGATTCACCGAGAGATTTCTTCAGCATTATCTTTGCAGTTACCCACGGCATTGCATTTATGGAGAGCAAGAACATCCGATGTTGCACCTTTTCATGGAAAAATGAAAGAGATATTTCATTTTTTATTATCAAGACAGGGATCCTCGCTGTTATAATATATGTTAACACAAGGACAATTCGCCTGACATTTTGCCATATCGGAGGCGAAAAAGCACTACCTTTGCAGCAGTATTAACAAATTTTCATCGTTATGACCAACGTCCTGACAGGCCTTGCCCGCCGCGGAGCCGGGAAATATGGCGCGCGTGCAGCCCTCGCCGCCCCCGATACCGAAGGCAAGTGGCATGATATCGCCTGGAACACATTTGCCGATGATGTCGACACCGCGGCTTGCTCTCTGCTCGAAGCGGGAGTGAAGGCGGGCGACCGCGTGGCCACTTTCTCGGCCAACCGCCCCGAAAACATTGTCACTGACATGGCTTGCTACAACATCCGCGCCGTCTCGGTGTCGATCTACGCCACCAGCAGCCTGGATCAGGTGGTATATATCATCAACGATGCCGGTTGCGAAGTGCTTTTCGTCGGCAACTACAAGCAGTACAGGATAGCGCGCGAAGCTGCCCGGAAGTGCCCCGGGTTGCGCCATATAATCGTGATAAAGAAGATCGACCTTGATGCCGACGACCGCATGTCGGTGCTCTGGAGCGATTTCATGGCGGCCGGAGCGGCAGTCAGGACTGTCAGGATGGCCGATGTGGCCGATCTGACAGCAACATCGGTTCCCGAAGATATTGCCACCCTTGTCTACACGTCGGGGACCACCGGCGAGCCCAAGGGTGCCATTCTCCCCCACTCCTGCTTCAACGCCTGCTTCAAGAGCCACGTGGAGCGGCTGACGATGCTCGACGACACCGACACGTCGATGGCGTTCCTGCCCCTGAGCCATATCTTTGAAAAGGCGTGGAGTTACTTCTGCCTCTACTCGGGCATAAAGGTGAGTGTCAACCGCGACCCCAAGGAGATACAGGCGGCCATACAGGTGGTGCGCCCCACGTGCATGTGTTCCGTGCCCCGCTTCTGGGAAAAGGTCTACACTGCCGTGCAGGAAAAGATCGCCGGGATGAACCCTGTCGTGCGCTCGCTGACGCACCACGCGCTGAAAGTGGGACGCAGCTACAACCTCGACTACCGCAGGCTCGGCAAGAAAGCTCCCGCGCTGCTCAGGATGCAATACAATTTCTTCAACCGCACTATCTTCGCCAAGCTCCGCTCTGCCATCGGCATAGACAACGGCAAGATTTTCCCCACGGCCGGAGCTCCGGTATCGGCCACGATAGCCGAGTTTTTCATCTCGTGTGGCATCAACATAATAGTGGGCTACGGCCTGTCAGAGACCACAGCTACCGTAAGCTGCTATCCCGACGTGAATTATGAGATAGGCACCGTGGGCACTCCCATCCCCCGCGTGGAGGTGAAGATAGGCGACAACAGCGAGATCCTGATCAAGGGCCCGACGGTGATGAGGGGCTACTACGGTAAGCCCGAGGCTACTGCCGAGGCTTTCACGGCCGACGGATGGTTTCGCACCGGCGACGCAGGTTTCATCGATTCCACCGGGGCCATCACGCTCACCGAGCGCATCAAGGACCTGTTCAAGACCTCCAACGGCAAGTACATAGCCCCGCAGGCTATCGAGACTCGCCTGGCCGAGGACAAGTATATCGAGCAGATCGTGGCGATAGGCGACGAGCGGAAATTTGTCAGTGCCCTGATCGTGCCTAATTTCCCCGCTCTGAGGCAGTGGGCCGACGAAAACGGGGTGAAGTATGCCACCGACAGCGAGCTGGTGCTCGACAATGCCGTCAACAATATGATAGCCGGGCGCATCGAGGAATTGCAGAAGAGTTTCGCGAGCTACGAGAAAATCAAGAAATTCGCCATCCTGCCGCGCGACTTCTCCATGGAACTCGGCGAACTGACCAATACGCTCAAGATCCGTCGCAAGATCATCCATGAACATTTCAATGACATAATAGAAGAATTTTATATATGAAAGTAGCAATAGTGGGCGCCAGCGGCGCCGTGGGCCACGAGTTTCTCCGTGTACTCGATGAGCAGAATTTCCCCATTGATACCGACGGCGGTCTGCGCCTCTTCGGCTCGAAGCGCAGCGCGGGCTCTACAATCAGTTTCCGCGGCCGCGACTATGTGATCGAGGAGCTGACCGAGGAGAGTGACTTCTCGGGAATTGACTTCGCCTTCACATCGGCCGGAGCGGGGACATCGCGCAAATATGCCGACGTCATCACCCGCCACGGTGCGCTGATGATCGACAATTCAAGCGCCTTCCGCATGGATGCCGATGTGCCTCTGGTGGTGCCTGAAGTCAACGGCGACGATGCCCTCCACGCTCCGCGCGGCATCATCGCCAACCCCAACTGCACTACCATCATCCTCGTGGTGGCCCTGAAACCCATTGCCGACATCTCGCCGCTGAAGCGTGTCAGGGTAGCCACCTACCAGGCAGCGAGCGGCGCGGGAGCCGCCGCCATGGACGAGCTGCTCGACCAGCACCGCGCCATGCAGGCCGGCGAGGAACCCCGCGTGGAGAAGTTTGCCCACCGGCTCGCGTTCAACCTCATCCCTCACATCGACGTGTTCACTGACAATGACTACACCAAGGAGGAGATGAAGATGTATAACGAAACCAAGAAAATCATGCACGCTCCGGGACTCGACGTGAGCGCCACCTGCGTGCGTGTCCCCGTGATGCGCGCCCACAGCGAGGCCGTATGGGTCGAGGCCGAGGAGCCTCTGACGGTAGAAGCCGTGCGCGGAGCCTTCAACAAGGCTCCGGGGCTGGTAGTGGTCGACAACCCGGGTGAGATGATGTATCCCATGCCCAAGGATGTGACAGGCGAGGATCCGGTCTTCGTGGGCCGTCTGCGCGAGGATCTGTCCAAGGATGGAGGCGTGACTTTCTGGCTCGTGGGCGACCAGATAAAGAAAGGCGCGGCTCTCAACGCCGTTCAGATCGCGCAGTATATCATGGCCCGGCGCTGACATTGTTGTCACTGCTGCCCCGCCACAGTTATCAGGAAGGCCAATCCTTCGGGACCGGCTTTCCTGCTTTTTTCATTTTTATGCCGAAAAAAATCCTGCGGCGGGGTTGAGTAAACGGGAAGTCACGTGTCTTATCAGTGTATGACGAAAAGAAACGACATAGAACAACTGTTTAAAACACATTTCAGGCGGATGCACCTCACGGCCGTGGTGCTTCTGCACGACGATGATCTCGCGCGCGACATCGTCCACGATGTGTTTGCATCCTTGCTCGAAGGCTCGTTAGAGATGACTGAGTCGGAGGCTTACCTGATCAGGGCGGTCCGCAACCGCTGCCTGAACCACCTGCGCGACTCGGGGACCCGCGAGCGCGTCCGCAACCTGCTTTTCCTCGACAATGAGGAATATGATGCCGAAGAGTGGCCCGATGAGGAAACCATAGCGCGGATACGCAGCCTGATCGAGACCGACCTCACGCCGCAGGCACGCCGGGTGGTAGAGCTGCGGTTCAGCTCCGGAATGAAATTCGCCGGCATAGCCGCCGAGATGGGCATAAGTGAGACCGCCGTCTACCGTCATCTCCGTCATGCGCTTGAAGTTTTACGCCTTAAACTCAGTGACAATGGATAGTTTTGACAAAGTGCTCGACATCATCGAGCATCCTGAAAAATATCGTGCCCGGGAGATCGAGGAAATCCTCGCTGATCCCGAGGCAAGGGAATTATATAACTTGCTGTGCAAGACGGCATCGGCCTCGCTGCCCGAGCGGCAAGTGGATACTGATGCCGAGTGGGATGCCTTTGCGGCTCGGCACATTTCACGCCCGCGCCGCAGGATATTGAATATCTTCGGCAGCCGCGCGGCAGCGGTGGTAGCCATCGCGCTGTCGTCGCTCGCGGCTGTGGCCTTAGGAATAGCCGTTACCGTCGCGCTGACAGGACACAATGCTGTCGATGCTCCCGTGGCAGCCGACGAGACTGTAACCGCCCCGGCACCTGCACAGGAAACGAGTGATGACACTGTCATCACGGCTGACACTGCGCCGATGATATTTGAGGACGCGACGCTCGCAGATATCATGAAGGCTGTGGCCGAGAATTATGGGGTTGACGTTATGTTCAAGGGTGACTCAGCCTCGACACTCCACCTTTATTACCGCTTTGACCCGTCGCTTCCGCTCGATGAGATAGTGGAGCAGCTCAACACTTTCGAGCAAATCAACATAGTTCACGACGGCAACGTCCTTTTCATTGACTGACATGAACCGCATCATCACATTCTTTCTGACCGTGATGACAGTCGTTTCGGTCAGGGCCTATACCTTTGAGTACACTTTCCGCGACACTCCTCTTGCACAGGCACTTGTAACCATCAGCAAGGAGCATCCCGAAGTGGAAATATCTTTCATCTACAACGAGCTTGACCGCTACGTGACTTCGGCCCGCGTGGCTACCGACGATGCCTACGAGGCCGTCCGTCAGGCCGTGGGGCTAAATCCGGTGACGGTAGCCACCCGTGGCAACGGAATATATGCCGAGGCTCTCCAGCGCGGGAAATATGAGTTCTACGGGCGCATCGCCGACCGGCGCAAGGAACCTGTGGCGGGGGCGACAGTGCTCATCCTCAATCCCCGCGACTCATCGGTGATCACCTACGGCGTCTCCGACGACCGTGGCCGCTTCCGCATTCTTTGTGACCGGAAAGAGGTCCCGGCCAAGATAAGCTGCCTTGGTTACCGGCCCGTGATCACGCGGTTCACCTCGTTTCAGGTGGGCACGATCACCATGACCGAGGATGCCATAGACCTTAAGGCCGTCACGGTCAAGGCCGATTATGCCCGCGCCTACTCCGACCGAACCGTCTACATCCCCAACAACCGCCAGAAAAACGCCGCTCAGAATGCCACCGAACTGCTCCGCTTCATGGCCATACCGCAGATCAGGGTGACTGACAATACTGTAACCGACAATACGGGAGGAAACGTGGCGCTGTTCATCAACGGCATGGCGGCATCGGAGCAGGAACTGGAAGGGATGAGGACAGCCGACGTCCGCCGTGTCGAGTACCTCGAATATCCGTCAGATCCGCGCTTCCGCGGCGCACGGCTGGCGATCAATTTCATAGTCCAGGAATATGCCTACGGCGGTTACACTAAAGTGACCGGCGCGGAAACTTTCATGGTGGGACTGATGAACCGGCAGAGCGTGTTCAGCAAGTTCAACTACGGCCGGATGAGCTATGACCTCTATGCCGCGACTCAGAACGCTACGGGGCGCCACTCGGGTACCACCGCCGACGAACATTATCTTCTCACCCGAGCCGATGGCGAGGAGACCCTCGTGGACCGCAACGAAGGTATCACCCGGTCATATTTCCGCAAGAACGTATTTCCGCTCACATTCAGGGCCTCATATAATACTGACAGAATGCAGATACGCAACACTGTGGGCTTCACCCACGTGGCGCGTCACGAATATGACCTCGACGGAAAGGTGACGATCGACGGGTCGCAGGTATCGGAGTCGAAACGCACCGCGCCGCTCAAGACAAATTCGGCTTCCTATTCAGGCGATTTCTATTTCTCGCTCCCGGGCGATTTTTCTCTCGATATCTCGCCTACTTTCAACTATTCCCACACCGACGACCGGCTGAAATACTCGGTCGACGATGCTGACTTCGTGGAGAGAAACGCCCGCGAGAACGCCTACTTTCTTTCCGGTCAGGCACAGGCAAGAAAAATGTGGGGGAAAAGGCATGCAATGACCGCCGAACTCTTCTACTCGCTTAACTACAACCGCCTGCGCTACTCCGGCACCGACAGCTATGACGACAAATTCATGATGCAGCTCGGATATTCATCAGTGGGCTACAACTACCGGGACAACAAGGTTGCGGTCTACGCCGAAGTCGGCGCGGCATGGGAAAGCAATTATATCAACGGCAAGGGAATTGATGACTTATACCCATTCACTCACGTCAGCTTCCAGTATTCACCCGGTAAGAAGCACCGCCTGTCGGCCTACATCCAGTATGCCACAAGCTCACCTACACTCGTTCACAAGGCATCTGACATCCTTAAGGACAATGAGTTCCTGTACATCTCGGGCAACCCCGACGTGAAAAACGCCAGGCTATACAGCTTCAATCTCAACTACCTGTGGCTTGCGACCGACTGGCTCTCGGCAAGCGTCTACGGCAGCTATTACGAGTGCATGGACCGCCTCTATCCCACCTATTCTCCCTACGACGGCGGCAAAGCAGTGATAAGAAGTTACGCCAACGACGGCGACTACGCCAAGATGCAGGCGGGACTGTCGGCCAACTTGCGGCTGCTCGACGGGAAACTATCGCTGAACCTCCGCCCGGCCATACACCGATACACGTCGACAGGGAGCAATACCTCGACGGTCACTCACCCGACATTTCAGGCCGAGGCTCAGTTCTTTACCGGAGGTTTCAATTTCGGAGCAGGATTCCACTACAAGGACCGCTACATGATGCAGGATGAATTCGCTACAGTCACCACCCGCAATTTCCATTACCTCGATCTGGGTTGGTCCAACAGAAACATAAACGTAAGGCTCATGATACTCGACATCTTCAACAAGGGATGGAAAATTAATGAAGCAGTAGTCGGGAGCCGATACTACTCAGCCCGGGTGACCAACTTCGGCTCCTCCAGTCACCCCCGCCTGAACCTGAGCGTGACCTACACGATAGGTTACGGAAAGAAGATCAGGCGCGACAATGAGATAGGCCAGCAAGGAGGCGCATCGTCGGCAATCCTCAAGTAGCACCCGTCATGACACACAAGCGGGCTGTCTTCCCGACAGCCCGCTTGTGCTTTAACCTTAAATCTAATACCATGAAAACACAGTGCAAAATAGTAACTATACCTTTATAACATGGCGGTTTCAAAAAGGTTCAGAAAAAGGGATATTTTTTTCAAAAAAATTTCGGAAAACCTTGCACGGGGCAATGTTTTCCGAAATTTTTATGAGTATGGATTCCGGCTGATTACTCAGCTGCGGGAGTCTCGGCTTCGGCTGCGGGAGCTTCAGCTGCGGGAGCCTCGGCTGCGGGCTTGGAAGAACGACGGCTGCGGCGGGTAGTCTTGGCCTTCTTGGGAGCCTTTTCGCCGAGCATGTTCTCGTTGTAGTCAACTAACTCGATGAAGCACATCTTGGCGTTATCGCCCAGACGGTTGCCGGTCTTGAGGATGCGGGTGTAACCGCCGTTGCGTTCAGCGATCTTCTGAGCGATCTCGCGGAAGAGTTCGTTGACAGCTTCTTTGTTCTGGAGGTAGGAGAAGACTGTGCGGCGGTTGAGCATGGTGTCTTCCTTAGCACGGTTGATGAGGGGCTCGGCGTAAACGCGGAGTGCCTTTGCCTTAGCCAGAGTAGTGAAGATGCGCTTGCGCATGATGAGGGCGATGGTCATATTGGCCAGGAGCGCATCACGATGAGCCTTTTTTCGGCTGAGGTGATTGAATTTTTTATTGTGTCTCATCGGGGTAATTAATCTTTATCTAATTTGTACTTTGAAATATCCATTCCGAACGAAAGGTTGAGGCTTTCGAGGAGGTCGTCGAGTTCGGTGAGGGATTTCTTACCGAAGTTGCGGAATTTGAGGAGGTCGGTCTTGTTGAATACGACAAGTTCACCGAGAGTCTCGACTTCAGCTGACTTGAGGCAGTTGAGGGCGCGGACAGAGAGGTCCATATCGACGAGCTTGGACTTGAGGAGCTGGCGCATGTGGAGCACTTCTTCATCAAATTCCTCTTCACCGTTTGTTTCATTGGTTTCGAGGGTGATCTTCTCGTCAGAGAAGAGCATGAAGTGGTAGATGAGAATCTTAGCTGCTTCCTTGAGCGCGTCCTTGGGGTCGATGGAGCCGTCGGTGGTTATCTCAAGAGTGAGTTTATCGTAGTCGGTCTTCTGGTCGACGCGGAAGTTTTCAACGGTGTATTTTACGTTCTGGATAGGAGTATAGATGGAGTCGATGGCAATGAGGTCGATGGGATCATTGGCAGTGCGGTTCTCATCGGCGGGTACCCATCCGCGACCTTTGTTGATGGTAAGGTCGATAGTAAATGATGCACCAGGATCCAAGTGACAGATGACGAGGTCAGGATTGAGGACTTCAAATCCTGTCAGTGCCTTGCCAATGTCACCGGCTTTGAACTCTTCCAAGCCCGAGACGGTGATGGAAACTTTCTCGCTGTCGGTGTCTTCCACAATCTGCTTGAGGTTGACTTTCTTGAGGTTAAGGATAATGTTGGTGACATCTTCCTTAACACCCGGAATGGTATCGAATTCGTGACGCACGCCATCGATGCGGATGCTTGAGATTGCAAAACCTTCGAGGGAGGAGAGGAGGATGCGACGCAGAGCGTTGCCAATGGTGATACCATAACCGGGCTCCAATGGCTTGAACTCGAATTTACCGAAGCGGTCGTCGGCTTCCAACATCAGGACTTTGTCGGGTTTCTGGAATGCTAAAATAGCCATGGATCTGATTGTTTTTTTATTTATTATTTAGAGTACAACTCGACGATGAGCTGCTCCTTGATGTTCTCGGGGATGTCTTCGCGGGCGGGTACGTGAAGGAATGAGCCGCCTTTGGTGTTTTCATCCCACTGAAGCCAGGGGTATTTGGAGTGATTGAATCCTGCGAGAGCGTCGGCGATCACTTCGAGTGACTTGGACTTTTCGCGGACGGCAACGACGTCGCCGGGCTGTACGTGATAAGAAGCTACGTTGACCACTTTACCGTTGACGGTGATGTGGCGGTGGAGGACGAGCTGACGGGCTGCTGCACGGGTGGGTGCGATGCCGAGACGGTATACTACATTGTCAAGGCGGGCTTCAAGGAGCTGGAGGAGCACCTCACCGGTAATGCCTTTGGTGCGGGCGGCTTTCTCGAAGAGGTTGCGGAATTGCTTTTCGAGGACGCCGTAGGTGTATTTAGCTTTCTGCTTCTCGCGGAGCTGAACGCCGTATTCTGAAGTCTTGCGACGCTTGTTGAGTCCGTGCTGTCCCGGGGGATAATTTTTCTTGGCGAGGGTTTTATCATCACCGAAGATAGGTTCGCCGAACTTGCGGGCGATTTTGGTTCTGGGACCTGTGTATCTTGCCATTTGAGTTATTGTTAAATATTGGTGGTGTCGTCAGGCGGAACGTCGGGCCCGGGCATTGACGGCGAGTGCCGTCGTGATCCAGGTGAAGGTGACTGGTTGTCCCGGCCGGTTCCTCTTTATAATCTCTGGGCTTATTGATATGACATGAAGTATAAGGCTCTGCTGATGTCTGACGACGCCCGGAATGATTGATTGTTGCTGATTGGTAAGTAGCGATAAGATTGTTACCTGCTTGTTGAGACTGATCCTTGAGACAGAATCAGACGCGACGGCGCTTGGGAGGACGGCAGCCGTTGTGGGGCAGAGGGGTCACGTCGATGATGTCGGTGACTTCGATACCTGCTCCGTGGACGGTGCGGATAGCTGATTCGCGGCCGTTGCCGGGACCCTTGACATAAGCCTTAACCTTGCGGAGACCGAGGTCATAGGCAACCTTGGCGCAATCCTGAGCGGCCATCTGAGCTGCATAGGGAGTGTTCTTCTTGGAACCGCGGAAACCCATCTTACCGGCGCTTGACCAGGAGATGACCTGACCTTCGGAGTTGGCTAAGCAGACAATGATGTTATTGAAAGAGGAGTGAACGTGGAGCTGACCGGTAGCGTCAACCTTGACGTTTCTCTTCTTGGTAGCGACTGTTTTTTTTGCCATAGTTTCTTATTATTTAGTAGCTTTCTTTTTGTTGGCGACTGTTTTCTTGCGTCCCTTGCGGGTGCGGGCGTTGTTCTTGGTCGACTGGCCACGCACGGGCAGGCCGTTACGGTGACGGATACCGCGGTAGCAACCGATATCCATTAGTCGCTTGATGTTGAGCTGGATTTCGCTGCGGAGATCACCTTCTACTTTGTAGTCACGTCCGATTACTTCACGCACGGCTGCGGCCTGATCGTCGGTCCAATCTTTTACCTTGATATTGACGTCGACGCCTGCCTTGTTGAGGATGGAGGTTGCAGCGCTGCGTCCGATGCCAAAAATATAGGTTAAGGCGATTTCACCTCTTTTGTTCTGGGGGAGGTCAACTCCCACGATTCTTACTGCCATATATTTTTTTGACTGTTGAAAAAATTTTATTTTTGTGGTGCAAAGGTAATGAATTTTTGCGTGTTAAGTTAAAGCGCTACTTCAAATGTAACACTTTTTAGGAATCATTGGGTTTTGTTAACCCAATTATCCCTGACGCATCTTCATTTTGGGATTTTTCTTGTTGATGACGTAAAGGCGGCCTTTGCGACGTACAATTTTGCTGTCGGGGGTGCGCTTCTTGATTGATGCTCTTACTTTCATGTCGTTTTGATGGTTTATTGTGATTGTTTTGTTTCGGTTGATGGGTAGGGCTGATGTCCGGTGACGGGGTTTACTTGTAGCGGAAGGCTATGCGGCCTTTGGAAAGGTCGTAGGGCGACATCTCCACTTTCACCTTGTCGCCGGGAAGGATCTTGATGTAGTGCATACGCATCTTTCCGGAGATATGGGCGGTGATTTCGTGGCCGTTTTCAAGTTCGACACGGAACATCGCGTTGGAGAGGGCTTCGACGATAGTGCCGTCGAGTTCGATTGCAGCTTGTTTTGCCATGTGCTGAAGGGTGGGTTGGTGATCTGATTATTAAATGAACCTGTCGCCGAGGGCTTCCTCGACATAGTCGAATGTAGTCAATATCTCGGGGCCTTCCTGATGGATGGCTATGGTGTGCTCGTAATGGGCCGAGGGCTTGCGGTCGCGGGTGCGGCACTGCCAGCCGTCGCGTTCCACCACGATGTTGCGTGACCCGAGGTTGATCATCGGCTCGATTGCTATGCACATGCCGCGCCTGAGGAGCGGCCCGGTGCCGGGACGGCCGTAGTTGGGCACTTCGGGGTCCTCGTGCATTTTCTTGCCGATGCCGTGGCCACACATTTCGCGCACCACCGTGTATCCCCGGCTCTCGCAGTAGCGCTGCACGGCGTTGGCGATGTCGCCAATCCGGCGCCCTTCCTGAGCGGCCTCGATTCCCTTGTAGAGGGATTCCTTGGTGGTCTTGCACAGGGCCATGACCTCGGGAGCAATGGTGCCCACGGGGAAGGTGTAGCACATGTCACCGTTGAAGCCGTCGAGCTCCACTACCGTGTCGACACCTATGATGTCGCCCTCGCGGAGTGTCGTTCCCGAGGGGAATCCGTGGACCACGGTTTCGTTGATTTCGATGCAGAGGGTACCGGGAAAACCGCCGTAGCCGAGACATGCCGGCTTGCCGCCGTTGTCGAGGATGAACTCACGGGCGACGTTGTCGAGCTGACGTGTCGTAACACCGGGAGTCACCCACTTGGCGACTTCGCCAAGTGTGCGACTCACGAGTGTTGCAGCTGCGCGCATTTTCTCGAGATCTTCTTCGGTTTTGAGGTAGATCATTTAGCGTCAGATGTGATGGGAAA
The DNA here is from genome assembly GCA_964546905.1 of uncultured Staphylococcus sp. Lineage (GTDB taxonomy): Bacteria > Bacteroidota > Bacteroidia > Bacteroidales > Muribaculaceae > Duncaniella. The sequence goes on from CAZJKU010000009.1 coordinate 60,124, forward strand.
AGATAGCATTGCAATCAGTCGGATCAATAGGCTGAACCGGTGGTGCGGCCTTTGATCTTGCCATCCTTCATGAGGCCGTCGTAGTGGTGCATCATCAGGTGGGATTCAACCTGCTGGAGGGTGTCGAGGACGACACCTACAAGGATCAGCAGTGAAGTTCCTCCGAAGAACTGAGCGAAGTTCTGGCTGATGCCGAAGAACCGTGCAAAGGCAGGGAGGATGGCGACGATGCCGAGGAAGAGGGAGCCGGGAAGTGTGATCCTCGACATGATGGAGTCGAGATATTCCACGGTCTTCTTGCCGGGCTTCACGCCGGGGATGAATCCGTTGTTGCGCTTCATGTCTTCAGCCATCTGGGCGGGACGCACGGTGATGGCGGTGTAGAAGTAGGTGAAGGCAACGATGAGGATGAAGTATACGAAGTTATACCAGAAGCCGTTGATGTCAGAGAACGCTGCGGCGAAGCCTGAAGTGGCGTCAGACGAGCTGAATCCCATCAGTGTGATGGGGATGAACATGATGGCCTGGGCGAAGATGATGGGCATCACGCCGGCGGCATTGACCTTCAGAGGGATGTACTGACGGGCACCGCCATACTGCTTGTTGCCGACGATGCGCTTGGCATACTGCACGGGGACCTTGCGGGTGCCCTGGACGAGCAGCACGGCTCCGACGATCACGGCAAAGAAGATGATAAGCTCGATGATGAACATCACGAGACCGCCCTGCGAGCCGGTTGATCCCGGCAGACGCGAGGTGAACTCATAGAAGATGGCACCGGGGAAGCGGGCGATGATACCCACGAGGATGATGAACGAGATACCGTTGCCGATACCGCGGTCAGTGATGCGCTCGCCCAGCCACATGATGAACATGGAGCCGGCGGCAAGGATCACGGTCAGGTAGGCAATCGTGGGCCATGACATGGACGCACCGCCGGTAGCGGCGCTCACCTGCACCTGAAGGTTGATCAGGTAGGCAGGACCCTGGAACAGGAGGATAGCGACAGTCAGGTAGCGGGTGTACTGGCTGAGCTTCTGACGGCCGCTTTCACCTTCGCGCTGCATCTTCTGGAATGACGGGAGCACCATTCCGAGAAGCTGAATCACGATCGAGGCGGTGATGTAGGGCATGATACCGAGGGCGAAGATCGAAGCCTGTGAGAAGGCGCCGCCGGAGAACATGTCGAGGAGTTGCATCAGGCCGCTCTTGTTGGTGAAATTCGAGAGGGCATCCAGGTCCTCGGGGCTTATGCCCGGGAGGACGACGTAACAGCCCAGGCGGTACACGAGTACGAGCAGGAGTGTCACGAGGATGCGCTGACGAAGTTCGTCGATTGTCCAGATGTTACGGATTGTTTTAACGAAACTCATTGGTTGAGGAGGGGGTGTTAGAGGGTTGTCGCAGTACCGCCGGCGGCTTCAATAGCTGCCTTGGCTGCTGCGGAGAAAGCGTTGGCTGTGACATTGACTGCCTTGGTGAGGGAGCCGTTGCCGAGGATCTTTACGAGAGCCTTCTTGCCGGTGAGACCGGCGGCGATGAGCTCGGCGATGCCGATTGTAGTCACGCCCTGAGCGGCGAGAGCTTCAAGGTCGGCAAGATTGACAGCCTTGTATTCAACACGCGAGATGTTTTTGAAGCCGAACTTGGGAAGGCGGCGCTGCAGAGGCATCTGACCACCTTCAAAACCGATCTTGCGTGAGTAGCCCGAGCGGGATTTTGCACCTTTGTGACCGCGGGTTGATGTACCGCCTTTGCCGGAACCGGCACCACGGCCGATACGGGTTTTGGCAGTAACGGAGCCGGGGGCGGGTTTAAGATTGCTTAAGTCCATAACTATATGTCTTGGAGTTTTTAAGTGTTAGAGATTAGATACCGAGGAGAGAGAGGTGGAATTCAAGCGTTGGTGACGGTCACGAGGTGACGTACAGCCTTGACCATGCCGAGAACCGAAGGAGTGTCTTCAAGCACTACGGAATGGTTCATTTTCTTGAGGCCGAGTGCATCGAGAGTGCGTTTCTGCACTGCGGGAGCATTGATGCGGCTCTTAGTCTGGGTTATCTTGATTTTTGCCATTTTTGTAGGTGATTAAAGGGGGTGGATTAACCGTTGAAGACTTTGTCGACGGAGATGCCGCGATGCTGGGCAACCTGAGCGGGCGAGCGCATTTCGCCGAGGGCGGCGATGGTGGCCTTCACAAGGTTGTGGGGGTTGGAAGAACCCTTAGACTTGGCAAGCACGTCGGTGATTCCTACACTTTCAAGCACGGCACGCATTGCACCACCGGCCTTTACTCCGGTACCCTCGGAAGCAGGGATGAGGATTACGCGTGAGCCGCCGAACTTAGCGACCTGCTCGTGGGGGATGGTGCCTTTATGTACGGGGACCTTGATGAGGTTCTTCTTGGCGGCTTCGATGCCCTTGGCGATAGCTGCCTGGACTTCGTTGGCCTTGCCCAGGCCCCAGCCTACTACTCCGTGCTCGTCGCCGACAACGACGATAGCTGCGAAGGTGAATGTGCGACCACCCTTGGTGACCTTGGTAACGCGGTTAATGGCAACGAGACGATCCTTGAGTTCGAGATCGTTGGTAGTCTTTACTTTATTATATTTAGTAGCCATGATGATAACTTAGAATTTGAGGCCGGCTGTGCGGGCAGCGTCGGCGAGGGATTTTATGCGTCCGTGGAAGAGGTAGCCGTTGCGGTCGAAAACTACCTCGGTGATACCTGCTTCGAGAGCCTTCTGGGCGATTTTCTCGCCAACCTTGGCAGCGATTTCAGTCTTGGTGCCCTCTTCGATACCCTTGGAGGAGGTAGCGACGAGAGTCTTGCCGGCGAGGTCGTCGATGAGCTGAACGTAGATCTGCTTGTTGGAGCGGAACACGGTCATGCGGGGACGGGCAGCAGTGCCAGAAATTTTGCCGCGAATGCGGGCCTTGATTTTATTTCTTCTTTGTATTTTGGTAACCATAATGATTCGAAGTTAAGATTATTTAGCACTTGCTGACTTACCCGATTTGCGGCGGATGATTTCGCCGACGAACTTGATACCTTTACCTTTGTAAGGCTCGGGCTTGCGGAGTGAGCGGATCTTGGCGCACACCTGACCAAGGAGCTGCTTGTCGTAGCTCTCAAGGATGATGAGGGGAGCCTTGTTACGCTCGGTCTTGGCCTCGACTTTAACTTCGGGCGGGAGCTTGATATATATTGCGTGGGAGTAACCGAGCGAGAGTTCGAGTACCTGACCGGTAGCCGTAGCGCGGAAACCGACGCCGATGAGTTCCATTTCTTTGCGGTAACCTTCAGAGACGCCTACCACCATGTTGTGGAGCAGGGCACGGTAGAGACCGTGCTGGGCGCGGTGCTCGCGGTCATCGCTGGGACGGGTGATCACCAGATGACCGTCCTCGACCTTGACGGTGAGGTCTTCGTTGACTTTCTGAGTGAGTGTACCTTTGGGGCCTTTGACAGTGACGGTGTTGTCAGGGGCAACGGTTACTTCTACCTTAGCAGGGAGTGTGATGGGTGCTTTACCTATACGTGACATTTCAGTTGCTCCTTTCTATTAGTAAACATAACATAATACTTCACCGCCCACCTTGAGTTCGCGGGCTTTCTTGTTGGTCATCACGCCGTGGCTGGTGGAAAGGATAGCGATACCGAGACCGTTGAGGACGCGGGGCATGTCCTTGTAGCCGGTGTAGCGGCGGAGACCGGGACGTGAAACGCGCTCAAGCGACTTGATGGCGTTCACTTTGTCGATAGGATCATACTTGAGGGCGATCTTGATTGTACCTGCGGGGTTCTCGCCTTCGATGAACTTGTAGTTGAGGATGTATCCTTGTTCAAAAAGGATCTTGGTTATCTCCTTTTTCAAGTTTGAGGCGGGAATCTCTACCACGCGGTGGTTGGCTTTGATTGCGTTTCTCAATCTTGTGAGATAGTCTGCAATAGGATCTGTCATTTTGTTTAAGATTTAAATTGATTAGGTGTTCCTAACAATATTTAATTGACTTTTATGGGGTCGGGAATGATTGGCTGAGGGAAGAGAGGGTGGAAGGATATTGAGGATCCGGCGGCGCGGCCTTGTTCATGCGGAAGGTTCAGGCGCGCCATCAGGAGCTTTTAACATGGCTCCCGCCGGGTTCCGTCGAGAGTGGGATCGTTACAGTCCGTTAATGGGGGGGCCGATGGTGCCTGATGATTACCAGGAGGCCTTCTTCACACCGGGGATGAGGCCGGCCGAAGCCATTTCGCGGAACTGGATACGCGATATACCGAACTGGCGCATGTAGCCTTTGGGACGACCGGTGATCGAGCAGCGGTTGTGGAGGCGTACAGCCGAGGCGTTCTTGGGCAGGAGCTGGAGAGCTTCGTAGTCACCGGCAGCCTTGAGTTCGGCTTTCTTCTTAGCGTAGCGGGCAACGAGCTTTGCACGTTTTACCTCGCGCGCTTTCATTGATTCTTTTGCCATAGGGGGAATTATTTTTTAGCGTTTTTGAAGGGGAGACCGAATTGCTTGAGAAGCTCGTAGCCTTCTTCATCGGTGTTGGCTGAAGTCACGAAAGTGATGTTCATACCCATGAGCTTGTTGATGGCGTCGATGTTGATCTCGGGGAAGATGATCTGCTCATTGATACCGAGGGTGTAGTTGCCACGGCCGTCGAGCTTGCCTTCGATACCCTTGAAGTCACGGATACGGGGGAGGGCCACACGGATGAGGCGCTCAAGGAATTCATACATTTTCTCGCGGCGGAGGGTTACCATCACGCCGATGGGCATTTTCTTGCGGAGCTTGAAGTTAGAGATGTCCTTGCGCGAAAGGGTTGCGACAGCCTTCTGACCGGTGATGGCGGTGAGCTCGTTGATAGCGGTCTCGATGAGCTTCTTGTCCTGGGTGGCGGCTCCGAGGCCCTGGTTGATGACGATTTTCTTCAGCTTGGGCACCTGCATGGGTGTGGTGTAGTTGAATTTCTCGGTCAGGGCGGGGACTATCCTTTCCTGATAGTCGGTTTTTACAGTCTTGTTGCTCATTTGATTTCCTCTCCAGATTTTTTGGCGATGCGCACAGTCTTGCCGTCAACCTTGCGGACAGCGACGCGGGTGGGCTTGCCTGATTTGGGATCGATAAGGGCGATGTTAGAGATGTGGATGGGGGCCTCCATCTTGATGAGACCGCCCTCGGGGTGCTTTGCTGAAGGCTTGGTGGCTTTGGTTACCATGTTGATGCCTTCGACGATGGCGCGCTGCTTGGAGGTCAGGACCTTGAGCACACGGCCTTCCTTGCCGCGGTCTTCACCTGAGATCACGCGGACAATGTCGCCTTTTTTTATGTGAAATTTGCTCATTGTTTTAGTGCGGGGGTGAAAGATTAGAGTACTTCAGGTGCGAGAGATACGATCTTCATCTGGTTGGCGGCGCGGAGTTCGCGGGCAACGGGACCGAAGATACGGGTTCCGCGGAGTTCACCGGCGTTGTTGAGAAGGACGCAGGCGTTGTCGTCGAAGCGGATGTAGGAGCCGTCGGGGCGACGGATCTCTTTCTTGGTACGTACTACGACGGCCTTGGATACGGTGCCTTTCTTAACGTCGGAAGAAGGGATAACGCTCTTGACGGAGACCACGATGATGTCACCAACGGAAGCATAGCGACGGCCGGTGCCACCGAGCACGTGGATGCAGAGAGCTTCTTTTGCGCCGGAGTTGTCGGCGACTGTGAGTCGGCTTTCAGTCTGTATCATATTATTTTACTTTTTCGATGATTTCTACGAGCCTCCAACGCTTGGTCTTGCTGAGGGGGCGGGTCTCCATCAGGCGGACGGTATCGCCTACCTCACATTCGTTGTTTTCGTCGTGGGCGTGGTATTTTTTGGTTTTGTTTACGAATTTACCGTAGATGGGGTGCTTTTCTTTCCATTTGATGGTAACGGTGATGGTCTTGTCACCACGGTTGGAAGACACTACGCCGATTCGCTCTTTTCTGAGGTTTCTTTTTTCCATGTCAGTGGGATTGAAAAGGGATTATTTGTTGTTTAATTCGCGCTGGCGCAGCTCAGTCTTGACGCGCGCGATGTCCTTGCGTGCTGCGGTGATCTTAGAGGGGCTGTCCAGGGGCGAAATGGCATGGTTGATCTTGAGCTGTGCGTAGTCTTTCTGCATTTCCACCAGGCGATCGCGCAGGTCCTGGGTGGGCATTTCTTTGATTTCTTCTTGTTTCATGTGGACTTAGACGTTTTGGGTGGGGTCGTAGTCACGACGCACGATGAATTTTGTGGTTACGGGAAGTTTCTGAGCTGCCAGGCGGAGGGCTTCCTTAGCTACTTCAAAGGGCACGCCTTCTACTTCGATAAGGATGCGACCGGGAGTGACGGGAGCTACATATCCTTCGGGGTTACCTTTACCTTTACCCATGCGGACTTCGGCAGGCTTCTTGGTGATGGGCTTGTCGGGGAAGATGCGGATCCAGATCTGACCCTGACGCTGCATGTGACGTGTCACGGCGACACGGGCGGCCTCGATCTGGCGGCCGGTGATCCATTTCGAGTCAAGGGTCTTGATACCAAATGAACCGAATGCCAGCTGGTTGCCGCGCTGAGCGTTTCCTTTCATGCGGCCCTTTTGGGCGCGACGGAATTTTGTTTTCTTAGGTTGTAACATTTTCGGTAATCAGTTGACGGGTTTAACGGTTGTTTTTAGGTTTACGGAAGCCACCGCGACGGTTGCCTGAGGGAGCGCCGGCGGGACGTGATTCCTTCTGGGCGGCGGTGTAGTTGGGCGACAGGTCGCGCTTGCCGTAAACTTCTCCGCGGCAGATCCATACCTTCACGCCGATCACACCTACCTTAGTGTGGGCCTCGACAAGTGCGTAGTCGATGTCGGCACGGAGGGTGTGGAGGGGAGTACGGCCTTCCTTGAACATTTCGGAGCGGGCCATTTCAGCGCCGTTGAGGCGGCCTGAGATCTGGATCTTGATGCCTTCGGCACCTGAGCGCATGGTGGCAGCGATAGCCATCTTGACAGCGCGGCGGTAGGCGATCTTGCCTTCGATCTGGCGGGCGATGGTGGAAGCGACGATCTGAGCGTCGAGCTCGGGGCGCTTCACTTCGTAGATATTGATCTGGATGTCCTTGTCGGTGATTTTCTTAAGCTCTTCCTTGAGTTTATCAACTTCCGAGCCACCCTTGCCGATGATGAGACCGGGGCGGGAGGTGCAGACGGTGATTGTGATGAGCTTCATGGTGCGCTCGATTACGATACGTGATACGCTTGATTTTGCGAGACGAACGTTGAGGTATTTGCGGAGTTTCGAGTCTTCGAGGAGGGTATCGCCGTATTTCTTACCGCCATACCAGTTGGAGTCCCAGCCGCGAATTACTCCTAATCGATTGCTGATCGGGTTTACTTTTTGTCCCATTTATATAAGCGTTTTAAGCGTTGTTGTTTTCTTTAGTGTCGACAATCAGGGTAACGTGGTTGGCACGTTTGCGGATACGGTAGCCGCGACCCTGGGGGGCGGGACGGAGACGCTTGAGCATCGGCGCGCAGTTTACGTAGATGGTGGTCACGTAAAGTTCACCGGCGTCGGCCTTGCGCTCGTTCTTGGCTTCCCAGTTGGCGATGGCTGAACGGAGGAGCTTTTCAAGGCGTGCAGCGGCTTCCTTGTTGGAGAACTTGAGGATACCGAGGGCCTTGTTGACTTCCACGCCGCGCACCAGGTCAGCGACCAGGCGCATCTTGCGGGGGGAAGTGGGGATATTTGTCAGCTTGGCGAAAGCGATGGTCTTCTGACGCTCTTTTCTGATGTCGGCTGAGTTTCTTTTTCTTACACCCATTTTATTTGGTAGATTTTTGTCAGTTTGAAAAATGTGGCCTGGGTTTATTTCTTCTTGTTACCGGAGTGACCGCGGAAGGTGCGGGTGGGGGCAAACTCGCCGAGCTTGTGACCCACCATGTTTTCGGTGACGTAGACGGGAATAAACTTGTTGCCGTTGTGAACTGCGAAAGTGTGGCCTACGAATTCGGGGGCAATCATCGAAGCGCGCGACCATGTCTTGATGACGGTTTTCTTACCGGATTCTTCCATGGCGGCAACTTTCTTTTCAAGCTTAACGCTGATGAAGGGGCCTTTTTTAAGTGAACGACTCATAAGTGTTTCAAATTAATCAGATTACTTTTTCCTTCTTTCGATGATGTACTTGGACGATTGCTTCTTGGGCGCACGTGTCTTGAGACCCTTAGAGTAAAGGCCCTTGCGGGAGCGGGGATGACCACCTGATGCACGGCCTTCACCACCACCCATGGGGTGATCGACAGGGTTCATGACAACACCGCGGTTGCGGGGACGGCGGCCGAGCCAGCGCGAGCGACCGGCCTTGCCGGAGCGTTCGAGGGAGTGCTCGGAATTGCCGACGACACCTACCGTAGCCTTGCAAGCGGCAAGGATCTTGCGGGTTTCACCTGAAGGTAATTTGATGATTACGTAGTCGCCTTCACGCGATACGAGCTGGGCGAAAGTGCCGGCTGAGCGTGCCATGAAGGCACCCTGACCGGGGCGGAGCTCGATGTTGTGGATGAGTGTACCGACGGGGATTTTGCTGAGAGGAAGAGCGTTACCGACTTCGGGAGCTGCATCGGGGCCTGAAACGACTGTGGCACCTACCTCAAGGCCGTTGGGGGCGATGATGTAGGCCTTGGCGCCGTCCACGTAGTAGAGGAGGGCGATGCGGGCCGAGCGGTTGGGGTCGTATTCGATTGACTTTACGACTGCGGGAATTCCGTCCTTGGTTCTCTTAAAGTCGATGATACGGAATTTACGCTTGTGACCGCCACCGAGGTAGCGGTTGGTGAGGTGACCTTCGTTGTTGCGGCCACCTGAGGCACGTTTCCCGACTGTAAGGGATTTTTCCGGTGTTGTAGCAGTGATTGTACCCTTGAATACACCGATAATTTTGTGTCTCTGCCCGGGGGTAGTGGGCTTGAATTTTCTTACTGCCATTTTGATTATTAGATATTGCTATAGAAGTCGATTGACTGACCTTCGGCCACAGTGACGAGGGCTTTTTTCCATGCGGTGGTCTTGCCGCGGAGAAGTCCGCTCTTAGTCCAGCGCGACTTGTTCTTGGCGCGGACGTTCATGGTGTTGACGCCGATCACCTTGACACCGTAGAGTTCCTCCACGAGGGCCTTGATCTGATACTTGTTGGCCTCGGGAGAAACGCGGAAGGTGTAGCGGTTATACTTTTCCGAGATCTTGTTGGCTTTCTCGGTTACGATGGGTTTGATTGAGATTTCCATTGTTGTGTTGCCGTTGTTATATTCTCTCGGGGTTATTAAAGATTATTGATGAGCTCAAGTGCATCTTCGGTGAGGATGATGGCATTTGAGTTCATGAGCGCATAAGTATTGATGTCGGCAGCAGAGATGGTGTCGGCATCGGGTACGTTACGGGCTGACAAAGTTACATTATTATCGCGAGAGGGTAAAACGAGAAGCACCTTCTTGCCGTCAACTTTAAGATTTTTAGCAAAATTTACGAAATCTTTAGTTTTGGGAGCGTCGAAAGTGAAGTTCTCGACGATGATGATCTGCGAGTCCTGCACTTTGTAGGTAAGGGCGCTGCGACGGGCGAGCTGCTTCACCTTCTTGTTGAGCTTGAAGCGATAGTCGCGGGGACGGGGACCAAATACGCGTCCACCGCCGACGAGCACGGGCGAGTTGATGTCACCGATACGGCTGCCGCCGCCACCTTTCTGCTTGTGGAGCTTGCGGGTGGAACCTGACACTTCGGAGCGCTCCTTGGACTTGTGGGTACCCTGGCGCTGGTTGGCGAGGTACTGCTTAACGTCGAGATATACGGCCTGCTCGTTAGCATCGATAGCAAATACTTCGTCGTTGAGAACAGCTTTGCGGCCTGTATCCTGGCCTTGAATATTGTATACTGCGAGTTCCATTATTTCTCGATTATTAAGATTGAACCTTTGGCTCCGGGCACTGAACCTTTGATAAGCATCAGGTTGTGCTCGGGGAGGATTTTAACTACTTGGAGGTTTTGGACGGTCACGTTCTTGTTGCCCATCTGGCCGGCCATGCGCATTCCCTTGAACACCTTAGCGGGATAAGAGCAGGCACCTACCGAACCGGGGGCGCGGAGACGGTTGTGCTGGCCGTGGGTTGCCTGGCCTACACCGCCGAAGCCGTGACGCTTTACGACGCCCTGGAAACCTTTACCTTTCGACACGCCCTGAATGTCGACGAAGTCGCTTTCAGTGAATAGGTCGACGGTGAGGGTATCACCGAGGTTTACGCCGTCGAAACCTTTGAACTCGGCCAAGTGACGCTGCGGAGCTACTCCTGCCTTCTTGAAATGGCCGGCCATGGGGGCAGTGGTGTGCTTCTCCTTCTTTTCCTGGAAGCCGAGCTGCACTGCTTCATAACCGTCGGTGTCGGCAGTCTTGATCTGAGTAACGACGCAGGGACCTACTTCGATAACAGTGCACGGCACGTTCTTGCCGTCGGCACTGAAAACGGATGTCATTCCGATTTTTTTTCCTATTAATCCTGGCATTTCTCTGTTATTTTAAATTGTTGGTTAAAATCTTTAGTTATTGCTTGTGAATCAGACCTTGATTTCTACTTCCACGCCTGAGGGGAGTTCGAGCTTCATGAGAGCGTCCACAGTCTTGGAGGTGGAGTTGTGGATGTCGATGAGGCGCTTGTAGCTTGAGAGCTGGAACTGCTCGCGCGATTTCTTGTTAACGAAAGTTGAGCGGTTGACGGTGAAGATGCGGCGGTGGGTAGGCAGGGGGATGGGGCCTGAGATCACGGCGCCGGTGGCTTTTACTGTCTTCACAATCTTCTCAGCCGACTTGTCTACGAGGTTGTAGTCGTAGGATTTGAGTTTGATTCTGATAGTTTGGTCCATTTTATCGGGTTGAAATGATTATTGACGATTGGATTATTTTACGAGGTCTACGCGGCCCTGGCACTCGGTGAGAACCTGCTTGGCGATCGAGCTTGATACCTCGGCGTAGTGGCTGAACGACATGGTCGAAGTGGCACGGCCCGAGGTGATGGTACGGAGCGCGGTCACGTAACCAAACATTTCGGCAAGCGGAGCCTTGGCCTTTACGACGCGGGCGCCTGAGCGACTGGTCTCCATGCCTTCCACCTGACCGCGGCGCTTGTTGAGGTCGCCGATCACGTCACCCATCGATTCCTCGGGGGTTACGACTTCGATCTTCATGATGGGTTCGAGCAGCACGGGAGCGGCCTTTTCCGATGCCTTCTTGAAGGCCTGGATGGCGCAGAGCTCAAATGAAAGCTGGTCAGAGTCCACGGGGTGGAACGAACCGTCGAGCACGGTCACCTTGAGATGTTCTACGGGGAAGCCGGCGAGGACACCGTTCTTCATCGCGGTCACGAAACCTTTCTGGATCGAGGGGATGAACTCCTTGGGGATGTTACCGCCCTTGACTTCGTCGACAAACTGGAGGTTGCCTTCAAAGCCTTCGT
>CAZJKU010000010.1:0-71579 GCA_964546905.1 uncultured Staphylococcus sp.
CGCTTCAGAAAGAGTCGAGAAACATCGCTTATGCCGTGGGCGACATCTACCTGGCCAAAGTCAAGAAACTTATGCCGGGGTTGAATGCCGCCTTCGTCAACGTCGGCTACGAGAAGGACGCTTTCCTGCATTATCTGGATCTTGGTTCACAATTCGACACCTACTCTGATTTCATCAAGGAGGCCCTTGATGAAAAGAATTCCCACCCCTCGGTATCACGCATCAAGCGCCGCCCCGACATCGACAAGCACGGGTCAATCACCCAGGTGCTCCAACCCGGCCAGGAACTGCTTGTGCAGATAGTCAAGGAACCCATTTCGTCAAAGGGTCCGCGACTCACTACCGAGATCACGTTCACAGGCCGCTACATGGTGCTGATTCCTTTCGGCGACAAGATTTCCATCTCGCAGAAGATTAAGAGCACCGAAGAGAAGGTGCGCCTGCGACAGCTGATAGAAAGCATCAAGCCCAAGAATTTCGGTGTCATAATACGCACTTCGGCCGAAGGAAAACGAGTGGCCGAACTCAACAACGAGCTTAAAACCCTGCTTAACTGCTGGGAACAGACCGTAGCGAAAGCCCGCAAAGCCACGGCACCGGCTCTGGTATTTGAAGAAGAGAGCCGCATCGTAGGTATGTTGCGCGACGTCTTCTCGCCCACCTACGAAAGCATCCATGTCAACGACTCTGAAATCTTTGACCAGATCGTCAAGTACGTGAGCCTCATCGCTCCCGAGCGCCGCGACATCGTGAAACTTTACTCCGATGCCCAGCCCATCTTCGACCATTTCGGAATCACGCGACAGATCAAGTCATCATTCGGCAAGACAGTCTCGTTCAAGTCAGGCGCCTACATCATCATCGAGCACACCGAGGCCCTCCACGTGATCGACGTCAACTCGGGCAACCGCTCCAAGGCTGCCCCCGATCAGGAGAGCAATGCCCTGGAGGTCAACCTGCGCGCAGCCGATGAAATCGCGCGCCAGCTACGGCTCCGCGACATGGGCGGCATCATCGTGATCGACTTCATCGACATGAACAAGGCCGAGCACAGGCAGAAGTTATATGACCACATGCGCGAGATAATGGCCAACGACCGCGCTCGCCACAACATCCTGCCCCTGAGCAAGTTCGGCCTCATGCAGATCACGCGCCAGAGAGTGCGTCCGGCCCTTGACATAGTCACGTCCGAGGAATGTCCGTCATGTTTCGGCAAGGGCCATGTGCAGCCGTCGCTTCTCTTCACCGATACGCTCCTTGAGAAAATCGATTATCTTACCAATCATCTCAACATCAAGGGCTTCACGATGTATGTACACCCGTTTGTCGACGCCTACCTCAAGAAAGGTCTCATCTCCACTTACCTGAAATGGCGCATGAACTACGGCTTTCACTTCACCATCCTTCCTGACCAGTCGCTCGCTTATCTGCAATACCGCGTGCTCGACAGCAACCGCAATGAAATCGACCTGAAGGAAGAAAAAGACATGAGTTCGTCGGCCTCGAAATCCAAGACCAAGACCAAGACAAGAAATAAGGAAGATTGACGCCCGCTCAACCTCCGACCTTGCAGATTTATCTCATATCGGGTCGCCCCATATTCGCCGGGCGACCCGCTTTTTTTGTCGAAAGGTCAAAAAAAAGAACGATAAACCGCGATTTCTGAATAAATTTACTTAAATTTGTAGAATCATATCTAATAGCGTAAATTTAATCCGTTTTAAAAATCAGATGAAACACATTGGAGCTCATGTATCGGCTGAAAACGGCGTATCGTCGGCACCGGTCAACGCCTCTGAAATCGGGGCGAAGGCTTTCGCCCTCTTCACCCGTAACCCGTCGCGCTGGAAATCCAAGCCGATAAGTGAAGCCGAGGCCGACAAGTTCAAGCAGCTTTGCGCCGAGCTCGGCTATGCACCCGAATTCATCCTGCCCCATGACAGCTATCTGATCAATCTCGGCTCACCCGACCGGGAGAAACTGGTAAAATCGCGCGAAGCGTTTGCCGATGAGGTGGCCCGCTGTATGCAGCTCGGCCTCACGATGCTTAATTTCCATCCCGGCAGTCACCTCAACATGATGGAGACCGACGCCTGTCTCGACCGCATAGCCGAGTCGATCAACATGATCCTCGACACCAGCACCGGTGTCAAGGCAGTGATTGAAAACACTGCCGGCCAAGGGAGCAACCTCGGTTACTCATTCGAGCAGATCGCCCGTATCATCGACGGAGTAGAGGACAAGGAACGCGTAGGAGTGTGCATCGACACGTGCCACGCCTATTCGGCCGGATATGACCTTGCCACAACCGAGGGTTACAGGCAGACGTGGGACGATTTCGGCTCAATCATCGGCAGGAAATATCTGAGCGCCATGCACCTTAACGACAGTATGCGCCCGCTCCTGTCACATATCGACCGCCATGCACCTATCGGTGAGGGCACCCTCGGGATGCATTTCTTCGAGATGCTTATGGCCGACGATAGGCTTGATGACATACCCATCATCCTTGAGACCCCCGACCCTGCCCGTTGGGCCGAGGAAATCAAGATGCTTTACTCCATGGCACCATCCATGTAACTAATCACTTGCAATAATCATATTAAAAAAACATTACCGTCCAATACCAAAATGCAAAAAACTAAACCTGATCTTGGCTTTTGGAAACTGTGGAATCTCAGTTTCGGATTTTTCGGCGTACAGATCGCTTACGCCCTTCAGAGCGCCAACGTGTCGCGAATCTTTGCAACACTCGGCGCCGACCCCCACGACCTCAGCTATTTCTGGATCCTGCCGCCGCTTATGGGCCTTATCGTCCAGCCTATTGTTGGTACCGCCAGTGACAAGACATGGAACCGCTTCGGGCGCCGCTTACCCTACCTGATCTTCGGCGCACTCATAGCCATCATCGTGATGTGCCTCCTGCCCAACGCCGGCAGCTTCGGTCTGACCGTATCATCGGCAATCATCGTCGGCCTCATCGCACTGATGATGCTCGATACGTCGATCAACATGGCCATGCAGCCCTTCAAGATGCTCGTGGGCGATATGGTCAACGAGAAGCAGAAAGGTCTCGCCTACTCGATCCAGTCGTTCCTGTGCAATGCCGGTTCGATCGTGGGTTATGTGTTCCCGTTCATCCTGACGTGGCTCGGATTCAAGAACACCGCCGCAGCAGGTGTGATTCCTCCCACGGTAGTATATTCGTTCTATATCGGAGCTGCCATCCTGCTGCTATGCGTCGTGTACTCGCTTGCCAAAATCAAGGAGTGGCCGCCGCAAGTATACAATGAATATAACGGCGACTCCACTGCCAAAGATGAAAAGGCCGACAATCCCGGGCTGTTCAAGCTTCTCGTCAATGCTCCCTCCACGTTCTGGACGGTTGGTATCGTGCAGTTCTTCTGCTGGTTTGCGTTCCTTTTCATGTGGACCTACACCAACGGTACGATAGCCATCAATTCCTTCGACACTCCCGCCATCGAGCGCATAAAGGGTATATCGGTCAACGGCGTTGACTACAATGCCAAGTACATCATGGATGCCGAGAGCAACCTGCTCGTAGACAACGGCAAGCTGACTGTGGCCGGCGTGACCGACGGTGACGGCAACTTCCATGAGGCCGACATCATCGAAATAATCATCCCCGGAGCGGCCAACGACACAATCGCCTCGGCAGGAATGATGTCCACCGAGCACGGTGTACCCGTAGCCGAGTTTGATCACGTCTACTCGACCGAAGGCCGCTCAATCGTGATCAACCACAACATCCGCCTCGATTCGATAGCTCAGTATACGATCAACCACCGCGTGAGCCGTCTTCCCGAGGGCAGCGAAATAATCCTCTGCGACATCTACACTCACGACCCCAATACCGGCGAACTCTATACCGAGGGAAATAAGAAAGTGTCCATCCCTGCCGGAGCCAAGGTTGAGCTTCATGCCGTTCAGGAACTCAACACCGAGAGTCCTCAGTACAACGATGCCGGCAACTGGGTAGGCATCCTCTTTGCCGTCCAGGCAATCGGTTCGGTACTGTGGGCCGTGCTCCTTCCCCGCTTCCGCTCGCGCAAGTTCTCCTACTCGCTCAGCTTGCTTCTCGGCGCCGCCGGTTTCATATCGGCAGGATTGCTCACCAATCAGTACATGCTTTTCATCTCGTTCATTCTGATCGGTTGCGCATGGGCCGCAATGCTCGCCTGGCCGTTCACTATCCTCACCAACTCGCTTAAGGGTGGTCACATCGGCGCTTACCTCGGCCTGTTCAACTGCTCGATCTGTATCCCGCAGATTATCGGCGCGCTTCTCGGAGGCCCGATCCTCTCGATATTCGGCAACCCCGGTGAAGTGGCCCCGCAGTATGTCATGATGATCATTGCCGGCGTGGCCCTCGTAATCGGAGCCGGTTGCGTTGCGTTCATAAAGGAAAAAGCCGAAGCATAATGAATGTATAACCTCATTTTTCGGCATTAACGAAGGCGGCGACCCGCAGATTACGGGTGCGCCGCCTTCTGTTTGATGAACTTTTTAGTAGCGGTGGAAGTTAATATTCTACATAATCATCACTTTATCTCACGTTCAACATGATTTGGAACATTCTGCTACTCATCTTCGGTCTCGCATTGATACTGGGCGGGGCAAATTATCTCACCGACGGAGCCTCGGCCGTAGCGCGACGCAGCGGCATCTCGCCGCTCGTAATAGGTCTGACAATTGTAGCCTTCGGGACTTCGGCACCCGAACTGGTGATATCGTGCGTCTCGGCCTTCAACCACAATGCCGGCATAGCGATAGGCAACGTCGTGGGTAGCAATATCTTCAATATTCTTGTGATAATTGGCCTGACAGCTCTCGTGCGTCCCATCAGGATAGAGCGAGGCATCCTCGTCAACGATATTCCGCTCGTGATACTATCGTCGCTCGTGATCCTCGTATTGGGCAACAGTGTGATTCTTGACGGCGCTTCCGAAAACATTATCGGACGGTCAGGTGGTATAATCCTCCTGCTTTTCTTCTGCATCTTCCTGCGCTATACATTCTCTATAGCCAAGTCGACCGGTGAGCCTGCGGTGGAGGATGCGCAACCGGCTAAGGAGATGAAATTGTGGGTATCAGTCATAGCCATAGCCGGCGGTCTTGGCGCGCTGATATGGGGCGGACAGCTTTTTGTCGACAGCGCCTCGGCGATAGCCCGCAGCCTCAATGTTTCCGATGCCATCATAGGACTTACCATCGTGGCTTTCGGCACTTCGCTGCCGGAACTTGCCACCTCAATAGTAGCCGCGGTCAAGAATCAGCCGGGGCTTGCCGTGGGCAATGTAGTAGGCAGCTGTATCTTCAATGTCTTCTTCGTTCTGGGAGCATCGGCTGTAATCTCGCCCCTTCCCTTGGGCGGGATTACCAATGTAGACCTGCTGGTACTTGTGGGTGCGTCACTGCTGTTCTGGCTATTCGGCAAGGTGATACGCCGCATGACATTCACCCGCACCGAAGGCGCGGTGATGTTTCTTGCCTACGTGGCCTACACCGTCTACCTCATCTCAGCAGCGTGATGTCACGCGCCTGATATATATGGTGTTGATGATGGTTATAACCGTCATAAGCACGGCACCCGCCACGATTGCCGCAGTAACGGGCACACCCTTAAGTCCCATATCGGACAGCAGTGGCAACCAGGCCTTCCGTATCAATACGAGAGCGACTGCCACTATCACAAGCAGCAGGCCATTAAGAGCGGCTACCATCTTAATGTAATATCCTGCGATCGTGGCCGGGGAATATCCGAGCAACTTGAGCGTGGATATCTTCTCGCGGTTGCGCTGCATCAGAAGCGAGATGCTGAGCAGCAGTATAGCGAGCGAAAGAATTGAGATAACACACCCTATCGCGATCACTATTCCGGTCACCACAGCCATGACATAGCCGGCACGGTCAGCCGCGCTGCCGTCGCCCGCTATCTCGTAATCATGCTCCTCCATATACTTTGTTATGGCGGGATTGCCCGGATTGTCGACTTTAACGATAAGCCGTGACGGATCAGATTGTACCGTGGAACCGAAAGTATCGTTAGCCCAGTCAAGAAATTTCTCGGGAACGGCGATAGTGTTGAGACGCGACGAGAAGCCCACTATCCTACCTTCAAAATACTGCTGCTTCCCGCGGCCCGACACTGAAAGGGTCAATGGAATCATGCCCACCATTTCCTCGCTTATGCGCGGCAATGACCGCGAGGGCGCGAAACCGAAGTTATACAGCGCGAGATAATCCTTGGAAATAATGATAGGAACGGTTGTGGAACTCCCTCCTTCAAAATCCCACCCCGCCGGCTTTACGTCGATATAATCATCAGGGACCGATTCAAGAAAAAGGTCGGTCGACATACCCCTTCCGCCGAAACTCACGCCGGCGGCGACATTGAATGTAGCGTTTTTAAATTCACCCGCGCTCAGAGCCCAGGGTTGCGACAGCAGTCCGGCTATGTCGGCTTCGGTGAAGGCACGCGGCTGCGAAATCAGTGTGCCGAGCCCGTCCACCTTCGGGGAAATGATGATGTAATCGTCAGTGGCGAGAAGATCGTCTTCGCCGGTCGATTCAGAGCGGAGATCACCGTACAGCTGCAGTCCCACGAGCACTATGAGAAGACCCACAATATTAGCGACTCCATATCCGGCGAGTTGCGCCACACTTACATTGCGGCGCAATAGCCGCCACACTTCGTTTTTCATAATCTCAATACTTTCAGGCCGTCAATCTCAATATTGTTACCCACAGTCGTAGCTATGATGGACGCACCTTGCCGGCGGGCTTCGGCAACAATCATGTCGGCTGCCGTGCGGTTGTTTTCAGCGTCAAGATGCGACACAGGCTCATCAAGCAATATAAAAGAGAAGGGCTGGCACAGCGTCCTGACCATTGCCACACGCTGCTGCTGCCCCACCGAAAGGCGCGAAGCCTTCTCGTCAATCTTATTGTCGACACCGAGCTGCCTGAGCATAGCCGTGATCTCCCCGCGCGACTTGAAGCGGGTCAGCCGATTCTTAATTTCGATATTCTCCATCACAGTCAGCTCAGGGAAAAGCATAAGTTGCTGAGGCAGATATGCGAGATCATTCTGTCTCAACCGGCTCCAGTCAGCAGCCGAAAGCGAGCGCGCATCGCGGTCGCCGATCATGATTTTCCCTTCATAGTCGTCGCGCACTCCATAGATGAACGAGCATAGTGACGACTTTCCGGCACCACTCGTGGCCTCGACAAGATAATCGGTTCCGCGTGTAAATGTCACTTCACGCAGCCATATTAAAGAGTCTTTCACGGAAGACTCATGTTCGCTTCCGTGAAAGACCTTCGGCAATACGCCGCTAAGAGTTATTTTATCAATCATTTGGAAAATGCCTGTACCACGGCGGGAATGAATTTTTCGGTGGTTCCGTCGAGCGTTACTTCTGACTTGACTTCGGTTCCGTTCTCGCTCTGCATCACAGCGAAAGGAGCGAAAGGCAAGATGCCCTTGAGGCAAGCACCGTCAAAGACTCCGGCACTCTTGCGGTTAACGAAATACTTGGTGAGGTCAGAACTGTGGGTGGCGGAAACAGGCACGGTTGACACCACAAAGTAGCCGTCGGCTGCGCCGAAATACAGGTTGATACCCTGGAGGTCAACCGAATAGAGACCATCGCCGGCAGCTACGGGCTTCATGCCATACATCGAAATGACCGAAGTGATATTGGCGGTAGCTTCCTGTATCTTATCCATGGGCATGTGGGTCATGAAGATGCCATCGACATAAGCGGGATTGAAGCCGTTCAACAGCTCGGGGAACTGAAGTCGCAGAGCAACCATCGTTGAGCCGTCGATTGACTGAATATAGGGAAGGATCATCTGCAAGAAAGGACGCACCTGAGGAGTGCATGAAGCAAGGGCATTGTCGTAGGCTTTTGGATCGGAGGGGGTGGGCTTGCCGCCGGCAAACACCACATTGAAGTTTTCGGGCACGTATCCGAGCAATGCTATGTTGATGTCGTCAACATCGGCCATTTTCTCAACTTCCGAGCCGTCAATATTGATCATCGAGCAGTTCATAAGCATCTTGTTGGCCTCGAAATTAAAATTGCCCTTGAAGCCACGGCCTTTCATTTTATCGCCGCCCGTTCCTAACATTGCTCTTTCAGAACCTGAAAGTGTTTTAAGATATTCGTCGAAGTTAAGCACCATATCCATAGCATTATCGCCATCGATAGCCTGAGCAAGACCTTCATACTTTGAAAGAGGATTTTTCCTGACACGTTCAATGACTCCGGCCATAAATTTCTCACCATCCTTTTCGGTGAAGAAATAAGCATATTTCTTCTTGTAGACAGCTCCGAAAGCATCAGTACCGTCGCTGAGGATTTCAATGTCGTCTTTTTCTGAAACCACATTGATATCCTGATCACCGAGTACCTTGATGAACCCGTCGTAATCAGAAATCTTGACAAGGGCAAGCATCTCGGGTTTGGCACCGTAGTTACCTCCCACGATCACATTGTCGAGCTCGACGTTCTTGTTGACAAAGCCGATCACACGGGCCTGATCGGGAGTTATGACGTTCTGAAGGTAGGCAGGCAACTCAACCTTGTCACCGTCGACCTTGATGTCGGTGGCATCAAACATCTTTGTGCCGTCGATCTTGAAATACAAGCTGTAATCACCGGGGATGCAGTCAGAAAGACTGTTTTCATCGGTTACCGATGTACATGCGCTGAACCCCATCAGCAGCACGCTCAGGAGAGAGAAAAGGAAAATTTTTTTCATAAGTAAAGAATTAGATTAGTGAGATGCAAAGATAATCAAAATCTTGAACCTGACAATTTCAAAAGCAAAATCAGTGAAAAAATCGTTGCTGCCGAGGCGTAGGCAATCTGCACCCACACCGGGAAGAGGAAATGGAAGGCTACCTGAAGGGATGTGGCAACAAGAGCATACAGCATCAGCCGGATCGAGCGTCGGCTCACGGTGACTCCGAGCCGGTGACAGACAATCACAAGCATTATCGAGTAGATCAGATACCACACAGTGAATGAAATCCCGAGTCCGCTTATTCCATACAGTTTGAAAGCAATGATGTTAAGCACGAGGCCGGTAACTGAGCTTATGCACTCGATGATGACGAATATCCGCCCCCGATTCCATGCAAGCAGCAGGAAACTGTAACACCACGAGAACCCGCGGAATACCATTCCTGCCATCGCCGTGACCACAAAAGGCATGATTTCAAGAAATTCAGCCGAATACAGTATCTTGATTATCAGCTGCACGGCAGTGATGAATACCGTTGTGACCGGGACTATCATGATCATGATGATCGACATCTCGTGAGATACATATACACGGGTGCGCATGATAGAGCCTGACACTCGCGACAACCGCGGATAGTATTCCATACCGAGAGCGGCAAAAATCAGTCCAACGTACTTATTGATCAGCGTGTAACCGCTCTGGTAGTATCCTACCGTCACATCGGTGCCCTCGATATTGAGATAGGCAGTGAATGTGTAACTGCACAATTGCTCGACAAAAGCCGACACCGTCAGCAGTCCTCCGAGCAGCAGAAAACTCCGCCCGGTGTCAAATGTCTCCCTTATGGTGACACGATGATCGGGCTTCTGATCCTTGGCACGGTAAAACAGAAGTGCACCACCCGTGGCGAGAGAATAGGCTATCAACGAAGGAATTATACTCTCGATTCCCATGAAATAATACATGGGGATGGACACTACAAGTCCGCCGAGTGCACCCCACAGCGACCCGAGGGCCAGGGGGCGGTATCGTTCCAACCCCTGAAGGATCGCGCTTTCGCTCCCTATAAGGGCTGAGAAAAAAACACTGACCGAGAGCAGGACATACTGAAAGCTATGGCCGTAGTTACCGAATGTCGACAGGCTCAACCACGGCGATGCAATAAGCATCACGAGTGCTCCTACAAGTCCGAGGAACCATCCGCAGCGCCTGACGGTCACCACAATGGCTGCCAGAACAGCGGCTGATTTAGTGCGCGCGGCCGCTATGTCCCTTACCGCACTGGTGCGCAAGCTCAGCTGGGTGGCGGTGGCCACAAGGTCGATTGCCTGATTGAAGATAGAGAAAAGTCCCACCCCGGCCGGGCCTATCCACAGCGACACAAGTTTCATCCTGATTACGCCGCAAAGTATCTGGAGCGACTGCACTCCGCCGAAGATTCCCATGGCGCGGAGCACGAGGCGTGACAATGATTTCCTTGAAGTCAGTTTCATAGCCTTATCCTCAACGACATTAACGCTCCGCGTGTAAGCGATTTCAGTGATCTGAAAAAAGATGCCTGCCCTGCACGGGAAAGCCTGAACGCTTTCAGCGGAAGGCGCAGGAAAGCTGTGGCGGGATATAGTTTCGCTATAACTGCCCCGGATGCCAGAAGCACTCCGTCATCACTGATCTCACGGTTGCCAGTCGTGACTCCGGGATGACATGCCACAGTGACGGGAAAGAATCTCATCGAGATACCGCGCGCACGGGCAGTGAGGAGCATCATCTCATCTTCGGCAGCGGTGAATACCGGAGCACCCGGACCGAAATCTTCACGGAACCTGAGCTTTCCGGCAGGTGAGTTGCGACGGAGGCAGATCTCGAATGTAGTCTGATAGAAGTTCTTGGGCAGTTTTCCGCCGAGGTCATGCTCTACGGCAGGATAACATTTAGAATCGGGCCCGGTGTAGCGGAATGAAGCGTAATCCACACTCGGATTCTTTTCCATGGTGTCAATCACCGCCTTAAGCGATTCAGGCGTGTAGATCAGATCGTCATCGCCTATGAGGAGATAATCGGCGGTGCCATGGTCGAGCGCATTGTTGCGGTTGACACTGACGCCTCGCCGTTCACACCTTACAATCTTCACATCGTTACGCATCATAAGCCGGTAGGGAACCGGGGCATCGCCGTGATTCTGCCATGACACTATATATCCCACACCTTCGACCTCAGGCAGATTCATGGCCGCCACGCGGTCGATACCTTCAGGCTGATGGGTCACGATGAGAACTTCAAGCTTGGGCATGACGCGGAATACATTAAGATTCAGGAGCTTCGACCGGGGTTAATCCCTGCTCGGCACCGAGTCGCAGCATCATCGAGCGGGCTTCCTCATAATCATTGTGAATCTCACCGTCGAGTATTGCGTCCTTGATGCGCTGCTTTATGAGGCCCACAACCGGGCCGCCGGATATGCCGAATGTGCGCATTATTTCAAGGCCGTCGACCGGCGGATTGAAGTTGCGGATATTGTCGCGCTCATTTACCTCCCGTATCTTCTGCTTGACGAGGTTGAGATTGGACATGATGCGTCGCACCTTTTCCTCGTTCTTTGATGTGACGTCGGCCTCGCAGAGCAGGAGAAGATCTTCGAGATCGTCGCCGGCATCACTTATGAGCCTTCGCACAGCCGAGTCGGTCACCTCGTCCTCGACGAGGGCGATGGGCCGCATGTGAAGTTCGACGAGCTTGGCTACATATTTCATCTTCGAGTCGAGCGGCAGCTTGAGGTTACGGAAAATCTTCGGCACCATCTTCGACCCGATGAAATTATGGTTGTGAAATGTCCATCCGGCCTTGTCGTCCCACTTCTTGGTCACAGGTTTGGCAATATCATGGAGCAACGCGGCCCAGCGGAGCCAAACATTGTCGGTCATCCGGCTGAGCTTGTCGAGCACTTCGAGGGTATGGTAAAAGTTGTCCTTGTGGGCGCGTCCGTTGACCACTTCAACCCCTTTCATTGCCGCAAGTTCGGGCAGGATGTAAGCCAGAAGTCCGCTCTTGAACAGCAGATCCCAACCTACCGAAGGCCGGGGCGACTCCATTATCTTCATCAGTTCCGTTGCAATCCGCTCGCGGGTTATGATGGATATGCGGGTTGCGTTGCGGCGCAGGGCCTCGAAAGTCTCGGGGTAGATTTTGAATCCGAGCTGGGTGGCGAATCGGATAGCCCGGAGCATACGCAACGGGTCGTCGCTGAACGTTATGTCAGGATCGAGGGGAGTGCGGATAATGCGGCGCTCTATGTCGCCCATTCCGTCAAAAAGATCTATCAGCCGACCGAAGTTCTCACCGGTATTCACCTGAAGGGCAAGCGCATTGATGGTGAAATCGCGACGCGAGAGGTCGTCGGTCAGCGAGCCTTCCTCCACCACCGGGTTGCGCGAGTCGAAATTGTAAGACTCCCGTCGCGCGCCCACAAATTCAAGTTCAAGCGCGTTTTTCTTCACCTGGGCCGTGCCATAGGTGCGGAACACGTTGAGATGCGCTCCTTTACCGAGACGGGCGGCGACGGCCTCGGCCAGTTCGATGCCGCTTCCCACCGTTACGAAATCTATATCCTTTGACGGACGGCATAGCACAATGTCGCGCACACACCCGCCCACGGCATAGCACTCGCGGCCAATCTCGTTGGCCGCGTCGCCAACGATGTGATACACCTTCCTATCGATCTCTTTCCTGAAGTCAATCATCATTCAAAGGGAATTATCTCTTCGGGAGCGGGAGTAAGATTCTCCACCCCGTCAGCATGGACGAAATAGGTGGACTCAATCCCTACGGCACCATGACCGGGAATGACAAATTTCGGTTCGAGCGCCACTACGTTTCCTTCCTTTATGATGTCGCGGCTGCGGGGAGCGATCACGGGCAGCTCGTTGATTTCTATGCCTACACCATGACCCAGGAATCCTGCTTTCTGGCGATGGCCCATGAAATAATCGTGGAGTCCTTCAGCGGCAGCTATTTCCTCGGCCTTGCGCCACAATTCTTTAGCCTCAGTCCCCGGGCGGAGCATGTCGACAAGCTCGCGATGGATGCGTATAGAGCAGTCATGTGCTTTCCGGAGCAAAGGGTGGAGACTCTCTACCTGACCTACGCAATATACGCGTGTCATGTCAGTCATATAACCCGTGTAGTCACCGTTCATGTCGACCATCACGGTCATACCGGGTTTAAGGATGGTGCCGTCGGCACCCACCGGCAGCGAGGGGTCGATACCTGCCCCGCCCATAGCGAAATCGTAGGGCGAGGGAGTGTCGGCATTGTCCCCTGCGAGAACATTGCCCATATACAGCTCCATGCTGTCGCCGCTGATGCGGAACTGTCCGAGACATCCCTGAAGGCGGCTCACTCGCTCAATCTCTATCTGAAGCTCGATGTCGCTCATCCCTTCTTTATAAAGACGAGGAATACGGCTGTATACATACACCTGTTTCTCACCGCTGAGTTTCAACAAATCATGGGCTTCCTTATCTTTCACCGCACGCACCTCTCGCAGCATCGGAGAGATATTCTTCATCTCAGCTTCAGGGAAGATTTTCCTCAGCCGCTCAACGGTGGAATAAGCGGTAATATCGAGTTCCAGTCCGATTACGCCGGGCATGTTCAGGCCTATTGTCAAGGAAATTTCTTCGGGCTTGCGCACGTAGACCACTCCGTCGCCTGTCAATTTCAGCGGACGGCGCACGAAATAGATTACTTCCCCTTTCAGGGGTATATAGATCTGACCGGTGAACACGCGACCCGTCAGGAAGTACTTGTTGGCATTATCAGTGACAAGAATTGCGCTGACACCGGCACGGTCCATGGCGGCGCGGATCTCCCCGACGCGTCCGCGGCAGGTATCTTCGCTCAGCAGGCACAACGCTTCACTTGTCTTGCGGTTAGTTTCAGTTGAAAGTTTCATCTATTGGCATTTTGACTGCAAAGTTAAGTTATTTTGATGTAATCACCGCTTTTTCACCGAGGGAATATGGGCTAAACTAATTTTTTCGTTGAAATATTTGCAAAACTAATTTTTTAGTTATACATTTGCACCGTCAACTAATTTTATAGTTCAACAATCATGAGAAAGAAAGAAACAGGATTGACCGAAAAGGAACTGCTCGTGATGCAGATATTGTGGCAACACGGGCCCATGTTTGTAAAGGACATGCTCCCCTATTATCCCGAACCCCGTCCCCATGTCAACACGGTGTCGACCATAGTGCGCATCCTTGAAGACAAAGGTTACATCACCCATGAATCGTTCGGCGGCTCGTTCCGCTATCAGGCTGCCGTGGAGATGGACGGTTACAGGCGTAAATCGTTCACGAAACTCGTCAGCAATTTCTTCAACAATTCCTTCAAGAGTGCAGTATCGGCCCTTGTAGAGGATGAAGTGATTTCGGTCGACGACCTGCGCGACATAATAAGGATGATGGAGAAAGACGAAAACCATAACAAAAACGCTGAATCATGAATACCCTGTTTATCTTCTCGCTGTTTTCCTCAGTCACGCTGGCAATGCTGCTGGTGACGTGGAGAGTGACGATGAAGCGGTGTAACTTGCCGTCACTGAACCGGCGGCTACTTCTCGCCATCTATGGCGCGGCGCTCCTGCTGCCTCTGCCGGCCATGCTCTTCGACTTCCGGGCCAAAACGGTATCGCCGGGATTCATCGAAATTGGCGATCCAACGGTGATTTTCGACACCGTCGCCCAAGCAAGCACTTCATCGTCGCTTTTTCCTGTATTGATCCACATCTTCATCATCATATCTCTGCTGACAGCCTGCTACTTCGCATCGGGCTTGGTAAGGATCATGATAATCCGCGCCCGCAGCCACCACTTAATCCTGAGCAATGGAACGAGAGTCAACCAAGTCAGTTCAGGCCTCAGCTCACCGTTTTCCTTCTTGGGCGAAATATATGTTCCCGCCTCGGTGACCGATGCCGGTCGCGGGGAGATGATGCTGCTGCATGAAGAAGCCCACGTGAGTCACCGACACTGGATTGACCTGATAGTTGCTCAGGTCGTGTGTATCCTCCAGTGGTATAATCCCGGGGCGTGGATGATGCTGGCCGAGATCAAGCGACTCCATGAATATGAAGCTGATGCAGCAGTCCTCGGCTCGGGCATTGACCGCCGCGCCTATCAGATGTTGCTGCTCGACGCGGCACTCTCACCCTCATTTCTTTCAATCACCGACAACTTCAATCAAAACTCTCTAAAATCAAGGTTTATCATGATGTACAATTCTCCTTCTTCTCCCCGACGCGCATTGCGCTCGCTGGCTCTCCTCCCGGTTGCAGCTTCAGCCCTCTGTATCATGCTCCTCCCTCCCGTCAAGGCTTTTGCGGGAGAAATCGAGCGGGCATCTTCGCAACCCGAAAGTTCCGTTCAGGCCTCAACTGAAAAATCAATAAAGATTATCAGCGCCGGCGACGATGTCCATGAGGCAGCCGAAGTCATGCCTGAGTTTCCGGGCGGCTACATGGCGCTGTTCAAATACCTGATCAATAACATAGTTTATCCCGAAAAAGCCATGAGGGACAACATTGAGGGGCGCGTGGTGGTAAAGTTCATCATCGATGAGAATGGCAAGGTAACTGACCCCTCGATAGTGAAAAGCGTGTCGCCAGAACTCGATCAGGAAGCTCTGCGCGTAGTGGGCACCCTGCCCGATTTCACTCCTGGAATGACCGACGGTAAAAAAGTGAAAGTATATTATAATCTGCCGGTGTCATTTAAACTTTCGCCCTCGGCTCCGCAAACGGTGAAACCTGATGGCCTTAAAAATGCGACAGTTTTTGTCGACGGAAAAGCCTATGACGGGAGTATTCAAGACCTGTCGTCGGACCGGATCGAAAGTATCGACGTAATCAAGGATGATCCCGCCTACCCCGACGGCAAAATCATGATCTCACTGAAAAAGTAACAACACGATTTCCCGCTTATCAGCAGCCTACTCCTATTGGGAGCAGGCTGCAGTCGCATGGAATAATTCACAGGCGGTTCATTTCTGACTCGGAGGCCGACACGCCCTTATAATTACTCCGGCGGGGTTGAAAATTGTAGATTATGCTGAGCGACAACCCTCGGTGGTCGTAACTCTGACGCTTCCTGACCGTGACACCGAATGTATTCATAGTCCAGTCATTATTGGTTGTATTGAATATGTCGGTAGCCGACAGCTTCACGTTGAGCGATTTGTTTAGAAAAAGTTTCCCTACCGAGGCATCCATCGTGAACCACGTCGCTCCCAGTCGATTGGTGTGCATGTCGCCGCATGAATTACCGTTGAAATTGGCCGTCACCGTCCATCCATTAGGCAGAGAGAAAGTATTGTTGAAATAATAGGAGAATATCGGGCGTTCATGTCTTAGTCCGCCCATTTCAAGCCATTGCCGGTAAAATCCTGCGGTGAAATCGGGAGTCCAGCATCCCATAGGGCGGCTCCATACGAGATACAGGTTTAAAGCAGTGACATCGATGTTGACGGGGTGCATGAGCAACTGGAGATTGTCGGCAGGATATATCTGCTTCACAAAGGCATAGGTATCAAGTGACCGTGTGTAATCAGCCTGAATCATGAATCCATTCCACATTCCGAAAAGCTGCAGGTCGTGCATCCTTTCGTCACTCAGGGCCGGGTTGCCGCCCTCGATTTCATGCCGCCCCGTATAGCTCAGCGAACCGGTGAGTTGCGAATAAGGGGGCTTGACTGTCGCCATCTTATAACTGAGGCTGACCTGCGATTCATAGTTGAAGGAATAACCGATTGAGAGATCAGGTGTAACCGTGTGATCTCGTCGGCTGAGATCATCTTCGCGCCTGCCATTGACCTTGAAGTCATAATCGACATATTCATATCTTGCTCCGGCCGAAAAAGTGAAGTTGCCCGCAACCCGCGACCATGTTGCGAAAACTGCTGCCGATGTCTGTCGGGCATCAGTCATCGATGAAGGGATATATTCACTGACCGAAGGGTTCAGCATCCTGTAATCAAGCGATGTATGGGTATAACTGTCCTGAGTTCCTAAAGTAAGGTCGCCTGACCATACAGGAATATTCATATACAGCTTTCCTGCCCATAGTGTCGACTTGCGTGTATCAGCCGAGTTGACCCGGGGAACGGTGGATGCGGGATAGGAAGTCGTGACATCGTTATTTTCAATCGAGCTTCGGAAATCGCCGTCAAAGTGAAGAAGATATTTTTCGGAAAAAGTGTCTTCA
This sequence comes from uncultured Staphylococcus sp., assembly GCA_964546905.1. GTDB lineage: Bacteria > Bacteroidota > Bacteroidia > Bacteroidales > Muribaculaceae > Duncaniella. Next base: position 17,037 of record CAZJKU010000010.1, read on the forward strand.
TAATATATCGAAGCCAAGTGGCTGCGGGCACTGATGTTTTTATTGATGTCACGATCAAGCGGGGCATTGTCGTCGAGCCATTCCGAGCCACTGTTGTGGAAATCTCCTGTCTCGGGGTTAAACCGGTAATACGCGCCAAACGATCTTTTACCTTGCGAATAATTGAATCCACCTTTCACCACTCCGGTAACTACGGGATAAGAGCTTGCCTGAGTGCTTCCAACCACTGTCGCCCGTCCATTGTAGACCAGTGAATTGAGAGTAGTTCCTTTAATCAGTGAATTATTGTAATTGACCGTTCCGTTGACAAAGACCTCCCAGTCACGCGTGTGATACGAAGCCCCGAAATACTCCATTACCGAGCACTTACGGCGGTTCTGGAATTGAAAACGGTCAGTCAGGGAGAGACCTTTCACGAAATTCCGTCGGGTATAGATTTTCAATACCGCACCAGTAGTAGCCTGATAAGCTGACCCGGGGGCCATGAGCAGTTCAACTCTCTTCATGTCCGATGATAGCAACTGCATCAATTCTTCCTCATCGCGCAGTGGTCTACCGTCAATGTAGATTTCAATATTGCTTTTACCGATAACTTCAACGGAATTGTCGGAAACCTTTATCATAGGCAACTGAGCGAGCACGTCGAGGGCGTTGCCGAGTTGGGCAAGATTGGTTCCGACGATAGTAGAAATGAGGGTTGACCCGACCAATTTTGTGGCCGGCTGCCCGGCTGTTACTACCACCTCCTGTAATTGCTGAGACAGGCTGTCGGCCATCTCGCTACTCCGGGGGTAAACGGTTCCGACAGTGAGAAAGAAAGTCAGTACCGAAAAGAATTTGTTAACATTCATACGAGTAATTTTTTGATGCAAAATTACTCTCCTCAGCAGCAAATTTACAAATTATCGACCTGACAGCTCTTATAGCAACACATTGAAATTCAACACATAATCGACTGCAGTTTCAAAAAAATCTGACCGAATGGGAAAAGGTTCAGAAAATCTCCATCACTTGGGGAACACAGTCACCCGCCCTATCCTTCAGGCGGTGCTTTAGCCTTGATTTACGCTTGTAAATCACTTCAACCGATTCACTTAAGAGGAGGCATATCGTGCGTGTTGATAGTCCGCTCGCAAGGTAAACGAGAAGCACGTAATCATCGGGCTTAATATCAGGATAGCAGGACTTGATTTTTCCGAGAAAGTTGTCACGGCAATCATTGACAGCCTGCTCCATTTCTTTAAATGAAGCATTGCGGACCGCCTCGATTTCAGCTTTGACCTTATCCACGATCGCTTTCCTTTCGGCCTTTGTACCCTGTGACTCATAATAGGTCTGACAAAGGGAATCGATCAGCGAAAATTGCTTGTCGAGCAACCCGTGAAGTTTCAACTCAAGACGGCTGACATCTCCACGGCTTTCCTCTACCTGACTTTTGAGGCCCGCTGCCTCAGCCATGAGGGTCTCGTTGCGCAACGACTGCAATTTCAGCCGCTGACGCAACCATATTATTACTCCGGCCGCTACAAGCAATACCGCAAGAGCTCCCACCATCAGTAACCTCCGCTCTGCCCGCTCCTTATAAAGGAAGAACTCTTTCTCTTTCTGCAGGTAAAGGGCTGTGGCGAGAGCATCGGTATCGCCCGACGACTGCATCAATGCTTTGAGCCTCGTGGCTTTGCTGAACCGGTCGGGCTGATCGTGACGCCCGTAATAGTCCACGGCAATATTCACGATAGTATCGGTTGGAGCCGAAATGCGGTTGGCAACCATAGCCTCGCTATAAAGCAATGCCCATCGGGCCAATGTAGCGGAATCGCGCAATTCCGATACATCCACGCAGTTGAGTTTCGACAATGCCGCAGCGGGATCGGTAAGCATAAGACGTTGGGCTTCATCAAGTTCCTTAAATCGTGAACTTGAATAGCCACACGCTGTCACGGTCAACAGCAAAACTATATACAGCAGGCATCGCATAAGATGTGTAATAATCGATACAAAGTTACTACATTACCGTAAACCATGCAAGCATTCCAATCTTAACGTACTTATAAATAATAAGATTGCGTGCCGGAGTTTTTTATTATTTTGCATTGTCGGGGAATTTGATTACCTTTGTGGCAGCTAATACCATAGCCATGGAAACTAATTAACCACATATAAATATTAATTACATTATGGTAAACTTTTCACTTGAGGGCCGCGTGGCTCTCGTCACAGGCGCCGCCTACGGAATAGGACTCGCAACCGCTCAAGCGCTCGCTGAAGCCGGCGCGAAAATCGTGTTTAACTGCTCCCGTCAGGAAACCGTCGACCGCGGTATGGCCGCTTACAAAGAGTTGGGCATCGACGCCAAGGGTTATCTCTGTGACGTGACCGACGAGGAAGCCGTAAAGGCTATGGTTGCTGACATCGAGGCTACCGTAGGCACTGTCGACATCCTTGTCAACAACGCCGGTATCATCAAGCGCATCCCCATGGAGGGCATGAATGTGGAAGATTTCCGCCGCGTGGTCGACGTAGACCTCATCGCGCCTTTCATCTGCGCTAAAGCCGTCATCCCCGGCATGATCAAGAAAGGCCACGGAAAGATTATCAATATCTGCTCAATGATGAGCGAGCTTGGCCGCGAGACCGTCAGCGCATACGCCGCAGCAAAGGGTGGCCTCAAGATGCTTACCAAAAACATCTGCTCGGAATATGGCGAACACAATATCCAGTGCAACGGTATCGGCCCGGGCTACATCGCAACCGAGCAGACCGCCCCGCTGCGTGAAATCCAGCCCGACGGTTCGCGACATCCCTTTGACCAGTTCATCATCGCCAAGACTCCCGCAGGCCGCTGGGGCACTCCCGAGGATCTGATGGGTCCCGCTGTGTTCCTCGCATCCGACGCCTCCGATTTCGTCAACGGCCACATTCTCTACGTTGACGGCGGTATCCTCGCCTACATCGGAAAACAGCCCAAATAATAGCGTTCCTGCCCGATGGAAATTATCGAGAATATTTTCGCTTACGTCATAGCACTCGGAGCGGCGGTGATGATGCCTGTCATCTTCACCATCCTCGGAGTGTGTATCGGCATCCGCTTCACCGAGGCCTTCAAGTCGGGTCTCAAGGTGGGAGTGGGTTTCATAGGTCTGTCGATCGTGACGGCACTGCTCACCTCTGCCCTCGGCCCTGCGCTCAACACCGTGGTCGACATCTACGATCTTCAGCTTCAGGTATTTGACATGGGCTGGCCCTCGGCTGCCGCCGTGGCCTACAACACTGCCGTCGGGGCGTTCATCATCCCCGTGTGTCTGGGTGTTAACCTGCTGATGCTCCTCACTAAGACCACCCGCACCGTCAACATCGACCTGTGGAATTACTGGCACTTCGCTTTCATAGGCGCGGTGGTGTATTTCGTGATGGACCAGTCGCTGCTGTGGGGTTTCTTCGCAGCCGTGATATGCTACATCATCACCCTCGTGATCGCCGACATGACCGCCAAGAAATTTCAGGACTACTATCCCGGGATGGACGGTATCTCGATTCCCCAGCCATTCTGCGCCGGTTTCGCTCCCTTCGCATGGATCATCAACAAGATTCTTGACCTGATTCCTGGTATCAACAAGCTCGAAATCGATGCCGAGGGTCTGAAGAAGAAATTCGGACTGTTGGGCGAACCGCTCTTTCTCGGTGTCGTGGTGGGTATCGTGATCGGTTGTCTCACCTGCAACACTTGGGACGAGATCGTCGACAAGATTCCCTATATCCTCGGACTCGGTATCAAGATGGGAGCTGTAATGGAACTCATCCCCCGCGTGACCGTGCTTTTCATCGAGGGTCTGAAACCCATCAGTGAGGCCACCCGCTCGCTCATCGCCCGCAAGTTCAAGGGAGCCGAAGGCCTGTCGATAGGCATGACTCCGGCCCTCGTGATCGGCAATCCCACCACCCTCGTGGTGTCGATCCTGCTCATCCCCGTGACGCTTGTGCTCGCCGTGTTGCTTCCCGGCAACGAATTTCTTCCGCTCGCGTCGCTGGCTGGCATGTTCTATGTGTTTCCCCTTGTACTCCCCTTCACCCGCGGCAGCGTGCTGAAGACATTCATAGTGGGTCTTGTAGTCATCACCATGGGCCTCTACATGGTCACCTATCTCTCGCCAGCTTTCACTCTTGCAGCCAAGGATGTATATGCCGTGACCGGCGATGCCGCAGTGGCCATTCCCGAAGGGTTCCAGGGCGGTAGCCTTGACTTTGCTTCGAGTCCCCTCGCATGGCTCATCTACACGCTTACGGTCAACATCAAGGTGGTGGGAGCCGTGGTTCTCGCCGTGCTGACCATAGGCCTGGCCTTCATCAACCGCCTCCTCATCATCCGCAACCAGAACAAGATGATCGAAAAGGCAGTCAATGGAATAAATATTTAACAACTCAACTACTGTCATGAACAAATTCTTTGCAACAATACTCATGGGAGCCTGCGGTCTCGCAGCTATGGCTCAGACCGAGTACACGATACTCCGCGCCGTGCATCCCGACGATTACAAAAATTACAACACCGAGCAGCTCCGCGCCCACTTCATGATGCCTAAGGTCATGGAGGAAAACAAGATCAACCTGACCTACTCGATGTATGACCGCATCGTCTATGGCGGCGTGATCCCCGTGGGCAAGACCGTGAAACTCGAAACCATCGACCCGCTGAAAGCCGAGTTCTTCCTTGAGCGCCGCGAATTAGGTGTGATAAACATTTCCGAGGGTACAGGTATAGTGACCGTCGACGGCAAGGAATATGAACTCAACTTCAAGGATGCCCTCTACGTGGGGCGCGGCAACAAGGAAGTGACTTTCAGGAGCAAGGATGATTCCAAGCCTGCTAAGTTCTACATCAACTCCACTCCCGCCCACGCTGCCTACAAGACTCAGCTCATCACCATCGACGGCCGCAAAGGCTCGCTTAAGGCCAACCGCATCAAGGCCGGTTCGCTCGAAGAGTCCAACGACCGCGTGATCAATCAGCTTATCGTAAAGAATGTGCTTGAAGAGGGACCCTGTCAGCTTCAGATGGGACTTACCGAGCTCATGCCCGGAAGCGTGTGGAACACTATGCCCGCCCACACCCACGACCGCCGCGTGGAATGTTACTTCTACTTCAACGTCCCCGGCGAAAACGCTATCTGTCACCTCATGGGCGAACCGCAGGAAAACCGTCTCATCTGGCTCCACAACGAGCAGGCCGTTATGGCTCCCGAGTGGTCGATCCACGCTGCTGCCGGAACTTCCAACTACATGTTCATCTGGGGCATGGGTGGCGAGAACCTCGATTACGGCGACATGGACAAAGTCACTTATCTCGAAATGAAATAAATTCTTCTATCATTTCCTTCAACCGGCCGGGGCAATGCTCCGGCCGGTTTTTATCAACGCCTTTGCCGAAAGCCGTGCGGAAGGTAACAATTCATTTGCATATACGGGGAAAAAGTTGTAATTTTGTAGCATGAACTGCAATGTGATCAATGCACATGAGCGCGACAGCCTGTTGAGTTTCGACGAGGCCGGGCATAATTATTTTGTCAACGGCAAGCAGCTGAAGAGCGTCACCACCCTCGTGCAGGAGTCGTTCCCGCAGTTTGATGCCAGATACTGGGCTGAAAGGAAAGCTCCGGCATTGAACACCACTCCCGAGCGACTCATGGCGCAGTGGGAGGAAAATGCCGCCACAGCCCGCCACCGGGGCACGATGATGCACGCCCGTATCGAGCAATACTATCACGGCGACCCGGCTCCAGTGATGGACGACGAGGTTTTCCCACAGTTCAAAGAGTTTACCCGACGACATGCCTTGACGCCCTACCGCATCGAATGGCGCATCTTCGATGAAGGATATGGCATAGCCGGCACCCTTGACTTCCTCGACAAGACCGACGGGAAGTACACCATCTGGGACTGGAAACGGTCCACCAAGGTAGTGGATCCCGCCACCGGACTTCCCGCCGAACCCGGGCGATGGACAGGCCGGTGCCTGACCCGCAACCTGGAGCATGTCTATGACACGGCGTTTTATCATTATGCGCTCCAGCTCAGCATCTACCGCCTCATCCTTGAGGACAATTACGGAATAGACATTAGCGGACAGTTCCTGGGAGTGTTTCACCCCGACAATCCGTGCCACTATGTAGTTGAGGTGCCTTTTCTGCAATCAGAGGCCCGCACGCTGATGCGTTCCAACCGACGATAATTTACTGTATAATCACACATATCTCTTTACTCATGAAACAGATAATTGCAATTTTTGTCGCCTTGCTGGCATCATTGACAGCACTGGCCGAGTATCCCCGTCCCGGACAAGGTGTCAACGGCAAGTATGGTTACTTCAGCTCGACCGGAAACCCCGAGATACGCCCGAAATTTGACAACGCGATGGACTTCCGCGAAGGCTTCGCCGCTGTGGAGATGCGCGGAAAGTGGGGTTTCATAAATCTTCAGGGCCGCTTCATCGCCAAGTGCAAGTACCAGGAAGTGCGCCCGTTCAACTATGGTTATGCCGTGGTGAAGGAAAATAACCGCTGGGGTGTCATCGACACTGAAGGCAAGGAAGTGATCCCCTGCATCTTCGACAACATGGGCGAGCTCGTCGACATCAAGGCAGCCGTAGAAAAATATGTGCCGCTCGTAGGTACCGAAGCTCTTCAGCAAATGCAGCAGCAACAGCAGCAACAGCAAGAAAAATAAAAATTTTTTCGCTGCGCTGTAACTATTCCGGGTTTTCCGCGTCAAATGATGATAAAAGACCGAAATAACCAATAATAACCATAATCCAAAATCCAGATCATGAACATCCGTAAGAAACTTGCAGCCCTCGTGTTGCTCGTCATGATGATCATCCCTGCCGTCAAGGCTCAGATGATGCCCGGTATGCCCGTCGATCCCGACGTGAAGACAGGGACTCTTCCCAACGGGCTGACTTACTACATCCGCCACAATGAACTCCCCAAGGGTCAAGCCGATTTCTACATCGCTCAGAATGTAGGTTCGATTCTTGAAGAGGACAACCAGCGCGGTCTCGCCCACTTCCTCGAACACATGTGCTTCAACGGTACCACCCACTTCCCCGGAAGCTCGCTGCGCGACTGGCTTGAAACCGTCGGCGTGAAATTCGGTGTCAACCTCAATGCCTATACCGGTGTTGACCAGACCGTATACAATATCAGCAACGTGCCCGTCGGTCGCACATCGGTTCAGGATTCATGTCTCCTCATCCTCCACGACTGGGCCAACGACCTTCTTCTCCTCCCCGAGGAAATCGACAAGGAGCGCGGTGTGATCCACGAGGAGTGGCGCCGCAGCAACGTAGGCCAGATGCGTATTCTTGAACGTGTGCTCCCCGAAATGTACCCCAACACCAAGTATGGCCACCGTCTCCCCATCGGTACCATGGAAGTCGTTGACAATTTCCCCTATCAGGCACTCCGCGACTACTACGAGAAGTGGTACCGTCCCGATCAGCAGGCTGTTATCGTTGTGGGCGACGTTGATGTCGACTACATCGAAGGCAAGATCAAGGAAATGTTTGCCGACATAGAGATGCCCGCCAATGCCGCCGAGCGCGTCTATGAGCCTGTCCCCGACCACAAGGGCACGATCTATGTGTCAGGTTCCGATCCCGAGCAGGAAGTTCTCATCGGTGAGATCATGTTCATCTCCGATCCCATGCCCAAGGAAATGAAGAGCACAATGGTCTACCCCATGACCAAATATATTGAAAGCATGATTTCCATGATGCTCAACCAGCGTCTTGACGATCTCTCCTCAACTCCCGATGCTCCTTTCGCCGGCGCAAGCTGCTCTTTCGGCGACTACTTCCTCGCCAAGACCAAGGATGCCTTTACCGTTGATGTCCTTGCCAAGGGTAACGAGATCGATCCCGCTCTCGCAGCCGCTTACCGCGAAGTGCTCCGCGCCGCCCGTGCCGGTTTCACTCAGTCGGAATATGACCGCTGCCGCGACGAATTCATTTCCCGCTGGGAGCGCCGCTTCAACAACCGCGACGCCCGCGAGAACAATGAGTTCGTGAACCGCTACGTAAAAAATTTCACCGACGGTGTCCCCATGCCCGACATCGCCAGCGAATTTGAGATCTACAAGCAGATTGCCTACAATATCCCCATTGAGATTATCAATCAGGCATTTGCTGAAACTATCACCGACGATAACCGCGTGGTACTCGTGCTCGCTCCTGAAAAAGAAGGTATCGTATGCCCCACCAAGGAATCTATGGCTGCCGTCATGAGCGCTGTCGATGCCGAGAATCTCGAAGCATTTGTTGACAACGTAAAGAGTGAACCTCTCATCCCTGCCCTTCCCGCTCCCGGAAGCATCGTTTCCACTTCTACTGACGACCGCTTCGGTGCTACCGTGTGGACGCTTTCCAACGGTGCCAAGGTTATCGTAAAGACCACCAAGTTCAAGGAAGATGAAATCCTCTTTGCAGCCGTAGCCAAAGATGGTCTCCAGCGTCTCGGCAACGAGTATGACAACGTGATCCTCCTCTTTGACGAGGATGGCAATGCCAACGGTCTCGGTGACTACACCAACTCTGACCTGAAGAAGTACACCCAGGGCAAGCAGGCAGCCGTATCACTCGACCTCGGCAACTTCGAGCGTCAGTTAAGCGGTTTCACCACTCCCAAGGACCTCCCCACCCTGATGGAACTTCTTTACATGACTTTCACCAACTACAACTTCTCGCCCGATGAATATTCCGCTATCCAGAACACTGAGATCAGCGCAATCAAGCACCAGGAATCCAATCCTCAGGTGAAGTTCCTCGACAAGCTCTACAACACTCTCTACGGCACCCACCGTCACAGCGTAATGAAAGCCGAGGACGTGGAGAAGGCTAACCGCCAGATGATGATCGACATGGTCAAGGCTATGACAGCCAATGCCGCCGACTATACATTTGTATTCGTGGGCAATGTGGATCTTGACGCACTCCGTCCGCTCGTTGAGCAGTACATCGCCACTCTTCCCGCTGACGCTGCCACTGCCGTAACCGATGATATTACCTACAACCCCGCTTATCTTCTCAAGAAGGGTGCTATTGAAGACGTCTCTTCGACCGAAATGTCAACTCCCCAGACCTGGGTTGCAATCCTCGAAACCGGCTATATCCCCTACAACACCAAGAACGCCCTCGTGGCTTCAATCGCCGGTCAGGTGCTCAGCAACCGTCTTCTCAAGACTGTGCGCGAGGAAATGGGTGCAGTATACTCTATCGGTGCTTACGGTCAGCTCGACTACAAGGGTGACAACAACGCATTGATCCAGACTGCCTTCCCCATGAAGCCCGAGATGAAGAAGAAAGTACTTGACTTCATCGCAGGTGAATTCAAGGCTATGGAAACCAACGTGACTCCCGACGAAATCGCACCCCACAAGGAATACATGGCCAAGAACTATGCCGAAAGCCTCGAAAAGAACGCTCCCTGGCTCTCAGCCATAGCTTCTTACCAGCTCAACGGTGTAGATTCCTTCAACGAGCGTGCAGCAATCCTTGAGACCATCACTATCGACGACGTAATGGACTTCATGAAGCAGCTCAACGCCCAGAATGGTTACAAAGTCGTAATTCTTGATCCCGCAGAATGAATAAATCGCTTTTATTAGCCCTCATTTCAGCCGTGACATTATCCTCCCAAGCCGAGGATAATGTCACGGCCTCCGTTTCATCGGCGCGCGCAGGTAAGATGTCAAACGGACTCGTCACCGCTCAGATCGAAGCGGGAGGGCGCATGAATATCCTGCGTCACTCGTCATCGGCAGCCAATCTGCTGTCGAACAACGGTATTTATTTCGACTATACCGCCGAATCCAATAGTGCGCTCAATCCCGACAAGGCAAGCGTGGTCAAACTCACCGACGATTACGCCGAGATCCAGTACTCGCGCACCACCGGCGACCTGCAGATCACGCAGGGCTACATAATGCGCAAAGGTGTCAGCGGAGTGTATGTATACGTTATCGTAAAGGGTACGCCTACTTCCAACACCCTGACCATACGCGAGTCACGCATCTGCACCCGCACTCAGCCCAATTTCACATGGGGATATGTCGACGACGTTATGAGCGGAAACATGCCCACGATCACCGAAATGGTTGAGGCCGAGAAATCGGAAAACACCATACAGGACGCTACCTACCGGCTCGCCGACGGAACCATCTACACGAAATACAACTGGGCCAACTTCATCATCAAGGACATGTTTCACGGACTTGTCAGCCCCAACCGCAAGATCGGAATATGGAACATTACCGCGAGCCACGAGTGGCTCAACGGCGGCCCGATGCGTCAGGAACTCACCGTCCACACCACAAGTAAGTCTCCCATCACTATCCAGATGCTTCAGGGCGAACACTTAGGTGGAGCCGCTATGACGCTTGAAGATGGCGACGTCCATCTCTACGGACCGGTGCTTGTATACGTAAATCAAGCCGAAACCACCGAGGAAATGGTGGCCGATGCACGCGAGCGTGCAGCAATCGAAGCTCAGGAATGGCCCTATCAGTGGTTTGAGAACGAGTATTACCCCCTCGACCGCTCCACAGTATCGGGTCGCATCAACTTCACCACCGGCCAGTCATCGAGCCGCATGAGGGTAGTGCTGTGTGAACCGGAGACCCCAATCATCACCCAGAGCAACACTTACATATACTGGGGTGAAACCGACGATGAAGGTAATTTCTCGATTCCCAACGTGCGCAAGGGTGAGTACTCCCTCCGTGTATATGCTCTCGACGGCACTATCGCCGAGGAATTTGAAAAGGATGGAATCGAGGTTGATTCCGAGGCTACCGAACTCGGCACGATAGATTTCACTCCCGAGACCTACGAGCACCTGCTGTGGAGTATCGGAGTCAGCGACCGCCTCTCCGACGGCTACTCGCTTTCCAATCATCCCCGCGCCTACGGCCTGTGGAGCGATGTCCCCGCAAACCTCACTTTCGTCCCCGGCCAGAGCGACCCTGCTACCGACTGGTATTACGCCCAGTGCAAGAACGGAACGTGGACTGTGAAATTCAATCTCGACGAGGAATATGAAGGCGACGTGCACCTTACAGCCTCAGCCGCCTGCTCCACCAACAGCCCTACCGTCAACGTCATGGTCAACAATGAGCGTCTCGTTTCATGGTATTATTCCTACAACGACGGCGCGATCTACCGCAGCGCTACTCAGGCAGGACGCCACTCGCTCAGGACACTTACTTTCCCCGCCTCAAAGCTGCACAAAGGTGAGAACACCGTGGCTTTCAACATGACCGGCATAAGCAGAAACGGCGGAGTGATGTGGGATTTCATCAAGCTCGAAGCCGGCCCCAAGGTTGAACACTCCGGAATCGAAAACGTCGCCGCCGACATTGACTGCGGACCGGTTGAGATCTTCAACACCTCGGGCGTGAAAATTACTACCGCACCCTCGGTTTCCGACGTAAATCTGCCCCGCGGTGTCTATATCTACCGTCAGGGAACAAAAACCGGAAAAATTATTTTGTAATCACAAACCAAACGCTTATATTTGCGTTAAATTAATAGGCTCGGGCGCGGGCGGTAAATCCCTCGCCCGAGCCTTTCTTACCGATAATCATATCAATATCATACTTATGAAACTTTCATTTAATGTAGATTACCGCACCAACTGGGGCGAATCGCTCTACCTCACGGGCAGTCCCGACGTGCTCGGCGGAGGCGACGAGGCCCTCGCTATCCCGATGACCCTTACCGGCGATCAGTCGTGGAAAGCAGAAGTCGATATTCCCGACACCGTCAAGACTTTTGAATATCAATACATCGTGCGTCACGAGAACGGTTCCGTGCGCCGCGAGTGGGGCAAGCCTCACGTATTCACCCACAACGGCTCGGTACACCGCGCCTTGATCCTTGACCAGTGGCAGGATCAGCCCTGGGACAAGCCGTTCTACTCCACCGCGATAGTGGAGAGCATCATGCGTCGCGAGAACAGGCAGGCTCCCGTCCTCGCTACCACCGGAATGTTGACACTCTGTGTCGACGCTCCCATGGTGCACCCCGATCAGGCCGTAGCCGTCAGCGGCAGCTGCGATGCCCTCGGCCGCTGGGACACCGAAAAAGTAGTGATGATGAGCGATGCCGACTTCCCCACATGGAAAGTCAACCTCCCCCTTGAAAAGATGACCGGACATGTCGAGTATAAGTTCCTGCTCATCAACCGCCACTCGGGCGAGATCGTGGCATGGGAAGGACGCGATAACCGCGAGATGGACCTCAATCCGGCATCCGGTTCCATGGCTGTGGTCGACTCAGGTTGGCGGCTTGTCAATCCTCTGGCTCCCTGGCGTGGAGCCGGCGTGGCAATCCCGGTATTCTCGCTCCGCAGCGGAGAAGACTTCGGTGTGGGTGACTTCTTCGACCTGAAGAAAATGGTTGACTGGGCCGCCGCAACCGGCCAGACCTTCATCCAGCTCCTGCCCATCAACGACACTACGATGACCGGCACATGGACCGACTCCTACCCCTACAACGCCAACTCCACTTTCGCGCTTCATCCCATGTACCTGCGTCTCGAAGCAATGGGTTCACTCGACAATCCCGAGCGCGAACATTACTACCACAACCTGCGCAACGAGCTCAACGATCTTACCCAGGTTGATTACGAGCGGGTCAACAATGCCAAAAACGAGTATGCCCGCGAACTCTTTGCCATTCACGGTAAAGAAACCATGGAGAGCGACGACTTCAAGAAATTTGTTGAGAAGAACGCCTCCTGGCTCACTCCCTACGCCGCTTTCTGCGTGCTTCGTGACCTTAACCACACGGCTGAAATGTCGAAATGGGGCGAGTATGCTGAATATACTCCCGAAAAGGCCGACCGCGTGAAGGCCGAGCACACCGATGATTTCAATTTCGTCCTTTATCAGCAATATCATCTCGACCGCCAGATGCGTGAGGTCCATGAGTATGCCCGCCACCACGGGGTTGCCCTCAAAGGTGACATACCCATCGGTATCTCCCGCACAAGTGTCGACGCATGGATCAATCCGCGCCTGTTCAACCTCGACTGCCAGGCCGGCGCTCCGCCCGATGATTTCTCTATCCTTGGCCAGAACTGGGGATTCCCCACCTACAACTGGGAAGAAATGTCGCGCGACGGTTTCAGCTGGTGGAAAGCCCGCTTCCGCAAGATGGCCGAGTACTTCGATGCCTACCGTATCGACCATGTCCTGGGTTTCTTCCGCATCTGGCAGATCCCGATGGATGCAATCCACGGTCTCCTCGGTATCTTCAACCCCGCCCTCCCCTTCGCCCCCGACGAGCTCAGGTATAACTATGACTTCTGGATCGATGTCGATCTCCAGACCACTCCCTACATCATGGACTGGTTCCTGGGCGATTTCTTCGGCGAATATACCGCCGAGGCCCGCGAGCGGTTCCTTGTCGATGCCGGTTACGGACGCTACCGCCTCAAGGAGGAATTCAATACCCAGCGCAAGGTTGCCGAATACTTCGCCGGTCAGGAGAAGGACGAGAAGAACACTCGCCTGTGCGATGCCCTTCTCGGACTTATCGATCAGGTGCTCTTCATCGAGGATCCCTACGAAAAAGGCAAATACCACCCGCGCATCGCTGCGCAGATGACCTATACCTACCGCGCCCTCAACGACTATGAGCGCTGGTGCTTTGACCGTCTCTACAACGATTTCTACTATCGCCGTCACAACGACTTCTGGTATGGCAAGGCTATGTGGAAGCTCCCCGCGCTTATCGATGCTACTGACATGCTCGTGTGTGCCGAGGACCTCGGTATGATACCCGCCTGTGTACCTGCCGTGATCGACGCGCTTGAAATCCTCGCGCTCGAAATCCAGCGTATGCCCAAGGATCCCACTACTCCCTTCGGAGTGACATGGAACTATCCCTATTACTCGGTATGCACCACGTCGACCCACGACATGGACGGTATCAGACGCTGGTGGGAAGCTGACCGCGCCACTACCCAGCGGTTCTACAACGAAGTCCTCCACGAACCCGGCGAGGCACCCCTCTATGCCGAGCCCTGGATCTGCGACCGCATCATCCGCCTGCATCTCGAATCGCCATCGATGCTCTGCATCCTCCCGCTTCAGGACTGGCTCTCTATCGACGGAGTGATACGCCGCCACGATCCCCGCGAGGAACTCATCAACATCCCCGCCAATCCCCGCCACTACTGGCGTTACCGTATGCACCTGACCCTTGACCAGCTCAACGATCTAAAGGATTTCAACACCGGTATCCGCGAGCGTATCATCGGCTCGGGCCGCTGATTCCACTGAATTCAACTATCCCTCCGCTATCCCTTCAAGGGAATGCGGAGGGTTACTTATAACTGATTGACATGACTGAAAACGATCTGCGTGAACTGCTTGACACTGAAGCGGCACGCATCAATTCCCCTGCCTTCATAGCCGACGATCCGGTTCAGTTTCCGCGCCGGTTCACGTCGCTGCCCGACATCGAGATCACCTCACTCCTTACATCGGCCATAGCGTGGGGCAACCGCAAGATGATATGCCGCGACTGCAACCGTCTTCTCGACCTGATGGACAACAGGCCGCACGATTTCATGGCCGACGGTGAATTTGAGCAGCTCGATGATGACTCCAACATCCACCGCACGTTTTTCAACCGCAACCTCAAGCATTTCCTGCGCGGACTACGTGAGATTTACAGCCGGTATGGCACGCTTGCCGACTTTGCCCGTCACCACCGTATTGCCGACAGTGAATTTCCTGCATGGCATCTGGTAGAGGAAATAAACAAGATGCTTGCCGCGGCCAATGATGGAAATGGCGACTCCCGTTGCCTGCCGCTCAATCTGTCGACATCGGCACTTAAACGTGTCAACATGGCCCTGAGGTGGCTCGTCAGGGACGATGGTATCGTCGACATGGGCGTGTGGCGCGATGTGCTGAATCCGTCCCAACTCTTCATTCCCCTTGATGTCCATGTGGCTGATACAGCCCGCGAGCTCGGTCTTCTCACCCGCTCTACTCCTGACCGCAAGGCTGTAATGGAAATCACCGGGCATCTGCGGCGTTTCCGCCCCGACGACCCGGTGATCTATGACTATGCCCTCTTCGGGATAGGGATGAAACTTTAGTCAGCCTCAGCGGCAGGTTCGGCCTGAGCCATGGCGGCTGCCACGGCGTTGATGAGGTTCTGACCCTGCAGGCCTCGCGAAAGGATCTTTCCGTCGGGACCGAAAAGGATTATGCACGGTATACCCGAAATGCCGTAGAGATCAGTGGGGACAGTCTGAGCATCGATCATGCTGTGCCATGGAATCTGCTGCTGTTCAATGGCCCGGAGGGTGTTCTGAGGCTCGTCCCACACAGCCACACCGAGTATTTCAAGACCGCGCGGGCCAAACTCCTCGCGTATCTTCTTCAAGGTGGCGATCTCCCTCATGCAGGGTCCGCACCAGCTCGCCCAGAAATCCACGAGCACATATTTGCCTTTGCCCACATAGTCGCTCAGCCGCTCGGTCTTTCCGTCGTAGGTCACGGCGAAATCTTTAAACATCTTTCCCTCCGAGGTCTCGGCTTCGGCAAGAAGGGCTGTACGGAGTGCTTCAACCCGCTTTGAAGAAGCCAGCATGGGATTGGCGGCGACTGCTGCATCAAGTTCGGCAAGATTCATCTCGTAGGCCTGCTGAAGGAAGAAATAAAGGCCAATAGGATTATTGCTGTTCTCAGCCATTGCAAGCGCGGGAATGGCATAATACTCCTTTTCAAGCTGAGCCATGCGAGCTATCGACGAAGAATCCTCGGGAAGCGCGTTGGCCTCGGCCATGATGGCGTTGAGACGGTCGCCGTAAGAATTCATCTTTTCGTTCAGTGGCGTGCCTGTCGCGTCGCCCTTTGAATCAATGGTTATATCACCTTTTTCGAGGATGAACACCGGGCCTCGGTTGCCGTCGACTATCAGCCTGGCAAGGATAGGGGCATCCACGTTGCCCTTGAAAGATGCCACGCCACCGGTCACTATCACCGAGTCTACCTTGGCTCCGGAATCATAGTTGAGAATATAGGCCATAGTGTCCTCGAAATCATCGCCCGCGGGATAGGTCACGTTATAGTCGGGTGAAGCTGTCGATGCACAAGCCCCGAAGGCGAGTGCCATCATGGCTGAAAGAGTGGTAATTTTCAGTTTCATAAATTTCATTTTGTAATTCAGATATTTTGCTAAAACGTTATGCCTATCGTCATTCCTATGCGGTTCACGCCCTTGACCTCGTTACCCTGCCTGAACGAAGGGAATTTAAGGCTGCAGTAGGAGTAATTGACAAGCAGATAGCTCGTGTAGGTCTTTCCCGATGCAAGGTTGAATCCTATACCGGGGGCGACATAAAACACTTGTTGCGAAGGACTTCCGGCATCGGTGGCGAATGTGCATCCTATCCGGGCGTCGAAAAACACAAGTTTCTGACTGCGGGAAAAACTGCTGCGGAAGCCGGCATAGACCGGAAAGAAACGGCCCGAGTGAGACATGAGCATATTAATGCCCGCTCCTACCCCGGCAAAATCTATGAAATCATTGCGCCATCCGATAAATCCGCCTATATCGATTGTCGACATGTCGTCGCCACACACGTCGATCGACGGACCGATTTCAGCACCCCAGGCGAAGTGGCCTTTGCGTCCGGTCTTTTCCAGCGCACCTGACTCGGGCACTGAAAGTAACCCGAGCACTGCTGGGAGAAGGAATTTCATCCACCGTTTCATGACGGATCATATATCAGTTTTACGCAGGTCCAGTCACCTTGCTCAACTTCATGGGAAACATAGGAGAGCCCCAGCGGACCGGCAACTTCCATCACGGCAGGAATATCCTTTTCATAAAATCCGCTCAGCAACATCACGGCACCCGGCTTGAGAGCCTTGACGTAACGGGGAAGGTCGGCAGTGATGATGTTGCGGTTGATGTTGGCGATAAAAAGGCCGGCGGGACTGCAGCCGGAAAGAGCCGATGCGTCGCCGCATATCACCGTCACGTTGTTGACATGGTTGAGCGGCATGTTCTCGCACGCGTTCTTATAGGCCCACTCGTCAATCTCGATAGCCGATACATGGCCGGCTCCCTTCATCGAGGCGAGAATAGCGAGGATACCTGTGCCCGTACCCATGTCTATCACCTCCATGCCCGGCCTGACATCCTCAAGCAGGCGGCGGATGATGAGGGAGGTTGTGGCATGGTGACCGGTGCCGAAAGCCATCTTGGGATCGATGACTATATCAAATTCACATCGCGGAATATCGCGATGGAAAGTGCTGTGAATCACGCAACGGTCGCCAATCACGATAGGCTGGAAATAGTTTTTCTCCCATTCCTCATTCCAGTCGCGACCCTCTACGGTCACGGCATCGACGAGGGTGATTTTCTCGTCGAGCGGGTAAGCAGCCACGGCATTGTCGACAGCCTCGCGAGAATAATCCGAGCTGCGGACGTAGGCAGTCAGTCCTCGCTCATCGGGGACAAAAGATTCGCATCCGGCATCGGCAAGCATTGCCGCGAGTACGTCGGTCGCAGTCTCGCTGCAGGGGGTCACTTCAAACCGGAGCTCGATATAATCGTTCATATAAGCACAAATGTAATGATCAAAACAGATACCGCATCACTTGCCTCGCAGGCTGCGGAAAATCCTGTAGGCACTCTTGCCTATCTTGAAAGTGAGCACGGCGACATCAATATAACTCAGCGCACCTAAGATACGGGTGAAAATGTTCTGCCCTCCACCCATCGGAGCCTTTACGACATCAGTGATACCGGAGGCATTGTGAGTCAGCCTCTCGCGGGCTATCTCAAGGCGGGCCGCCGTGTAGGCGCGCATGTAGCGGAGTTCGTCCAAGGTATAACCCTCCCACTTTTCAGCATCGTGGGGAGGAAGTTGGGGCATCGTGTCCATCACTTGAAGAATAGTTTAGTTATAAAACGGGAAATAGGGTTGACAATCAGCGGCTTGCGGAGAGCGAAGAACAATCCGAAAAGCACTGCGTAGGCCCCTGTCATGATAAAATACGCACCTACCATACCGGTAGCCTGGGCTATCCATCTTACTAAAGCCATCGAGACGAAAAACATCATAATGGCCAAGAGCACGAAAGCAATGGCGCATACCGATGCAGCCGTCAGAAGCACGGTCAGCTTTTCAGCCATCGTGAACTTGGCATAGTCCACATTGAGCGTGAAAAAATTCTTGACCTCCATCCACAGGGTGCGAAACTGGTTTTCCTTTTCAGCCATACTTATCAATTATTATAGCCGCGCGCGCCCCGGAATGAAGCCCGGGTCGCGCGAAGCACACATATAAGGTGAACTGTGACGAGCGGTCAGCAGCCGATCAGTCGTCGATTTCAGTTGTCAGCTGTTCAACAAGGGCGTCGATTTCATTGTCGGAGCAAAGGATACCTTTCTTGCGGAGGAGATCCTTGATACGTGCGCGCAGGTCCTCACCTTTTTCGGGGGCGAAGAGAAGTGCAGCTCCGGCGCCGGCTATGGCACCGCCTATAAAGGCATAAAGTACACTAAGATTCATGATTCAATAGTTTTGCTTGTTATTGTTTATGAAGGAATAAGGATGATGAAACAATCAGCCTTTGAGTTCGTCGGCAATCTCATCGGCAAGTTCTTCAATCTTGCTCTTCTGGAGTTTGATACCCTTTTCTTCGAGGAACTTCACGATGTTCTTACGGGTGCGCTCGCCCTTTTCAGGAGCCATAAGGAGACCTACTGCGGCACCTGCTACTGCACCGCCCAAAACTGCCAATACAATGTTTAAAGCTTTCATATCTTATTTCGATTTTAATTGTTGATTAATCTTAATTGTTTATATTGTTAACGTCGCCGGTAGGGTAAAAGTTCAGCAAGCGGCTTTAAATTTCATATCACCCTCATGATAAAAAATATCAAGGCTGCGATCATAGCTACAAGCACCGTAGCGATAATCCACGTCTGCCACATGCGTCGCCTGCGAGTCTCGGGTGAATTTCGTCGCTCGTCGCGGATACGGTCCTGCTCGTTGTATATCGACGAAAGGAGGGCATTGTTGAAGGCCGTAACACCTTCAAATCTTTCGTGCCAGTCGGGGTTAAGTGCCTTGGAAAGGGCCGCGCGGAATGAAAGCGGAACCTCCTCATGAAGATTCTGGATAATTTCCTTGATGGTCTCCTCGTCCATATCTTCGGCCGATGGTGGATCTTCACCTGTGAGCGAGAACAGCAGCAGGGCGGCGAGAGAGTAGACATTGGTCTGAGGAATGAATTTGTCAAATTCGCCATACTGCTCACGAGGTGCGTAACTGTCGGGACACGACAGTGGCGGAAGCTGGAGCTTGCCATCATCCTGTCGCGAGAAAATCTTGCAGGAATAGAGCTGAGTCAGTACAGGCCGCAACGAGCCGTCAGGCTGCCGCTCGATTATTATTGAATCGGGTGAGATGCATGTGTGAAGGATATGGTGGGTGTGAAACCTGCGCACCGCAGCGAAAATCGGTTCGATCAGTCTCTTGGCCTCGGCCAGTTTCAGCTTACCGTGGGTGGCGATATACTGCCGGAGCGTGGGACCTTCGAGATATTCGGTAGTGTAATAATAGGTTCCGTTGGTCTCAAAATCCTCCTCAACCTTCAGGAACTCATTGACCCCCGATATGGCACTTTTCAGTTTGCCCATCATGGACTTGAACACTTCCTGAAAATCGTTGACAGTCGACTCGGAAAACTCGTCGATGGCCAGTTCCTTATCATCCTCGCCACGGTCGCTGCAGTGGAACATGAAATGCTCACGGACCACGAATTTCAACGGCTTGGTCTTACCGCCACCTCTTGAGCCTGACGGCGCGCTGACGGGGACACCCGTCGCACGGTAGGTTATGCCGAAGCCATCCTGCTGCTCGGGTTCCTCGATGGTGTAGATATACTTCGCTCCGTGAAGCACCGCACCGGGTTTCAGTGTCTTGATGAACTTTGTCATTTATCGTGATGCCGTGAAATCGGCGGGAATATAATCGGGTCGGTCAAGGATTGACTGATAGTAATCACGCACGTCGGTCCAGCGGTAGAAAGGAGCCATGTCAGTGGCGACAGGAATAGCGACTTCCCTCTCGTTGAGCATGAACTTGACGATTACTTCGCCCTTATCGTCCTTAAAGAAAACCATCTGAAGATTTCCTCCCATCGGAGAAATCTTGAAATCGGCATAAGACTTGAATAGATCGGGCGCGCTGCCTACTGAAGCGTTGCAACCCTCAATGTTCATCAACGCTACAAGCGGGATGAGGTTTCCGTCATGACCGAAACGCAAGTCGGCTCCGGCTCTGCCCGAGGCCACTGCCTGATCGGCACAACTGATTATGTTTCTCAGCAGGGGTTTAGCATTGTCGGTCAACATTCCGTTGGCCATAGGGTGATTGCAGTTAGTGGTGTAAAAGCGATAGTTGAAGGCCTGCCAGAGGTCAAAAAGTTCCTCGTCGGTCAGCACATCGTTAAATCTCACGGGCGACTCCATGTTCTGCATGTCGACGGTAACCCAGTACACGTCCCACATAAAGTTGTGGGGATTCACGTTGTTGTAGACATATTCGGGGTCAGAGAAAATGGCCGACACCACACGGTCAGGATGAGTCTGCGCCTCCTCAAATTTCCTTGTCGTCTCGGTCGTGGGGCCATGATGGCGAGTGAAATGATTGGAGTGAGGCGAATGATAGTTAAGATAATTCATGTGGCGGTCAGATGACTCTCTGGGAATATTCAGTCGCGGATTAACTTCCTTCAGGCCCTCGCAGAATGAGTTCATCGAATGTGCACACCTCATCACTACGGTCGAGCGGGCAAAAACATCGGCGGTGTCGGGAAACACGGTGGGATAATTTGTAATCATCCTCCGGCCTATCCCCCTGTGCTGGCGGTGACCGAGCGGAGTGAGTTCACCACCGCGGCCTTCTGCCTCTATCCAGATGCTGTCGAGGCGGTCGGCCACGCTCACGCCGAGCGGAGTCAGAGCCCCGGCGCTACGTGCATCATTCATCAGGTCGCGCAACCGCTTGTAATCATTATCGCTGATCAGGTAGCGGGACCCGTGCCTGCCGTAGTGGGAAATATAGAAAGGGTTGAATCCTGCCGGAGCCTCGGTCACTTCAATGCCTGATTCGCCCACTGGATAGGCATAATAGATGCCTCCGGCCTTGTTACGATCAGCTTTGATTTCGTCGAATGAGGTCTGGGCCGACAAGGGACCGGCCGACATTACCAGCGCAAGAGCACCGAGCAAAAGGTTGCATTTTGTCATCACTTATAGTCGTTGCGGTAGTTGTTAATACTGTTAATGTGGCAAAGATAAGAAAAAAAGTTCCTATCGTCAAGAATAATTCGTAACTTTGGGGCATAAAAATCCATTCTATGCGAATTTTCAGATTTTTTTCCACTCTCTCGCTCGTCATGGCAGCTTCGTCGGTCCTCTTGGCCGAAGAGCCGGTTAATTATCAGGTTTCGCTTGCTCTCGGCGGCGGAAGCGGAGAGTTCAGTCCTTACTATATATCATCGCTCCGCTCAGGGCGCTATTCCGGTCAATATAACGCATGGATCGATGCCGGAGCATGGAAAGACTTGGATTACGGGAAGCGGTTCAGCTACGGCTACGGTGTGGAACTGATGGCCGGACACGGTTCCGCGATAAGATATGACCGCTATTACGCCGATGAAGACAGATGGGGGACACATAAGGTGAATCAATCATCGTTCCGTCTGCAGCAGATTTACGGCGAGGTGAAGTACCGCAGCCTGTTCCTGCGTGCCGGAATAAAGGACGCCTCAAGTGCCTTGCTCGACCAGTCGCTGACGAGCGGCGACCTGGTGGAGAGCGGCAATGCGCGCGGAATACCTCAGGTAAGGGTAGGCTTCATCGACTTTCAGGATGTTCCCTTCACTCGCGGATGGCTGCAGATTCAGGGCGAGATCAGTTATGGCAAGTACACTGACAACGGCTGGATGAAGTCGCAGTTCAACCGCTGGAATTCCCATCTCTCCACCGGTGAATATTATCACTACAAAAGACTATATTTCCGTATCGCTCCTCAGAAACCGCTGACAGTCACTCTCGGTATGCAATCGGCAGCTGAATTTGGAGGATATGTGGCCTGGTATGAGGACGGTATCAACTACCTAAGCGAGAAGCGGCCCTTGCGATTCAAGGATTTTCTTTCCATCCTGATACCCAACGAAGACGGTACCGACGGTTATTATGCCGGTAACCATCTCGGCGCATGGGACTTTCAGGCTCGATACAGATTCAGGAACAATTCTACCGCCAAGGCTTATTTCTCCTGGCCCTGGGAGGACGGTTCAGGTATAGGGAAGCTCAACGGCTGGGACGGCCTGTGGGGACTCGAATACAATTCAGGAAAGCGGTCGATCCTCTCCGGGGCTGTGATCGAATACATTGATCTGACCAATCTCAGCGGTCCCATCCACTTCGCTCCCGCCGATTATCCCGGCACCACACTCCCCGGCGAAGCTACCGGTGCCGACGATTACTATAACAATACATCCTACGGCCCATACACCAACTACGGTTTTACGATAGGTACGCCGGCAGTAGCCGGAACACTCTATAATACCGACGGTTATGCCCAGATTGTCACCAACCGTCTGCGCGGGTTCCACGCTGCCGTCAAGGGCTCTGTCACTCCATGGCTCGACTACCGGGTGAAGATCGGCTACCGGAAAGCATGGGGCAACGCTAAGCTGACCCTTCCACATGCCCGCCACCTCACTTCGGTAATGGCCGAGGCGTCATGGCGCATAGAACGCATCAAGGGCCTGTCACTTACCGCGCAGGCTGAAATAGACCGCGGAAATCTGCCGTGCAATGCCGCCGGAATCATGATGACGATACGCTACGACGGCAATGTCATATTCAAATAACTCCGTCTATGAAACATAAGTTGCACTTATTTCTGATAACGCTTCTTCTCCTCCCGATCCTTTCCTGTACCAGCAACAATGGCGACATCGGTCCGCTATTCGGTTTCTGGCGTCTCGACGAAGTCACGGTCAACGACGTCCCCGAGAATCTTTATAACGGCACGGGAGTGGAATTATACGCGTTTGCCTTTCAGAGCAACGTGATGTATATACAGACCGTCAAGCCTCATCTTGATTATGACCGCGCATTCGGCACATGGACTCTCGAAGGCGACAGGATGACATGGCACTTCAACTGGACCGACGACGGCAACTTCACCAACTACATCGCTCCGCCGGCCCTGCTTCTTGACCCGTCGGGAGTAACGGTGATGGATGTTGTGAGGTTGACTTCATCACACCTCGAAACCGTCTATACCGACCAGAGCGGAAACAGCATCAGATATTACTTATCCAAGACAAAATGACACAGACACTTAAAGGAAAAGTTCTCGTAACGGGTGCCGACGGATTCATCGGCTCCCACCTTGTGGAACACCTTCTCGGCCATGGTCTCGAAGTAAGGGCTCTCAGCCAGTACAACTCATTCAACAACTGGGGCTGGCTCGAAGGCATCTCGTCACCGGGACTGGAAGTAGTGACAGGCGACGTGCGCGATCCCAACCTCTGCCGGGAGATAGTGAAGGGGTGCGACACTGTGTTTCACCTTGCCGCCCTCATAGCCATTCCTTACAGTTACACTGCGCCCGACAGTTATGTGGACACCAATGTCAAGGGCACCCTCAACATCTGCCAGGCCACACGCGATGCCGGCTGCCGCCGCCTGATCGTGACATCGACAAGCGAGGTCTACGGAACGGCTCAATATGTACCTATCGACGAGAAGCATCCCAAGCAGCCACAGTCGCCCTACTCGGCCACAAAGATCGGTGCCGACGCAATCGCCCTCAGCTTCCACAATGCCTTTGAATTGCCGGTGGTAGTGGCGCGCCCATTCAATACTTACGGACCCCGGCAGAGTGCCCGGGCCATCATTCCCACGATCATCTCGCAGATAGCCTCGGGAATGGACGTGATAAAAGTAGGAGACCTCTCTCCCACCCGTGACTTCAACTTCGTGGCCGACACGGCGCGCGGATTCATTGCCCTGGCCGAAGCCGAAGGTATAGAGGGACGCGAGATAAACATCGCCACCGGCACTGAAGTGACCATGCGTGAGACACTTGAGACAATCGCCCGGGTGATGGGACGCGATGTGAAATTCGTGACCGATCCCGCCCGTCTGCGCCCTGCGGGGAGTGAAGTTTTCCGCTTGTGCGGCGACAATTCGTTAATCACTTCGCTGACCACGTGGCGACCCGAAGTGTCGCTTGAACAAGGGTTGCGCATGACCGCCGAATGGTTCACCAAGCCTGAGAATCTGGCAAAGTACAAACCCGAAATCTACAACCGATGAGCCGTGTCCTGAATATTCTTTTTCTCGGCGGTGCCAAGAGAGTTTCGGTAGGCCGTAAACTGATCGAGGCAGCTGAAAAACGCGGACTGTCGGTACGGATATTCGGTTATGAACTCGATCCGCGTGTTCCGCTCGCTGCCATAGGCACGATCATTACCGGGAAGAAGTGGAGTGACCCCGCGCTTGAAGACCATCTCGCCGAAACGGTCGATCTTTACGGCATCAACATGATATTGCCGTTTGTCGACGGAGCCATCGCCCCTGCAGCACGGTTTACGGCCATCCGTCGAGATGTGAAATGTCCGGTAGTCAATGCCGGAACTGCCTTGATGCTATTCGACAAAATAGCGTCGGCCCGGGCATTTGAAGAAGCCGGTCTTCCTGTCCCTGCTACCTGGCGCAAAGGACAAGCACCGGTCTTTCCACTTATAGCGAAACCCCGTTGGGGCTCTGCTTCCAAAGGCATCAGGATCATTCATGAATCATCGGAACTTGATGCTGTCGACACGTCGGATTACCTTGTTCAGGAATATTACGAAAACGCCTCGGAAATTACCGTAGACTGCTATATATCTATGAATGGCGAGATCCTTGCCGTCTCTCCCAGGGAGCGGCTTGAGACTGCAGGCGGTGAGGCCGTGAGGACGGTTACTCTCGATGACCCTGAAGCAGAGTCGCTCGCCGGGCGCACGATCCGGAGCCTGAACCTGCGCGGAGCCGTGACTATACAGATGCTCAGGTCACGCGACTCGGGTCGCCTTGCAATAATGGAAATAAATCCCCGCTTGGGGGGAGGTGTGGTGGCCTCGGTAAAGGCCGGAGCTAATATTCCGCAACTGATCGTGGATGAATTTTTCAAGTTGCCCATGCACCCACTTCATGCCACGCCTGGAGTAATGACTACACGCTATCTCGAAGAAATATCTTTTTTACCCGATGGAACAAAAATCTGACCACATCATAATAATCGCCGAAGCCGGCGTGAATCACAATGCGTCGCTTGAACGTGCCCGACAGATGGTCGTGGAGGCACGCAAAGCTGGAGCCGACTACGTGAAATTCCAGACTGCCGTGCCCGAGCTCGTCATTTCATCCCTCGCCCCTAAGGCCGAGTATCAGAAAGAAACCACCGGAAACGACCAAAGCCAGCTCGACATGTGCCGGGCCATCCACCTTCCGCTCTCGGCCTATAAGGAGTTGGCCGAGCTGTGTCACAGCGAGGGTATCGGCTTCATGAGTACCCCGTTTGACCTCGTCAGTATTGACACTCTGGCCGAAATCGGGCAGGATTACTGGAAAATCCCCTCGGGGGAAATCACCAATCTTCCCTATCTGCGCAAGATTGCATCGAAGGGCGGGAAAGTGATCATGTCGACCGGCATGGCCGAACTCGCCGAAGTGGAGGAGGCTGTGAAAATCCTTGAAAAGGGCGGAATTCCCCGAGCTGACATTATACTGCTTCACTGCACAACCCAATATCCCACTCCCATGACTGACGTGAACCTTCGCGCCATGAACGCTCTCGCATCATTAGGGTGTGCGGCAGTAGGTTACAGCGACCACACTCTCGGCATTGAAATCCCCGTGGCAGCGGCTGCTATGGGCGCGAAAGTCATTGAGAAGCACTTCACCCTTGACCGGAACCTCCCCGGACCCGATCACCGGGCATCGCTTACACCCGACGAGCTTGCTCGGATGATAACGTCGATCCGCAACGTAGAGCGCGCCTTGGGTACCGGCATCAAGATTGTTGCCGAGGTTGAGCGGCCCAACATCGCAGTTGCCCGGAAAAGTATCGTGGCAGCCCGCCCTATCAAGGCCGGAGAAATACTTACCGAAGAAAACATCACCGTGAAGCGTCCCGGCAACGGTATTTCCCCAATGGAATGGGACAACGTGATAGGAACCAGAGCCATAAAGGATTTTCCCTACGATTCCCTTATAGAAATCTGACCCATGGCACCGAAGACTTCCCTGACTCAGACACTGACGCAACGGCTTCACCAGAGACTGTCGCCGCTGCAGATGAAATTCGTGCATCTGCTCGAAATGAGTCAGCCTGAGGTAGAGGAGGAAGTCAGGCATGAACTTGAGGAAAATCCGGCCCTGTCAACTGTCGATAACGAGCCGGACCTACTGACGGCTGACGACTACGGGGAAACTCCCGAGCAGCTTCAGCTTGCCGATTACAGTGACGATGACGAGATACCCCACTCCCGACCCGGAGCTACTGGCCATCACGCAGCTTTCGACTATGCCGAAGCCACAACCCAGTCGGCAATGACACTGATGGAATATCTTACGGGGCAGATCAACGAACTGCACCTTAAGCCCGAAGTAGCGGCAGCCGCGGAGTACATCATAGGAAATCTCGACAATAACGGCTATCTTTCACGCCCGCTCCGCAACATTGCCGACGACGTTGCATTTTCCACAGGTATAGAAATTCCTTTTGAGACGTGGCAGGCTGCACTTACAGCCGTTAAGTCACTTGACCCTGCCGGTGTGGGTGCTTCCGACCTGCGCGATTGCCTGCTCATCCAGCTGCGGCGGTTGCCCGACGATACTCCCTCAGTGGATACCGCCCGGGAAATCATAGCCCACTACTTCGATCTTTTTTCGCTCCGTCATTTCCACCGTCTCGAATCGGCGCTTGGCGTGAGTTCCGAAGCTCTTTCACAAGCCGTAGAGCTCATAAAGTCACTCAACCCCAAGCCCGGAGGTGATATAGGCGAAGACCCGGCGACAGACCGCTCCGCCCACATTATACCCGACTTCATGGTAGAGCCTGCCGATGATGACGATCCGGGCCGCTTCACAATCACCTTACCCAATACCCTGCCGGAACTTACGATTGAGAATAGCTTCAGGATTGACCCAGCCGACAAATCAGCGGGGACCTTCGTGGCGCGTCGACGCGAGTCGGCCTCTGATTTCATCGACATGCTGCGGCTTCGCAACGAGACACTGATGCGGGTTATGACGGCGATAGTCAATCTTCAGCCCACATTTTTCATCACCGGCGACGAGAGTGACCTTAAGCCGATGGTGCTTAAAGATATAGCGGCGGCAACGGGATATGACATATCGGTAATTTCCCGCGCTACTGCAGGCAAATATGTGGCCACACCTTCGGGTGTATTTCCCCTGAAATCACTATTCAACGAAGGCATACAAAACGGGGATGCTGCCGGCGAAGGACATTCCACACCGGCTGTCCTTGCAGCAATGAAGGAAATAATTGAGGATGAGGACAGCTCGGCACCGCTGAGCGACGACGCCATAAAGGCAAGACTCTCGGAGCGGGGTATCGACATAGCGCGGCGCACGGTGGCAAAGTACCGTGAGCGTCTCGGATTCCCGCCGGCACGTCTCAGAAAGGGTATCCGATAGCGAGGTGGAAAGCGAGTGACCGTCCGAAAGAGGTCATGTTGTAATATCCCCGCTTACCGGTGTCGTAGGGAGCATGGATGCCGATACCGAGGTCACCGCGGATCACGAGCATCGAGATGTCAAACCTCAGACCCACGCCCGTACCGGTGGCAATATCGTTCCAGAAAGTCTTTCCGCGCAGTGTACCGCCCGGGCGCTGCGGGTCATTCTCAAGCAACCACACGTTGCCCGCGTCAAGAAACACGGCCCCGTGGAGCGGGCCAAGGATGGGGAAGCGGTATTCAACGTTGGCTTCGAGTTTGAAAGTACCGGTCTGGTCAAAATATCCGTCGACCTGATCGCGCGGCACACGATAGGAACCGGGACCGATGGATCGAACCGTAAATGCGCGGATAGAGTTGGCACCTCCCACATAGAACTGCTCGCTGTAAGGCACCTGCGACGAATTACCGTAGGCGTGGGCGGCTCCTACGGCAAGACGCGAAACTATCCAGTGACTCGGATGTACCTGACGGCCATAGACTATTTGAGCCTGCCCCTTGACAAACTGAGAGAACGGAGTGTGAAACAGCGTCTTTTCCTTATCCCGGTCTCCGCAAAGTTCATAGATAGCCCAGAAAATATTACCGGCCTCGGTCAGTGAGAAAGACACATTGATAGTATTGTTGCGGTTCATGGCCCGGTCATAGACGAAATTATAACTCATCTGGGGGATGAACTGGTCACGGAAACTGAGCGCGATCGCACGGTTGGCATTCATGATGGAGTCAAACGTGGGGGTCGTGGTCATCAGCTTGGTGTAGGTGATCTTCAGAGGGGTGTAGGTGGTGGTGATGTATTTGGAGGGTTGCCAGTCATAGGATAGCGAAGCGTTAAACTGCGCCATCTTGAAGTAATGCGGGCGGTTGAGCAGGTCGGCCCCGAGGCCGATCTTAGTCCAGTTGACGGTGCGCCGGCGTCGATGAATGAATGCGGGAGCAAGCAGGCGCGGAAACGCGAGCGACGACTGCACACCCACCTCATAGGAATTGAACACCGACGACCGGCTATGTCCTGTCTGCCACTCGTAGGAGCCTGTAAGTGACACGTTAAACTGCTCTCCGCCGCCGAACATATTATGGTTTGTCAATCCCAACGTCACACCCGGACCGAGATAACTGTTGGACTTCGATGAGACATTGGCTTCGACCGACGCTTCGAGAGGCTTGTCGAGCGTGCAGGTCATGATCACGTTAAGGCGGCGACGGGAGAGATCGGAAGTATCGGGCACCACTTCCATATCGATAGAATTGAAGATACCGAGACGCGCGAGATTGGACTGGGTGCGCTCCATCTGGTTGACGCGAAATTCTCGTCCGGGCCTGAAAGTAATGCACGACGGAATGAGGTTGTCGCGCAGGTGCATCGGCATCATCTTTATCACGTCACCTTTGGCAGTGTGGACGGTGTCGGGTTCTCCCCCGCCCTGATTTCGGTAAATAATAGTGGTGATGTCGCCGGTCTCGAACTTTTCGAGTGCCCATGCCGGGACATTGTCGGGAAGTTCAAGTTTCAGGGCTATCGAGCCGGGATTCATGATAGAATCGGCAAGATAATTGATATACTCGGGACGGAAATAGTAATACCCGCGGTTACGCAGGTCGTTGGTTATGCGGGTGCGGGCCGCGCTCAGCGAGTCGGTCGAGAAGCGGTTACCCACCTGAAGGTATTTGTTCTTTCGCGCCAGGGAGTCGATCATGCGGTTGAGGGGCGTGACGGGCGGGAGCAGAATTATCGAATCGAAATTATAGGCAGGTCCAGGATCGACCGTATACAGTATCGAGGCTTTCTTCTTGTTCTTCTTCTGGGCCAACTGATAGGAGGCCGAGCCGCGGAAGAATCCGTTGTTATCGAGAATCTGGTTGATCATCTCAACTCTCACCTCGGGTCGCACGTCACTGACGAGCACCGGCTCCTTGGCGAGCCATTCATATATCTTGTGCTTCAATCCCGAGGGCGGGT
This sequence comes from uncultured Staphylococcus sp., assembly GCA_964546905.1. Taxonomy (GTDB): domain Bacteria; phylum Bacteroidota; class Bacteroidia; order Bacteroidales; family Muribaculaceae; genus Duncaniella. The sequence continues at coordinate 46,867 of CAZJKU010000010.1, forward strand.
TGGGCCAGTTGTTGTACACCCACAGTCCTATCGGAAACGGGGAGCGCACCGAAGCCGAGCCGAAGAGCGGATTATTGGGCTTTACCGAAACTGCGCTTTTTATCTCACTCTGAAGGTCGGCAGGCACATGAGAGACGGAATCCACGAAATTCACCCCTTTGAGACCCGTATAAAGTATCTCGCCATCGGGAATACGGCGGGTGGTCGAACAGGCTGACAGCAGTATTACTGCCGCCAGGGTGATAAGAATATATAATGAAGTCTTCTTTTTCATTTGTCAGAATCAGTGGAGGCGATGGGAGTGGTGACGATTTTCTTTTTCCGGCCGAAGAGGTCGCGCAGGGAGTTGAGGCGGCGCTTGAACACAAAACCCACTCCCGTCTGAGTCACTTCACCTTCGAGTATACTTTCATAACCGGTATGCCGGAATATTCTTACATACATCGATCCGGTGCGGTTGAGAAGGTACTCGATTGATATGTCGTTGATGAGGTTTTGCGACAGGTTCTGGTCAGCATTGGCATCGGTGGAATAATTACCGCCGACTATGATCTTCACGCGGTCGTTGAACAGCGATTTCGACACCTTGTAACTGTAACTGGTGGCAGTGGACGTGTTACCTTCCACTGTCTTGTCATACTGGTCTATGCCGAATGAGATGTCGACACCCTTGATGTTATTGGCAGCCCATGAGTTAAGTTTAGAAGTGAGGAATGAGTAAAGGGCATTGCCCGATATATTGCCGGTAGCCTTGGTGCCCTCGCCGGAATAAATGTTGGTGATGAGCATGTTCATGGCGGCATTGGCGCGTTGCTCGGCAGTCATGCCCTGCAGCTCATTCTGCACGGTCAGGTCATCGTCAGTCGACATGTCAAAGACAACGTTGAGGCTTTCAAGCGTACCGGTCGCACTCAGGATCACGTCGAAGTTCACGAGGCGGGAGTTCTGGCCCTCCTGTGTCACATTGGCCTTAACCACGTCGATGGCCTTGACATTGATAGTGGGATCCATCATATTGCCGCCAAAAGCCACATAGGAACCTTCCTGGAAATTAAAGAGTTTCTCGCTGAGCACAGGGGGCATACTGTAACGGACATATCCACCGTTGACGGCAAGACGTCCGGTAAGTCTCTCGCCGTTGAGAGGCGACATGGTGAAGTCGAGGTCGCCCTGCGGCTCAAGCTGCACGCGGTTCTTACCGTCGGTTGAAAGGTCAACTCCTATCACCGATCCTTCCTGAATCCTTAGCATGGCCGCGAGTTTCATCAGCATACCGGTGGCCACGATAGAGTCAGCTTTCTGGACCTGGGCCGTATCTTCAAAGTTGACAAACTTAACCATATCACCGCTGCTGCGCGACGCGATCGCCGACGTTGCGTCGGGCATCACGTAAGTTACATTCGTGCCTGCGAGCACACTAAGGTCGGCATTGACATTAAGGTAGTTCAGGTTACCTTTGGCTGTGGCGTCGACCGAAATGAAGGCCTTGCCGTATACGTCGGCCCCGCGTGGCCGCGTCGAGTTGACGATCTGCATGTCATTGGCCGCCAGCGACAGGTCGATGTTGACATCCGAGAGATGCCTTGCATCCACGACACCGTTGACACGCAAGGGGTTATCATTTATCGCCTTGATGGTGAAGTCATTGAACTTCACCACATTGCTGTCGACAGGTATAACCGTTGGGGAGAAATTGAATGTGGTGCCCAACATGCCTACCTTGCACGAAGTGGAGTCAAAGTTGATCGAACCGTTGAACACCGGATTGGCCAGGTCGCCCGTGATCTCCATATTACCGTTGAGCGTGCCGGCAAGACGAGCCATTTCCTTGGGCAAGAACGGATTCACAACCTGAAGCGGGAAGCGGATCATGCGGAAATCAAGCAGGAACGGACTGCCGGCCGCCGAGTCGTTGATAGCACCGCGGGCCGTTATGGTCTTGACTGAATCGACGAGTAAGGCAATGTCGGCGTGGACTTTACCGTCGATACTGTTGGACAGACTTATGTCAAGGTCAAAAGTACCCACTCGGTCGCGGCCATAATAAAGGTCACTCAGTCCCACAAGACCTTTACCGGTAAGCTCCTTCCGGTTCCAGTTAAGCCGCAGGTCAGCCGAAAGATCACCCTTTACGGGAGGTGCAAACGGGTTGATCGAAAGCCAGTCCTGAAGACGTATATCCTGCAACTGGATTACGAGGTCGTCATAAGCCGTGGAATCGGCTCCGGCAGGTTTCTCAGTGAACAGCTTGAAGAAGCTGCTGTCGTTCTCAAGGATCACGTTGCCGCTCAACCTCATATCAGGAAAACTGTAACTGAGGTAATTGTCACGGTTAAGAGTCCACTTCTTATAGGAAATGGTAGGCTTGTAAGGCACGAATTTCGCCGTTACCATGCTGTCATTGAACTCTGTGTTGACACCTATCACAAAGCCGTTTTCCTTCTTGATGTTCTGCTGGCGCAGGAATGCCGAGAAGCGGTTGGATGCCACAAATCCGGTCAGCGCGACGCGGGCAAAATTGTCCATCGTGCCCGGGCGGTTATTGATCAATAGATTGTAGGTAAGGTAGCGGTCTCGCTGGTAGGCATCAAGATTAATGGTGTCGAGTTTGATCGACGAGGTGGCGAAGCGTTGCACGGCCACCGAGAACCGGAGCAACGAATCGTTGTGGAATCCGGCTGTGAGGCTCTTGAAAGTGATTTCTGACGTATTTTCAAGGAACTGCGAGGCCACATTGTTGCGTCCCATCGTCAGGAGCATGTCTATGTCGGGGAGTGCCTGCGACACTGTATCTACTTCAAATCGCTTCTGGGAGATCTGACGGTTCACCACATCGGCTGCCACGGAGATGCGCGAAAGGAAATCGTCAAGCGAAGCGTGGGAATAAAGCAGCATACTGAGGTCACCGTTGTTCAGTTTGGCCTCAAGGAGCGAATCCTGCGACAGCAGTCCCAGTGATATTTCGGGCGTAGTGATGTCAACGTCGGGGAGATTCCATATAAGGTTGGTAATTCCGGCGCGAGCGTCGATATCGCCTGACTTGATACCGTAACTACCGCGCGATGTAAGCACGAGCGATCCTTCGTTGCGGTCAGGCACGAGGTTGAGTTGCTTAAGGTCAATCTTCCTCAGGTCGGCATCAAGATCGTAATTGAGTGTGTCGCCCGCGATTCGAGCGTTGAGCATAGCCTCAAGTTCAGCACCGGGATTGTTGCTGTTGATCTCGATGTGTCCGTCGCCGTCGGCAAGACGGGCATCGAGCTTAATGTTGCTCAGCACATTACCCAGATACTCGATATGGTGAAGGTCAACCATGGCATCGAGCGAGGTCGACGGTGAAAAGAAATTCAGTCCCTGCCCCTTGGCTGTTACAGTTGCGTCGAGCTTGTTTATTCCGAGCGACGGCATGAATGCGGCAACCGGAAATGAGTCGATTTTCATGTCGGCCGAATAACCCTCTATACGTTCCACCCATCTACCGGTCAGGGCCATTCTGCCTCCGGCCGATGCAAGCGACACTTTTCCATCCACCCGACCGGGGTTATAGTCGACGTTTCCTTTCAGTCTCATGGCCGGAATATGGATCGCCGTGTCAAGACGGAACACCTTTGAGAAGCGCGGAGTGAGCCTGCCGGTGGATCCGTCAATATTAATCCTGCCTCCGAAACGGTCGAAATCCATCGGATTTTTCACCTCGCCCGAGGCTTTCATGGTGATTATCCCGGGCATTTCAAGCGACAGCCTGTTAACGTCGAGCAGTCCTGACGTTCCGTCGATGTCCACGTTGAGCGTGGCCGGACTCAATGAACTGAATATATTGCTGAAACCGGGCAACACCATCGCTGCATCGGCCATACTGAAAAGCCCCTTGGCTTTCAGCATCAACGTGAGGTCAGGATCGGTGGACAGGTCACCCATACCCATCTCTGCGTCGAGATTGAGCGACGAGCGCTGTGTATCGATAATGAACGAGCGGGCGTGCATGGCCGCGCTGTCCATTGAAAATGTTCCCGAGGCTATCAGTGAAAGACCGCAACGCTCCGAAGCAGCAAGCCGCCTGAGCGGAACGGTTATCTCGGCACCACGGTTGAAAAGCGAGTCAATTTCTATAACTATATCACTCACCTCCAGATAATCCATATCGAGACCCGGAAGAGGTGTCGTCCCACGCTTGGCATACAAAGCCTTGCGGCCTGTCAGCGAAAGTTTGTCGGCTGTCACTGTCCATGGCGCCGACGCCACGGTGTCGACAGTCTCCTCAGCAAGGGCCGGTTCCGGCTCCTGAGCTACCGCGGGATATATATAGGCCGCCGAAACACTGTCGATGGTCAGTGACTTCCCGTGAACGAGATGCCGGCCCAGGTCCACGGTAGCCTCGTCAAGACGAGCCATTTCCACCTTGCACCCGAGCGAGTCGATCGTGGGCATCATCCTCATCCGGTAAGTAAGGTCGGCAATTTCGAGAAGACGGGCGTTGACGAGCCAAGGTGTCGATGCCGAGGTATCGCTTACCGATTCGGTAGTGTCGGGAAGCATCCGCATGAACACGTCAGGGCGCCCCACATAGCCGCGGTCAACTGATATACTGCTGTTTTTCAGGTCTACGTTAACGTCGGTGATGGATAACGTATCGATGCGGGCGCGGAGCATCATTATGGAGTCGTTGTTGCCAAGACCGAAGAAGGCTTTACTGGCCAGAACATCATCCACGTCAACCTTACCGCTCAGCAGCGGCAGGAGCTTTACATTGACGTCGAGCATACCGGCCTGAAGCAGTGTGTCGCCCGAAGCCTCCACAATCCCTACACCCTTAGCCTCAACGTGAAGCGGAAACTTCAGGCGGAGATAATCGATGTCGATTTTCATCCCGGTCGATTCCGAAACCTTCTTTACGGCAATCTTCCGGGCAAAATCCTGAACCCATGGCACATATACAAGCACCACGGCAAGGACGACAAGCCCTATCAGGGACCCTATCGTCCATCCCAGTATCTTCAGGACGGTTTTTATAATGTGACGATTCAAAATCTCAGAGTATTATGTTCATTTAAGGCACAAAATTAACCACAAAAACCGAAAAACGGTTGAAAATCGCCACAAAAATTTATTCATGTATCAACACGGTATCATATCTTGACGAAAATACCGTTAATCTTAAGTGAAATTATCTTAACCCGCATGGTTTTCCGGCGGAAAATGCTTACCTTTGTAAATTAAGCGCAACTTTTCATGAACCGACTGATACTGACCTTTTCTATTATTTTAGCCGCCGTAGCCCACGCGACGGCGGGGATTTCGTTTTCAGGCAGCAGCCACAGCATAATCACCGAAACTCCCGCGGCCTCCACAGGTCTCGATGCCGTATATGTGATCTACGACGCTGCCGGAGTCACCGTCAGCTACACTGCTGCTTCGGCTTCAGCCCGGGTCAACTGGCAGCGTTACGGCTCTCTCGGGGGCGGGTTTGCCGAGGATGTTGATGGCGTGACCACCTCGGGAGCTGTCAGCTCGCTTGTGCTTCCTGCCGGTGACAGCGGTTACATCATCGAAGAAGGCACTTCGAGATATTATTTTTACATAATCGACTATTCAGCGCATCCCTATACCGTTACCGACATAAACCCGTCGGCCGAGCAAGATTGCGGCCAGGTGTCGCTCGACGTTACCGGCCATGCCGACGCTATCAATTACTATACAATTAATGGTCGCGCTGTGGAACTTGACCGCGGAATTACCCTGAGCTATGCCACCATGATTCTCGATCAGCAGTCGAAGACCTACCGTGTGGATCAGGCAGATGTCAATTTCGGCCATCTCTCGCCGGTAATCCATGCTCCGGCACCACTTTGCGCCACGGAATTTGTGATCGAGGGCGACCGCTTCCTTGCATCATGGGGCATGGCCGAGACCGTTGTCTCCCCCACCATGCAGCCCATGGCCGTGGAAGCCTTTACCGAAGCTACCCAGCAGGCGCGTGACAACAGCAACGAGACCGGAACTTCCGACGGACTCGGCGGTTCCGCTCCTGCTGAGATAGACTTCTATGCAGCCGTCACTGACGCAGCTTTGTTCACTGAATGGCAATTCTCCACTTACCCTGATTTTGACGACATCCAGTTGCGCATCTCCGACCCGGTCACGTCTTACACCTTCCGCGACCAAGGCACTACCTACGTGCGATTCGTGTGCGCCAACGGTGACGGCACGTGTGACTACACCGGCACGGTCTATGAAATATCCATCGGCCAGTCGTCGCTCCTGTGTCCCAATGCCTTTTCACCCGGTGCAAGCGAGGGAGTCAACGACGAGTGGAAAGTCAGCTATTCGTCGATTGTCGACTTCGAGTGCCATATCTTCAACCGTCTCGGCGAGAAGATGGCCACCCTCAGCAATCCGTCGCAAGGTTGGGACGGACGGTACAAGGGTAAACTCGTCCCGGCAGGAGTATATTATTATGTGATAAAGGCCCGCGGCTCCGACGGCAAGCAATACAATCTCTCGGGCGATATAAACATTGTAAATTACCGATAACAGTAAAAAATGAATAAAATATATACTACTTTGTTCACCGCAATATGCGCTGTCACCTCGCTGTCGCCCTTAGCCGTGGCTTCGGGCCGTAATGATGTTTCGGCGGTCATGTCGCCGGTCATGGCACCCTATACTCCAGTTGAAATGACATTCTGCGGCAGGAAAGTTGACCTCGACAATACTTCAATGGCTGAGCGACTTGACCGCGAACTGACCGGTATGTGCTATTCCCACACCAATACCCTTCTCACAATCAAGCGCGCCAACAAACTCTTTCCCGAACTCGCTCCGATCCTGAAACGCAACGGAGTGCCCCTCGACATGCTTTATCTCGCCTGCGTGGAAAGTACCTTGAATCCACGCGCTTACTCATCGGCCAAAGCTGCCGGACTGTGGCAGTTCATGCCCGAGACGGGAAAACAATATGGGCTGGAGGTGAATGAATATGTCGACGAGCGTTACAACACCGAGAAGGCTACCGAAGCGGCGTGCCGATACATGAAAAAGGCTCTCGAAAAATACGGCAACTGGGAGTCGGTCGCAGCGAGCTACAACGGCGGAATGGGACGCATATCGTCAGAACTCGAAAAGCAGCAGCAGTCGTCGGCCTACAATCTCTTTCTTGCCGACGAAACCATGCGCTACATTTTCCGCATCCTCGCCACAAAGCTCGTCATGGAAAATCCACGGGCCTACGGTTTTAACCTCTACCGCTCGCAGCTATATCAGCCGGTACAGTACCGCACCGTAACGGTGGACTATCCCGTCGACGACTGGGCCACGTGGGCCAAAGGTCAGGGAATTGATTATCTGACTCTCCGCGAGCACAACCAGTGGATCCGGGCCAAGAGCCTGCCCAACAAATCGGGTAAGGCATACAAGGTGCGCATACCCACAGCCGATTCCCTCTCGCGCCGCAAACAGTCAACAACCGTTTACAATCCGGCCTGGACCGTCGACTGACGCCTCCCTGCCGGATAAAAATACACAACCCATTTACCGACAAAAATGAACAACATATCATCCCGCGAATGCTTGAGTGTGTTGGGCGCCCGCGTCCACAATCTCAAGAATATTGATGTGGATATTCCCCACAATACCCTTACCGTAATCACCGGCCTGAGCGGCAGCGGAAAGTCGTCGCTCGCCTTCGATACAATATTTGCCGAGGGGCAGCGCAGGTATATCGAGACTTTCTCATCCTATGCCCGCAACATGATCGGAAACCTTGAGCGACCCGATGTCGACAAGATCTCCGGCCTCAGCCCCGTCATAGCCATAGAGCAGAAGACCACCAACCGCAATCCCCGAAGCACGATAGGCACCACCACCGAGGTATATGACTTCCTGCGACTGCTATACGCCCGCATCGGCACCGCAGTCAGCTACATCACCGGTCAGCCCATGGTGAAGTACTCCCGCGAACAGATCGTCAGCCTGATCCTGGAGCGGTTTAACGGACACAAAATATATGTACTCGCTCCCCTTGTCAAGAACCGCAAGGGTCATTACAAGGATCTCTTCGAGTCTCTGAGGAAGAAAGGCTATCTCAACGTGAGGGTCGACGGCGAGCTGCGGTCTATCGTTCCCGGCATGAAGGTTGACCGTTACAAGAACCATGACATCGAGCTCGTAGTGGACCGGCTCAAGGTGTCGGCCAAGGATGAGACCCGCCTCGACGCCACCGTGGCCGATGCCCTGAAGCAGGGAGAGAAGCAGCTGATGATTTATGACGTAGAGACTGATTCAGTCAGCCATTTCTCACAGACGCTGATGGACCCCGTCAGCGGCCTTTCCTACCGTGAGCCGGCCCCGCACAACTTCTCGTTCAATTCTCCGCTCGGAGCGTGTCCCGTGTGCAAGGGTCTCGGTACCGTCAACCTCATCGACCGCGAAAAAATCATCCCCAATCCCTCGCTGTCAATTTATCAGGGGGGCATAACCCCTCTGGGCAAGTATCGCGACTCGATGATATTCCGCCAGATCGATGCCATTTGCAAGAAACATGGCTTCACCATCAAGACTCCAATCGCACAGTTGAGCGAGGAGGCTCTCGGTGAGATCCTCAACGGCTCGACCGAAAGACTGAGGATAGAAGACGCTACGATGGCCAACTATAATTATTTCGAGCTCTATGAGGGTCTCGTGAAGTATATCGAGATGAATATGGACGAGGAATCGTCGGCCGCAGCCAAGCGATGGAGCGAGGGATTCTTCTCCCGCGCCGTATGCCCAGAGTGCAACGGCGACCGCCTCAACAAGGAAGCACTCCACTATTACGTCGACGGCAAAACCATCGCCGACCTCTGCCGCATGGACATAGGCGAGCTCTATGAATGGTCTGCGACCGTCGAGGAAAGGCTCTCGCCCACGCAGCTCATCATCGCGCGCGAGATTATGAAGGAGATCCGCTCCCGCCTGAGCTTCCTGGTCGACGTAGGCCTCGATTACCTGCAGCTCGCCCGCGGCTCAGCCACCCTGTCGGGTGGCGAGAGTCAGCGTATACGTCTTGCCACCCAGCTCGGAAGTCAGCTTGTCAATGTAATGTACATCCTCGACGAGCCTTCCATCGGACTGCATCAGCGCGACAACCTCCGTCTGATCAATTCTCTGAAGCGGCTGCGCGACGCCCGCAATTCCATCATAGTGGTCGAACACGACAGGGACATGATGCTTGAGGCCGACTATGTGGTCGACATCGGCCCGAAAGCCGGGCGAAAAGGGGGCGAAGTAGTGTTTGCAGGGACACCCGCCGACATGCTCAAATCCGACACCCTGACAGCCGGTTACCTCAATGGAAAGCGCTCGCTGCCTGTTCCATCCAAGCGCCGCGAAGGCAATGGCAAGCATCTGTTACTCAGGGGTGCCACGGGCAATAACCTGCGCGACGTCACGCTCGACATCCCGTTAGGGACATTCGTGTGCGTGGCAGGCGTATCGGGAAGCGGCAAGTCGTCGCTCATCAACGGCACTCTCCAGCCCATCCTCAGCAAGAAGTTTTACCGCAGCATAGCCCAGCCTCTGCCCTACTCCTCGATCGACGGGCTGGAGCATATAGACAAGGTGGTGACAGTGGATCAGTCGCCGCTCGGAAAATCGCCCCGATCCAATCCCGCCACCTACACGGGAGTGTTCACCGCCATACGCGATCTTTTTGCCAACCTGTCAGAGGCCAAGATACGCGGCTACCGCCCCGGCCGGTTCTCATTCAACGTAGCCGGCGGTCGCTGCGAGACCTGCGCCGGCAACGGTTACAAGACCATCGAGATGAACTTCCTGCCCGATGTCCTGGTGACATGCGAGACTTGCGGAGGCAAACGTTACAACCGCGAGACCCTTGAAGTGCGGTTCAAGGGTAAATCCATCGCCGACGTGCTCGACATGACCATAAATCAGGCCGTGGAATTTTTCGCGGGGATCCCGTCGATTCACAATAAGATCAAAGTGCTTCAGGAGATAGGACTCGGCTACATCAAGCTCGGGCAACCGTCGTCGACACTTTCGGGAGGCGAGAACCAGCGCGTGAAACTCGCCACCGAACTTTCCAAGCGCGACACCGGGCGCACCCTGTTTATCCTCGACGAACCCACTACCGGACTTCACTTCGAGGACATAAGTGTACTGCTCAACGTGCTTCAGCGGCTTGTGGACAAGGGCAACACCGTTATAGTAATCGAGCACAATCTCGACGTGATAAAGAGTGCCGACATTGTCGTCGACATGGGTCCCGGAGGCGGTAAAAACGGCGGCGCGATAATAGCCTGCGGCACTCCCGAACAAGTTGCCGCCACCTCCTCGCCCACGTCATCTTTCCTCCGCCAGGAACTCGGTTTATAAAAACTAATTGTATGTAAGCGAAAAATATGTATCTTTGCTTTACAATATGATTAATAACCGGGGCTTAATCCACCACTAAATTGTTTTATGAACATAAAAGAAATAACTGCCAAAATAAAGAATCTGTTAAGATGGATCGCACCCGAAGCCAAAGCATTTCTATATGGCTCACAGGCAAGGGGGGATGCTCGTGCTGATTCGGATATTGATTTGTTGATTCTACTGCCTGATTATTACGAAGGAAAGGAATTTGTGAAACAACAAAGCAATATATCCGACAATCTTTATTATCTTTCAATCGAACTTGGGGTTGATATCTCGCCCTTGATTTTGTTGAAGAAAATATTCTATGAACGCAAAACCCCGTTTACAATCAACGTAATCAATGAAGGAATAGAGATATGAATTTAACAATGGACGATAATTCCCGGAAGGAGTTAATAGATTATCGGCTTAATCGAGCGTTAGAAACAATCGAGGAAGCTGAATATAATGCCCGTGGAAAGTATTTTAATGCAGCTGTTAATCGATTGTACTACGCTTGTTATTACGCAGCATCAGCCCTGATGTTAAAGGCCGGACTTGAAGCCAGTACACATAAGGGTGTTCGCAACATGTTAGGCTTGCACTATATTATCCCCGGTAAATTAGCTCCACAATATGGAGCAATCTACTCAAGATTGTTTCAAGCGCGTCGCGATGGTGATTATGAGGATTTCGTTTACTGTGATGAAATTATGTATTCTGATTTCAAGCCACAGGCAATCGAGTTCATTAATGCAGTAAAATCCTTGATAAGTAACGATATTTCCCAATGAATGACCGGACACATAAGGACCTGCTACCCCCCTTGTTTTTGCTGATTTATTTAATTTTGGATTGAACGGGACGGTTTTTTATCGTTAAATTGCTTGTATATTTAAAAATTTTTTTAATTTTGTCCCACAATCCAATTTTTATTAAAACATAACTGAAAATGAAAAATTTAGTTGAAAAGATCGCTGAACTTTGCGAAAACTTCGCAAAGGATGCAGTTGCTCAGGTAGAGAGCGGCAACAAAGCTGCCGGCGCACGTGCCCGCAAGGTCTCTCTTGAACTCGAAAAAGCCATGAAAGAATTCCGCAAACTCTCCATCAACGAGTCGAAGAAATAACTTTCTGAACCATTCAGTCCTTACTATCATAGGGATAAGCCACGAAGCGACTTCGGTTTCAAGTGGATATATCCCTTGATTTTTATATATACACCCCCGATTTAACTGATAATGAAACAGATCCGCGACTTTAAGGTAACCGCCGTAGAGCGCACGGGCGACGGATATGCGTTGCTGTCGCTGTCGGCTGCCGACTCCGGGCCTCTTCCCGAGTGCCGTCCGGGACAGTTTGTTCAGGTTGCCGTCGATGCCCCCGGAGTATTCCTCCGTCGACCTATCTCCATCAATTCATTTGATATTGCGGCCGGGACCCTGACACTCCTTGTGCGCGATGCCGGACGCGGCACCCATCAGCTCGTAAATCTATCACCCGGCCACATCCTCAATCTCATTCTTCCGTTGGGAAACAGTTTCACCGTCACAGACCTCGATGCCGGCAAGCGGGTGCTTCTTGTAGGCGGAGGTGTAGGAGTGGCTCCAATGTATTGTCTTGGCCGGGAATTAAAGGCGGCGGGAATTACCCCTGAATTCCTGCTTGGCGCGCGCACGGCCGACATGCTACTGCTCGTAGACGAGTTCAGCCGACTCGGTAATGTCAATATCTGCACCGACGACGGCTCCCGCGGTGTCAGAGGCGTGGTCACCGACCACGAGGTAATCAGCCGCCACTTCGACCGCATATATTGCTGCGGCCCGTCGCCAATGATGAAGGCCGTGGCTCAGGCTGCACGACGCAGCGGAACCGACTGCGAGGTATCACTCGAAAACATGATGGCTTGCGGGCTTGGAGCATGTCTATGCTGCGTGGAGAAAACGGTCAAGGGCAACGTGTGTGTATGCACCGAAGGCCCGGTATTCAACATTTCCCAACTCACCTGGTAATCATGGCAAAACTTGAAGTAAACTTAGGTCGCCTTACGATGAAGAACCCCGTGGCCACTGCCTCGGGAACCTTCGGTTACGGCACGGAATACTCGCCGTTCATCGACCTGTCGCGCCTGGGCGCTTACATAGTCAAGGGCACTACCCTTGAACCGCGCGAAGGAAATCCATACCCCCGCATGGTCGAGACACCCTCGGGAATGCTCAACGCCGTCGGGCTGCAGAACAAGGGCGTGGACTATTTCATAGAGCATATCTATCCTACGATTAAGGATATCGACAGCCGGCTGATAGTCAACGTCTCCGGTTCCCGTATCGAGGACTATGTGGAGACAGCCCGCCGTCTTGCCCCCCTTGAAGGAGTTGCGGCAATCGAAGTCAACATTTCGTGTCCCAACGTCAAGGAAGGCGGAATGGCTTTCGGAACCACATGCGAGGGAGCTGCCGCCGTGACAGCTGCTGTCAGGAAGGCGTTCCCGCGTGAAATGATAATCAAACTGTCGCCCAACGTCACCTCTATCGCCGACATAGCCCGTGCTGTCGAGGCCGAGGGTGCCGATTCGGTCTCGCTCATCAACACTCTAATGGGTATGGCCATCGACACCGAGCGTCGTCGTCCGTATCTGTCCACGATAACCGGAGGCCTGTCGGGTGCTGCCGTGCGCCCCGTTGCCGTCAGGATGGTATGGCAGGTCAAGAAAGCCGTCAAGATTCCCGTAATGGGACTCGGCGGAATAATGAATGGCCGCGATGCAATTGAATTCATGCTTGCAGGAGCCACCGCCATACAGGTAGGAACGGCCAACTTCATCGACCCGGCAGTGACCGTAAAAATCATCGATTACATTGACGACTGGTGTTCCCGTCACGGAGTCGCCGACATCAACGAAATAATCGGCGAAATCTGACGATACCAATATTATATCTTAATAGCGACCCTCAGGAAAAATCCCGAGGGTCGCCGTTGTTATCATCACACCATCAATTGATAGATTATTCTTGTTTCGGCAGATGTGAGGGGATAGTAGCCGCCGATCACTGCGCCCTTATTGCGGTGAAGCCGCTCTACAAGGAGATCTATGTCGGGCTCGGGAACACCCAACTCGTCAAAGGTCACCGGCAACCCGAGACTCTTGAAGAATTTCTTCAGCTTGACCACACCTTCGGCTGCCGCTACACGGTCGTCGGCCTCGTCTACGCCCCAGAGACGACGAGCAAGCTGCGCTCCCTTTTCGGGGTGATTCTTGGCCATGAAAGTCATCCAGGCGGGGAATACTACTGCCAGTCCCGCACCGTGGGCCACATCGTAAACTGCACTTATCTCATGCTCCATTGCGTGGGATGCCCAGTCCTCCTTGCGTCCTGTGCCGCACACTCCGTTATGGGCAAGAGTACCGCTCCACATGATATTGGCGCGGGCATCGTAGTCAGTAGGATCGGCCATCACTTTCGGAGCCTCCTCCACGATAGCCTTCAGCACGCCTTCGGCAACGCGGTCAGTGATCTCAACGCAAGGGGTGTCGGAGAAATAGCGCTCGAAGATATGGGCCATCATGTCGGCTATACCGCAAGCCGTCTGAAACGGAGGAAGTGTAAATGTAAGCTCCGGATTCATCAGCGCAAACTTGGGACGCAGAGCCACTTCGGTGCGGATCGAAATCTTCACCATTCCGTCAATCTTGGTAATCACCGAGTTGCCCGAGCCCTCGCTGCCGGCAGCGGGAATAGTCAGTATGACACCCAACGGGAGTGCCTTCTCTACGGTCTTGCCGGTGAAAAAATCCCAGAAATCACCGTCGTAAGGGACTCCGGCGGCAATAGCCTTGGCCGTGTCGATCACGCTGCCGCCACCCACCGCAAGCAGGGAGTCAAGTCCCTCCCGGCGCATGAGTTCAATTCCCTCGCGCACCTTATCGTCGGTAGGATTGGGTCGGATTCCGCCCAGTTCCTTCCACTCCACGCATGCATCCTGCAGCGTCCCGCGCACACGGGCAAGGAGGCCCGAAGCCTCGGCGGAGTGCCCGCCATAGACCATGAGGACTTTCTTGGTCAGCATTGTCGACACAAGCTTTCCGGCCTGCATCTCCACTCCGCGACCAAACACATACTTAGTAGGTGTCCAAAAAGTAAAGTTTTCCATAATTATTTTTCAGTATTTGAATGATTTAAATTGCATTTTCCGATGATGGCATCCATTACTTGGTCAGAGTCCTCGCAACCTATCAGGAACATCTTGCCATTGCTCAGCGTAACGAGGAAACAACCGTCGTCCACTCCGTAGAAAGCCCGGTAGCTACCTATACGGTTATCCTTAAACCATCCCCAGGTCCCCAGCCAGTTGCGTGAACCTAATCGTGATTTAACCGTCGACGACGGGATGAATGGTTTTACCGAGATGATTTTATCGAAAGGTATCTTCTTGCTGCCGAGCAGGCTGTTGAGTTTAATCTCCTTGTCGGTCAGGCTTACCGATACAGGGGCGAGAAACAGCATAAGGATAATCATGAAAATGACCAAGCCCGCGAGAAACCACAGGAAAAACGGATCACCGCGACGCATGGATCTGAGGCACGCAAAACCAGCCAATACCGCGATTGACAATATCGGAACAATTATGCTCATGGCATTGTAACGAACTTTTTTCTTCATAGGGTAATAGATGATTTTTTGAAGTTACAAGCGAGCCGAAAAAAGAATCTCTGACTCCGGTGCAACAAAGTTACTTAATTCCCGCCGTCGATGCAAGAGAAAACGACGGTAAATACGCAGGCTACCGGAAAGAAAAAAGTGTCCGCTGCATCGCGCAGAAGACACTCGGGAAATTATAATCATCAATTCTAATTATCGGTATATTTTTGATTGAAAGATCAGGGCGCGAAGCCCTATGTTACCGAAAATCACATCGTTTTTCATTTTTTCCGGCGCATGGCGGTCCTTCAGCTTTCAAGGAGAGAATCGAAGGGCGGCTACGCGCCTCAGTGCTGAGCTTTAAGGTTAAATTGAATAAAGACTGGAATATATTAATGGATATTGTGAGTGCAAAATTACTCGGTTTTCAGCTATTAAACAAGTGATATACCGATGTTTAACTACTACTTAGGCATTATTAATATATAATTGGTTAAATGTAGTGAAAAGTAGTTGACGAATATGATTTTTTGCCGGATTTTTGTCATGATTAAGGAAATTAATATGTACATTTGCAGTATCATACTCACAATTATAATCAACAATCTAATTATCCGATGAAAAAAATCATTTTAGGAATCATGGCCGTTGCGGCCATTGCCGGAGTGACGGTATCGTGCGGTTCTAAACAGTCAAAGGCTGCCGAGGAGCAGCGTGACTCCACCTACACCTCAGTAGTTCATCCCGAGTGGTCACGCAACGCGGTGATCTATGAAGTCAACCTGCGCCAATACACTGATTCAGGCACCGTCACGGCATTTGATTCACAGCTCCCCCGCCTTAAGGAACTCGGTGTCGACATCCTCTGGTTCATGCCCGTGTATCCCATCAGCGAGAAAAACCGCAAGGGCGAGCTGGGCAGCTACTATGCCGTAAAGGACTACAAAGCTTTCAACCCCGAGTTCGGTACCATCGAGCAGTTCAAGGAAACCGTTAAGAAAGCCCACGACCTTGGCCTGAAAGTGATTCTCGACTGGGTCCCCAACCACTCGGGATGTGACAACGCCTGGGTTGAGGAGCATCCCGATTGGTATGCCAAGGATGAGGAAGGCAAGATGTTTGGCCCCTACGACTGGACCGACGTATATAAATTTGATTACTCCAATCCTGAAATGCGTGCCGCTATGGTCGACGCGTTCAAGTTCTGGCTCACCGAAGTGGGTGTCGACGGTTTCCGTTGCGACGTAGCCATGGAAGTTCCCACCGATTTCTGGGATGAGACCCGCCCGCAGCTTCAGGCCGTGAAGCCCGAGCTTTTCATGCTCGCCGAGGCAAGCGTGCCCGAACTGCAGAAAAACGGCTTCGACATGGGCTACAACTGGCCGATGAAGGATCTCTTCAGCGCAATTGCCGCCACTTCAGGCCAATACACGTTTAAGAACGAAAACGGCGAAGTCAGGACTTTTCCCGAGCGCCACGCCACAGCCATCGACTCGCTTCTCGCTCAGCAGGCCGAGACCTATCCCCGCGACACCTATCTGATGAACATGATCACCAATCACGACCTCAACTCATGGGAAGGCACCGAGTTTGACCGTCTCGGCAACCTGACCGATGCCTTTGCCGTGCTGAGCTACACTCTGCCCGGTATGCCGCTCATCTACACCGGCCAAGAAACGGGTATGAATCGCGCGTTCGAATTCTTCGTCAAGGACAAGGCTCCCGAGTGGGAACCCCGCAACGAATACTTCACATTCTATAAGAAGCTCAATTACCTCAAGCACACCCAGGAGGCCCTCCGCGCCGGCGAGCAGGGCGGTGAAATGGTCAGGTTCCTCACTGCAAGCCCCGACCTGTACATATTCTCACGCGAGAAAAACGGCTCGCGCGTAATCGTCCTCACCAACCTCGGAGCCGAGGAGCAGGAAGTAGCTTTCACCGATGCCGCTCCGGCTGTTGAGGAAGCCGTCGACTTCTTCACCGGCGAAGCCGCCGCCATACCCGCGTCGCTCAAGCCCGGCGAATACCGTGTATTTGTGGCCAAGTAACCCGATTACAACATATCCTATCATCAAAGGCGTCCTCAACCGGGACGCCTTTGATTTGATGCAAGCCCCGGTGCGCCACATCTTGGAATTGATAATCCGTGATTTCACTTTCCCTGCGGTCATTATCCAAAATATTTTACTATTTTTGCAACAGAGTTACCCTTTAACCCCACGCATTAACTGAATGAAGCCCGATCTTTATATTATTGCAGGATGCAATGGAGCCGGAAAAACAACAGCTTCAATGGCCATGCTTCCGGCTCTTAGATGTGAGGAATTTGTCAATGCCGATGAAATCGCCAAAGCCCTCTCGCCATTCCATCCCGAAGAAATGGCGATAGAAGCTGGAAGGCTGATGCTTCAGCGTATCGACTCTTTGCTTTCACAACACAAATCCTTTGCTATCGAGACCACGCTCGCGACTCGTTCCTACAAATCATTGATTGAACGGTCCAAATCTCTGGGGTACCGGATCACATTACTGTTTTTCTGGTTACCCTCACCTGAAATGGCCGAAATGCGCGTGGCATCAAGAGTAGCATCGGGAGGCCACAATATACCAAGAGAGGTAATTCACCGCCGCTACTGGCAGGGGCTTCAGAATTTATTTGAGATTTTCGCTCCAATTGTAGATAATTGGTCTCTCTATGATAACAGTGACAATTTACTACCAATTATCGTAAGGGGCATCCCCGTTAATAATGATCGATTTAATGAAATACTAAAGTTATGTCAGAAGAAGAAGAAATAAAGACTTTTGAGCGCATTAGAGAAAGCATTTCAGAAGCTCAGCGTTTAATGGTGGAACGTAAAGCAAAACTCGGCGAGACTATCATCATAGCCGATTCCGAGGGAAAACCGATTGAAATACCTGCCTCAGAAGCACTGTCTTTATACTCCAGGCAGTCTTAACCACTCAATTACAAGACACGACAATCCTTAATCAAATTATTTTTTCTGAATAAACATGATATTGTAAAAAACTTTGTATCTTTGCACTTGCAGACCGTTCTCACAACCACGCCAGCAGAATGGACTATGTAGATTGGCCCATTTGGTCCGGGGTATAGTGAGGGGGGGATGTAATATAAGGTCGCGGCCTGTCGCGGCCACTTGACATATTATAAAAAGCGTTTATCCGCGCTGATTCTTGACCATCAGAAATTCTCGCAAAATTTCAATTCATGTCAAGGATTAAGCAACGGTAGATGCCCGTGGATATGTAATATCACCTGTTGACACAGTCGTCTCGCGAGAGATGTGTGTCAATAATAAGATTGCATATACTGGCGTGGGCTTCTGGCGTTGTCATCCGACATGAATTAGGCAATGCGAGAAGCCTCTGATGGTAGGATGACGACCGATACAGATTCCTACGCTTTTTCGTTGATTCATATTTTTTTATGCTGACGAGAGGATGACCGAGGCACTTAACTTTTTCAACCATGAAACGAAGTTTATTATTCATGCTCGGTGCGACTCTACTCGCCCTCTCCTCGCCGGCCCGCGATTTCTCCTACACCTACGAAGGACAAACACTGGTCTACACCGTAATTGACGAAGAAGCAAAAACCTGTAAGACACGTGACATCTTAGTCTCCCCGGAGGGTGTTTTACTTGAATCACAACGCATTACCGGTCCTCTTATTATTCCTGAGATAGCTATTGATGGAGAGGATGAATATACCGTCACTGAAATAGGTGGAGGTAGTTTCTATTGTAGCGATAAGATGACTTCGGTATCAATCCCTAATACCGTTAAGTCTATTAAGGGTAGTGCCTTTTATTATTGCAGCGATTTGACATCGGTGACAA
Organism: uncultured Staphylococcus sp.; assembly: GCA_964546905.1. Lineage (GTDB taxonomy): Bacteria > Bacteroidota > Bacteroidia > Bacteroidales > Muribaculaceae > Duncaniella. Next base: position 65,761 of record CAZJKU010000010.1, read on the forward strand.
TAGGCGATGGTGTCACTGAAATCGGGAGTGGCGCCTTTAGTAGTTGCATCAGCCTATCAGAATTATCTATCGGAGAGGCTGTTAACCGAATAGAGACAACTGCTTTCGAGGGGTGCGAAAGCTTGTCATCAGTGGTTATTCCCAACTCAGTGCATTTTATCGGTGAAAGTGCTTTTGTAAGATGTAAAGGTCTTTCGACTGTTACAATTGGCGAGTCGGTCACCGAGATAAGTCACCATGCTTTCTACGATTGTAGTAGCCTGAAATCTTTAATTATACCTAATTCTGTAATGGAAATAGGCTGGGAGGCTTTCCGCGGGTGCACCAGCCTTGTCTCGGTGAAGATCGGCGACCAGGTCAACGAAATCGAGGACTATACATTTTATGATTGTAGTAGCCTTGAATCATTGACTATTGGCGAATCAGTAACACGAATCGGCAACAATGCTTTTGCTGAATGCAGTAAATTGCTTTCAGTGGTCGTACCAAATTCAGTACTTAAGATAGGTTCTTATGCCTTTAATAATTGTACGGCCCTTGAATCCCTGACCTTACACGATGAAATAGAAGAAATAGGCGACCATGCTTTTGCAAGTTGCCATTTACTTGAAGCTGTGGAAATCCCCCGGAACTTAACTATTATAAACGATTTTACTTTTGCCAATTGCCTAAATATTAAATCGGTGACAATAGGTGACAACGTGACTGAAATAGGCTGGGGAGCTTTCAGTAATTGCAGTGCCCTTAATGAAGTTAAGATTTCGGATTCAGTCAAAACAATCGGATGGGATGCTTTTTCGTTTTGCAAAAAACTTTCTTCATTGAATCTCGGCAATTCGGTGGAAGTCATCGGTGGAAGTGCTTTTTCAAGATGTGTCGCACTTACTGAACTTATAATTCCAAATTCAGTAAAAACTATAGAGGCAGATGCTTTCAGAAGTTGTGCCGGACTTGTTTCGGTCTCCATCGGAGAGTCGGTCGAAATCATCGACGACAGCGCTTTCATGTATTGCATGGGGCTCTCATCGGTTACTCTTGGCAACTCTGTGAAGAAAATTGGAATTGAAACGTTTGCGGAGTGCAGCGAACTGAGAGAACTGATTATTCCCAATTCAGTTCAATCTATCGGAGAAAAAGCATTCTGGAATAGCGGCTTGAAATCGATTTATATCGGCGAGTCGGTTAATGAAATCGGCGAAAATGCTTTCGGTTGTTGCTGGGACTTGGAAACGGCTGAATTTGCAAGCATAGAAAAATTATGTAGTATAAAATTCGCTAATTCAAATGCCAATCCTCTGGGAATGTTAGCACATTTGTATATCGATGGTGAAGAGGTTACTGATATCGTAATTCCCGAAACAGTAACCGCTATCGGAAACTACGCATTCTTCGGGTGCACTCAAGCTACATCACTTATTATCAGCAATTCAGTCACGGAAATCGGTGAGTATGCTTTTTCAGATTGCTATAATCTGCCTGCCGTGAATATTCCTAACTCTGTCAAATCTATCAATTACTTTGCATTTCGCAGTTGTCTTGGCCTGAAGTCAGTCACAATTCCCGCATCCGTAACATTTATTGGAGACTTTGCTTTTGAAGGTTGTAACGAATTGACTGAGGTATATTGTGAATCAGAAGATCCGATGAGTGGAGGTGACTCGATATTTGAAGCATCAACCTACACTGATGCAACTCTCTATGTGCCTGCTGCCTCGGTTTATAAATATAAGGAGGTCAGCCCCTGGAAGAACTTTGTAAATATCAAGGGAGTTGACATTACAGGAATTGATGAAATTACGGCTGATAGCGACAATATTGACGGCTGTGAGGTATACAATTCAGCCGGTATGCGAGTATCTGACTCCGTCAATGGGCTGGTCCCCGGTATCTACTTTGTCCGTCATGGAAATTCAACTGAGAAGATTATCGTGAAATAAAAGGATCTTTTATCTTATCTCTTAATAACCGGGAGGCGAACATTCGCAAAGTGTTCGCCTCCCCTTAGTTTGAATCACTTAAAGAATGATCGGTTCCGGATGCCCGGGACGGGCTTTTTCTCTCTCGCTCCGGACGATGCGCATTGCCCCTACGTAACGATTCAGTTGAGCCGGAACTTACCGCTCGGGGATGAGGCCGCTGCGATAGGCGTAGAGGAGTTCCATCAGCTCGTCGATCTGACTCTGGATCTCACGGCCTTTGTCGGTATCGCGCACCCGCATCCGCGCCGAACTCATCTCCACGATCTGATTGGTCGAGACTATATCCGTTCCATAAAGGATTGCATTTTCGGCCGAAGTGAATGGCTCGTGCTGTACAAGTTCAAAACCACGCGAATGGAATACGAGCGTATAGCCGGCTATGCCGGTCTTGTCGTGGTAGGCCTTGGCAAACCCGCCGTCGATCATCATCAGCTTTCCGTCGGCCTTGATGGGGTTTTCTCCCTTGGCGGCCCTGACGGGGACATGACCGTTGATAATGTGACGGTGATGCCCGCTGACCTTAAACTCGTCGAGGATGAAATCACACACCTCGGGATTCTCCCGGAGAGTGAAATATTGTCCTTTCTCTTCCTTGTGAGTCTCAGGATCATCGATGAAATAGCGCTCGAAAGTAGCCATCTTCGACTTATCGAAAAGCGGCGAATCAGGTCCGCACCATAGGTACCAGAAGAAATCACGCCCGAATTCGGTCTCCTCATGGGTTGAATTGTCGGTGTCGAAGGCCGACCTGACCACGGTGCCGATACGGTCAAACAATGCCGGACCCGACACTATCTCTCCACCGACGTCGATCTTCCTGAACGACCGCGGGCCGTCCATGGGCACGGAGGCATGGAAAAGCAGGTTGCCGTTATAGACACCATACATGGCTCCGTGTGACAGCAGGGCCTGAATGTGCTGCGACAGTTTGTAGCTGACCATAAACGAGTGCCGGAGCTTTTCCATCAGTTCCTTCTCTTCGGGTGTCAGCCGGTAGGGATCCTCAGGATCTATGGTAGGGAAATAGGTATCGTTGAGCGGGTAGCTCTTTCCTCCGATGGTGATGGTCCCGGCCTTGTAGTCGATCGCGTTGAGCAACTTGCGGTCAGCCATGCCCCACTCGGGGTATTTGTCTATCAGCGCTCCTTCGAGCTTAAACTGGATGACCGATATTGCCTTGTGCATCAGCGACAGACGGTGAAGGTCCTTCTCGTTGAACGGATCATCCTCCGGGCTCATCTTGACCTTGAAGCGTGAACAGGGGTCATCGGCATAAGTCTCCATGGCAAACGTCACGAGCGGGACGAGGTTTATGCCGTAGCCCTCTTCGAGCGTGGTCATGTTGCCGTAGCGCAGTGAAAGGCGCAGTACATTGGCGATACACGCTTCGTTGCCTGCAGCGGCCCCCATCCACAGTATATCGTGGTTGCCCCACTGGAAGTCATAATTGGGAAACTCTTTAAGAAGATCCATGATCAGATGCGCGCCCGGGCCACGGTCAAATATATCGCCGAGTATGTGGAGCTGATCAATCGAAAGCCGCTGGATCACGTTGGCTATCGCCTCGATGAAATCATCGGCTTGACCGGTGAGTATGATCGTCTCGATAATGCGGTTGAAATAGGCCTGTTTCTTAACGTCGTCGGGTGTCTCGTGAAGCAACTCCTCGATTATGTAGGCGAAACCCTTCGGGAGGGTTTTCCTAACCTTTGAACGGGTGTATTTGGCCGACACCGACCGCAATACCTTGACGAGATTATTCAGGGAAATCTTGTAGAAATCATCGAGATCCTTTTCCTGCTCCTTGATTATCTCCAGCTTGGGCTTAGGGTAATATATAAGTGAGCACAGATCCTTGATTTCCGACTCGCGCATCGTGGATCCGAATATCTCCGTGACCTTTCGCTTGATATTTCCCGAGGCATTCCTGAGTATGTGCCTGAATGCTTCATGCTCGCCGTGGATGTCGGCCACGAAGTGCTCGGTTCCTTTAGGCAAGTTGAGAATGGCTTCCAGATTTATGATTTCGGTGGAGGCGGCTCCGGCATTGGGAAAATTCTGCGAGAGAAGTTCAAGAATCCGGCGGTCTTTTTCAATGGTCAGGCTTTTATATTTTTTCAACTTGCTCATAACTGCGGCAATATCAACCTTTTGTTAAACTGGTAAGAAATGATTCATCAGTCAGGATGAATTAACATGACACAAAGGTAACTAATATTCCCCTAATCTCCAACAGTAATTAACCGGCTTCCTCGTGACCGGATTGCAAACTCTTGGTCCTTACGATTTAGAGTATCTGATAATTCGATTTGTGTTTGCGATAAAAAATTGCTAAATTTGCGGAGATTTTCAAGAACTTAATTATACCTCGCTATATGAGCAATCGTTTTCCTGAATATTCCGGTCTCAATCTGGCCGAAGTGAATCGCGAAATCCTCGCGCAATGGATGCAACGCAGCATATTTGACTCCACGATCACGGAGCGCAAGGGCGCGCCGTCGTTTGTATTCTTCGAGGGTCCCCCTTCGGCCAACGGCCGTCCCGGCATACACCATGTCCTTGCCCGCACGATCAAGGACATATTCTGCCGCTACAAGACCATGCAGGGCTTTCAGGTCAAGCGCAAGGCCGGATGGGACACCCACGGGCTGCCCGTGGAACTGGGCGTGGAGAAGAACCTCGGCATAACCAAGGAGGACATCGGCAAAAAGATTTCAGTTGACGATTACAACGCCGCCTGCCGCGCCGAGGTGATGAAATACACCCGCGAGTGGGAGGATCTGACCTCAAAGATGGGTTACTGGGTTGACATGACCGATCCTTACATCACCTACGACAACCGCTACATCGAGACCGTATGGTGGCTGCTCGGCGAGCTCCACAAGAAAGGATTCCTTTACAAGGGCTACACGATCCAGCCTTATTCGCCTGCCGCCGGTACAGGCCTGAGCTCCCACGAGCTGAACCAGCCCGGTTGCTACCGCGACGTGAAGGACACTACCTGCGTGGCTCAATTTCAGGTTGACACTACCGATTTCTCGCAGGAGAACGAAATTCTCGACATATTCCGTTCTCTTGAAGCATCGTGGGGAACACCTTACTTCCTCGCATGGACAACCACTCCCTGGACCCTTCCTTCCAACACGGCTCTTGCCGTCGGGCCATCGATAAAGTACAATATCGTCCGCACGTTCAACCCTTACAGCGGCAAGCCTATCGCCGTAGTGGTGGCTGACGCGCTGATGGGTTCGCTCTTCAACCCCAAAGCCAAGGACCTTGCGCTGACCAACTACAAGAAGGGCGACAAACTGATTCCTTACGAGGTGGTCGCTACACGCGAGGGACGTGATTTCGTCGGAATCCATTATCATCAGCTCCTGCCGTGGGTCAATCCCGGCGAGGGCGCATTCCGCGTGATTCCGGGCGACTATGTCACCACCGAGGACGGTACCGGTATCGTACACATCGCCGGCACTTTCGGTGCCGACGACCAGCGTGTGTCGAAGCAGAACAATATTCCCCCTCTTCACCTCATCGACCGCGAGGGCAACATCCGCCCCATGGTCGACCTTCAGGGCCGGTTCTACACCCTCGACCGTCTCGACCCCGACTTTGTGGAAAAGATGGTGGACGTCGAGGCTTATAAGCCCTGGGAAGGTGCCTATGTCAAGAATGCCTATGATCCCGATGCCACCGAGGAGACTGAAACTCTCGACGTGAGGATCTGCATGGAACTTAAGGCTACCGACAAGGTGTTCAAGATCGAGAAGCACGTCCATAATTATCCCCACTGCTGGCGCACCGACAAGCCCGTGCTCTACTACCCGCTCGACAGCTGGT
>CAZJKU010000011.1:0-68889 GCA_964546905.1 uncultured Staphylococcus sp.
GCGACCCCAACCTTGGCAAGGTTGTGCTCTACCAACTGAGCTATTTTCGCATTAAAGGAAATAACTCGACAGACGATTGTAAAAATTTCATAGAACTCTTGGAGCGAAAAACGGGACTCGAACCCGCGACCCCAACCTTGGCAAGGTTGTGCTCTACCAACTGAGCTATTTTCGCAAATTTCAAAGGACGCTTTTTTTTCTTTTGCGTTGCAAAGGTAGACACTTTTTTTCAATTCACAAAACATCATCAATCCTTTTAACTTCCTTTAACAACAGTGCGACGCAATTGAATCTTAAACTCAGGCATGAAACGCACATAGCTATATTACATATATAATATTAGCAAAAATGTATATCCATTCTAAAGATTACTTAATTAATCCTAACCTGTCAAACCAATCCCGCGCGGCTACGTTTTAATATCAGAACAAAGAAAACAAACTACTTAACATAAAGACATCATGGAACGTATCATCAGTTATTCAGATTTGACTAAAGCCATTGACAAGGCATACGAAGAACAGAAAAACAATAATGCCGGCTCGATTCCCGAGGCTCTTGACAACCGGAATGCCGGGAAATTCGGAATCTCGGTAATCCTCGCTGACGGACGCCGCTATAACACCGGCGACACCGACACCCGGTTCACGCTCGGCGGCCTGGCAGATCTGCCTATTCTCGCCCAGCTTCTCACTCAGAAATCAGCTGAGGAAGTGTTGCAGAAGATGGGTGGCTGCGCCTGCACCTGCTCTGCAACCGATAAGGAAGCAAAGGCTACACTTAAGAAGCAACACGCTCACCTGCGCGGTCTCCGCGAGCTCAGCATGGTGGAACCTACAGGCGACATCGACGGCAAGATCAACATAATGACCGACACGCTTTACAATCTGATGGGTTCGGCGCCGGTTATGGACGACACCCTTTACAAGACAAGGATGGCCGAAAATGAGAAGAACAATACCGTCAACGAGCTTGCCTACGCCGAATACTTCCTTTATGATGACGCAGCCCTGACCCTCGATGTCTACGCCCGACTCCACTCGATGCAGGTGACTGCCGAACAGCTCTCTACCATGGGCGCGACTATCGTGGCCGACGGAGTGAACCCCGTCACGAGCGCACGAGTATTTGACGGCGAGAACTCAGCGTCACTTATCGCAGCCGTGGCGGCCAAAGGTCCCCGCAAGATGCGTCGCCAATGGCTGACTATCACCGGCGTACCTGCCGTAACATCTTTTGGAGGAGGCTTCCTCGCATTAGTACCCGGAGTAGGATCGTTTGCCGCCTTCTCGCCCGAGCTCAACGAGGCCGGTATCCCCGTAAAGGCAGCCACGGCCCTGAAGAGCATCTTTACATCGCTCGGAATCAATGCCTTCGGCAGCGCACGTATCGCAGTAAAATAATTCTTACCAACTCTACATACCTCTGACATAACGACACTCTCCCTCACTGCTGTCTCGGGCGGACCATCGCCGCCGGAGACAGTTTTTGTATATCCGACAATTATTTCCTACCTTTGCAGCGCCATGGATAAAGCAAAGTATTTCAGAATCATATCCCGCCCGACGTTTCTCGACAAATTCATCGAAAAGGAGTTTATCAGAGCCGGCTACGCGGCAGCCGCTACCGACGAAGAAAATGCTGCTGCAGTGACGGTATTCGTGTCGTCACCGACCTGCCCAGACCCGCCTGCCGGTGATAACACCCTCGTGGTGGTGCGACCCGAGGGTGCCTTCGGTAGCAGCGGAAACGATAACCCGTCAGCCACCACCATACTGACACCCTACATTATTGGCACGGGTATGGAGGGACTTATGCGCGACATTGTGGCGATGACGGCGCGCGGAACGATGATACATATCACCGGCAATGAGGCGCGGGTCAGTGTAATCCATGCAACCGACGTAGCCCGTATCGCGGTATTGCTCGCCGGGACTCCCGGACGATATATAATCTCTGACGGCTTCAACCCCACATGGCACGATCTGATCGAAGCACTCTCGATGAGGGTAGGACACCCGAGAATCCCCACCCTTTCCCCGTCAATGACCAAATGGTATGCCCTGGGTGGAAAACTATGGGGCGGACCGGACAAAAAGATGATTTCTACCATCACTGCCGATGCCACCGTCGCCCCTACCCCGCTCCCGGTTTCAATAACGCCTGTCAATACCACGGAATTCCTTAAAAGCCACGAGTATACCGATGAAGATCTCTGACCGAATATCCAGTTTCCTCACGCGTCTCGCTGCTACCGTAAAAAGCAGCGTAAAAATTCTCCTTCAGTCACGCCCGAGCCACATCGAGCGCATAGACCGCGGCGAAAAGAGGCTGATTATCATGGGCAACGGGCCATCATTAGCCCTCACCATCCGCGACAATTCCTCGGCTCTCCTTTCGGAGGACACAATGGCAGTAAATTTCGCAGCCAACACACCTGAATTCTTTGAGCTAAGGCCGAAATACTATATACTCGTCGATCCCCACTTCTTCGAATCGACCGATGAAAACGTAAAGCGGCTCATGAAGAATCTGTCACGTGTAGACTGGTCAATGACGCTTCTCGTACCCCACGGGGTGACGATCCCCGAGAAGTTACGCAACCCCGCCATAAGGGTCACACGGTTCAACGCGACAGGCGCCGAGGGCTTCGACTGGTTTACCCGATGGGTATATAGCCGGCAACTTGCCATGCCCCGACCACGCAACGTGCTTATCCCAGCCATAATGGCCGGAATAGCTCTCGGCTACAAGCGCATCCACATCACGGGAGCCGACCACACCTGGACCCGCACGCTGAGCGTAGACGATTCCAACAGAGTAGTCACCGTCCAGCCTCATTTCTATAAGGAATCAGAGAAAGAGGAAGAAAGGATCAAGTCAGTCTACAACAACGTCAGGCTTCACGAAATCCTTTACAGTTTCCACGTAGCATTCCTCTCCTATCATCAAATCAAGAAATATGCCGACAAGGCCGGGACCTCCATTATAAACTCAACCCCGGGCAGTTTCATCGACGCTTTCCCGAGAGAAGAGCTTTAGACTCCGCACAGCACAAGAAAAGCGACCGCCGGTGAGGGACAACCCTGACCGGCGGTCGAACTTTAACAGTTAAGTACTATGTGTAAAAATCCAGTAGAAAAAATGTTGATCAGACGCGCTTAACAAAAGCACTGACTAACCAGTTTTACCTTAGAAATTAGTGCCCGGAAATACACTTGTCGTATTAATCCTATGCTGATAAAATTTTCACGATGCAAATTTAAGCATCATTCCAAACAATTTGAGAGCCGTTGAGCGGAAATATAAATTGATTTAGAAAAATATAAATATTATCTATCTGATTTATAGATAATTTTTAAAAATGGATTATGATATGAATATAAGGCCAAATATAAGACAAGAAGAACTTCTATACCCCGCTTTCACGCCCTTAAGAAGCCGTCGCGAGGCAGTACTCTCAGCCGTTACGGCATCCATGTAAGATTCCGGCACCCATCTGACCCCGGAATGACCGTAAGCGCCGCAGACTTATTGTATTTTACCCAATAAGCCATCCATTGGAAACAACCTGCTGTCACACTAAAGGTAACCATAAGTATTAACACCTCAGGCAGGGCCTGACGAGGACTCACCGCAAAGGCATGAACGGGTAAAAATACCGTCAAAATATAATAAACTATCACACGCGCGCGTTACACTTTCATGCAACCATTTCTTCATGCAACCATTTCACATTGCCTACATGAGACATATCACCCTACCGGCACTGCTAATGCTGATACTGGCCACATTCACTGTCGCCGCTTCGGCTCAAGATACCTCCCCTGCCTACAACTTCCTCAATATCTCGTCATCGACCCGAGCCTACGGATTGGGCGGAGTCAACATCTCCACCATCGACGACGACATCAATATCGTGGACCAGAACCCCGGCCTGCTTGGATCGGAAATCGGTATGCAGCTCGGCATCAACTACATGCGCTATATCGGCGACTCCAATTTTGCAGGTGTGAAATTCGGCCGTGCCGCCGGTGAACACGGAGCGTGGGCGATGGGAATACAATATTTCGGCTACGGAGAGATAAAGGGAGCCGACGTCAACGGAGTGCTCACGGGCGAGTTCTCACCTAAAGACCTCGTGATCAACGCCATGTATGCCCACGACATTTCCGACCGCTGGCGCGGAGGTATCAATATTAAATACATTTACAGCAGTTATGACGCATATTCGGCCATGGCATTAGCCACTGACCTCGGTGTAAATTACTTCGATCCTGACCGCGACCTGTCGTTATCGGTTGTCGTAGCCAACCTCGGCGGCCAGATCAAGCGCTTTCACGAGAGTTATGACCGGTTGCCCATCGACCTACGCCTGGGATGGACACAGTCATTCGGCACCTTTCCCGTAAGATGGTCAATCACCGCCTGGAACCTGACAAAGTGGCATCTACCCTATCACGATGCCGGCGACGGCACCATCAACGCCGAGCCACGGATACGCGACTCCTTCGGCTCCAACCTTTTCCGTCACCTGATATTTGCCGCCGACTTCGTGCCGAGTGACAAATTCAACATAGGCTTAGGCTACAACTACAAAGTGCGCACCGACATGGCCACTTACCAGCGTAATTTCCTCTCGGGCTTCTCCATCACGGCAGGCCTCAAGGTCAGGAATTTCAACCTCGGCGTAGCCTTCGCTCAGCCCCACACCGGCGCAACCACACTGATGCTCAACATTTCAACCAACCTATATGAGTTCTGACAACCAACCCCGTCGCATCACAATAGCCATCGACGGATACTCTTCTTCAGGAAAAAGCACCATGGCCAAAGCCCTAGCCAAGGCCATCGGTTACCGCTATATCGATTCGGGCGCGATGTATCGCGCAGTCACCTTCTACGCCATGCGCTCGGGAATGATCAGCCCCGACGGCAGCATCGACACACCGGCCCTGATCGCCGCCCTGCCCTCGCTAACCATCGACTTCGAGGTTGACGGCGACACACAGTCGACCCTCCTCAACGGCGAGAATGTGGAAAAAGAGATACGCACGCTCGAAGTATCGGCCAACGTTTCGCCCGTAGCAGCCATCCCCGAAGTGCGACGCGCACTGGTCAAGATGCAGCAGGCACTCGGCACGCAGGGGGGAATAGTGATGGACGGCCGCGACATAGGCACCACCGTATTCCCTCATGCCGAAATGAAAGTATTCTGCAACGCTTCGGCCGAAAAGCGGGCCACCCGCCGATATCTCGAACTCCGGGCCAAAGGCGAGGAAGTGGATTACGACCGGGTACTCGACAACGTCCTGTCGCGCGACCATATCGACGAGACCCGCAAGGAAAGCCCCCTGCGCCGTGCCGATGATGCAGTCGACCTCGACAACTCCGAGATGACACCCGAGGAGCAGAACGCGTTCCTCCTCGATATCTACCATTCAAAAGTCAACCGATGAAACCGGTGATAGAGATCGACGACCGGTCAGGGTTCTGCCACGGAGTGGTTGCCGCCATCCGCAAGGCCGAGGACGAGCTATCGGCCAACTCCGCCGAGCCGCTTTACTGTCTTGGCGACATAGTCCACAACAGCGACGAAGTGGAGCGGCTTGAACGCCGCGGCCTCCAGACCATCAACCACGATGACCTGACGCGGCTCCACGGCTCGAAAGTACTGCTGCGCGCCCATGGCGAGCCCCCGTCAACCTACGAGATAGCCCGGCGCAACTCCATCCGCATCGTCGACGCCACGTGCCCCGTGGTGCTCCGCCTCCAGCAGCGCATCAAGGAAACCTACGACTCCTCTCCGCGCCCCCAGATAGTAATTTACGGCAAGAAAGGCCACGCCGAGGTCAACGGGCTCGTGGGCCAGACCGCCGGCGAGGCAATCGTGATAGAAAGCCCCGACCGCCTCGACGCAATCGACTTTTCACGCGACATCTCGCTCTACTCCCAAACCACCATGCCCCTCGAAGGCTTCAGCCGCATAATTGATGAGATCTCGCGCCGTATAGCTCCCGGCGTTAAATTCAGATACTTCGACACCATCTGCCGCCAGGTTGCCAACCGCGTGGACCACATACGCAACTTCGCCTCCACCCACGATGTAGTGCTCTTCGTGGCCGGAGCCAAAAGCAGCAACGGCAAGGTATTACTGCAGCAGTGCCGCGAGGTCAATCCACGCACCTACCACATCTCGCGCCGCGACGACTTTGACCCGTCGTGGATCGAAGGAGCCGCGTCGATAGGTATATGCGGTGCCACATCCACCCCCCGCTGGCTCATGGAAGAAGTGAAAAACGAAGTAACCTCTACTTTAAATGGATAATTTCGTGGCCATTGACGTGGAGACGGCCAACAATTATCCCACGTCGATATGCGCAATAGGTGCAGTAAAGGTTATCGACGGAGCGATCACTGACCGTTTTTATGAGCTTGTAAAGCCCGAGCCGGAATACTACAACCGCTATTTCACCGATAGCATCCACGGAATAGGGATGAAGGACACGGAAAACGCCAGGACCTTTGACCGGGTTTGGGCCGATGTCAGGGAATTTATCGGCGACCTTCCGCTCGTGGCCCACAACAAGCGATTTGACGAAGGCTGCATCAAGGCCGCCCACCGCACCTACGGCCTCGACTATCCCTACTACACGTTTCATTGCACGCTCGAAAAAGCCCGGCGCACCATTCCCCGTGCCATAATCGGGTCATTTTCACTCCCCTCACTATGCGACTTTCTGGGTATACCTTTCTACAACCATCACGATGCACTGGCCGATGCCGAGGCATGTGCCAAAATCGCAATGACAATACTCTGACAATCATGAAGAAATTTCTCCGCGTCCTCCTGCCCGCTGCGGCAATTGCCGTAACCGCGGCGGCCTGTTCCGGCTCCCCGGCAGCCCCCGAGCAACGACTGCGCCGGGTAGCTCCCGAAGTAGCCGAAGCCGCCCGCACCGAAGCTGACACCGTGGTCATGCTCGCCGGCAATGAGCAAGCCCTCTCCGACCGGCTCCTCAACCTCCGCGCCACAATATATAATATCTCCCTGAAGCATGGCGACCGGGTGGCCGAGGATTTCGAGGCAGTGTTCACTGACCACGTCAGAAACCTCAACGACTCCCTTGCCCGCGTTTTATTTCAGTAAATTTCCCTTTCGAGGAAAAAAATATCGGCAGCGATGCAACCGCTTTAGAGAATTATTTGTTAAATTTGCAGATATTCATTAACCAAAATTCTTAAAGTTATGTCAAGCAAACGACTTCTCAAGAAAGAAATCCGCAATATATGCGGCGCCCTCGCCGGCGAGTGCATAATCGCTAAAATGGCAATCGCCGATATAGATAAAGCAAAAATGGACGAGCTCGTCTACAAGATCGCCGACCTTCAGGAGACCACCCTCAAGCGCGTGTCAGTGTCATTTGACCGCACCCCCTCCAGCTTCGACTACGACATGAAGGCCTACAACGATGCAGCCCACAAATATTATAAGGCAGCTTTCAAAGCCCTGAAAGGCGACTTCAACAAGAGCGTCGAGGAAATAATCAAGGAGATGAACGCCGCCCTCCCCGCAGCTGCCAAGGAAGCAGCCAAGGCAGCTGCTAAATAACAACCGGTTGAGACTTACAGCATGGGAATCAGCGCCCGGATCCTGAAACTATTCGGCTGGAAGGTTACGGTCAACGTGCCCGAGGTGCCCAAAAGCATCATAGTCGTTGCGCCCCACACGTCAAACTGGGACTTTATCCTGTGTATCCTCGCCTCACGGGCCGTAGGTAGAAAGATCGGTTTCCTGATGAAGGAATCCTGGTTCTTCTTCCCTCTGGGCATACTGTTCAGGGCTCTGGGCGGAATACCCGTCTCCCGGCGCAAGGACCGCAAGGAATCATTGACCGATGCCGTCATCGAGAAATTCGACCGCTCCGACAGGCTCACCATCGCGATCACGCCCGAGGGTACACGCTCCCGCACGTCGCGCTGGCACACCGGGTTCCTGCGCATAGCGGCCGGAGCCGGGGTACCCGTTTTCCTTGCCGCCATAGACTTCCCCACCCGCACCGTGCTTCTCGACAAGGAATTCAAGCCTTCAGGCGACATTGATACCGACATGAGGGCTATCAAGGACTATTACCGACCGTTTACGGGCAAATATCCCGACCGTTTCACCACCGACGACTGATGGCAGCTGAACTTAAAGTGTGTTCAATTCCCTCCGACATAGTTCAGGGGGCAAAACACGAAAATATCATCTCAATGGCATCGCGGCTCAGGGAAGTGGAGCCGGACACCGATGTAGTGCTTCTTCCCGAACTGTTCACGACCGGTTTCATCTCCGATCCTGCCCTGCTCGCCGAACTGGCCGAAACCACCGACGGACACACGGTAGACACCCTGCGCCGGTGGGCACAGTTTTTCGGCGTGGCACTCGCCGGCAGTTTCCTGTCGACTGACGGGCAGGGACACTACTTCAACCGGGGATTCTTCGTAGAGCCCGGTGGCGATGCCACGTTCTACGACAAGCGCCATCTCTTCACGCTCTCGGGCGAGAACGGGATATACTCAGCCGGAACCGAAGCACCCGCCACGGTGAGATTCCGCGGATGGAACATAAGGCTTATCATCTGCTTTGACCTGAGGTTTCCCGTGTGGTTGCGGTCAGCTCCCCGTCGGGAATATGACCTCCTGCTGTGCCCTGCCGCCTGGGGCGGGTCGCGAAGCACCCAGTTCAAGACACTCCTGGCTGCCCGCGCTATCGAGAATCAAGCTATTGCCATCGCCTGCAACAGGTTGGGAAAGGATGCCTACGGCACCTATCCCAAAGGCATGTCGGTAGCCTTCGACAATCTCGGTGAAGAAATCCACGAGACCCGTCGCAACGGGCTTATCTACGCTCTTCTCGATCTTGAGGAGTTGCGCCGCTCCCGCGAAAGGTTTCCCGTGGCCGATGCCGCCGATAATTTTACAATCGAATAAAAACCGTTGATTATGAAAGAATTTTCGCCCAAGGCATGGTTGCTTCCACAGCCCGTGCTGATAATCGGAACTTACGATGCCGACGGCACGCCCAACGCCATGAATGCCGCCTGGGGCGGCCAGTGGGATGCCACGCAGATCATGATTTCGCTCGGCTCACACGCCACTACTGAAAATCTCAACCGCTGCCCTGACTTTACCGTAGCCTTCGCCACAGCCGGGACGATGGTGGCTGCCGACTACGTGGGTATCGTCAGCGGCAAGGAGACCCCGGGGAAAGTGGCACGCACCGGCTGGACCGCCGAAAAAGCTACCGAGGTCAATGCTCCAGTGTTCACCTGCTTCCCCATGACGATGGAATGCCGCGTCAGGGAAAAGCTGTATGAATCACCCACCGGATTCTACCTTATCGCCGACATTGTCAAGATTCTCGCCGACGAGAAATACCTCGCTGCCGACGGCAAGCCCGACGTAGAAAAGATGGACCTCATCACATTTGATCCCGTCCATGGTTCCTACATCGGATTAGGCTCCCGCCGCGGTGCGGCATTTTCAGCCGGCAAAGAGCTGAAATGAACCGCAACCCGGTTGTATTTCACGCTGCAGGATGCAAAAAAGCTATCAATTTTGCCCCCGTCTCATTTATTTTTTATAACTTAGCAATCTGAAAAAATCCTCCGCCTCTGCGCGCGGTAATGATTGCGATTATTAATCATCAAACACTGTATATTATGGATATCAAAGACTTGCAACCCTCCATCGTCTTCAGCATTTTTGAAGACATAACCAAGATACCCCGTCCTTCCAAGAAAGAAGAAAAGATCCGTCAGTATCTCCTCGATTTTGCCGCCAAGCATGGCCTCAAAGCCAAGACCGACAAAGCCGGCAACGTAATGATACTTGCTCCCGCCACTCCCGGATATGAAAATGCCCCCACTGTCGTGCTTCAGGGACACATGGATATGGTGTGTGAGAGCAACGACAAGCACTTCGATTTCATCACCCAACCCATCCCTACGGTAGTTGACGGCGACTGGGTGCGCACCGAGGGTACCACACTCGGAGCTGACAACGGTATAGGCGTGGCCGCATCGCTCGCAGCACTTATCGACGACAGCTATGTCCACGGCCCTATCGAGGCCTTCTTTACCGTCGACGAAGAGACCGGTATGACCGGAGCCTTCAACGTGGGCGACGACATGATCACCGGCTCTATCCTCCTCAACCTTGACTCGGAAGATGACGGCGAGATATTCGTGGGATGCGCCGGCGGTGTCGATACCGTATGTACATTCAATTACAAGCGTTCATTCGCTCCAACCGATTTCCTCTATTTCCGCATCGCAATCGAGGGCCTGCTCGGCGGACACTCCGGCGGCGACATCCACCTCGGCCGTGCCAACGCCAACAAGCTCCTCGCCCGCTTCCTCTTCCGGCTTCAGGGAAAATATGAAATCGCCATTTCTGAAATCGACGGCGGTAATCTCCGCAACGCCATTCCCCGTGCCGCTCATGCCGTCATCGGCATCCACACCTCTAAAAAAGAGCAGGTGCGCGTGATGCTCAACAAGTTCATTGCCGAGGTTGAAAACGAATTCAAGGGACTTGAGACCAACCTCAAGATCACCATGGAGACAACCGACAAGCCCGATTTCGTCCTCGACCAGGCCACCACTGTCAACCTCGTCCGCGCCCTCTATGCCGCTCCCCACGGAGTAATGTCCATGAGCCGCGAGCTCGAAGGTCTCGTCGAAACCTCCACTAACCTTGCCTCGGTCAAGATGCGTCCCGAGAACACGATCGAAGTCGTGACAAGCCAGCGCAGCTCGGTGGAATCCCGCAAGTGGGACATCGCCATGCAGATCGAGGCTCTCTTCCTTCTCGCCGGCGCAAAGGTGACCCACGGCGAAGGCTATCCCGGATGGGCTCCCAACATGGATTCGCCCATCATGCACGTGGCCCGCGACGCTTATAAGGAACTTTTCGGTGTCGAACCCGCCATCAAGGCTATCCACGCCGGTCTCGAATGTGGACTGTTCCTCACCAAGTTCCCTCATCTCGACATGGTATCATTCGGTCCCACGCTACGCGACGTTCACTCACCCTCCGAGCGCATGTTGATTCCCACCGTCAAAAAATTCTGGGATCACCTGCGCCTTACCCTCACCAAAGTAGCCGAGGCATCTAAAAAGTAACGAATTTTCCCAATCCGTTCCCCGCTCCCGCGGCGCGCAGCCGCGAGGGCGGGGATTTTTATAACCATGTCACGTTTCACAGTCCTGGCAGCCATCGTCATGGTCTCGCTGCCACTGCTTTTTGCCCACTCCCCCTTTGATCTTGATACCTTCTCAATCGACCTTCCTTTTCCCTGGGAAAAGACACATTCTCTGATTGAGCATCATCCTGATTCCATCTACCGGCTGACCGAGGAAGACTTCATAGAGGTCGCCGAAGAACTCGGCGTAGAAGTGGCCGCCATCAAGGCGGTCGTGGAAATCGAAGCCGGGAAGACCCATCAGGGATTCTCGGCCCCGCTGAAGCCACTCGCCAACTTCCAGCTCTCCACATTCAAGTCGCTCGCCTCGCGGCGCGGAATAAAGCTGTCGGCCTTCACATCCACCCATCCCGAAGTATTTTCCTCCACCAGGCGCACCCAGCCTGAAATCGCCCGTCGCATCGACAAAGCACTCGCCATCGACACCGCCCTTACGGTGGAATCCACGTTCTGGGGCATGTTTCAGATCGGGGGATTCAACTGGAAGCTCTGCGGCACGCAATCCCCTGCCGAATTTTACCGCCTGATGAGCCGCTCGGAGCGCGACCAGCTCGAACTCTTTGCCCGCTTCATCACCAACACTGACCTTCTCCGTCACCTCCGGGCCAAGGACTGGGCCTCATTCGCACGCGGTTACAACGGCCCCGCCTACGCCCGTCGCGGCTATCACACTCGCATGGCCAACGCTTACGCCCGTTACAGCTCAGCCGGGAAATAACGATCCCCGCCCTCATCCCGCCTCCAGTCATTTTTTTATTTTTCATAATTCTTGGAAATGTTGTATATTTGCAGTTTGAAACACAAACACTAAGAAAAACTATGGATCTTTTTGACCAAATATCGGCCGACATCAAAGCCGCAATGCTTGCCCGCGATAAAGTGCGTCTCGAAACTCTGCGCGGAATTAAGAAAGAATTTATCGAAGCTAAGACTGCCGAAGGCAGCGACGGAACTCTTCCCGACGCTCAGGCACTCAAAATCCTCGCCAAAATGTCGAAGCAGCGCCGCGCCACTGCCCAGATATATGACGAGCAGAACCGCCCTGAACTGCGCGACAATGAGCTTGCCGAGGCCGTAGTGATCGAAGAATACCTCCCCAAGCCCCTTACCGATGAGGAACTTACCGCAGTAGTTGCCGGGATCATCGAGCGCACCGGTGCCACTTCCATTAAGGAGATGGGCAAGGTAATGGGGCTCGCCTCCAAGGAGCTCGCCGGCAAAGCCGACGGTGCCGCAATTTCCAAGAAAGTCAAAGAATTGCTCAATGCTTAAGATATGCTGACACTTCAACAAATCAAAGAAAATCCCGCTTATATAGTGGAGCGTCTTGCCGTGAAAGGATTTGACGGCAAGGAGATAATCGACACCATCCTGGAGCTCGACACTCAGCGTCGCTCCCTCCAGCACGATAACGACGGCCGCGCCGCCGAACTCAAGAAGTGGGCCGACTCGATAGGCCGGCTCATGAAGGAGGGAAAGCGCGATGAAGCTGACAAGGCCAAGGCCGAAGTTGCTCGTCTCAAGGACGAGCAGAAGGCCATCGCCGAAAATCTCGATGCTGTGGAACGCCGCTCGCTGGAACTTCTCCTGACCGTCCCCAATATTCCCTGTGAGGCCGTCCCCGAAGGCCGCACGGCTGCCGACAATGTAGTGGAAAAGACCGGCGGACCTATGCCTGACCTGCCAGAAGATGCACTGTGTCACTGGGATCTTGCCAAGAAATATAACCTCATCGACTTTGACCTCGGAGTGAAAATCACCGGAGCGGGTTTCCCTGTCTATATTGGCAAGGGCGCTCAGCTCCAGCGCGCGCTCATCCAGTTCTTCCTCGACGAGGCGGGCAAGGCCGGTTATCTCGAAATCCAGCCCCCCTACGTAGTCAACGAGGCATCGGGCTACGGCACGGGTCAGCTGCCCGACAAGGAGGGACAGATGTATTTCGTCAACGAAGACGGCCTCTATCTTATCCCTACTGCCGAGGTTCCCGTGACCAACATCTACCGCGACGTAATCATCGACGGCGACTCACTTCCCAAGAAAAACTGCGCCTACTCGGCCTGCTTCCGTCGCGAGGCCGGCAGCTACGGCAAGGACGTGCGCGGTCTCAACCGCCTCCATCAGTTTGACAAGGTGGAAATCGTGCGCATCGAGAAACCCGAAAATTCCTATGCCGCCCTCGAAGAGATGAAGGACCACGTTCAGGGCTTGCTCGAAAAGCTCGGTCTGCCCTGGCACATTCTGCGCCTGTGTGGTGGCGACATGAGTTTCACATCGGCCATAACCTTTGACTTTGAGGTATATTCCGCTGCCCAGAAGCGCTGGCTCGAAGTGTCGTCGGTATCGAATTTCGAGACCTATCAGGCCAACCGTCTCAAGTGCCGTTACCGAGGCGAAGACAAGAAGACCCGCCTGTGCCACACCCTCAACGGATCGGCTCTCGCGCTTCCCCGCATCGTGGCCGCGCTGCTTGAAAACAACCAGACGCCTGAAGGAATCGTTGTTCCCGAATGTCTCCGCCGCTACACCGGTTTCGACATCATCAACTGATTCAGGCTGCGGCGGTTGACCTACCACAGGACAAGATCATTACAGCGTTGCAGCCCCGGCATCAGAACTATTTGAGGAGCTGCAACGTTGTTTTCATAGAGCGTGGAGCTTGCTCCGCGACGTCAACAACTCCAATAATTCACCATTTAACCCTGTTACATTATGGAATCAACCCGTCAAGCTAAAATATCGCGTCTGCTGCAAAAAGAATTAAGTGAAATATTTCGCGCCCAGACGGCCAAGACTCATGGCTCGATAGTGTCGGTCAGCACGGTCCGTGTATCGCCCGACCTTTCAATCGCCAAGGCCTATCTGTCGATCTTCCCGTCGGAAAAATCTCAGGAAGTACTCGAAAACATCAAGCGAAGCGCCAA
Organism: uncultured Staphylococcus sp.; assembly: GCA_964546905.1. Lineage (GTDB taxonomy): Bacteria > Bacteroidota > Bacteroidia > Bacteroidales > Muribaculaceae > Duncaniella. Next base: position 14,173 of record CAZJKU010000011.1, read on the forward strand.
GACTATCCGCTACGAACTCGCCCAGAAAGTGAGGTTCCAGCTGAGAAAGACGCCCGAACTGTCGTTTTATCTCGACGATTCGCTCGACTACCTCGAAAACATCGACCGCCTGCTCGATGAAAACAACAACAATTAATGCTGTCGCTGAGAATTGCCCTAAGATACCTATTCGCTAAAAAAAGTCATAGCGCCGTCAATATCATATCCCTCGTCAGCATGGCCGGAGTGGCCGTGGCGGCGATGGCTATGATATGCGTGCTTTCGGTATTCAACGGTTTTTCCCACCTCGCATTGTCGCGCCTCTCGCTCGTCGACCCCGAACTGAAAGTGACCACAGCCTCGGGGGCGGCAATTACCGGGGCCGACTCGCTGGCCCGGGCCATAGAGGCCCTGCCCGGAATAGAAGCGGCTCTGCCGGTCGTGACCGGACAAGCCATGGCCATTGCCGCCGACAGGCAGATTCCCGTCGTGATCCACGGTATTCCCTCCGGTTACGACCGCGTTTCGGCCCTTTCGTCCACGATTATCGACGGAGAGCTGCGTCCTGCCGACGATATAGCCTCCTACGCCACCCTTAGCGTGGGTCTCGCACTTCAGCTCGATGTCAGGCCGTCATATCTCAGCACCGTGCGCCTGCTCGTGCCACGACGCACCGGACGCATCAATCCTGCTGCACCACTGGCTTCATTCAGAGCCGACACCTTAGTTGTGAGCGGAGTATATGAGACTGACCAGCAGGAATATGACAATGACCACATGTTTCTTCCCCTGGATGATGCCCGCCGGCTCCTTGACTACTCTGACGAGGCCACGTCGATTGACATAGCCCTCAGCCCGGGCACCTCAGTGAGCCGCGCCGTGACCGAAATAAGGAATCTTGCGGGCGACAGTTTCGTAGTCGCCGACCGCCTTCAGCAGCAAGAGACCTCTTTCCGCATGATTCAGGTCGAAAAATGGGTTTCTTTCCTGATGCTTGTGTTCATCCTCCTCATGGCCTCGTTCAACATCCTGTCGACCATGTCGATGCTTATCATCGAGAAACGCCGGTCAATCTCCATCCTGTCAGCACTCGGGGCCGACAGTCCCATGATAAGGAGGATTTTCCTTTCCCAAGGATTCCTTGTCTCGGTGGTGGGAGGCATAAGCGGTCTCTTAGCCGGAATCATCCTGGTGCTTCTCCAGCAACATTACGGTTTCATAGAGCTCGGGGGCGATCATGCCAATATGTCGATCATCTCCTATCCGGTCCAGCTTCTCGGCAGCGACATACTCATCGTAGCCGCCATCGTGGCCGCTACCGGCCTTATCGCAGGCCTTATATCTTCGTTACGCATCGATACCGATACATCATCCTTAACCTTCTATAGATCCTGACACTGCAATCATGTCCATCCGAATCAATTCACTACGTCCACTTATGACCACATTAGCCGGAGCGGCTATGCTCGCCGGTTGCAACACATCGGCAGTCAAGTCGCCTGAATCCTATCCTCAGGCTCCCACAACTGAGACCACCGACACCATCTTCGGTATTGCGGTGGCCGATCCCTTCCGTCCTCTCGAAGACGATACAGCCGCCGTGACCCTCGAATGGGTAAAGCAGGAGAATGCCGTGACACGCGGCTATCTTGACAAGATTCCCTTCCGCAACGCTATCAAAGACCGCCTCACCCGGTTGAATTCCTATTCCAAGCGCTCGCTACCCTGGCGTGGCGAAGACGGGAAATATTACTTCTACTTCAACGACGGATTACAGAACCAGTCGGTCCTCTACCGGGCTTCAACTCCTTACGGCGACGATGCCGAAGTATTTCTCGATCCCAACTCGCTCAGCGACGACGGAACTGTGGCTCTGACAGGAATCAGCCAGAGTCCCGACGGAAAATACACGGCCTATACTATTTCCCGAGCCGGAAGTGACTGGACCGAGATCTATGTGATGGACACTGCGTCGCGCACCCTCCTTAACGATCATATCGACTGGGCCAAATTCACCGGTGCCGAATGGGCCGGCGACGGATTCTATTACAGTGCCTATCCCCGCCCCGAGACCGGAAAGGAATTTTCCGTGGCCAACGAAGACCACCGCGTCTATTACCACAAGATAGGTACCCCGCAATCTGAAGACACTGTAGCGTTTGCCGACGCCGCCCATCCCCTCCACTTCCATACAGCGCAAGTGGCCGGCAAGGATCAGGAATACCTGTTTGTGATCGACGGCGGTGAAGGCACCGGCGAGGGCATAAGACTGAAACGCGGCGACAAATGGGTCACCGTCGAGCCCACCCAGGATTACAACCACTCGATTCTCGGCGTGGCCGACGGGAAAATCTATATCCTCACATCTTACGGAGCCCCGCTGCGCCGCATAATGACCGCCGACATTGACAACCCCGGCCGTGAAAACTGGAAGGAACTCATCGCCGAAAGCGACGGAGTGATTTCCTCAGCCGATTTCTCGGGCGACAATCTCGTGGTGGTATATGAAAAGGATGCCGCCAATCAGCTCGTGGTATTTGACAGCAAAGGTAAGGAGATAGCCCGCCCGTCGCTCCCGGCCTCGCCGGCTTCAATATCAGTCAGCGCCCACCGCAAGCACCCCGGTGACCTGTTTGCAGGTTGCACCACCTTCACCTCTCCGCTCAGGGTGTACAATCTCGATCCCTCCACGTTCAGTGCCACTGACATCACGCCCGCCGAAAAAGAAGGGAGTGTGCTTGCTACGATCAATCCTGACGATTACGTGACCGAGCAGGTATTTTATCCGTCGGTCGACGGGACGAAGATTCCCATGTTCCTGACCTACCGCAAGGGGCTCAGGCGCGACGGAGATAATCCCGTGTATCTCTACGGATACGGCGGCTTCAACATTTCGCTCAACCCCGGTTATAACCCCAACCGCATGTTATGGCTCGAAAACGGCGGCATATATGCTCAGGCCAATCTGCGCGGAGGATCGGAATATGGCGAGAAATGGCACGAGGCCGGAACGAAACTCAACAAGCTAAACGTGTTCAATGACTTCATAGCTGCCGCCGAATATCTGGTGAAAGAAGGCTGGACACGCCCTGACCTCATCACCATCGAAGGCGGGTCTAACGGTGGTCTGCTCGTGGGAGCTGTCACCAACATGCGCCCTGACCTGTTTAAGGTTGCCATCCCCCGAGTGGGTGTGATGGACATGATGCGCTACCATCTCTTTACTATCGGATGGAACTGGGCATCAGACTACGGAACGAGCGCCGACTCTCCCGAAATGGCCCGATATCTGCTCGACTATTCGCCGGTCCACAATATGAGGAACGACGGCACACCCTACCCGGCGATACTCGTCACTACCGCCGATCATGACGACCGCGTGGTGCCGGCCCACTCGTTCAAGTATGCCGCCGCTCTCCAGGCCGCCGATACCGGCGACGCTCCCAAGCTCATCCGCATCGATTCCAATGCTGGACATGGTGGAGGCAAGCCTGTGTCAAAGGTCATTGACGAGTATACCGACATTTATTCATTCATCTATCAGAATCTTGGAATTACTCCCCAAGTGAAGGAATGATCGACTGATGAACCGTATTCTCTCCGTAATAATTGCAGTATCGGCAGCCGCGCTTTTCCACTCCTGCTTCACGGGAGTGGAATCCACCCCGCGTATCGATGCCGGCGACGTGAGGCGCGTGACCGCACGCGCCGTCAACGAGGATTCGCTCCTTGCCGGAATAGTCAGGCAACCGTTCAGGGAATGGACTCCCGGGAAAGAGTTTCTTGTGGCCGACTCCAAGATTCGTCTACTTTTCGGCACCTCCCTCCCGGCCGGACGAGAGATGAAAGGCCACCGTCTCGTCTATCTTGGACATCGTGACGGAACCGATTTCGCCGGACAGCCCGTTGTCACCCTCCTGCTCTCCGACACGCAGTTCCCTTCTGACACACTCGAATACCGGATTCCGGCTGCAACCAAGGCCGAACTGCCGTTTACGATAGATCTCGATGTGGTCAGCCGGGCTCGCAGCCGACTCGAAGGACGCACGTTCTACCTCTTGACACGCAACCGACGCGACAGCCTCGACAACATCATACCGGGGCGTCGCTACGTTCCGGTAACGGTTGAGAACGTAACACCGGGGACGGAGCTTAATCCGATCAAGGTGGAACTGACCGATGATCATGGTTCACGGTTCTACCTCTTCATGCCACCCGGGACAGCTCAGGGCTCGCCTCGCCGGTTCGGAGCCGTACTTTCAGTAGCCGACCCACGCTCGCGATACCCTCAGATCACCGGCGAGGTGTGGGAGAAAATAATCAACGGTCAGGTCGCCACAGGCATGACCCGCGACGAGTGCCGCCTCGCCTTGGGTAAGCCCGCCACGGTCGAGCGCATCCCCGGCCAAAGCTATCTTTATGAACGCTGGACTTTCGACAACGGCATCTACCTGATATTCGAGGACGGACTGCTGACTGATTTCCGGCGCTAAACTACTTGACTATGACAACAGTAACAATACTCGGTTCGGGCACATCCACCGGCGTACCGGTCCCGGCGTGCCACTGCAAGGTGTGCGGCTCGACGTCGCCGTTTGACAACCGTATGCGTGCCTCGGCCCTTATCACCGACGATGGCAGGAATATCCTCATCGATTGCGGCCCCGACTTCCGCAGTCAGGCACTCCGCGAAGGAATAGAGCGCATCGATGCCCTGCTCATCACCCACTCCCACTACGACCACGTAGGCGGTCTCGACGACCTCCGCCCATTTTGCGCCCTGCTCCCTGACCACAGGATGCCAATATACTGCACCGCCGATGTGGCCGGGGATCTCCGTGCCCGTCTCGACTACTGCTTCAATCCTCATCCCTATCCGGGCGTGCCGCAATTTGACATTCATGTCATCGACCGCGAGCCCTTCATGATAGGCGGCATGGAGATACGGCCTATACCCCTACTGCATGGCAAAAAAGAGATACGTGGCTTTCAATCAGGCAACTTCGCCTATATCACCGATTGCAGCTATCTCCCTGAATCTTCCAAGGAATACCTCAAGGACCTGACGACGCTCGTCATCAACGCGCTCCGCTTCAAGCCCCACCACTCCCATTTCAACCTTGAGCAAGCCCTCGCCGTAGTGAAGGAACTTGACCCGGGGCGCACATTCCTTACACACCTCAGCCATGACATAGGCCTCCACAAAGACCTGTTGCGACTACTACCCAAGGGCGTATACCCGGCATTTGACGGTCTTACCTTCAGGATAGACTCATGAAATCTTACAAAAGATGTTAAAACCACAGGGGAATCCACCGTCAAGGGTTAAAAAGTGCGATGAAATTAACAGCGTTCACACTTTTATTGCTACATTTGCAATCTCAAAAAGCTAAACATGACCAATAGTTTACTCGTCATTCTTCTGGCTGTCCTTTTCGTAGCCGTCGCCGTGTTGCTGCTTGGTGTCAAGGTGTTTTTCAAGAAGGACGGAAAATTTCCATCAGGTCACGTCCACGACCTTCCCGCCCTGCGCGACAAAGGGTTGACCTGCGGCTCCGAGGAATGTGAAAGTAAATGACCGTCATGAATATTTAACCGAAAATTCTAATTTACATATCACCAGATTCCACTCATGAAAAAAAAGGCAATCACGGCTCTCGGCATGTCACTTCTGCTCGGCGCAGCCATCTCTTGCACCGGCAACTCCACTCCTTCGGGCAATGTAGCTTCTACCGTAGCCGACACCGTGTCAGCTAATGCAGTTCCTGCAACCATCAACATCCGATATATCGACGGCGATTCTCTCGCTCAGAAATATAATCTGGCCAAGGACTTCAACGACGCCTATATCCGCTCGCTTTCGCGACTCGAACAGGCACGTCAGGCCAAAGCCAACGAAATCAACCGCTTCGCTGCCCAGGTGCAGCAGCGCGTGCAGTCCAACGGTTACCTGACCGAAGCAACCTACAACGCCGACATGCAGAAACTCCAGAAAATGCAGCAGGATGCCGAGAACTACATCGCCCAGCTTAGCCGCAACGCCGAGAATGAGCTTGCCCAGCAGCAGCTTCAGCTCCACGACTCTATCGAGAACTACATCAATATCTACAATTCCACCCGGGGCTACGATGCAATCCTCCTCAAGCAGGCCGGACTGTACTTCAACCCCGCCCTCGACATTACCGATGAAATCGTGAAGGGCCTCAACTCACGTTACACCCGCGTGGAAGAAAAGAAATAAGCCTTTCTCTCTCCACCGGTATTGTTTCCCGTCATAATGCCCTGCCTTGAGGCTCTCAGCCCGATGCGGGGCATCTTCATTAATCTTGCGGAAACTTCCGGCGACGGCCGGTTTCCGCCTGTAAAACCATAAAGTATATTTCCATGACCGGCAAGACTTCATTCACAGCCTCCCTCATCGCAATATTCTTACTAATTCCACTACTGTCGCAGGCTGCTCCAGTCGACTCACTCTACTACGGCAAACTGCAGAAGGATCTTGAGAAAGCAACCTTTGCCGCTGACTCCATCTTGATTCTCAACAACATGTTTGACCTCGTCAGCCAGCCCCGCTCGTTACGCAACAGCATCGGCAACCGCATAATCGACGTGGCCAACCGCAGCGGCAAGCCCGACGTGACTTTCGATGCAATCCGCCGGCTGGTCAACTACAACTACGGCAGCGAGAAATATATTGACTCGATGCAGGCGGTAGTAGAGAAATATCCGCAGTCATCTGATCGCGACATAACCGTCGCGTTTATCCGTATGCTCCGCAACAGCTATGCGCTCAAGTCGCTCAACGACTCGGTGAAGACCGAATACATATCCCGTCTTTCTGATGAGTTTGCCTCAACGCCACCTGAATCTACCCTCGACCAGATCGTCAAGCTCCACGCCCTGTGCGTCCTGCTCGGCGACAGTTACCAAAGCAATCTGATAAGCCGCTACATGCAGCGGCTCGGCACCCTCATCGACGGACTCCCTGACGAAGCCCTCTCGCTCAAGAACCTTTTCTATGTTCAGGCCGCCATAACCTACGTCCAGTGCGACATGCGCCCCGAAGCGATAACCGCCGACCGCAAGCTGCTTCAGATAATCGGTGAACTTGAGACCAACTACAAGCTCCAGGGGAGGCAGTTCATCAACTACGACGCCAACAAATACATCATATACACCCGTCTGCTCTCATCCTACCCCCATCTCCAGCAGCCCGAAATCGAAAAATACTATTCGGCAATCAAGGAAATCATCAAGACCGACATACGCGCGGCCAACACCTACAAAAGGCGTCCTGAAGCAGAAGTATACTACGCCCTTTCAAAGGGCGATAACGCGACCGCCGTCAAGCTGCTCCCCGAAATCGTCAACAATACGACCGACTCATGGGGACAGCGCCGCTTCCTGAAACTGCTTATCGATGCCGCCCGCGCCACCGGCAACAAAGATGTGCTTCTTTCGGCTCTGGACCAGTACACCACTTTGACCGATAATCTCATGCAGCATCACATCTCGTCACTCTACCGCGAGATGAAGATCGCCTATGACATGTATGAACTCGAATCGGAATACAAATCACTTGCAGCCGAGAAAGCCGACAGCGACCGCCGGCGCACCCGTTGGGTCTACACCGCAATCGCAATCATCGCCGTAATCCTGTTGATAGCCGTAGTGGTTTTCGGAATAATCTTCCGTCGCACCCGCTCCCTCGCCCGGAGACTCGAACTGACCAACAATGACCTCACTTCAGAGCGCGACCAGCTCAGGAAACAGCAGGATGCCCTGCGCGAAGCCCGCGAGGAAGCCGAGAAAGCCAATGCCCTCCGCGCCCACTTCATCAAGAACCTGTCCTCGGAAATCGTGCCGCCGCTGAATGCAATAACCGAATACGCCCATCTGCTCACCGACCTCATCGACGAGCACACAAGGCAATATATGGAACACTACGTGGGCATGATCGAGCAAAACTGCGAGCTCCTGCGCACCCTCTCCCAGGACATTATGCTCCTCTCGGAGATAGACACCACGCGCCTGCCCATCAATCTTACCAATGTCGACGTGGAGCGCACCCTCAATGCCGCCATAGAATCATCTCAGTCGCTCAACCGCAAGAACCTCGAAGTGTCACTGGTCAACTCAGGTATCGACTTCCCCATCCACTCCGATCCCCAGCGCGTCCAGCAGATCATCAGCTACCTCCTCTCCAATGCCTACAAGTTCACCGACGAGGGATCAGTCACCGTCCGCGCCTATCGCTCGGGAAAGAACCTCGCAATCTCAGTCACCGACACCGGAATGGGCATCAACCACAAATTCAAGGACAAGATCTTCGACCGATTCTTCAAGATCTCGCGCGACACGCCCGGAGCCGGCCTCGGCCTTCACATCGCCCGCAATCTTGCACGGCTGCTGGGCGGCGACCTCAAATTCGACGCGTCCTACGAGCGCGGCGCCCGGTTCATACTCGTCCTCCCCATCAACTGACCCTTGCCGGCTTGGCTGCCGACACCAGATACACTCCCCAGAAGATCATGGCCACCGCGGCCACCTTCAGGGGAGTTATGCTATCCATACCCGCGATTATGCCCACGGTAGTGGCCACAACAGGCTGAACGTAATTGTACATGCCCACAACCTCTGGACGCAGATTCTTCTGCCCCACCATCACAAGGATATAAGCCACAAACGTCGCTCCTGCCACCACATACGCTATCCCGGCCATCTCCGCACCCGAAACCTCGCTCCAGCGGGCCGACATGATGTCACCAGCCGATAAAGGCAGCACTATGACAGCGGCAAACGTAAACATCCACTTCATGAGCGTGACCACCGAATACTTCCTGATGAAATTCTTATAAAACGTCAGGTAACACGCATAACTCAACTGAGCCGTCAACACAAGCAGGTCACCTTTGATATTGTCGCCCCCTGCCGCCGACAGGCCCAGATTGCCCAGCACAAGAATAAGCGCACCGCACGCCCCCATCACGATACCTGTAATCTTACGCCCGGTAATGGACTCGCGCAACACGACCGCCGACAGCAACAGCACCCACAGCGGCATCGTAGTAGTGATCACGGCAGCCTCACCGGGAGCAGTGCGGCTCACACCGAAAATGTAACACCCCTGATTGAACACGATTCCAAGCAACGCAGCCCCGAGCAGCCGCAGTTTATCGCCCGTCTCTACCTTCTCCGCAGGGCGCAGAAACGAATACAGCCAAAACATCAGCGCAGCTCCGGCTATGCGGAAATCAGTCATGAGCAACGGCCCGACTATTCCTGCCGCCATCACAATCTTGGCCACAGGAGCCATGAGCCCCCACATCACGTTGGCACCCAACATCGACAAGTGTCCCTTTACTTTACCGGTCATAAAAATCAACGAAACATTAAAAATTCCCGCAAAAATACCACAAAAAAAGCAATGGTCATTTGAATAATCAAAAAAAAATCCTACCTTTGCACTTGCTATCGCCCGGATGGCGGAATCGGTAGACGCGCTGGTCTCAAACACCAGTGGGGCAACCCATCTCGGTTCGAGCCCGAGTCCGGGTACTGAATTGGAGATTCTCACCCCGAGAGTCTCCAATTTCTTTTTCCATTCCTAAACCACATGGACGCTTGCGATATTTATTCAAAGGCATATTTAAATTTAAATTAGGTGAAATTCATGGCGGTTTCAGGATATTTTATTATCTTTGCTTGTTGAAATGCGACAATCAATTTTTCTTGTCGCGAATTTTTTTGACCATGAAAATACGATCTGCAATCCTATCCGCGCTGTTTTTCTCGCTTTCAGCTTTCGCTCAACAGTTGCCTTATCAGAACCCTTCACTCACTGCTCAGGAGAGGGTGGATGATTTATTGTCGAGACTGACAGCTGATGAAAAGATTTCTCTGATGATGGATCAGTCGCCGGCCATCGAGCGACTGGGGATACCTGAATATAACTGGTGGAACGAGGCTCTCCACGGTGTGGGTCGCGCCGGACTCGCCACCGTCCTCCCCCAGTCGATAGGCATGGCCGCGACGTGGAATGACTCGCTTGTCTATGAGGCTTTTGACATGGTCAGCGACGAGGCTCGCGCGAAGTTCAACGAGTTCCGCCGCAACAATGACCTCAAGCGTTATCACTGCCTGTCGTTCTGGACTCCCAACGTCAACATATTCCGCGATCCCCGCTGGGGCCGCGGTCAGGAAACCTACGGCGAGGATCCGTATCTTACCTCTCGCATGGGCGTGGCCGTGGTCAACGGACTTCAGGGAAATGACTCTACATGGATGAAGACGATTGCCGGTGCAAAGCATTTCGCCGTCCACAGCGGTCCTGAATGGAACCGTCACTCCTTTGATGCCCGCGACATTGACCCGCGCGACCTGTGGGAAACCTATCTGCCGGCGTTCAAGGAACTTGTAGATGCCGGCGTGGGCCAGGTGATGTGTGCCTACAACCGCTATGAGGGTGAGCCGTGCTGCTCAAGCAAGAAGCTGCTTCAACAGATTCTCCGCAATGAGTGGGGATATGACAAAATCATAGTATCAGACTGCTGGGCGATACGCGATTTCATCACTGACTGGGCCCACCACACTCATCCGTCGGGTGCAGCTGCAAGTGCCGATGCTGTAATTTCAGGCACTGACCTCGAATGTGGACCCGTCTACAAGAATCTGAAACAGGCTCTTCAGGAAGGTCTTATTTCAGAATCCCAGATCGATACCGGACTTAGGAAACTTCTCCTTGCCCGCTACGCGGTGGGCGAGTTGTTTCCTGACCTGACGACTCCTTGGGACGATATGCCTCTCTCGGTCGTGGATTCCGAATCTCACAAGGAGCTCGCTCTCGACATGGCGCGCCAGTCGATGACGCTACTGAAGAACAACGGTGTCCTACCGTTGCCCAAGAGCGGCATCAAAGTGCTCGTAACGGGTCCCAATGCCGCCGATTCAGTTGCCATGTGGGGTAACTATAACGGATTCCCCTCACATACTTCCACAGTGCTCGAAGGAATCAGGGCCTACTTCCCCGATGCCGCCTTTGCGCCCGGTTGTGACCACGTGGTCAGCTCGGAACTGATCTCGTCATTCGGCAATTTCGACGGTGGACTGAAGGCACGCTACTGGAATTCCCTTACTCCCGAGGGCGATCCGGTGGCCGAGGTCACCTACACTACCCCGCTCAATCTCTCCACCGGTGGAGCTACGGTAGTGGCCCCGGGGGTGAACCTCAACGATTTCAGCGGGCGTTTTGAAGGCCGTTTCGTGCCCGATGCCGATGGAAGTTATATCATCGAGATCGAGGCCGACAAGGGAGCGATGAGCCTTCTTGTCGACGGCAAGGTAGTAGCCACCCGTGAGCCGGGTGGACGCAACGGTCATAAAATATCTTATATGTGGGACGGTCACAAGGGCGAGCCTAACGATATAGTGCTCTTCTATGATCACCGCGACGACGTGGCCGAACTCAAGTTTGACGTAAAGACCCAGAATCGTGATCAGCTCGATGCAAGCGAGGCCGATGTAGTGATATTCGTCGGCGGTATTTCGCCCAAACTCGAAGGGGAGGAAATGAAGGTGAGTGTACCCGGTTTCCGTGGCGGCGACCGCGAGACCATCGAGCTCCCATCGGTCCAGCGCTCCCTCATAGCCAATCTTAAGGAACAGGGCAAGAAAGTGGTGCTGGTCAACATGTCAGGTTCAGCGGTGGCACTCACGCCTGAGGACGAGATATGTGACGCCATCCTCCAGGCTTGGTATCCCGGTCAGGCCGGTGGCCGCGCTGTGGCCGAAGTGCTGACGGGTGACTATAATCCCGCCGGCCGCCTTCCTGTCACTTTCTATGCCGACGACAGCCAGCTGCCCGATTTTGAAGACTACAATATGCCCGGACGCACCTACCGCTACTTCCGCGGTACACCGCTCTATCCCTTCGGTCACGGCCTGAGCTATACATCATTTGCCTATCCGGCCGCCACGCTTTCAGCTTCTTCCGTCAGTGCCGGTGAAGGCGTGGGACTGAGCATTACATTATCCAACACCGGCGACCGCGACGGTGACGAGGTTGTGCAGGTCTACGTGGCTACCGACGAAAAAGCCGGTCCGGTCAAGACTCTCCGCGATTTCCGTCGCGTTCCGGTCAAGGCCGGTGAGACCGTTACGGTAAACTTCGACCTCCCTGCCGAAGCATTTGCCACATTTGATACCGCTATCGGACGCATGACTACCCGTCCCGGCAACTACACGATCTATTACGGAGGCTCGTCGGCAGCAGTCCAGTCCCTACCGCTTACAATCACTGAATAAACTTTAACACTTATAACTATACCAAAACAAATGAAGAAAACACTTCTCTCAATTTTCCTCCTTGCCTCAACGGCGGCAGGATTCGCCCAGCAGGCTGAAAAGCTTGACCGCGGAGCCATCGCCATAAAGACTGAAGGCGGAGTGTTCCTCTCGTGGCGCAGCCTGACAACCGATCCTTTCGGCACGACTTTCGACATCTATCGTGACGGAGTGAAGATCAACGACACGCCCTACAACGCCACCACCAACTATGTAGACCCTGATGGCACAACTTCATCAGTCTACAGCATCGTAGCCGTAACCGACGCTGCCGTTGTGGTACCATCGTCGGAAAACGTATCAGTGTGGACCGATCCCTATCTCCGCATCAAGCTCGACCGCCCGGCCAATTGCTCGCGCACCAACGCTTCATATACCCCCAACGATTGCTCGGTGGGCGACGTGGACGGTGACGGCCAGTATGAACTTTTCGTTAAGTGGGATCCTTCCAATTCCCATGACAACTCCGAAAACGGCGGCACGGGCGATGTCCTTATCGATTGCTACCGTCTCGACGGCACCAAACTGTGGCGCATCAACCTGGGCCGCAATATCCGCGCCGGCGCCCACTACACCCAGTTCATGGTCTATGACTTCGATGGCGACGGAAAGGCCGAAATGATTTGTAAGACGGCTCCCGGCACTAAGGATGGCAACGGCAAGAACGTGATCATGGGTTCTGACGATCCCTCGGCTTCCTATATTAATTCCAAGGGCCAGATTATCTCCGGTCCCGAGTACCTGACCGTATTTAACGGTCTTACCGGTGCTGAGATCAATACTATCGCCTATAATCCTCCCCGCACCGCCCACGCTTTCACAAGCTCCGACTGGGGCGACAGTTACGGCGGTCGCTCCGAGCGTTATCTTGCAGGTGTGGCCTACCTTGACGGCCAGAAGCCCAGCGCAGTTTTCTGCCGAGGCTACTACACCCACTCTTACCTCTGGGCAGTGGATTTCGACGGCAGCAAGCTCACTGAGCGTTGGCTCCATGCCTCTAATCAGAAAGGGAAAGGCGCATACGGCGAAGGAGCCCACTCACTTACCATAGGTGACGTTGACGGCGACGGCTGCGACGAAATCGTGTATGGATCGGCCTGTATCGATCATGACGGCTCGCTCCTCTACCGCACCGGCTTCGGCCACGGCGACGCCCTCCACTTAGGCGACTTCGATCCTGACCGTGAAGGCCTTGAAGTGTTCATGGTACATGAAGAAAAAGGCTCGGCTTATAAGTATGACGCTGAGTTCCGCGATGCCAAGACCGGCCACGTGATATGGGGCGTACTCCAGTCAGGCAACGACATAGGCCGCGGACTTGTAGGTGACCTCAGCGACAAGTGGCGCGGATATGAGGTGTGGCCCGGCTCGCGCTACGTGAGCGGCGAGCGTCACAACGCTACATTTGACTGCAAGGGCAATATCGTATGTGACGGTAAAGTGCCCTCGTCATGCTTCCGCCTTTACTGGGACGGCGACCTTAACGACGAACTCTTTGACGGCAAATATTCTTCCGATGCCGGCCGTTCTTATCCCATCATCGAGAAACGCTCGTCAAACCTCAACAGCGGTACAACCCTGATGACTTTCTCCAACTGGAACGCCCAGTCGTGCAACACCACCAAGGCCACTCCCTGCCTCTCAGCCGACATACTCGGTGACTGGCGCGAGGAAGTGATACTCTGGGACGGCAACAACAGCACCGACCTCCTTCTCTTCTCCACTACCATCCCCTCTGACTACAAGGTACCTTGCCTCATGGAGGACCACAACTACCGCATGGCAATCGCATGGCAGAACACTGCCTACAACCAGCCTCCTCACCTTGGCTACTATCTCCCCGACGTGGGCGCTACCAATGCCATCGTGCGACTTGTCGATGGCAACCCCGTGCAGGCAGTCGAGGCCGGCACTCCCATCAGCCCCGTCTACGGCAACTGGATGAACGCCGAAACGGTGAAACTCGTGGGACTTCCCGAGACATTTACCCTCGATGTTGACAACGAAGCCAAGACTTTCGTACTCAGCGGCTCAACCGATGAACCCGGTACATACGAATATGCCGTCGAAACCGTAGGCGGCGAGTCGACAGGCCGTCTGACAGGTACGCTGACCGTATCAGCAAGCATCCAGCTCATTCAGGTCGCATATCTCCCCTTCGAGACAATCGGCACTACCACCCCCAACGTGGGTCATGACGATGCTATCGTCAAAGGCACACCCGCTCTCATCGACGGTGTAGTCGGCAAAGCCCTTGAACTCAGCAAGAACGACCAGCGAGTATCGATCAAGGCCTACGAAGAACTCCAGCTCGGCAGCGACGACTTCACCATCGAATTCTGGATGAACTCCACCGCATCCAATACCGTTGACCAGTATGTGTTCCACAAGGGCAGTATCTCAGCCGACGGTGCCGGCACGACCGGAAACTGGATAGGTCTCGAATACAAGAACGGATTGCTCAAGTTTGCGATCGACGACGACGTGAACAAATCGGAAGCCTCAGCTTCAGGCGAAGACCTCTTCGATGGCAACTGGCACTATATTGTGTGTGTGCGTGAAGGCGTCACCAAGACCATCCGCATCTTTGCCGACGGTGTACTTTTCGCTGAAAGTTCCGATGCCACCGGCGCTATCAACGACGACATGGAAAGCTTCTGCATCGGCAATGTCAATGTAACTTACAACTGCCGCTTCGCAGGTGCCATCGACGAGTTTACCGTATCGAAAGGTGCTCTTCCCGCAGCCCGCATCCTGGCCAACTATGAAGCCCTCAAGCCCTCGGGTATAACCGACGTAGCTGCTGACCGCGGCGAGGGCAATGCCCGCATCACCCTCTTTGACCTCAACGGTGTTCAGGTCGCTACCGGCGTAGGCTCGATGGAAAACGTTACCCGTCGTCTGCAGCCCGGTGTCTACGTGATGCTCAAGGACTACGGCACATGGCGTGAGACCGGTAAGATCGTGATTGAATAATCAGTAATATCCTTTTACTCCGGCGCCCGGCCTTCGTGACCGGGCGCCGCTGTTTATACACCGTCGCGTGACGCTAAGCTCCAAAAATAAATTTGCATTTAAGAAATATATGTATTAATTTTGCGGTGAATTCGTGGCTCGAATGGTGGAATGGTAGACACGAAGGACTTAAAATCCTTTGGTCATTGCGACCGTGCGGGTTCGAGTCCCGCTTCGAGCACTCGTTTTTTCATAAGTTTTTGCTTTTAGTTCAGCCGCCACGGAGTTCATCATTCAATAATCCTGACCGGCTGAATTTTTTACATAATCCTTACCTTTGACCGATGCCGATGCTCAAAAAGATTTTCACCTTCTTAATTCTTCTCAGTGCCATCCTTTCAGCCGCCGCTGCTGAAAAGGTTTATGAAGTAGACATCACAGTTGCCGCCGACGGATCAGGCGACTACACCACTCTTTCACAGGCTCTCAGCAAGCTACGCGGTGATATGGAATATGCCGTCAGGATCTATATCAGGAACGGCGTGTATACCGAGAAAATAGTAATGGGAGCGTCGCTGCGCAACATCGACATCATAGGCCAGTCAGCCGACTCGGTCATCATTCAGTATGGTGACTACGCCTCGCTCAACAACATGGGCACTTCACGTTCCTACACCCTTAAGATTGAAAGCAACAACGTAACATTCAGCAACATTACGTTTGCCAACACGGCAGGTCCCGTGGGGCAGGCTGTGGCAGTCTACACCACCGGCGACTGCATTTCATTCTTCAACTGCCGTTTCTTAGGCAATCAGGACACCCTCTATACCGGTGGAAAAGACAAGCGGCTGTATTTCAACGGCTGCTTCATCGAGGGTACGACTGACTTTATTTTCGGTCCCGCCACGGCCCTGTTCGTCGATTGCGACATTTATGCCAAGGCCAATTCCTATATCACTGCCGCATCCACTCCGCGCGACGTGCGCCTCGGCTATGTTTTTGACAACTGCCGCATCACAGCCGCTCCGGGAGTGGATAAAGTATATCTTGGCCGTCCGTGGCGGCCATACGCGTCGACATTCTTCATCAATTGCTCGATGAGTGGTGCCGTGCGCCCCGAAGGCTGGCACAACTGGGGAAATACCGACAATGAAAAGACAGCCCGCTACGGCCAGTATGGCTGCACGGGCGAAGGTGCCTCAGAAGCCAGTCGCGTCGCATGGACCACACCGCTTACTGCCGCCGAAGCCGCCGAATATGTGAATCCCGCCTATATCTTCAATATCTGTAATACCTGGAACCCTGCCAAATGAAAAAGTCCCTGTTCTCATTTTTACTTCTCGTGGTGACTGCCCTGCAGTCGATTGCCGTAGAAAACTATCCCTATCAGAGCGATTACCTGTGGGTGACTATCCCCGATCACCATGACTGGGTATACGATCAAGGCGACGATGCCCGAATCGAAGTAATGCTGCTCAAGTACGGTATGCCTCAACACGTTGACGTCAGATACACTATCGCCGATGACATGCAACCCGCCCTGAAATCGGGTAAAGTGTCACTGAAAAATGGCCGTGGTTTCATCAGCATCCCCTCCCCTTCGCGCCCCGGGTTCCGCGACCTCGCCCTTGAGGCCGACGTTGACGGCACGGTCTACCGCCATCACATCAAGGTGGCATTTTCACCTGACCGCATTCAACCCCACGTGAAAGAACCCGCCGATTTCACTGAATTCTGGGAAAACAACATCGCCGCCATGCGCGAGACTCCTCTGAAATATACCCGCGAACTCGCTCCCGAATACTGTACCGACAAGGTTGACTGCTGGCTCGTGAAACTCGACACCGACTCGCGCGGACACTCGATATACGGCTACCTGACCATGCCTAAGGGTGCTGAACAAGGATCGCTTCCCGCGGTGCTGTGTCCTCCGGGCGCAGGAATCAAGACCATCAAGCTCCCGGCCCGCAACCACTATTATGCTGAAAACGGCCTGATGCGTTTTGAAATCGAGATCCACGGCCTCGACCCCCGGATGCCCGAAGCCAAGTTTAAGGAAATCTCCGCCGCCGTCGATAATGGCAACGGCGGCTATCTGGGAATAGGAGCCGACGACAAGGACCATTATTACATGAAGCGCGTCTACACTGCCCTCGTGCGTGCCAACGACTTCCTCACGTCGCTCCCCGAGTGGGACGGTCGCAACCTCGTGATGCAGGGCGGCAGTCAGGGTGGAGCGCTCGCCATAATCGGCACTGCCCTCGATCCACGCGTCACCGCATGTGTAGCCAATCATCCCGCACTGACCGATATGCAGGGATATGCAACCAAAGGCCACACCGGAGGCTATCCCCACTTCAACAAGGTCAAAGGATTTCTCGACCGTCCTGACCACATCGCTACCCTCGCCTATTACGACGTGATCAACTTCGGCCGTCACGTCAACGTCCCCGTCTACATGACCTGGGGCTACAATGACAACACCTGCCCTCCCACCACGAGCTATGCCCTCTGGAACACACTGACATGTCCCAAGGAAGCACTCATCACCCCCGTCAACGAGCACTGGACCTCACGCGCCACCAACCTCGGGCAGATGGAGTGGATCAAGAACAATCTTAAGTAAGTCCAACCTTATTTAACACTTCCGCATAGCGGATTTTTCCCGCAAGTGAGTACCTTTGCGGAATCATGACTCTGCGACAATTCATAATCACGTGCATCTTCCTGCTGGCAACCGGTGCCGGCGCGTCGGCCCAGATCAATACCGATCAGGTCATGCGCATAGGCCGCAATACGCTCTACTTCGAGGACTACGTGCTGTCGATCCAATACTTCAACCAGGTCATCAACGCCAAGCCCCATCTGGCGCAACCCTACTTTTACCGCGCCATAGCCAAGCTCAATCTGGAGGACTATACCGGAGCCGAGGCCGATGCCTCACTGGCGATAGAGCGAAATCCGTTCATTACCGACGCTTATGAGGTGCGCGCCGTCGCCCGCCAGAACCTCGGCAAACTCCGGGAGGCCGTCGACGACTACGACGCCGCGCTCGCCGACATGCCCATAAACCGCGGCGTGCTCTACAACAAAGCCCTTGCCCTGACCGAAATGAAGGATTTCCACAGGGCCGACTCCACATTTGAAGTGCTCATCGACGCTTTTCCGGGATTTGACAGCGCGTTTCTCGGCCGCGCCAGGATGAGGCTCATGGCCGCTGACACAGTGGCCGCCGCAGCCGACATCGAGCACGCTCTCTCGCTCAACCGCAATGCCGTCAACGGATACCTGATGAGGGCCGACATAGCCATGCACTCAACCCACGACTACAAGGCCGCGCTCGCCGACATGAACGAAGCCATAAAGCTCCAGCCCCGCTACGCCGGATTCTTCATCAACCGGGCTTTCCTCCGATACATGACCGACGATTACTTCGGCGCAATGGCCGATTATGACTACGCCCTTCAGCTCGAACCTGACAACGCCGTGGCATTGTTTAATCGCGCGATGCTCCGTGCCGAAGTCCATGACACCAACCGCGCCATCGAGGATTTCTCGCGGGTCCTCGCCATCGACCCTATGGAATACAAGGCGATGTATAACCGCGCCATGCTGCTCGCCGACATCGGCGACTTCGACTCAGCCATCAGAGACCTCGACACCGTCATAGCCGCCTACCCCGACTTTGCTGCAGCCTACTTCATGCGCTACGACGTCAAGCGACGCAAAGGCGACCTCATAGCCGCCAAGGGCGACTACGACCGGTCAATAGCCCTGGCCGGAAGCAGCTCCATGACACCTACTATCGCCGATGACCCCGAAACCGAGTCAAAGGCCGAGACGCAGGAGGAAGTGAAACGCCGGTTTGAATCCCTCGCCACTGTCGACGACAACTCCGAGCCCGATGAAGTATACTCCAACGCCAACATACGCGGCAAGGTGCAGGACCGCAACCTCGCCATCGAGCTCGAACCGATGTTTGCCCTCACTTACTACACCTCTCCCACCGAACTCAAGCAGAGCGGCGACTACATCAAGGAAGCCGACGAGGTCAACGCCACACGCGCCCTGCGGTTCATACTTCAGGTCACCAACCACATCCCCTCGATGACCGACGAAGACGTGATCCGCTCCCACTTTGCCTCGATTGACTATTATACTTCCTACCTTTCCACCCACTCGCCGCGCCCCATCGACTATTTCGGGCGGGCAATGGACTATATCACTACGCGCAACTACGCCCGGGCAATCGAAGATCTCGACAGCGCCATCAGCCTCGCCCCCGATTTCACGGTCGCCTACCTGATGCGTGCCGACGCCCGCTACCATGATATCGACACATCCGACCCCGATACCCCTGCTCCACGCGACATTTCTTCAGATGCGCGCGCCTCACTTGCCTCCCATGAGACCCGTGACCGCTACCGGCTCGTGCTCGACGACCTTGACCGCGTGGCCAAGCTGTCGCCCGAAATGGCTATCGCACAATACAACAAAGGGGTGGTCTACGCCCGCCTGCAGGACTACACCTCGGCCATCAGCGCCTTCACCCGCGCCATCGAGCTCAAACCCGACTTCGGCGAAGCCTACTACAACCGCGGATACGTCTACCTCAATCTCGGCAACCGCACCGCCGGCACCGCCGACCTTTCCAAAGCCGGCGAACTCGGCATCGTCCCCTCCTACAACCTCCTCAAGCGCATGAACCGATAACTAACCACGGGACAAAAAACAATTTGTACATCAAGGGCAGAGTTGTAGCCACATCAGGTTACATCCACGGTGTCATGATGCCACATTTTTTATCGGTTTCAACCCAAATCTCCGAAAAAATTGCTAACTTTGCACATAAACCATACCTCTTTAAGAGAGAATATTATGGCTTATCACCGTGACCACCTGCCCCACAGGTCTCATTGCGGTTTTTCAACATGCCGTAAATCAATCGGTTCCCCTTGTTTGTGGCCATCGGGTCATTCGCGAGGGGGAGTTAGAGATTTGCCACGATAGAAGGCAGTTCCTTTTTTCGGAATAGTAAACGTGACACCACAATCCACTGTCCCTACGCTTGCCTCAGCCATCGACCATGCTATCTCTCTCAAGGAGCAGCAAGGGCGGGAAGCCGCTGCGAGAAAATTGCGGTTCACCCGTAGCGCTGCCGCTTCATTCACTTCAATTGATGACCTGCCGCTTGAAAGTATTGACGCCCGATGGATCGAAAGCTTCGCATCGTGGATGATCACTGACCGGCATCTGTCGCAAAACACCTGCGCAACCTACCTCCGCGCGCTACACTCCGTCATGTCCCTCGCTGTCAAAGACGGAATAGATATTGACCGGAGCATCATTCCCACGGCACTCCGCGCCAACGCCGCTCCCGCTACAAAAAAGGCTTCTGCCCCATCAGCGTCAAAGGCAACAGTCGATACGCCGAAGTGGTACGCAATGAAGTGCCGCTCCGTCGACACCGATACCATGATAGGGTTGATCTCGGAAGAATACCCCTCAGTCGACACCTTTACTACTGCTGTAGAACGACTCGTGGCGGGACCTGACGGCAAGCACCGCCGGGAAATTGAACTGATACGCAAGATCATCTTCTTCCGCACGACATCCGATACTTGCCGCCGCATGAAATTCTCTTACCACGACCGGGCATATATCTACGACCACGCCGACTCGGGCACCCGACGTCCCGCCGTCATCACCCCGGGCGACATGAAAATGTTCATGTACTTCAACCACATCGCCCCTACACGCATACTCTACTATTTCCCCGACGAATCGATGCGCGACTCTATTGCAGCCGGCACTCCGGTCAAAATTACCGAAGGAGAGTTCCGTGGAGCAACCGGTACCATTATTTCGTCCTCTTCAGCTGAGCCGCTCGAAACCATCGTTGCCGTCGACTTTCCTCTGCTCGGCATCACTGCGACAGCACCCATACCAAAAGCATTTCTTGCTCCAATCACTTCTACTCCAGCATTTTGACACAATATGACAACTCCTGTGTCCCCCGACATATTCAAGTATGGCCTCGACAGTGGCCAGTTTCCCCGTACCCTTTATAAATACACGTCGGTAGAGAATCTTCTGCTCACGCTCAATAATCACACCCTGAAATTCTCTCAGATCACGGAGTTCAATGACGACAAGGAATGCTTTGCAATCCTTGATTTCAATTGCACCGCCAACGACTGGACGAAATATCTGCTAAGTCACGTTCCCGATATGCCCCTGGAGAAACTGGCCGGCATGGTAGCCCGGATTATGCGTGACCCGAAATTAGCAAGCGAAACAATCACCGAGGCTATAAAGACAGCGAACATTAACCTCGGGATTCTTTGCCTGACAACGTCGCCTGACAATCCCGACATGTGGTCATATTACACGAGCAACCGCGGAGTATGTATAGAATTTGACCTAAGCGCCGACCTTACCACTTTCTGCTTTCCTAAAAAAGTAGTTTACGACGATAATCTCCACAAATTCAACTATATCAAGTCATGGAACACTGAACAAGGACGCTCCGCTACCGATGCGATATTCCATAAAGAGTCCCGCTGGAGTCACGAAGACGAATACCGCATCGTAAAAATCAACGGAGCCGGCTTAAAGAAATTCAATATCGACGCCATCCGGTCAATCACATTCGGTACCATGACTCCTGAGAAAGAAATCGCTGAGGTCAAGAATCTCGTCACAAGTACTCGCGCTCTCTCCCATATCAAACTATACCGACGCATACTTGACAAAAAAACAGGCAACTACAACACCATCCCCGTCTGAAAACACCTTCACAGCTTCTGCTTCCCGCTTGACATGATCAAGTTGTTTTCTAAGCTCGCCGGCCGACTTAACTCGGGCTCAAAGCGAACTGCAAATATCAAGAAAAACATCCTCGGCACCCTTCTACTGAAAGGTGTCAGCATTGCTGTTCAGTTGATGCTCGTGCCCATGACGCTCAACTACCTGTCGACGGAACTCTATGGCGTGTGGCTCACGGTATCATCTATCATCCTGTCGCTAAGCTTCTTTGACATAGGGTTATCGTTAGGCCTGAAAAACCGCCTTGCCGAAGCGATCGCTAAAAACGACTATGAGACCGGTCGACAACTTGTCTCCACCACCTACGTTTTCCTCTGCTTTATCTTCATTCCATTAGGAGTGATTATGGAGTCAGTTATGCCTCTTATCCACTGGAGTCACCTGCTGAACGTAAGTGAGAGTCTTAACTCCACTCTCGTCGATGTGATGCAGATTATTACAATCGCCTTTGTCCTCCAGATGATCTTCAATACCATAGGCACTATTGTAGCTGCATTTCAAAAGGTTGCGCTTAGTAATGCTTTCCCGGTAATCGGTAATGCTATCTCTCTCGTGGTTATATGGTTTTTGACCCGCTACACCGAGCCTTCACTGAAATATATGGCCTGGACCATTTCCTATATTCCTATTCTGGTATTCATCGTCAGTTCGATAATTCTTTTCAATGGCAGATTAAAAGCAATCAGACCCTCCTTTTCTTCTTTCAATATTCACCGGGTCAAGGACCTTTTTTCTCTTGGAATAAAGTTCTTTGTCCTCCAGATTCAGATGCTCATACTTCAGCAAGCCACGAATTTCCTGATTTCCAATATCTCCAACCCTGACTATGTCAGCTACTACAATATTGCCTACCGCTATATAGGCACGGCCCAGATGATCCTTGTGCTGATACTTGGGCCATTTTGGCCGGCCTTCACCGAAGCCTATGTAAAGAAAGACTTCGATTGGATGAAATCAATTTACAGGAAATTATGTAAACTTTACATTTGCGTATTCTTCGCAATCATCTTTATGGCAGTTGTGTCGCCGGTAGTGTATTCAATATGGATCGGTAACTCAACCCACATTCCAAAGGCCATGACATGGACCTTAACAGTGTATTTCATCATCTCGGCCTGGAATGCCATTCAGGCCTACCTCATTAATGGCATAGGAATACTCCGGCTCAGCACTTACGTAACATTGGTGGGTATGTCAGTCCATATCCCTTTGTCATATTTTCTGGGACAGTACATAGGAGCCTACGGTGTGATTGCGTCGCTTGCTGCAATTACATTATTTTATACCACCTTCTTCACTACCCAACTCAGGAAAATACTTAACAAGACTGCAACCGGAATATGGCTGCAGGCATAAACATCAAGGTATAAGCCCGACCTGTTTTAAAAATTGAATGACTACCCTGATTTTTGACAATCAACTTACAGGACATCATCCGGAATACCTCAATTATCTGTATTACGGGGCTTGTCAGCGCAAGGACGAGAATTTTGTCTTTTCCGTTCCGGAATCGGGGTGGTTGAAAATCAAGGATACCTGTCAGTGGCCCGAAGCCGACAATATCAGGTTCCGTTTCCTGTCCGACGAAGAACTCGCTACCGTTAGCGACAGCTCAAAGTTCACTAAAAGCCTGTCGCTCTCAAAGCTGATAAAGAAAGTTGCTGTAGAGGAGAATGTAGATCGGATCAAGCTGATTTCCCTTGCCGATGTAGTACCGTTCCTCCCATTGATGTTGCCTAAATCCATTAAACTCTCAGGCATCATATACAAGATTTATCTACGCAACAACCCGTCGGCTGTCAAGAAAGCCGTAGATTTCATCAGGTATTCGGTGATGGCGCGTTGCTCTACGGTCGAGAAGGTCCATATCCTTAACGATCCACGCAGCGCTCTGAAGCTCAATGAAATCTATTCGACCGATAAATTCGTCACCCTTGCCGATCCTGTACCGCAACCTGACATGCAGGCGATTGAAAATCTGCGCGAAAAGCTCGGAATTCCCGCCGATGCCAAAGTTTACCTTCATTTCGGAGCTATGGATGAGCGGAAAGGAACTCTTGAGATACTGAAAGCCATTCAATTGCTCCCGGATGAAGATCTTCATGGGCGGTATTTCATATTTGCCGGAAAAATCAATAGCAGGATTAAGGATGCCTTTCACCATTTGGCCGAGAAATGTCGAGAAGAGGGAGCCAACATTATTATCGATGACCGGTTCTGCCCCTACGGATACTTATTCTCGCTGTGTAACATAGCCGACTGCATCCTTATTCCATACCTTCTCACCGATCTTTCCAGCGGAGCTTTAGGATATGCTTCGGTTTTCAATAAGCCGGTCATCGGTCCGTCCTCCGGTCTTATCGGTTCATTGATCAAGGACAATAATCTTGGTATATGTCTTGACAAGGTCACGCCCGAAAGTATCGCCGGAGCGATCACTGAAGATCTGCCAAGTGTAAAAGGTCGTGAATATGCCGAAAAGAATTCCATTCGTTCTTTTACTCATTCCCTCTTATCATAAACTTTAATATATGACATTCTCAGAATTACGGAGAGAATTTCGGGCCTTGGGTATGGGCTTGATCATCGTTGGCGCGGGATTAGGCATGTACCTCAACTACTTCTTCGGCGACATAGGCTGGAACAACTACCTTATGTTTGCCGCCCTCATGTTTATCCCCAACTGGAAAAACCTCCTGAACCTGAGATTACCGTTCCTTAACAAGACATTTCTACTCATTATAGTCTATCAGCTACTATGTCTTTTTTACGCATATATCGGATGGCGGGAACTGCAAAGCAGTGCTGAGTTTAAGGCCGTACCGGGAATCATCACCTACATAGTCTTTACAATCTGCTTTCTGATTGGAATAATCAGCCTGAACAGCAAGGACTTATCGATTCCGAGAGTAATTTTCTATTCATGGATTTTCGGGTGGATCTGTCTTGGCTTCTGTGATTACTGTCTACTCACCGGCATATACTATTATGAGGATGCGTTGTCACATTCGGGATCGCGTTACAACACTATTCTTGTCAACCTCTCGATGGCATCGAATCTCACCACATTGATAGTATGTTCTCTATTCTATATCGACGGCAACAAGACACAGCGGATATTCTCTTTCATAGGTATTTTCTTAGCCCTCATCTCGATATTCCTTCTCGGCAAGCGCACCCCGCTTCTTGTGTCACTGGCCACCATCGCAATCTACTATCTGAGGTTTCATCCGATGTCGGTTAAGGTCAACGTTAAAACCATTTATTACATTTTATTCCTTCTCATAACAGTAGCCATACTGCTGACGACTACTCAGATGGGTAGGATTGTAATCGAGGTATTCGAGCGCTCGATGCAAGGAATCCTCGATATGTTCTACGGCACGTCCAAGACAGGTGAGGCTGCAGTCGCTCGATACCACTTCCGCCAATGGGCCTTTGATTACATCGACAATGAGTTCACGATCTTCAATTATATTTTCGGGGCCGGATTCATGACTAAATGGCTTGACATTCCCGTGCTTCAGGCCTATCTTGACATGGGAATATTGGGTATCAGCTTCTACCTCTACTTCATCATCATTAAACCGCTTACAGTGACTTTGTCGCCACTGTCGAAAAACAATTACGTATTCTGGGCATGTGCCCTTAACTTCTATAATATTTTCTCGGCCATCAATTCAGGCCATCCCTACAGTCATGTGAAGTGGATACCGCTAATCGTGCTTCTCGCCACGGTACGTTACATCCGTTACAATCAACAATACAGTATTCCTTCCCAGTCCCTAAAGGAATTCCGTGACCTGCTGAAATGAACATTCTCGTCCTTACATCTATATACCCCGGCAACAACCTTCCTGCTACTTACACTCCCGTAGTACATTACTTCGCCAAGGAGTGGCAAGATATGGGCCACAACGTTAAGGTTGTCCACTCCATAAATTACTTTCCGTCAATTTTCTATCACGCTCCGGAATTCCTTAGGAAATTCCTGATGAACAAGATAGGATTCACTCTGCCCGATAAGCGCCGGACGGAACCTGAGAGATATGAGCTTGATGGTGTCGACGTGATCCGTCTTCCCATGTACAAGCGGTTCCCGATGGGGGCTTACTCGGCGGCCGAACTTGAGAAACAAGTGGAAAGAATCTCCCGTATACTGGGTGACTCAGATTTCAGGCCCGATGTGATCACGTCTCATTGGGCTAATCCTCAGCTTTATCTCGCGGCCCATCTTAAGAAGAAATATTCCTGTCGGGCAGCTCTCGTGATTCACGACGGGATACGAAATATCAGGCTGTTGCCTGATCACATCAGATTGATCAAGGAAATCGATTACTGGGGTTACAGGTCATTTGCCAATCGGGATGAGTTTGACTGCAGTTTTGATATGCACCCTGATTGGTTCCGCTGCCTGTCAGGTGTACCGTCACAGTTTTTTGAAAGCATCCCGGTACGCAACGGCATGTCAAGCAACCGCTTGATATTCGTAGGCCAGCTACTTAAGCGCAAATTCCCCGACGCTGTCATATCGGCTGCCGAGAAAACCTTCAGGCGCGACTTTACCCTTAAGATCATAGGCAACGGCCCTATGGAGGAGGATCTTCGCCGCATTATCGCGACCAAGAATCTCACTGAGCAAGTCGAGCTGACCGGCCGGCTACAACGGGATAAAATCATCAGTATGCTTGACGCATCAGATGTATTTGTGATGATAAGCCGTACAGAGGTCTTCGGACTTGTATATATCGAGGCCATGGCAAGAGGATGTATCGTTGTAGCCTCCAAGGGTGAAGGCATGGAAGGCATAATTCACGACGGCGTGAACGGTTTCCTGTGTGAGGCCGGAAATGAAGAGGAACTTAGCTCTGTCCTCACACGCATTTCATCGTTAAGTCCTGAAGAGAGGATAGCAATCATAGGGCGAGGTTATGAGACGGCACTCTCCATGACTGATGTAAAAGTAGCCAGACACTATCTGAATCACATATTGCCAAATGCTTGATTCCAATTCAAAACAGATTATCCTGAACAATAATACCGGGGAGATATATTTCTCCTGGAACACAAACACGATTATCGCAACTTTAAAGAATACCTGAATGTAAGCCGAGGCCGATCAGTCCGGTTCTTGACGGTTGATGTCAATCCGTTTCATTTGATGGACATATTCGATAAAAAAATTTCTTTTACTTCTTATGACCATTTCCATTATCACAGCGACCTTTAATAGTGGAACCACACTGCGCGACACTATAGAGAGCGTGCTTTCGCAATCGTTTAAGGATATCGAGTATATCATAATCGACGGAGCCAGCAAAGATAATACTTTAGATATCATTAAAGAATACGAGCCGAAATTTGAGGGAAAGATGAAATGGATTTCCGAACCCGACAAAGGCCTGTATGACGCAATGAACAAAGGTATTGAAATGGCCACAGGAGATGTCATCGGTATACTGAATTCCGACGATTTCTATTCCTCAACCGACATACTCGCCAGCGTTGCCAAAGAAATTGAAGACGTTGATGCCGTGTATGGCGACGTTCACTTTGTAAATCCTGTCAACCTTAAGAAGACGGTGCGCTACTACAGTTCACGTATTTTCCGCCCGTGGATGATGCGCCTCGGATTCATGCCGGCCCACCCGTCGTTCTACTGCCGCCGCAGTGTGTATCAGGAATATGGACTGTTTGACACATCATTCCGTATCGCTGCAGATTTCGAACAACTTCTGCGGCTCATATTCATTAATAAAATCTCTATAAAATATCTGCCCATTAATTTCGTGACCATGCGCATGGGTGGAGTGTCAACTTCAGGATGGGAAAGCCACAAGACCATTTTCAAGGAACACATGCGCGCCTACAAGAAGAACAATGTCTATTCCAACTTCTTTCTTGAAGGTCTCCGCTACATCTATAAAGTGGGAGAGGTCACTTTTTTACATAGATTCAGATAATATATGACTCATCAATATAATATAGCGGTGGCGGGGACCGGGTATGTGGGCCTGTCGATCGCGGTGCTTCTGGCACAGCATAATCATGTGACGGCTGTCGATGTCATTCCCGAGAAGGTTGAGAAAATCAACCGTCGCCTGTCGCCTATTCAGGATGATTATATCGAGAGGTATCTTGCCGAAAAGGATCTTGACCTGACGGCGACTCTCGACGGAGCCGCGGCTTACCGCGACGCTGATTTCGTGGTCATTGCCGCGCCTACCAATTATGACTCGGCTACAAATTATTTCGACACCCATCATATCGAGGATGTCATCGACCTGGTGCTTAGCGTGAATCCGTCGGCCACGATGGTGATAAAGTCGACTATACCCGTGGGTTACTGCCGCTCGCTCTACCGCAAGTATGCCGCCCGTGGCGTGAAGGAGTTCAACCTGCTCTTCTTCCCTGAGTTCCTGCGCGAGTCGAAGGCTCTGTATGACAATCTCTACCCGTCGCGCATCATAGCCGGAGTGCCCCGCATCACCGGCCGCCCGCAGCAGGAGGCCGACGACGAGGCTATCGCTGCAGTGTCCGATCTGCCTCGCCTCGACCGCGATGCCCATACTTTCGCGTCGCTGCTGCAGCAGGGTGCGCTTAAGCCCGATATCGACGTGCTTTTCATGGGGCTTCAGGAGGCCGAGGCGGTGAAACTGTTTGCCAACACTTATTTGGCTCTCCGCGTGTCATATTTCAACGAGCTCGACACATACGCCGAGGTCAAGGGTCTCGACTCTGCCGCCATTATCGAGGGGATAGGCCTTGACCCGCGCATAGGCACTCACTATAATAACCCGTCATTCGGCTACGGGGGCTACTGTCTGCCCAAGGACACCAAGCAGCTGCTGGCCAATTACGCGTCAGTGCCCCAGAACATGATGAGCGCGATAGTGGAGAGCAACCGCACCCGCAAGGATTTCATTGCCGACCAGGTGCTCCGCATGGCCGGTTATTACGCCTACTCCACAGCCAACACTTTCGGTGCCGATGCCGAGCAGGAAGTGACTATCGGAGTCTACCGCCTGACTATGAAATCCAACAGCGACAACTTCCGCCAGTCGTCGATCCAGGGCGTGATGAAGCGCATCAAGGCCAAGGGGGCGAAGGTTATCATCTATGAGCCTACGTTGCCCGACGGTTCCACCTTCTTCGGCTCTCTCGTGGTCAACGACCTTGACCGGTTCAAGTCCATGTCGCGCGCCATCCTGGCCAACCGCTACGACCAGTCGCTCGACGATGTGGCCTCAAAGGTCTATACCCGCGACATATTCCGCCGCGACTGATCCACTTCATGCTTCTGACCCATTAATCTCCCTTGCCTTCAGCGGGCGAGGGAGATTTCTTTTTTATCCGTGTGCGGAAAAATGCTTATCTTTGCCGGTGAAAAATCTGAACGTCAATCTAATCAGGACACTTGCAATGTATGAATATATCTCGGGGACGCAGCATGACCTGACCCCCACCACAGTAGTTTTAGAGACACAGGGCGTAGGCTACCTGCTCAATATCTCCCTTACCACCTTCGCCACCCTTGAGAAGAACCCCGAAGGCGCGGCGGTGAAACTTCTTGTACAGGAAATCATCCGCGAGGATGCGTGGACGCTCTACGGTTTCGCCACCTCGGCCGAGCGGGAGCTGTTCAGGCTGCTCAACGGCGTGTCGGGGGTGGGTGCCTCCACCGCCCGCATGATACTGTCGTCCATGCAACCCGCTGAGATCGAGCAGGCTATCATCAACGAGGACCATCACCGGCTGAAAGGCGTAAAGGGGATAGGATTGAAAACTGCCCAACGCATAATTGTTGACCTGAAAGATAAAATAAAACCCACCGATTCCACGTTACTATTACAATCTGACCTTTCTGCCGGCAGTGCCGCCCACGACGAGGCACTTGCAGCGCTCGTAATGCTGGGCTTCCCCCGCCCGCAAGCCGCCAAGGCGCTCCGCAAGATCTTTGAAGCCGATCCGTCGACCGGGGTCGAAACTGCCATCAAGAAGGCATTTACAATGATGTAACATTCAGGTTGCAGCCTTGGCTTCAGCCTCCTTAGCCGAATAACCGATCGTTGACCCGCAACAGGAAAAGCATACCATCATCGATAATTGCCCGCATTGTGGCCATTGTGGCCGCAGTGACGGCCATTGTCGCGCATGTATCGGCCCAGTATGCCACTCCGGGATTCACCCCTCCGGCCCCTGCATGGGCACCCTCGCCGGCCACCCCGCTTGACAGTGTCATGCTCCCCTATCCCGTGCAGCCCACGATTCCTCAGAACTATGAGGACATAATGGCCGAGGAATTTGCCGCCGACCTTGACAATCCGTCCAACATCACTACCACGGCGGAGTATGACCCGGTGACAGGCATGTACATAATCCGCACCCGTCTGGGCGAAAACGATATCGTCACTCCATTCTTCATTTCGGCTGACCGCTACAACCAGTATCTCACGCGCCGCGACATGCAGGAATACTTCCGCCTGCGCAACACCGAGGCCGTTGAGAAGAAAGAAAAGGAGCCCTTCAACATCCTCGACATGAACTTCGCCCTCGGGCCGCTTGAAAAGATATTCGGCCCCGGAGGAGTGCAACTCAAGACCCAGGGATCGATACAGATATCGACAGGTGTGAAGTCAAACAAGACCGACAATCCCGCCCTGTCGCTGACCAACCGACGCAAGACCTACTTTGACTTCGACCAGAAGATACAGGCCACCATAGCAGCCAGCGTGGGCGACAGGCTGAAGTTCAACATGACCTATAACACCGACGCTACCTTCGACTTCGATTCCAAGAACCTCAAGCTCGCCTATGAGGGCCATGAGGACGACATCGTCAAGAGCATCGAAGCCGGTAACGTATCGATGACCACAGGGTCATCGCTGATACGAGGCAGCACGGCCCTGTTCGGTATCAAGACCAAGCTGCAGTTTGGCAAGCTCACAGCCACGGCCCTTATCTCACAGCAGAATTCCGAGTCGCGCTCGGTCAATACCAAGGGAGGCGTTCAGACGACCGACTTCTCCATCAACGTGGACAATTACGACCAGAACCGCCACTTCTTTCTCGGACACTTTTTCCGCGACAACTACGACCGGTTTGCGTCCAAGCTCCCATTTGTGTCGTCGGGCGTCAAGATTACCCGCATCGAGGTGTGGGTAACCAACAAGAACAGTAACTTCAACCAGTCGCGTAACCTTGTGGCCTTTGAGGACCTGGGCGAAAGCACCCATCTCGCGAGCGACTACTGGAGACCCGACTATTCCATCCCCGTACCCTCCAACAACTCCAACAATCTTCTCTCCGTAATCAAGACCGATTACCCCGGGGCACGCAGCATCAACACCGTCACTCAGGCACTCGAACCGCTCTCGGCCTACGGCATAGAAGGCGGAACCGACTTTGAGAAAGTCGAGAGCGCCCGCCAGCTCTCCACGAGCGAATACACCCTCAACTCCACTCTGGGTTACATCTCGATCAAGGCAGCCCTCAATGCCGACGAAGTCCTCGCCGTGGCCTACGAGTACACATTCAACGGCCAGGTATATCAGGTGGGTGAATTTTCGAGCGACATCACTACTACCGATCAGTCGCTCTATGTCAAGATGCTAAAGTCGACAACCGTCGATACGCGCCAGCCCATGTGGGACCTGATGATGAAAAACGTCTACTCGCTCGGGGCCTATCAGGTGCAGAAGTCCAATTTCCGCCTCAATATCAAGTATCTGAGCGACACTACCGGCACGGAAATCAACTACCTTCCCGTCCCTGCCATCGCCAACCAGCCGCTCCTTCAGGTGATGAACCTTGACCGCATCGACTCCAACGAGGCTTCCAATCCCGACGGATTCTTTGACTTCATCGAAGGCTATACCATCATCTCCTCGACCGGTAAGATAATATTCCCGGTAGTAGAACCTTTCGGATCTCATCTTGCAGCCAAGATAGGCGATCCTGTATTAGCCGAAAAATATGTATATCAGGAACTTTATGACTCCACGCTGGTGGTGGCCCGTCAGTTTGCCGACAAGAACAAGTTTGTCCTGAAGGGAAAATATCAGGCATCGGCAGGCTCACAGATCCGTCTCAATGC
The DNA here is from genome assembly GCA_964546905.1 of uncultured Staphylococcus sp. Classification (GTDB taxonomy): domain Bacteria; phylum Bacteroidota; class Bacteroidia; order Bacteroidales; family Muribaculaceae; genus Duncaniella. The sequence continues at coordinate 46,373 of CAZJKU010000011.1, forward strand.
CATGAACGTGCCCCGCGGCTCGGTCATCGTCATGGCCGGCGGCGTGCAGCTTGTGGAGAACAGCGACTATACCGTTGACTACGCGATGGGTATCGTGACCATCACCAACCAGTCGATAATCGACTCAGGGCAGAGCATCAGCGTGACCCTCGAAAACCAGTCGATGTATTCCACCCAGCGCAAGACCCTCCTGGGCCTCGACCTGCAATACCGCTTCAACAAGAACCTTACTATCGGCGGTACACTGCTCCACTTCTCGGAAAAGGCGCTGACCGAGAAAGTAAATATCGGCGACGAGGTGATCAACAACACCATGTGGGGACTCAACCTGTCATATAACACTGACTTCATGTGGCTTACCAATCTCATCAACAAGATACCCACGGTCAATGCCACCCAGCCGTCGACGCTCAACGTTCAGGCCGAGTTTGCCCAGCTCGTCCCCCACACCCAGAAGTCAGGCTCCAACAAAGGCTCGTCGTATATCGACGACTTCGAGTCGACCCAGATAGGTATAGACCTGCGCTCACCCTACGCATGGTTTCTCGCCTCGACACCCTACGATCCGTCGCCCGACGCCCTCTTCCCCGAGGCCGCCCTGAGCAACAACGTCGACTACGGCAAGAACCGCGCCCTGCTCTCATGGTATTTCATCGACCGCATGTTCACCGCCCGTAACTCGTCGCTGTGTCCCGGCTACATCAAGAGCGACTACAAGCAGCTCAACAATCCCTACGTGCGCGAAGTCACCTCCCGCGAGATATTCCCGGGTCGACAGCTTACCTACGGCGAGTCCAACACCATCCAGACCCTCAACCTGTCGTTCTACCCCACCGAGCGCGGGCCATATAACCTCGATGCCACCAACATCACCGACGAGGGTGCGCTCACCAATCCCGAGAAGCGCTGGGGAGGTATAATGCGCAAGATGGACAATACCAACTTCGAGCAGTCCAACATCGAATATCTCCAGTTCTGGATGCTCTCGCCGTTCCTTGACCCCGACAACCCCAATTACGAGGGAGGCGACCTTTACATCAATTTCGGCGAAGTATCGGAAGACATCCTCAAGGACGGACTCAAGAGCTACGAAAACGGTATGCCCGTCGACGGCAACGACCAGTTCCTGCGCGAGACTGCCTGGGGACGCGTATCGTCGCAAAACTCGCTCACCTACGCCTTTGACAACAATTCCTCGGCCCGACGCCTGCAGGACGTGGGTCTGGACGGACTGCCCAACGAGATGGAATATGACTTTTCATCCTATCAGGACTATCTCGACGCGCTGCGCCGCCGGCTGTCACCCTCGGCTATCGAGCGGATGCAGGCCGATCCGTTCTCGGCCTTCAATGACCCTGCGGGCGACAACTACCATTTCTACCGCTCTTATCAATATGACGAGATGCGCGCCTCCATCCTTGAGCGTTACAAGCGTTACAACGGCGTGGAAGGCAACTCGCTCTCGCCCGAGGATGCTCCCGATGCCCTGTATCAGTCATCACGGAGCACCCCCGACGTGGAAGATATCAATCAGGACAACACGCTCAACGAGTATGAGCGTTACTTCCAGTACCGCGTCTCCATCCGTCCCGAGGACCTCGAAGTGGGCCGCAACTTCATCACCGACAAGCAGGTGAGCTACGTGGCGGCCATCAATGAGGAGCCGCAGGAAGTGGTGTGGTATCAGTTCAAGATACCCTTGACGAGCTACGAAAAGGTCGTGGGCAACATCAACGATTTCTCCACCATCCGCTTTGCCCGAATGTTCATGACCGGATTCAAGGAGACAACCCACCTGCGTTTCGCCACGCTCGAACTCGTGCGCGGAGAGTGGCGGTCCTACGACTTCAACCTCAACAACCGCTCCGACGCTCCGGCTGAAGGCGAACTCGACATCTCCGTAGTCAACATCGAGGAAAATGCTGACCGCGAGCCTGTCAACTACGTGCTCCCTCCCGGTGTGACCCGTATCTCTGACCCGGGCCAGAGTCAGATCGTGCAGCTCAACGAGCAGTCAATGTCGATGAAGGTCACGGGACTCCGTCCCGGCGATGGCCGCGGAGTGTACAAGAACACCCAGCTCGACCTGCGCAACTACAAGAGGATGCAGATGTGGGTTCACGCCGAGAAACTCATCGACGACGCAACCTCGCTCAAGTCAGGCGAACTGTCGGTATTCATCCGCCTCGGCTCTGACGTGAAGAGCAACTACTACGAGTATGAAGTGCCGCTCGAACTCACTCCTCCGGGCCATTATACCGACGATGCTCAGGACCGCTACAAGGTGTGGCCCCGCAGCAATTTCCTCGACCTCGACCTCCAGTCGCTCGTCAACCTCAAGCGCGAGCGCAACCAGGCCAAGAGCGAGAACCGCCCCGGCGTGGGTTATGCCACCCTCTACACCGGTCGCGACCCCGACAATGACCGCAACCGCATGGCCGTGATAGGTAACCCTTCGCTGAGCGACGTCAGGGTGATGCTCGTGGGTATACGCAACAACGCCGCTACGGTCAAGGACGGTATCGTGTGGCTCAACGAGCTGAAGGTAACCGACTTCAACAGCGAGGGCGGATGGGCCGCCAAGGCCAACGTAAATCTCGGTGTCAGCGACATAGCCACCCTTAATTTCGGCGCCCACATCGAGACAGCCGGTTTCGGCGGCGTGGACCAGTCGCTCAACCAGCGCCGTCTCGACGACTACGAGCAATATAACTTTGCCGTGCAGGTCGATGCAGGCCGCTTCCTCCCCGCCGCGGCCAAGCTGCGCGCCCCGGTGTTTTACTCCGTGTCCAAGGAGACCACATCGCCGAAATATAATCCTCTTGATCAGGACGTCCTGCTCAAGGACGCTCTCGACGCAGCCGCCACCCGTCAGGAAAAAGACTCGATCAAGAACTACGCCGTGGAGCGGTCGACAGTGGAAAGTTTCTCCATATCGGGCCTGAACTTCGACGTGCGCTCCAAGAATCCCATGCCCTGGGATCCGGCCAATTTCACGTTCAACTTCTCGTTTAACAAGCAGTCAAAGAACGATCCCACCACCGAGTATGAGAACACCAACGACTACCGCGGGTCGTTCCAGTATTCCTACTCCCCTTTCATCAAGGGATGGAAACCATTTGCCGGAATCAAGAGCAAATCCAAGCACCTGAAGTTTTTCAAGGACTGGGAACTCAACTGGCTTCCCAACTCGATCAACTTCCTGACCACCATGTCGCGCTACTACTACGAGATGCAGACACGGTCAGAGACCGACGTCGACTTCCAGCTCCCTGTCTCGGTCAGCAAGAACTTCCTCTGGGATCGCCAGCTCGCCATCAACTGGAACCTGACCAAGACACTGTCGTTCACGTTCAATTCCAATACCTCGGCCCGCATCGAGGAGACCGTCGGCGCGGTCAACCGCAAGCTGTTCCCTGACCGCTACCGCGAGTGGAAGGATACCGTATGGCAGTCGATCCTGTCGATGGGTACCCCGTGGAGCTACAACCAGACATTTACGGGTTCCTACAAGGCTCCGTTCTCCAAGATTCCGGTCCTTGACTGGCTCACCGGGTCGGTGAGCTACAACGCCACCTACCGCTGGGACCGTGGCGCCGAGGTCGACGGCATATCTCTCGGCAACACCATCGCCTCCCAGGCCGCCTGGAACGCCGACGGCCGCATCAACTTCGAGACCATCTACAACAAGTGGAACTTCACCAAGGAGGTCAACAAGCGGTTCTCGTCGCGCCGCTCTGTCCAGGCCGCCAAGAAGCCCAAGAAATTCGAGCGGTCATTTGCCCTGCTGCCCGATACATCACTCGTGATCAAGCACAATCTCCGCACCCGCAAGGTTAAGGTCAAGGCAACGACTACCGACGGCAAGCCGTTTGCCGTCCGCACCGAGGTCATCGACCCAAACTCGATTGCCGTCACCACCCGCGGCACCACGATGCTGAAATTCACCATCGAGGAAAATCTCAAGGATGAAAAGAGCTTCTGGCGCAATGCCGGCGAATATGCGATGCGTCTCATCATGAGTCCGCGCACGGCTTCCGTGCGCTTCCGCGACACCCGGTCGCTGACCCTGCCGCTCTTCCGCCCCAACATCGGAAACATCTTTGGACAGACCAACAGTTACGGCCCCATGGCACCGGGCCTTGACTTCGCCTTCGGCTTCTTCAGCGAGGATTATGTCGACAAGGCCAAGCAGCGCGGCTGGCTCATAACCGACGACGGCCAGACCTCGCCGGCAATATGGTCGCGGGCCCGGGAGATAAATCTCGAACTCACGCTCGAACCCATCCGCGGCCTCAAGATCCAGCTCACCACCAACCGCACCGACAACCGCAACCAGCAGATGCAGTTCATGTATGACAACGTCGCTCCTACCCTCTCAGGATCCTATACCAAGACCCACGTTGCCATCGCGACAGCCCTCGGGTCGTCGAGCGCAGGCAACGGCTACGCCTCATCGGCATTCAGCAAGTTCCTTGACTACATCCCCGTCATCGCCTCGCGCGTGGAGGGTCAGTATCACGGCCTCAACTATCCCACAGGTGGATTCATGAACGGCAACGCCCATGCCGGAAATCCGTTTAATCCCGAGGTGGGCACCGTGAGCGCCACCAGTTCCGACGTGCTTATCCCGGCCTTCATCGCCGCCTACTCCGGCACCAAGCCGGGCAAGCAATATCTGTCGCCGTTCCCCTCGCTTGCCCACGCGCTCCCCAACTGGCGCGTGACCTACGACGGCCTGCTCCAGATCGGCAACCTGTCGAAATACTTCAAGTCGTTCACGCTCACCCACGTCTATCAGTGTACCTACTCGGTGGGCTCCTACTCATCCTACCTCAACTGGATTTCGGCCGACGGCGAGAATCTTGGCTTCACGCTCGACGAGCTGACGGGCAACCCCATCCCCTCGTCGCCCTACAATATCTCATCGGTAGCCATCACTGAGAAATTCGCCCCGCTCATAGGTGTGGCCGTGACGCTCAAGAACGAGCTGACCCTCTCGGCTGAGTATCGCGACAGCCGCACACTGACACTCAACACATCAGCCGGACAGGTGGTAGAGGCCACGACCCGTGGCCTGACCATAGGCGCCGGTTACAAGATAGTGGGATTCAACACATTCCTGAAAATGAAAGGCTCGGGCGTAGGCGTCAGCAACGACCTGACGATCAATGCCGACTTCTCGCTGCAGAACACTCAGGCACTGATACGCCGCATCGAGTCTAACTACACCCAGCCCACGTCGGGAACCCGCACGATGAACATGAACATCTCGGCCAACTACGTCATGTCGCGCCGCATCACGATGGGTATGTTCTTCGACCATCAGGTCAACACCCCGATCGTGACCTCCTCGTCCTATCCCACCACCAACACTTCCTTCGGTATAACAATGAATCTCTCCCTGGCCCGATAATCACTTAATTCTTCACCATGAACCGCATCATCAATCACCTCACTGACGACGACCTGTATAAGTTCACGATGGGTTGCGCAGTAATCGACAACTACCCCCGCGCGCAGGTAAAATATGAGTTCACTGACCGCTCCGGGCGCGTATATCCCTCGGGATTCGCCACCGAGCTACGCAAGCAGATCGATGCCCTCGCTGACCTGGAGCTGACTGCCGACGAGGCCGATTTCTTCGTCAGGCGCTGCCCCTACATCCCGGCCTGGTATCTCACGTTCCTTAAAGGATTCCGATATGACCCGCGCCGCGTGGCGGTCGAGCAGGACTGCGACGGTCATCTCCACATCCACATCGAGGGCCCCTGGAGCGAGACCATACTCCTCGAAGTGAAGATTCTCGCCATAGTATCGGAGCTATACTTCATCATGACGGGCGAGCGCGCCGGCATGGACATGGATGATTTTGTGGTGCGCAGCCGGGCCAAAGGGTTGCGCATGATCGGTGCAGGATGCTATTTCAGCGACTTCGGCACGCGCCGGAGGGCATCGTTTGAGGCTCAGGATCTGCTCGTGGCTACCATGAAATCGGCAGGCGGAGAAGTCGACGGGCCGGGGTGCTTCACCGGAACGAGCAACGTGTATCTGGCAATGAAGCACGACCTGAAACCTATCGGCACGATGGCCCATGAACTGGTGTGTGCGATAGCGGCTATGTTCGGCCCCCAGATGGCCAACCACCTTGCCATGCAGGCGTGGTCGGCCACGTTCCGCGGTGCCCTCGGGACATTCCTCTATGACACCTACGGCTGGAACATCTTCTCGATGAATTTCTCGGAGGATTATGCCAACATGTTCAAGGGCCTGCGCGTGGACAGCGGTGACAATCTGGAGCAGTTGCGGCTCATCACCGGCAAGTACCGCTCGCTCGGCATTGACCCTTCGACCAAGCAGGTGGTGTTCAGCAACGCGCTCGACGTGGACCGCGCCATAGAGATACAGAAAGTGGCAGCCTCGCAGTGCATCCCTTCATTCGGCATCGGTACACATTTCACGTGCGACTTCCCCGGTGTGAAGCCGCTCAACATCGTCATAAAGCTCCTCGCCGCCAAGATCACCGAGAAGTGGGATTTCTACAACGAGACCTGCAAGCTGAGCGAGGATCACGGCAAATACACCGGCAACCCCGAGGTGGTGAAACGCTTCCTTGAAACCCTTCACATTGACTGACATCACGTTATGAAACGATTTCTTTACCTTGCCCTGGCGGCGGCCTCGATGGCTGCCGCGCAGGTCCCCGCGTCGATGCCCGACGTTAACGGAGTTATCGACAATACCCCCGACAGCATCATGCGCGCCATGACGGCGCGCCCCGTCAGCGGCTCCACGCGCCGGGGCGACAATCCGGTACTATTCCTCGTGGGCAACTCCACCATGCGCACCGGCACCCTCGGCAACGGCAACAACGGGCAGTGGGGCTGGGGATATTTCATGCCCCGATATTTCGACTCGTCGCGCATCTCGGTCGAGAATCACGCCTTGGGCGGAATGAGCACCCGCACGTTCTACAACCGCCTGTGGCCCGATGTCCTCGCGGGGGTAAGACCGGGCGACTACGTGATCATCGAGCTGGGCCACAACGACAACGGCCCCTACGACAGCGGCCGCGCCCGCGCCACGATTCCCGGCATAGGGACCGATTCCCTTGAAGTGACGATAGCCGAAACCGGCGAGCGCGAGACGGTGTATACCTACGGCGAGTATCTGCGCCGCTACGTCGCTCAGGTCAAGGCCCGCGGAGCCTATCCTATATTGATGTCGCTGACTCCACGCCTGGCCTACGACGACCGCGACAGCACCCGTGTGACCCGCGTCGATTCCACTTTCGGACTATGGGCCCGTCAGGTGGCCGGGATGACCGGAGTCCCGTTTGTTGACCTCAACGAGATCACGGCCTCGAAATATGAGCGGTTCGGCAAGGAGAAAACCAAGACGATGTTTTACCTCGACCGCATCCACACCTCGGAATTCGGCGCGCGCGAGAACGCCCTGAGCGCAGTGGAAGGGATAGCCTCGCTCGACGGTTGCGCCCTGAGCGGTTATCTGCTCCCCGTCAGCCCCGACACCGTCACCGGGGCTTCGCGACGGGGCGACAATCCGGTAGCCTTCATCATAGGCGACTCTACTGTGAAGATCGACTCCGTCGGAGCCGAAACGATGTGGGGCTGGGGTGACCTCCTGGCCGGAAAGCTCGACACCACGCGCATCTCGGTAGAGAACCATGCCAAGGCCGGCCGCAGCGCGCGCACCTTCATCGAGGAAGGCCGCTGGCAGAAGGTATATGACGCCCTGCGCCCGGGCGACTTCGTCCTCATCCAGTTTGGCCACAACGACGGCGGCGACATCGCCACGGGCAAGGCCCGCGGAGAGCTGCCGGGCACTTCGGGCGAGAGCAAGGTGTTCAGGATGGAGCGCGACGGCAGTTACCGCGTGGTGTATACCTACGGATGGTATCTGCGCAAGTATATCGACGATGCCCGTTCCAAAGGCGCGATTCCTGTCATCATCTCCCCGGCGCCGCGCAACCATCGCGTCGACGGCAAGATCGAGAGCCTTGAATCCACGTTTGCCGGATGGGCGCGCGACGTCGCCGCCCGCCGCAAGGCCGCTTTCGTCGACCTCAACGGCCGCTCGGGCGAAAAGCTCAACCGCTTGCCGGCCGACAGCGTGGCGCTCTTCTTCCACGGCGACCACACCCACTCGTCACGTCGCGGAGCCGCCCTCAACGCCGCCTCGGTGGCCGAGGGCCTCGAAGCCGGCGGCAGTCAGCTGGCCGGCTATCTGCAGCCGCGCGTGATGGACTATGACCTCACCGCAGCAGGCGACTACACCGAGGAGCGCGGTTATGGATGGGATTTCGACACACGTCCCGACAAGCGGGGCGAGGGCCGGTTCATGTTCTCGGCCCGCGTGCCGCGCGACGGCAACTACCGCGTCACCGTGGAACTCGGCTCGCCCAAGCGCGCCGCCTCCACCACAGTCCGCGCCGAGAGCCGCCGCCTAATGGCCGAGAACGTCGAGACCCGCAAGGGCGAGAAGCGCCGGGTGTCGTTCAACGTCGCCAAGCGCACGCCGCAGATCTCCACCGATACGCGCGTAAAGATCAATCCCCGCGAGCGCGGCACTGCCACGTGGGACGACAAGATTACCCTCGAATTCATCGGCCACTCACCCGCCGCCTCGCGCGTGATCATCGAGCCGATTACCGAGGCCGATTCCACCGTCACCCTGTTTCTATGCGGCAACTCCACCGTGGTCGATCAGACCTATGAGCCATGGGCATCGTGGGGCCAGATAGTGCCCCGCTACTTCGACTCATCCATCGTGGTGGCCAACCATGCCGAGAGCGGCGAGAGCGCCCAGTCGTTTATCGACAAGAAGCGCCTCGACAAGGTCCTCTCCATGGCCCGCCCCGGCGACTGGATGATAATAGAATTCGGCCACAACGACCAGAAGCAGCGCAGCCCCGGCAGCGGCGCGTGGTACAACTTCTCCACTAACCTGAAGATATTCGTCGACCGCGCCCGGCGTGCAGGCGTTAAGCCCGTGTTCATCACTCCGGCCTGCCGGCGGTCATTTGATGCCGACGGCCACGTGCGCGACACTCACCTCGACTACCCCGACGCCATCCGCGCCGTGGCCGAGCGCGAGGGTGTGCCGGTGATCGACCTCAACACCATGACCAAGGCCCTCTACGAAGCCCTCGGCACCGAAGGCTCCAAGCAGGCATTCGTCCACTATCCCGCCGGAACATTTCAGGGACAGACAACCGCGCTCGAAGACAATACCCACTTCAACCCCTACGGCGCCACCCAGATTGCCAAGACAATACTCCAGGCCTTGAAGACCGCCGTCCCCGAGCTCGGCGACCACATCATCGACCTCCCCGACTACGACCCCGCCACCCCCGACGATCCCGCGACCTTCTACTGGCCCGAAGCCATCTTCCTGCAGCTCGACCGCCCCTACGGCTCCTGACACCCCCTCTCCCACCTGCGACAAACCCGCTCCCGAGACCCACCCATCGGAAGCGGGTTTGTCGCAAATGAAGCCGCCCCCGCCGCGCAGCAGATTTGTCGGAGGTGTCTAAAAGCCCGTGACGGGCTTAACCTTTATAACCGCGGGCGCTCGTCACCGCGGAAAAGTGACAAATTGCCACCAAAACTACCCTATTTCCATCCAAATCACACAATCCCACTAAATTTCGCGCAAAAAGCTAAAAATATTGTTAAAAAACTTGCACATCCCCGCTCTACGCTATACCTTTGCAATGTGTTTTTCATGGTATTAGATTTAAGGTTAACAAAGATTGGTTGTCGCGAGACAATCAATTTCTTTTTTATCCCCCTCCACATGCGAGCGAAGCACGCCTAACCATCGTAACACCATTCGCCGGAGCTGGCGGAGGCGATTAGTGCATAAAAAAGCCCTGCCGATCTGCACCGACAGGGGTAAAGAGGGTTATACCACCCTATTATTCACAAACTTAAAAGCCAAGAAGCCAAGCGACCAAGAATACCACCACTGTACTCTTCATAATTCCTCGATCCACCTTTCGGGCATCTTGTATCGCTTTCTTTCAGCAAACACCTCCTAATAGAAGGTGTAGGGAATATCGGTCCGTAACCCAACATTTTGCTGAACTGCTCGCCGCAATCCTTGCAACGCAGCTTCACTACTTCGCCATCGATTACCACAGCTGCTTATCCTTATTTCAGTTGAGCTATTACAGATAGGCCATCCTCCTTCACTCTGATATCCTCAAGAGCCAGATACTCAAGCGCCTTCTCCGAATTATTTAATCCGGTGAGTTCCACTCTGATCCTATGACCTTCCTCCTTCTTAACCACTTTTTCCGTCTGGGGAGTTGCAAAGAAACTCAACAAAAGGGAAATTATTGAATCAACACCAAATCCCGCATTATACCGTAAAGTGACCGAGTCAGCGGTCACCTCCTCTATGCAAAGATTCAGAGACTTTGAAATGACGGCAATCTTAACAGTAACGCTGACAGTATTATCATCCACCCGCCTTAGCGTCAGATTCTGGTTGTAACGCTTCTCGACATACCGGCTAATTTCCGAAAATTCAATCGACAGTTTCATAAATATGATATTATTTCTATGTTCGTTCTACCATAATCTTTGGTCAGAAAAACATTATTATCTATGATTTGGCTTTATGTTTCTGTTAAAGTACAATTCTATAAACTCATCATTTGCCTCATCTATGGTGGTATTATTATGATTAGCAATTTCTTTTATCGCATTATTCACAAAATCTTCTATTTGCTTACCAACATCTTCGTAACTCATACTATCTGTTTTAAGCATTTTTCCAATTTCATAGTTACGATTTTCTTCTTCTATGCTTAAACAATTATTATTTGTCAAAAACGTATTAACAGATTTGATGACGTAATCAACGAAAATATTTTTAAAATTCATCTTATTAAAGTTTTAAAATATAACAAAATGTCCAGTAATGACTTGACCACTACCGGACATTATGAGAAAATTTAGAAATAATTTGATATTATCTGTAATAGTTTATCCCAATTATCTTTTGCCCAACTGATAATATTGTCCAATAACTGTGAAAAAAGCCTTTTAACTTTTTCAAAAATCTTAGGTAATACGTTATGCAACCATTCCCCGGCTTTTTTGACAATTTGTTTTAAGATATCCGGATCATTGATATCAACATCTTCTCTTTTGTCAATAACTGTATCCGCTTCCATGTCAAGACTTACTGCCGTCCAAATTTGTTCATCGCTCCAGTCAGGATGCTTTGCTTTAATACGGTTAAAACGATCGTTGTTCATTGTAAAATATTTATAATTTGTGATTAATCAAAAATCCATCCTATTGTTGAATAAACGACGTCACCTAGAAAATCCAAGCCACTGCTAATAACTTTTGACAAGGTTTTAATAGCGCCATCAATCATATCCATTATCTTACCAACATCAATACCATATTTTTTCAGGAATCTCTTGGTCCCTTCAAGAATTTGCTTTAGAATTGACGGATCTCTGGGGTCAACGTCTTTGCCCCCTTCCACAAGATTATCAGTCTGCTGCTCGAAACCAATTTTTGTCATTAATTGTTTATGCGACCAGCCGGGATGTTTTCTGCGATTGTAATCATAATCTTCTTGTACTGCCTTTGGCAGACGATCATATTCTTGCCTTTCTTGTGAAGTCATATTCAATATTTGATTTATTTTATTTTTGCATCACTCCATCTACCTGCCTGTTCAAAGCCAACTGTTGCCGGCCATATCCATCCTCGATTTCCTGCCTTCGAGATTGCGCGGATGAAGTCTTGCAAATTATAGTTCTTAATTGCCGAATAAAACACAACCTGATGTTGAGCCAATCCTTGACTAGTGCCAAGAAGACCTTCGTCGATCAACTTATCAACAATATCTCCAAGTTTTGTTTTAATTGCAACCTTAAGTTTTTCTGGAGGAAGATTGTTAATAATATCCCACTGTAATTCTGGATCATTAGGATTAATGTTTTCTCCAATAGTATCTATCTTGTTAACCGCAATTATCAAATTGTCCTTAACATGATTCGTGTTACAAACTGGCAATACTATTTCTTTCAAAATTCTACAGTCCTCACCAAAATCACGCGAATGGGCATTGATTATATAAACAATTACATCGCAACCGGGGAGAATCTTCTCATAGAGCTTTGCATATCTGAGATCTTTTTCCTCATCGTTATTCAATCCGGGCATGTCATATATTGACAACTTAAAACCATCACGAAGCGGGAAAACTTCTTCAATAATATCTGTTGTTCCTTCTGCAAGTCTTGAAGTATAATTTTTCAATCCAAAAACAGAGTTGAGAGTGGTTGATTTTCCAACACCAGATTGGCCGATAACCGCAACCTTAAATGGACGTTCAATTAATTCTTCTTGAATTGCATTGTTAACTTTATCTTCTTCTTCTTTTGAAAGATTTCCTTTTTCAAAAATCTTCTCAAAGATTCGGTTAATCAAAAATTTACCTTTTTCTTCCATTTTTAAAAATTATTAATTGCTTTTCTGAGGGTTTCAATATTATAGTCTCTAGCTGCGCACACAGGTATCACTTCAAATGGAATGAACCGATTGTCAAATCGTTCATGAATAATGGAAATACGCTCTTGAATATTTGCCATACATTCTTCCGTAGGAAGGTTCGTAATCACATCCCACGGAACGTATTTATTATCATTATCCGTAATTGAAGTTGTATCGATATGATTTAACGCCACAATAAATTTCACGTTCTTATTTTCGTCTAAATACGGCTTCAATTCTCTTAGAAAACGCTGTACTGGTGCGTCCGTGCGATCAAATGTCGTTACAAGTACTATACAATCTGATTTGCTCACAGCTTCTTCATAATATCTCCAATAACGGGAATTGGTAGAAAACTCACCGATTCCAGGAGTATCATAAACTGCAATAGCCTCATATTTTTCATTCTCCGGAAGGAGGCGGGTAATACTAAACAAATCTTTAGTACAAGACACAAGCGAATCCGTCGCGAAATTGGCGTCCATAAGTTTATTTATTAAACTTGTCTTTCCATTTCCAGTGCGACCGATAAAACAAACGTTATAAGTATTTAAAGATTTCATTTGACTCTTCCTTTTGTTACTACTTCTTTAATGGTTTTCCCACTTTCTGAAACTTTTGACAAAATCCAGCATGGGGAGATTACTTGATATTCTTTGCCATTTACGATGGGTTGACCATCAATCGCCTCATACATATCTTTATGAAACTCCATACATTGAAATTGAGTACATAAATCAGGCGTAAGACCCCATTGTGCCAAAATATGCTTAATTGACTCACTATTTTTCCTAACTAACTGCCAGAGGTTTATTAAATCCCAATCATTAATGTCAATAATTACATCATTCCACATTGATTTCACTTCATTCTGAGAATAAGATCCATCAACTAAAGTGGGAAGAAGAGAAGAAAATTGGGATAAATTATTAATAAATGCTGCCTTCGCTGCAATCTGATTTATTGGCTTTGTTTTAGTAGAATGATTCGGTTTCTCGACTGTTCCTATTTGCTTATTTTCCTTTGAATAGTTTTCCTGAGCAATTTTATTCACGTATCGTCTATAACTGTAGACACATAAACCTACAACTGCGACAGCTCCGATAAACAATGTTGTACCTGTTCCCATATTACTTAGTATTACGAATTTATCCAATCCTCTGGACGTCGAGGTAGACGGTACTGAGGGCGCCGGCGCGCTTGATGTCTATTCCGTAGATGCGCATGAAGGCATCGACCACGGCCTGACCGCCGTTGGTTGTCACGGGATTACTGAATGTGTTGGTAACTACGTCGACGGTCATTCCGGGCTCGATGCGGATGCCGTTGGAGTTTTTCATCGTCTTGGTTGTAATTCTGAAAAGTGGCATATTATTATTTTTTATTATATTAAAGATTTTCTAATTCAGTTGCTCTTTGTTCTGAAATACCGAGCTTTACGCGAAGACGATTTAGCAGTCTCCTTTCTCCGGAGGATATTCCGCCTCCATCGGCTAAACATTCGCGATATTCGTCGAGATATTCCTGCTCAGCTTCGGATAACATCGGTTGCCGCAAACTCTTCTCAATTTCTGCTGCTCGTGATTCAGAAATTCCCAACTTGACACGTAATTTTTCAAGGAGTCTACGTTCACCACGAGAAATCTCACCATCTTCGAGACAGGCTCTTAATTCCTCAATGTATTCCGATTCCTGTTCCGACGATTTATTTTCAACTTTGGCTTCTTCCGAATTCGTATCGATAAACAAGCCGTCAGGATATACTATCATACCTCGAACGATATCTTCTTTGTTGACTCCTCTCAGCAGAAGTCCACAATTATCTCCAGCTTCGGCTTGATCCAACAATTTGCGAAACATTTCCACCCCGGTTACAATAGAGTGTAACTGAGTTTTTTCCCCTCGAATTATTACTTTGTCACCTACTTTAATAATGCCTGTAAGAATACGACCTGTGACGACAACTCCTCTACCGGTTATATTAAACACATCTTCTATAGGCATTATAAAAGGTTGGTCAATGAGATTGACATTTGGGTTTACAAGGAGTTTTTCAAGCATCATTCTTTCATAACTCGAATCATCATCGTCGTCGTCATAATCATCGTCGTCATCGTCGTCTTCATCAGAGGCCTCTATGATCTCTCCTCCAATATATGAGACTATGTCCCATACGGTACGAATATGCTCTGCTTGCTCGTCAGGTACTTTGATACCGTATTCCTTCTCCATCTCCATTACTAATTCAACAGCATCCAGAGAATCAGCACCAAGATCTTCAGCAATGCGAGAATCGGGCTCAATATCGTCTTCATCGATACTAAGCTTATCGGCTATGATTTCTTTTACCTTTTCAAATATTTCGATATACTCATCAACCTGTTCCTTTTCTTCATCATCTAATTCATCATAATCAGATGAATTTATTTCATCTTCCTTACGCGCCCAAGAATTCCCACAATTCGGGCAGTCGAAGACGTAGACCTTATTATCGTCAAAAATATCGGCTACCTTATCTATAAATTTCTTAATGTCATCGCCATAGATAAAGTCAACAACGCCACCAGCCAGGAAGCCCCCTATATTGCCAATTCCGGGAACAACTGAACCAACATAAGCAAGAACGGCTTTCATTCCGCCCTTTTTGGCAAGACCGGTCAAAAATCTTCTTGTTCCTGAGGGAGTGAACTTACCTTCAACCGCGTTATGACAATGCGAACAAGTTTCTACCATCGTATTTATTAATTCTATCCTGTATGCCTCACTTGTACAGGTGGGGGTTATGGTATAGAAACGCCAAAGACGTGAGGCGGCTTGCTTCACGTCCTTGTATATCAGGTATCGCCAAACACCTTTCCGCTTGAATGTGAAGATGAAGTCACCCCACGTCCGGTGCGGATTATGCGGTAAAAAGGTTACGGCACATCGCGGGCTGCGCCTGAAAAAGAAGCGCTACCGGATATGGGCAAACTTCGCCTTGCTCGTTCAGCGGAATATCTAAAAATTTGGCGATTTTGATATACCGAACGTCAGGGGCAAATTGCCTTTGGCGTGGCTGCCGGGCCGGGGAGACGTTGACCTCTGTCGGAATCTCCTGCCTGATTCCCTATGGTCAGGGAGTGGCATCGGGGGCAACCGATGGCAAATTTACGACTATTTTGCGAAGTAGGCACCATTTCCGGTAACTTTTCTTCAGCGGTTTAGCGATTTTTTTTACTTTTGCATTGCGAATTTAATGATTTTCTCCGTTAAAACCGGCAATATGATACCGGGGGGGGTAAAATTTTTACCAAACTGAAAGTTAACGAGGATTTTTTCTTTACAAAAATGGACTTTTCGACTTACGAACTGACGCGCAATGCCATCCGCTCGCGGCTGTTGATGCGCACCGAGGCCGAGTACCGCGACCTGATGGGGGTGACGGGCGAGACGATACGTGACCGGCGCGACGACCGGGAGGCTGTCAGGGGCTACTTTAACGTGCTTGACCGGGAGTGCCGCCTGCAGTGTGACCGGGGACTGGCATCGATGATGCGGCGCTACACCGAGGCGTCGGCGGCTCACCGCGGCGAGGGATTTGACTGGATGGAGCGGCGGCAGCTGGCGTCGAGAAAGAAGTTTTGCCGGTGGCTGTTCAGGCGCGGAGTGGCGCGCGGGGTGAGGATGAGCGTCGGCGAGGAGTCGCGCTTCCGGCCCAAGGCGTGTGACGAGGAGCTGCTGCGCCGGCTCTATCCCGAGGGGATCGATGCGGGGCGCACGGTCGACGTGGTGATGCTGATGCTTATCACGTTTGGCGTCGTCAGGCCATTTGACCCGCAGGCTGCGCGCAGCCGCGACATATCGGTCGAGGAAGCACGCCGGGCCATCGTGGCTATGAAGGATCTGGTGGAGCTGCTGCGCGACGACACGCCTCAGATGGGCGTGACGGAGAAGCCGGTGATATATGAAATCACTATAAGGGCCCTGGAGCGCATGAGGCCCGAGGACTATACGGCGGCGGTGATGTGGGAGATGCTCAACCGCATCGAGGACTCGTGTATAGCCGTGGCGTCGCCTCAGGGGGCGGCAGATAGCGGCATGGGGGCGTCGGGCTACTCGATGCCGGGAATATGGGTTGACGATGCCGACGGCGGGCGGTCGCGCTTCTGGGTGTTTCCCGAGAATATGCTCATGGCTTTCTGCTTCTCGCGCCGTGGCGGGGAGTGGGAGATGGACCCGATGGAGTTTATCTTTATGGGCCGCGAGGATGAGGGTGAGGACGGACTGACGTGCTCATTCATCACCGCGCGCGGCAACGAGCAGATACTCAACGGCGACACCGGGATCGTGGACCCGACTGAAGTGGTCACGGCCGACTTTGGCACGGAGTGGAACGCCGATAACGGCGAGATGGAGAGCATAAGCTTCGAGCCGCTATCGGGCGACGCTCCGCTGTGGATGGACTGGAAGGAATTCCGCCGCCTGCCCCGGAGCGACGGGCGCCTCGCCCGCTTCCGCGAGGTGATCGCCGGCATCTACACCCCGGGCGGGAGGCTGAGCGCGGGGTTCCGCAACCGGGGATGGTTCATGACCGACATCGTCGACGCGCTCATAGCCCTCGACGGCGAGTATCTGTATGTATCGGCTCGCCCTGCTGCTTCAAGGTATCTCCTGCGGCCGGTGAAGGATAGCGGTGAGAGTTACGAATATGTGGCCGACAGCGCCGGGAGCGGTACCGCTTCACTGCGCGACATCACCATAAGCGAGGAGTACCCCCTCTACCTGCTTCCGCGCCGGGGCAGCACTCCTGACCACATGCCGGCCCGCAGGCGGCGGTTTGTCGAGGCGTGCCGCAACACGGGCATCGACAGCCAGGTGACGGTCTACCACACGCCCCGTCATCCCCGCGGCATACTCTGCTTCAACAAGTTCAGCGTCACTTTCGCGCTCGACGACGGCGGCGAGGAAATCATATCCTACGGAGCCATAAAGATAACTGACCGAAAAGACTTCTTCAAGTGATCGCCCCCTGCAGGACACAGGTGAATTTTGCAGTTTCCACTGAAATCATTATTTTTGTATAATCTCTCTCCAATATTACACTGTAAATAATGATATAATGGAAGTAGTCTACGAAGATAATCACATAATCATAGTCAACAAGGCTCCGGGAGAGATCGTGCAGGGCGACAAGACGGGCGACGAGCCGCTGTCAGAGACCGTCAAGCAATGGATCAAGGAGCGGCACGGCAAGCCGGGCAACGTGTTCTTAGGCGTAGTCCACCGGCTCGACCGCCCCGTGGGTGGCCTCGTGGTTTTTGCAAAGACATCCAAGGCTCTCACGCGGCTCAACGAGATGTTCAGGCTCGGAAAGGTTAAGAAGACCTACTGGGCGATTACGCGCAACCGCCCGCCACGCGACGAGGACCGGTTGGTACATTACATCACCTCGGTGGAGCGCAACAACAAGTCCTACGCCTCGGCCACTCCCGTCAAGGACGGCAAGGAGGCGGCTCTCTCCTATCGGCTCCTCGGATCGAGCGACCGCTACCACCTGCTCGAAGTAAACCTGGAGACCGGGCGCAAGCACCAGATCCGCGTGCAGCTGTCGGCCATAGGCTGCCCGCTGCGCGGCGACCTGAAATACGGCGACCGCCGCTCCAATCCCGACGGATCAATCTCGCTCCTTGCCCGGCGCATCACCTTCATTCATCCCGTATCGGGCGAGACCATCGACATCACCGCACCCCTCCCCGCCGATCCGCTCTGGCAAGCCTTCGCCCCACTCGCCTCCGCCTCAGTATCAAGCGCAAACGAATCAGGGGAGTCTTCAGGTTTATGAGCTATGGGCGTGCGACGCACGCCGAACCATCGTAACACCATTCGCCGGAGCCTGCGGAGGCGAGTGGTGCACAACGACTGTCCCCTCTCCACCACGGGGCGTGCGAGGCACGCCGAAACGGCCGACATGATCGCTACTGAGAGCTGGGACGGGCATCCGTAGCCATCCAACCCCGAAGAATCCGTTGACCCATAAGAAGCACAGAGCAAATACAAAATAGCTCTGAATCAGAGGACTTACCTTCTAATTCAGAGCTGATTAACAATTGAGCGGTAGACGAGGCTCGAACTCGCGACCCTCAGCTTGGGAAGCTAATGCTCTACCGACTGAGCTACTACCGCGTGTTCGCAAACTTGTTATTTCACCGCAAATTTACGTCTTTTTCCGCTATTTGCAAAGAAAGCGGAAAAGATTTTTGCGCTCCGCATGGGGTCAAAGCGAAGAATAGGGTATCGAGAATGTGTCGCCGCCTGAAAGAGAGCCTGTGTCAAGGCCGCGCTTTAGCCAGCGGTATCGCTGGGCCGAGGTGCCGTGATTAAAGGTTTCGGGCTGGGCATATCCGCGCGCCTTGGTCTGCAGATAGTCGTCGCCTATCTTGCGGGCGGCATCAAGGGCTTCCTCAAGGTCGCCGGCTTCGAGGGAGCCAAACATTCGGTTGTCATGATAGGCCCACACTCCGGCATAGTAATCGGCCTGAAGTTCGAGACGCACGCTTGTGCGGTTGCTTTCTTCAGCCGACTGGCGCGACATGGCGCTGTGGGCCTGACCGAGCGTGCCGAGGAGGTTCTGGACATGGTGGCCAACCTCATGGGCTATAACGTAGGCGTATGCAAAGTCGCCGTCGGCCCCGAGAGTGCGCCGCATATCGGAGAAAAACGACAGGTCGAGATACACGCTCCTGTCGGCCGAGCAGTAGAACGGCCCCATCGATGCCTCGGCGCCTCCGCATCCGCTCAACACCGATCCGGTGAACAGCACAAGTCGCGGGGCTTCATATTCGAGTCCGTTCTGCCGGAATATTTCCGTCCAAACGTCCTCGGTACCGGCGAGTATCTGACGGGAAAAGCGTGCAAGTTCCTCTTCCTGTTCCGAGGGAGTATACTCGGTCTCAGTCCCGGTCATCGATGCCATAGAGCCACCGTTGCTCATCAGTACGTCAAGCGGATTGCCACCCGTTAGCCATACGATAAGGGCCACGATTATCACGCCGCCGGTGCCGAGTCCGGCTTTCATCATTCCACCGCCGCCCGACTGTCCGCGACGGTCGTCGACATTAGAGCTTTCCCTGCGTCCGTCGAGTCTCATATATCAATGTGCTCTACCTTTACGGGGGAGTTGAGGAATATGCGTGCAAGCTCATTGAACTTCGAGGGATTCTCGGTTGTCAGATAGCGGCAGGTACCTCCGGTGGTGCAACGGGCGGCCATTTCGGGATGACGTTCAAGGTAATCCTTAAGGCTCTCGGCCACAATTTCGCCCTGAGTCACCACTTTGGCACGTCCGGCCACGGCTTTCTGAATCTTGGGCAGCAGCAGCGGATAGTGGGTACAAGCAAGGATAACTGTGTCGATGTCAGAATCCTGGGCAAAAAGTTCTTCTACATACTTGTCGACGAAATAATCAGCGCCGTCGCCCTCAGCCTCATTGTTTTCCACAAGAGGCACAAACATAGGGCAAGCCTGCCCGACGGTGCGGAAACTCGGGAAAAACTTGGCTATCTCAATATCGTAACTGCCGGAGCTGACAGTACCGGGCGTCCCGAGTATACCAACAGTTCCGGACGATATGCCGCCGACGGCTTCGACCGTGGGCCGGATTACGCCGAGCACGCGGCGCGAGGGATCGAGCTTCGGGAGGTCACGCTGCTGGATCGTGCGCAGTGCCTTGGCCGAGGCCGTGTTACACGCGAGCACAACGAGGTGACAGCCGCGCTCGAAAAGAGCCTTGACGGCATCGAGCGTGAAGCGGTAGACGACATCAAACGAGCGGGTACCGTAAGGCGCGCGGGCGTTGTCGCCAAGATACAGATAGTCATATCCGGGAAGTGTCTTCCTTAGATCTTTCAGGATCGAAAGGCCTCCGTAACCGGAGTCAAACACTCCGATGGGTCCGGGAGCTGAGGGGTATTGTGACATAATCTTATTTCGGAAAATTGAGAATCAGGAGCCTGCCGACGCGCGGAAAGAGTCCCGATTCTCAAATGTTTATATAAATCTTCAATCAGTCGTAGCGGCTTACTCGACCACCGTCAGCAGGTAGTCGTAGAAGTAGCTGACGATACCGAGGCCGATGATGCCTGCGGTGCATATCCACATGCCGAGCCGCTGGCTGAAAGCCGAGCGGAAAGTGGCAATGGGCTGGTCGCTGTCGTTGATGAACATAGCCTTGACAACGAGCAGATAGTAGTAGAGCGAAATGATAGTGTTGATCAACGCTATCAGCACGAGCACGTAAAGAGCTGCCGTGGCTCCGCCACTCAGAGCAGCCGTGAACACGAAGAACTTGCTGAAGAATCCGGCGAAGGGCGGGATACCTGCGAGCGAGAACATGGCGAGCATCATCGTGAAGGCCAGACGGGGATTGGTCTTGTAAAGGGCGTTATAGTCGTCCATATCGATCTTGCCGGTAGCATGTTCGACAGATCCTATCACGCCGAAAGCAGCAAGATTGGAGAAGATATAGACAAGGACGTAGAACATGAGCGCCGACACTCCCATTTCGGAAAGGCCGATAATGGCAAGCATGATGTAGCCGGCCTGGGAAATGGACGAGAACGCGAGGAAGCGCTTCATGTTGCGCTGACGCATAGCGAAGAGGTTACCGACCGTGATAGTGGCGATGATCAGCGCATAGAGCATCCATTCCCACACGTCGGCATAGAGGAAGCCGAAGGCCTGAGTCAAGACAACGAGGAACGCAAACGCGGCCGAACCCTTGGAGATAACCGAGAGATAGGAGGTTACGGGAGTGGGCGCGCCCTGATATACGTCGGCGGTCCAGAGATGGAACGGAACGAGCGACAGCTTGAAACCGAAACCTGCCATCACGAATGCAAGGGCCACCACTACCATCACGCCCACCTCGCTATACATCATAGCGACAAAGATACCGTCGTAGTAAAGCGTGCCGGCGAGAGCGTAGACGAGCGAAAGGCCCATGAGCATGATTGCCGACGAGAACACAGCCGTAAGCAGGTATTTCACGGCAGCCTCGTGGCTCTCGAAATGATTCTTATTGAAGGCCACCATCGCTGCGAGAGGGAGCGAGGCGGTTTCGAGACCGATAATGAAAATCAGGAAGTGCTGCGCCGACATCATCAGATACATTCCGAAAAGAGTCAGCAAAGTCAGCTCATAAAACTCTCCGCGGCGCACCTTGATGAAATCACTGTCGGCCCATCGGATAGCCTGTATCATGACTATCAGCGCACCAACGTTGAGAATATTCTTGATAGCGTAAAGCACCGGCGAGGTGAAATACATTCCACCGAAGGCGGTCACGGTGTCCTTGGGTACGGTGCAGAATCCGAGCACCGTCAGGATAGCCATGAAAACGGTTGTCACAACCGGAAGCGCGCCCTGGGCTTTTTTGCTGAAGAAAGTGTCGTATAGGAAGACTAACAGAAATACGATCAACAATCCTATTTCCTGCTTCATTGCTAAAAACTGTGAGTAATCCATTGCAGTCGGTCGGGGTTTAGATCATTGCTAAGACAGAGAAAATCTTCGGGCTGAAGGTGAACTTGATAAGATCGGCGAAGAAGTTGGGGAAGCAGCCTATGGCAGCCACACACACGATGAGCGTAGCCGTCGAGAGGCGTTCCCACCACGTGGCGTCGGTCAGCGAGCGGTGGTGGTCATCCTGCACGGGACCGTAGAGGAGCTTGCCCACGACGCGGAGGATGTAGACTGCCGTGATCACGATAGAGCAGCAGGCAGCGATGGTGAAGACGCGGTGGAACATGTCGGCATGTTCAAACGATCCGACGAAAATCGTCATTTCGGCCACGAATCCCGAAAGGCCGGGCAGACCGAGCGACGCCATACCTGCGATCACATAGCACACCGAGAGGTAAGGCATAATCTGCATCAGGCCACCCATCTGGCGGATGTCGCGGGTGTGGGTGCGACCGTAAATCATACCGATGAGGG
>CAZJKU010000012.1:0-61851 GCA_964546905.1 uncultured Staphylococcus sp.
TTGATATGTATCCCATTTCAATGAGAGGGATAATGAACTTTCTACGTAATTCCGTGGTATCGTCAAAGTCAATAGCCTCAGCTAAAGTCTTAATAGTTGTTGAGCCTATTCTCAGATGTTCTATCAACTCTATCACATATCGGCTATAGATAGCCTTATTTACAAATTTCTTTGCCTTATCCCAGACTTTTACAGATAACTGTTCAAGTATCTGCAAAAGTTGTGATTTATTTTCAATACTACTTTGATATACAATCTCTTGGACTTTTACAAATGATTGTCCAAGTATCTGTAAAAGTCTATTGTTTAAGTCTTCCTTTTCCTTGTCATTTATGGGGAGAGTAGACATACTAATCATGTCCTGGCGACAAGGTATTGTCATAAGAAAATATGTTCTGTCATCATCTGTTTCAATAACAGCAGATGATGATCCATTATCTTTCAAGGCCTTTTGAATTGTTGGAATACCTGTTGCCCTTCCTTCTGTCAGGTCCAGCTCTTTTAGAAAATCTCCGAGTCTGCGGTTGCGATAGCGTCGGGCTTTCAGTTTCCTTGCTTCTTTTATTGACTCTGCGCTTATCGAACGGTCCGGACCTGCATAACTGAGAATGTCTATATGTGTGGGCTCAACGGTTATCTCAACCGGCTCGCGCTCCTGATAATCGCGATGATAAAGCGCATTTACAACAGCCTCCTCAAAAGCCTGGTAAGGATAGTTATATGTTTTGTCCGACTTTTCGGTGTCGTCTGGTTTGGAAATTCTTTTTTTGATAACATTCGTTCGGAGATAGGATAGGGTTTCATGTATCATTTTGGGGACGGGTCCCACAATTTTAGGCGCTTCAATCATTACGTCGGGATTCTCAATGCTTCCCTCCGGAAAAATCACGATATCAACCTGAGTGACGGGAAAGAATCTCTCGGGATGCTCACAAAACATCATTACAGCTACATTCTTTATCTGTCGGTTCTCTGTTGGACCAGTCAGCAGATCCATCTCGTCAAGAATCTCAACAAGAGACCTGCTCATGAAATTATCCGCTAATTTACTTTTAACAGTCTTCAGATGCTCATAGACCAACAGGGCTGAAATGTCTTCTATAGTTGCGGATGGATTGCCTCTGTCATCAAAAGGGACGCGGTTAGCTAACTCCCGCACTTGGTCGAGAATCTCGCCTTTTGCTTCGATTGTTGATGATTTACTCCGCACATAGAACTTTGGTACTGATTTTTTTGCCACAACACTTTCCATTACTGAATATGGGCGATTGTTTCCTGCTGGAGCCCAAATTACAAGAATGGTCTTTCCGTCCACTGTTTCAGGAGAAACCTTAGTCATGTAGGCAGGGGAAATCTTGGCATCATAACCTACCATCTCTTTCATTATGTCATCAATCTCAGCCAAGTCCAAACCCTTTACCGGACGCTTTGCCACTCCGTTTTCTTCTTCAACGCCTACAAGTATATAGCCGCCTCCAATATTCTCCAGATCGGTGGCAAAAGCGCAAATAGTATGATATATCTTGTCGGGATTCCATCCCGCCTTGAATTCTATTCTGGTTGATTCCACCTTACGCTTGTTAAGCAAATCCTCTATGTTGATCGGTAATGCCATAATCAATTTAATTTATATTTTGAGCGACAATTTAAAGCGACTTAGGGGTGACACCGAAAATCAGCCAGCCGCCAGCGGTATTCAGAAACGCACACGCCGCGTGCATACCGTCCTTCAACTCGCCGGTACTCTTCTTCAGCTCCAGAGTCCTCGACTCATCCGCCGCAATCAATGCCTTTATATCGTCAATGGTCATATACTATTCTTGAATAAACTATTACTTTTATAACGTAGTCAAGGCTGTAAAACGTCCTGTAAGCGACCGATGTTGTCACGACCTTCAGCTTAGCCTTCTCGGTCAACTCAAAGAGTGTTATGCTTGAACTCCACACATTCAGTTTCCTTCGGTAGAGCAATCAATTGTTGGAGAGTCGTTGTTAATTTTGCTACTTCAATACTACAAAGTTACTAATTATTCGCGAGCTAAAACCTTATTTCCAAAATTTTAGTAACTTTGCATTATCATTATCAGATTAGGAGGGTATAAGGGAATATTTGCTCTCTTTATAAATGCTTAGAAAGGTTAGTACTTTAATAATTTTTTATACATGAAAACTAAAATAGCACTCGGCAAGATTGAAAAGGTTGACCTCAGAGATGTATGGGAAACCGAAGATAAAGACTTTACTCCGTGGCTCGCACAAGAGGGTAATATTAACCAACTTGGCGAAGCTATTGGAATTGACCTTGAAGTGGAATCGCAAGAAAAGAATGTTGGTCCGTTCCGTGCTGATATTCTCGCTCGCGACACCTCGGCTAACCACTTCGTTCTCATCGAAAATCAACTCGAAATTACCGATCATAAACACCTCGGTCAAATTATGACCTACGCTGCCGGTCTGGATGCGTTTAGTATTATATGGATTGCTAAACAATTCACAGAAGAACACCGTGCAGCCATTGATTGGCTTAATCGTATTACCGATGAGAACATCAACTTCTTTGGTATTGAAATTGAAGTCCTCAAAATCGGACCAAGCGAAGCTGCGCCTCAATTTAAAGTCATAGCCAAACCAAACGACTGGACGCGTAGCGTTAAGAAAGCAGCCGCAGATAATGAAATTTCAGAAACCAAGTTAAGACAGCAAGAATATTGGACTGCTCTCCGTGAATATGTTGATAATAACGGCAAGCCATTCAAGATGCAGAAACCGCTTCCTCAACATTGGTCTAACATTGCTATGGGAAAGTCAGGTTTTCATATTGCATTGACCGTTAATTCCCAAAAGAAGTTACTCGGCATTACCTTGGAAATTAACACTGATAATGCTGACGACAATAAACAGTATTTCGACACTCTTAAAGAAAACTTCCAGCAACTTGCAGAAACCGCTATCTCTGAAAATCTTGTTTGGTCGCGTCTTGACAATAAAAAAGTTTCAACCATTACTCTGACCACTGACGGAGATTTCCTTGACAAATCAACGCATCCCGAACAGTTTTCTTGGTTTTTGGACACAATTATTAAATTCGATAAGTTCTTCCGTCCTAAAATTAAATCTTTATAGAATTCGGGCGTGGTAGCCCAGTCGCACTTTCGTCTCATCGACTCCTTGAGTAGATTTGGAGGTCAGCTAAAGAACCGCCTTGAAGCCTTTGCTTCCTCCGTCCAGCTTCACATCGGCTTGACACTATCGTATACTCATATGCCCTCGGCGATCGCTTTGCGATTTTCTCCGCAATGACTCTTCCGAGTTTTTTAGCATTCGGACTGTCTCTTCGGGGTTGCTAATACCCGCTTACATAAGGTCAAAGACCTATCTTTTCAATCTTAGGAGAACGACTCGTTCATCACATCTTTGGTGGAGGGGTGGTGAAACACAAAGCCTACAGCGTTTTTATTGCATAGGACTTTAACTGACAGGACGTTTTGATTTATATTGATCTTGATGGTGCATTGTTAGAAGAACCCCCTTCGGTGGCACTGAATTGACTCAATCTTCCTTCGGAGCAATAATCGAAAACCCGCCCCGAGTGATGCCGTTGCATCGGTCGGGGCGGGTTGCTTTCGCTGGGGGTGGTCCCACTAGGGCTTGAACCTAGGACCCACAGATTATGAGTCTGTTGCTCTAACCAACTGAGCTATAGGACCTCGAAATCTCACGCAGCAATTTGTGGCGGCGCGGGTTGTTTCGTTGTGCAAAGGTAATGAAGTTTTTCGGTTAATACAAAATTTTGCAGGATGTTTTTTTGGTTTTTTTGATTATTTTTGCAGAATGAATGTGATTTTTCTCATAGGATATATGTGCAGCGGCAAGACTACCTTAGGGCGTGCGCTCGGTAAGGTTGCCGCCGTGGATTATATCGACCTCGACGAGCTTATCGAGCGGGAGCAGGGTATGAGCGTGGGCGAGATTTTCGCCTCGCGCGGCGAGGATGCTTTCCGCCGCCTGGAGGCTGAAGCGCTGGCGCGTGTGGCCCGGATGGACAATGTGATCGTGGGGTGTGGCGGCGGCACGGCCTGCCGTGAGGAGAACATGGCTCTCATGGAGGAGGCGGGCGTCACGGTGCTGCTTGAGGCTGACCGGGAACGGATGATAAGCCGGCTGCTTGAGGGGCGGCGCAAAAGGCCGCGCATCGCGTCGCTGACCGATGAGGAGATCGTCAGACTGATGGAGCGCGATCTTGAGAGCCGGAGGGTGTATTATGAACGGGCGAAGGAACGGTTTGACAGTTCGCTGCTTGAGACTCCGGCTGAAGTGGCCGGGAGTGTGGAGCGGTTTATCGATAAATTCAATTTAAAGAGATTATGAGCAAGGATATGTGTGACTTCGAGGCTGTTACGCTTGAGCAGGCGTGCCTTACCGAGACGCGCCGCCGGCGGCTGAAGATAGGGTTGCCGGGGGTGACCGACAGCAGCGAGCGGCGGTTCCCGCTCACTCCCGAGGCGGTGGCCATGCTGGTCGACCGCGGGTTTCGCGTGGTGATGGAGGCGGGAGCCGCATCGACCATCAATTATACCGACGGGCAATATGCCTCGGCGGGTGCCCGCATAGGCTCGCGGCGCGAGGCCTTCGATGCCGAGGTGGTGATATACCTGGCGTCGCTTTCGCGGCAGGACGTGATGATGATGCGCCGCGGGGCGATGCTGCTGACTATGCAGCGTCCCGTAGTTTCGAGCGAGGCTGAGATAGAGGGGCTGCTGAGCCGCAAGATTCTCTCGATAGCGCTTGACCTGGTGAGCGACGCCAAGGGCAACACTCCGTTTGCCGATATTCTCGCCGAGATCGACGGCCGGGCATCGATAGCCCTGGCATCGTCGCTGCTGGCCGACACCCGCCGCGGCAAGGGAATATTGCTCGGCGGCATAGCGGGAGTAGTGCCGTGTGAGGTCACGGTGATAGGCTCGGGCATCGCGGCAGTGGCCGCGTCGCGGTCGGCCATGGGCATGGGCGCGATGGTGAGAATGTTTGACGACGATGTCTACTCCCTGCGCCGCGCGGCCATGGAACTAAGCGGCGTGGTGACGTCGGTCCTCCACCCCAAGGTGCTTCAGGGAGCACTGAGGAGTGCCGATGTGGTGGTGGTGGCCTGCGATAGTTTCCGCGCTCCGGCCGAGCTTACCGAGGTGATGAAGAAAGGAGTCGTAGTCTTTGACCTCTGCGGTGGACGCGCTTTCCCCGGGATGCGTGCCGTCGACCTGGCCACAGTCTCGGCCACCGACCCTTCCACCACCCTTCGCGGACGGCTGTGCCTGACCAATGCCGGAAGCGCGGTGGCCCGCACCGCCGCCATGGCCCTCAGCAATTCCCTGCTGACGCTGCTCGACCGCATCGACGCCAGCGAGGGGGTCAACGCTGTGATCAGGCTGCGGCCCGAGATACGCCGCGCCGTCATGACCTTCCTGGGCAAACCGGTCAATGAGGACGTGGCCCGGGCCGCAGGGATGATGAACGTGGATCTATCGATTTTCCTTACACTGTCATGACCATGAGCACGAGGAAGAGAAAATATTATGTGGTGTGGGAAGGCCGTGCCACGGGCGTATTTGACTCCTGGGAGGAATGTCAGCTTCAGGTCGAAGGCTACCCCGGGGCCAAATTCAAGAGTTTCAACACAGCTCAGGAGGCCGTCAACGCATTCCGGGGTGATCCCGCCACCCAGATGGATCTGCTGCGCAGCATAGCCACCCACTCGGCTCCGGTGGTCAACTATGAGTCGATCCCCCAGATAAAGCTCGATGCCATAGCCGTCGACGCCGCCTGCTCGCGCAATCCGGGCCCGGTGGAGTACCGTGGCGTATGGGTCAGGACCGGGCAGGAACTCTTCCGCGTGGGGCCGCTCGCCGGAGGCACCAACAACATAGGCGAGTTCTGCGCCCTTATCCATGCCCTGGCTCTATGTGACCGCAAGGGGCGGCCCGACATTCCGATATATTCCGACTCAAAGACGGCGCAGTCGTGGCTGCGCCGCGGGGCGGTGAAGACCACCCTCACCCCCACGGCTGAGAACGTGCAGCTGCGCTCTATCCTCGACCGCGCCGTGAGATGGATGCAGACACATCCCGTCAGAAACCCGATCCTGAAGTGGAACACCGAGGAATGGGGCGAGATCCCCGCCGACTTCGGCAGGAAATGACAACAACAAAGGAAAATTCCCAACCGATAAATACCTCTACCTCAATGACTCCTCAAGAACTTTACAACGAGCTTCAGAAACCACAGTATGGCGAGAATCCTTTCAGCCGCATGAGGGACCGTGGCGAAGGGATGGAAATAGTCAGGGAAGTGATTTCAGAATACTGGCGGGAGCGGTTTCTCATTAATCATGAAGCGAAAGAGGCCTATGAAGTGATGAACCGTGACCTTAGACTGACGTTCATCTCCCATGACGAAATCGACTGGAAAGGAGTGGAGACCCTTGAGAACAACGAAAACGCCTACACTCGCTCAGCCTATTATCAGCGGTTTTCAATAGGAACGTTTGAGAACGGGGTTGCGATTGTAAAATGGACATTGTACCCCGACGGACAATACTTCATGGACGAGGATGGATACGGGATGGAATTTAATGACGAATCGGCACTCTACGGTTACATCGACAGGCACGCCCGCGTCGTGATTCCGTTTCAGGCAAAAAGCCCGGAGGAGATGAAGGCTCAACGCCCCGAAGCCGAGCGCCGGGCAAAATCATCACGCTAAAGACCGACTGAATGGCGGGGATGAATGTGATTAGCTCATCCCGGTAGGTGAGACTCTGCCGGCGTGCGGCGGCGTGTAGGGTCCACGACCACCCCCCCATCAAAAAGGCGTGCAGGAGAGGTGAGCACGTTAAGCACCAATCGCCTCCGCAAGCTACGGCGAATGGTGTTACGATGTCTCGGCGTGCTGCCGCACGCCACACCAGCGGCGGCGGAGGGATGTACGGAGGGCGGAGATATGCTGGGCGCGCTGATCGCCATCTCCTACCAACCGGGAAAACCGGGTCTACAATTTTCAGTAATGGAATTTACAAAATAAATGATACAAATTGTAGCTAAAGCTCTTGATTATAAGATAATAATTTGTAACTTTGCGAGGTCAAAAAACAAGAAGGGAAATTTTCACGATTTTTTTAGATACTTCAACCTTAATTCTAAATAATTCTAACTGATCAAACATGAGAAAAATTTCAATTTTGCTCTCGCTTGTCGTCGCCCTTTTCACCGGGTCGGCAGCATGGGCTCAGGAATTTGAGCACATCACGGTAGAGCGTTCATGGAACTTTGCCAACGGTAAGATTCATGAAAGTGAAGTAAAAGCCAATACCGAGTATTGGAGTTCTTCCAGCAAAGGCCGCTACGCATTGGCCAAGGCTCTTACCGACCAGGAACTGCCCGGCAAGGACGGAGCCGCACTTACGGGTCTCGACGGAGTGTATTTCACCGTGAGCTCAGGAGCGGTCTACGGCGTGACCGGCAACTACGGCTTCCAAAACGGCTCGATGACCGTGCGCATCCCCGGCTGCGGCAAGAACGACCAGCTTTTCATTGACTTCTCCGGTGCAGGAGGTACGGCAACCGTCACTTCCGACAATATCACTGAAGACCTCTCCACTACACTGACCGCTCAGAAGGACGGTTCGCGTCAGGCCGTGCGCGTGAAGGAAGACGGCGATGTGGTACTGAAAATGTCGTGCAGCAAGGGATTCCGTCTCTACGGAATCGACGTGGTGCCTTTCGTTCAGAAAGAGCGTCACTTCACCGATTTCAGCATCGACTTCACCACCGACCCCTACACCGTCACCCTCCCTGCCGACGGCATCCTGCCCGACGGTGTGACCGTGGACGGAACCTGGCATGACAGCCAGCACGGCTACAACACCACTACCGTGACCTTCCCCACCGACGGCGCTGTGAAGATTTCTATCGGCAACTGCCAGTATGGTACTCCCACCGCTACCATCAAGAAAGGCGACGAAGTGCTTGCAACCGTGAATTGCGGCGGCACTTGCGATGGCGCAACATCCTGGACCTACAACAGCGATGAGGAAGCAGAGTTGACCGTCATCACTCCCTCCTATTGCCCCTCTCTCTCGGTTGAGGCATGTGACCTGCTCCCCGACGTGAAAGTATCTTACTACAATACCGACGGCAAGCTCCTGGGCGAAGAAATCCTCGCCGGCGGCTCGCTGCTTACCTACAAGTATGGCATCGACGATGTGACCGTACCTGCCGGCAAGGCATTCCGCGGATGGTTTGAAACCAACAAGTCAGACGCCGAGAAAGTAGCTGAAGGCACCGCCCTCCAGACCGACACTCAGCTCTATGCCCGCGCTACCGACATCGAGAATCCCACCCCGACCTCGCGCTACGTCTATGACCTCACCAAGCCTTATTTCTATGTCGAGGATCACGAAGCTATCGAAATAGAAGGTAAGTACTATAATTCCCACGGCTGGCTCGTCAACAAGGGCGGCGCCATCAAGGTCAATGTAGCCGGCAAGTGTTACGTGACCGTAAGCTGCTGCCTCTACTCGGGCGAATCCACCGCCACCGTGACCGACGAGGCCGGCGAGACAGTGGCTGAGTTCCCCGTAAAGGCTGAGAGCGACGGTGCCGAGCAGACATTCTCATTTGACGGCGAAGCCGGCTGGCTCACCATCACCTTCCCCGAGGGTGCCTACATCCACGGCGTCACCGTGGCCAACGTGGTGGAATTCGTGACCTACGACGAAGCTTCCGGCTTCTACGAAATCCCCGCCGGCGACGTGTCCAGCTTCCTCCTGGCCCTCAATGCCGCCGCCTCGCAGGACGGTGCCAAAATCTTCCTTCCCAACGGCACCTACGACCTGGGCACCACTGTCCTCACTCCCGTGAACGGCAAGAACATCTCGATCATCGGCGAGTCGATGGAGGGTACCGTAATCCTCAACTATCCTCCCCTTGAGGAAGAAGGCATCAGCAAGACAGCTACGCTCCTCAACCGCTCCACCAACCTTTATCTTCAGGACCTCACCCTGCGCAACGCCATGCCTTTCGACGGCAAGGCAGCCGCCGGCCGTGCCGTGACCCTGCAGGACAAGGGAAGCAACACCATCTGCAAGAACGTCAGCCTCGAATCATATCAGGATACTTATTACAGCAACAACGGCTCGGCTTACTTCTACTTCGAGGATGGCGAGATCCACGGTGTGGTCGACTACGTGTGCGGCGGTGGCGATGTATACTTCAACCGCGTGAAGTTTGTCAACGAATCGCCCAAGGACGCTACTATCGCCGCCCCCAACGGCGCCAAGAAATTCGGTTACGTGATGAACGACTGTACTATCGAGACCCTCTGCTCCAAGTTCAACTTAGGCCGCTCATGGGGCACTTACTCCGGCCTGGCATGGCTCAACACCACCATCAACCAGCCCTCGCGCCTCACTTCCACCCGCTTCAACACTACCGGCATGAACTGTGCTGCCGATAAGTTTGTGGAATACAACTCGATGGACACCAACGGCAACCGAATCTCGCCCGCTTCAAACGTGCTGACATTCACCCACTCCTCGGGCAACAAGAAGTATGAGACCATCCTCACCGACGAGGAGGCTGCCGGATATGCGATCGACAAAGTGTTCCCCGACTGGGATCCCGCAGCAATAGCCGCCCAGACCACCTACACCGACGGTGAAAATCCCGAAGGCAACGTATATCTGGTCGACGGCAAGATCTATGCAGGCGAACTTCCCGCCGGCACCAACCTCAAGGTGCGCAAGGCCAATGACCGCGGCGGCTTCGGTCCTGAAGTACTCGTGACCGTCACCGGCATCGCTGAAGCCGGCATGGACGCCACCGGCGTGATTTCCACCCGTTACTTCAACCTTCAGGGTATGGCTGTCGACGACAGCTTCCGTGGAGTAGTGGTTAAGGTCGACACCATGACCGACGGCACTACCGTGACCTCCAAGATTGTGAAATAATCCCGCCCGGGAAACTGATACCATCGAGAGGGCGAGCCGGAAATCACCGGCCCGCCCTCTCTGTACCCTCCCCGGCAACAACGCGCATATTTCAGAGCCGCTCCACAGCTCTGATAACGACCAAATATCGCGCAGGGTATATCCTGTCAACGGTTCTTAGTTCCCGGGATGTCATATTTTGTTAGAGGCCATCACAAATGTGAATTTTTCATCATAATATTCTTTGAGCAGAACATTATTGACAAAAATAATATTAATTTTGTTTTATGAAAGCAGATATTGATACCAATAGTCTTCCGGAAGGATATGCTGAATGGCGCAATAAAATCGAAAATCGCATTGAAAAAGCCAAAATCAATGCAGCGTTTCATGTGAATACAGATATGCTGTCATTGTATTGGAGCATTGGTCGTGACATTATCCTCAAGAAAAAAGAACTGGGTTGGGGAGCTCAAGTTATTGAACAGTTATCGGTGGATTTAACCCATAAGTTCCCTGAAGACAAGGGTTACTCAATAAGGAATCTGCATTATATGAGACGATTTGCAGAGCATTATCCTGATTTCCCAATTCTGCAAGTGCCACTTGCAGAATTTAAGAATCTGCCAATTTCTCATACAGCCCTTGCTGAATTTGAATCCGGAAATGATAATGTGGATATCCCCTTGACAACAATAAGCTGGTATCATCACATCTCCATGCTCCCTAAAATCAAAAAAATGCTGAACGTGCTTTCTACATCCTTGAAACAACACGCAACGGTTGGAGTCGAGATGTTATGTTGGCTAAGATTAACAGTGGGTATATGAATACCTTAGGGAGAGCCATCAATAATTTTTCAAGGACATTACCTGATTATCAGTCGGATCTGGCTCAATATGCTTTCAAAGATCCTTATAATTTCAGTTTCATAGGCACCATGGCTCTTCAGCACGAGCGAGACATTGAAAATCGCCTTGCCAAGCGAATGACTGAGTTCCTGCTTGAACTTGGTCATGGGTTTGCCTATGTTGGCAGACAGTATAATATTGTGGTTGACGGTGATGACTATTACATTGATATTCTGATGTATCATCTAAAACTTCATTGCTACGTTGTTGTCGAATTGAAGGCGGTAGAGTTTATTCCCGAGTTCGTGAGCAAACTGAATTTCTATATTTCAGCGGTCGACGAGTATGTGAAAGAACCGGAAGACAAGCCGACAATAGGTCTTTTACTATGCCGTAGTAAAAGCAATAAAAAGGCTGAGTTCGCACTGAGGGGAATAACCCAGCCGATGGGGATAGCTCAATACGAAGCTGAAAAACTATTTAATGATGTATCATCAGCACTTCCAACAATAGAAGATATTGAAGATGAACTAAGTATTGACAATGAATAACTGATAATATAAACTTGAATAATCTGATTTCTTCGTATACCGCCAAAAGGAAATATATGATAACTCAATTCTTTTGATGATTGGGTATGATCGACGCACCACGGCTCGGATAACGACCGAAAAAAGCCGGCGCCCCGGGTAGAGAGCGTCGGCCATTGTATCGTTCAGGAATTGTCCTGTCAACGGTTCTTGATTTTTTCGAGCTGGCGTGCGATGGCTTCGAGACACAAGTCGACTGCTTCCTCAAAGGTATCGGCAGTCTTGTCGGCCACTACTTCTTCCTGCTGGGGAATGATTACCTTTACGATAGCCTGTTTGTTCATGGCGGTCTCGGGCTTCACTACCTTGAGCGATACCTCCACGACAGAGATCGAGGGATTATGACGCTCCAGGCGCTCAAGTTTCTTATTGATAAACGCTGTCAACTTTTCGCTGATGTCGAAGTGGATGGCTTTGATGTTAATGTCCATTTTGTCCTCCTTTTTTTAGCGCACGGGGGTGTGCATGTTGATAATTTTGTTGTAGTTCTCTATTACTCAGATGAGTATATATCTGGGTTGACGCGAGTGAGGCATGGCCCAGCAGTTGCTTGACAATATTCAGTTCGGCTCCGGCATTGAGCATGTCGGTAGCCATGGAGTGGCGCATCACGTGGGGGCTGCGGCGGGTGGCGTGTACATCGGCCGCCTCCATGCAGTTATGCACTATCCGGTACACGTCGCGGCGCGAAAGTGGAAGACCGTTTACGCTGACCAGCAGCGTGTCGACCTTCACTCCGGCGGCTCCCTCCGGAGCCGGCCGCATAGGGCGGTACCGGTCGATCATCCCGGCAAGCGCAGGGCTGATGGGGATGATTCTATCTTTATTACGCTTTCCATGGACTTTTAGTTCACAGCGGCGGGTGTCGACCATCTGATCGGTGAGTCCGGTCAGCTCGCTGCAACGCATCCCCGTGGCGTAGAGCAGCTCGGCGATGAGACGGTCGCGGGTGTTCTTGAACTCGTTCATGGAAGAATACACCTCGGGGCCGGCATCGAGCATGGCAGCCGTCTCCTCAGGGCGCACGTTCAGGGGCAGACGGCGCGGCAATCGGGGAGCCTGAAGCGAAGCGGCGGGATTCACGGCAAGGCCGTGGTTGCGCATCAGGAATTTGAAAAACGAGCGGAGCGACTGGATGTTGCGCTTCAGCGTCGACACGGCCACTCCGCGGCGGGAGAGCCGGGCCATGTAGGCACGTAGATCGGAAGCCGTGACATCCATGGGCTGAAGCTGCTCGGGATGGCCGTCAGTAGCATAGTCGGCCCACTGCAGCAGGTCAGTGCGGTAGGCCGCGGCAGTGTTGGGCGAATAATTCAGCTCCAGCGTTATGTAGTCAATAAACCGATCTATCATGAATCACTACCGGCTTTTGATTGTTCTTCCTTAAGGTAGATTATACGCCTAATCCGTTTCACGTAATTCTCCACTTCGGGAATTAATGGTATTACATCCTCTTTTTCCCAATCAAATAGATCCTCATAGTCACCGGACTGACGCATTGCAAACAAACGACCGAGGAGTTTGGAATCGTCAATGGTTAAAACCCCGTTTCTAACAAATGAAGCACTGATCATCCTTATCACTCCTCTATGAGTTGAGGCTTCTATACCCTCATTGATTAAAAGAGCTATACTCGCATAATACGCGGCATAATATAATCGGTTAGCTGAGAGTGTCCAGAATCCTAATGATCCCACACCTTTAGCTTCCTCAATAGCCTTCAATGACTTTTCAAGGCGATAGACCACTAAATCGGCACGTTCTTGTGATTTTAAAGCCATTGCTACTAACTTTGGTAGATTATTATTTTATCCCTTTCAACGTTTTTATAGAAAGGAAGGAAATTGCGTTTCAACCACTCGGCAAATGTGTAGACTCGCGGAGTTATCCACTCGTCAAAATCCATTCCTAAAGCCTCAAAAGGCCATCCGTAGTCATCCCATTTACATGCTGACAATTTTTCTTCTCCGGGAACAAGAATATGCAGATCCCAGTCAGAATCGGGTCTGGCATCTCCGCGAGCCCGCGACCCGTAAAGAGCCACTCTCGAACCTATCGGCAGGATTTCAGCGGCCTTGTTGCGGATGGCGTCGAAAATAAGATTATATTTTTCTTGTTCTGACATAGCGGGAGGGTCTTTATATGCAAATTTAGACCATAAAAATAAGAAAAGCAAGAAAAATTCGTTATTTTTGCGTACCAATCTGTCATTCCGATGCAAGAAACGCAATCGCCATCCGTGCCCGGCCGGGGCCGCATCATAGCCGGCTACCTGCTCAAATATGGAGTTCCGCTGATCATCACGGTGGGACTCTGCTATCTGCTGTTTCACGACATCGACTTTGACTCGATGATCGAGACGGTGCGCCGCGACTGCGATTTCCGCTGGATAGGCGCGGCACTCGCAGTGAGCATCCTCAGCCACGTGCTCCGGGCTGCCCGCTGGCAGATCCAGCTCCGGGCCCTGGGCATCAATGCCTCGCTGTGGGAACTGACCCTGAGCATCTTCGGCACTTATGCCGTCAACCTTGTCTTTCCCCGATTGGGCGAAGTGTGGCGCACGGGATTCGTAGCCGAGCGACGCGATGCGCCGTTTGCCACTGTATTCGGCTCGATGGTGGCCGACCGTCTCGCCGACACGTTGACGGTACTACTCATCACCTGCCTGACTTTCGTTCTGGCCGGAGCTCAGCTTGCAAGCTACCTCAACCAGAACCCCGAGGCATCTGACGCGGCCATGACGCTCGTCAGGTCGCCCTGGGTGTGGATCACAGTCTTCCTCGTCATCGCCGTGCCGGCATGGCTGCTTCTGCGCTATCCCGAGTCAAAGGCTGTGGTGAAGATACGCGCCGTGTGGAAGCGGCTGTGGGATGGCTTCGCCGTCATCGTCACCATGCCCGGCAAGGGGCGGTGGCTGCTGCTGACGGCAGGAGTGTGGGGCTGCTATTTCTTTCAACTCTACCTTGCGTTTTTCTCGTTTCCCGTGACCGCTCTGGTCGTGGCCGAACATGGCGTGACGGCTGTGCTCGTGTGCTTCGTCTTTTCAAGCATATCCATGGCGGTGCCGAGCAACGGCGGCATCGGGCCCTGGCAATGGGCCGTCATTTTCGGGCTGAGTCTATACAGCGTGCCCGGACTGACCACAGAATATGCCACCACGTTTGCCAACCTCGTGATGGGTACCCAGACCCTTCTGCTCATCCTCCTTGGAATATTCACTTTCACTGCGATAGCCCTTCAGCGCAACCGCTCCACATCCACTTCAATTCCTTCATCCCATGAATCTTGACGACAAAGACGATTATTTCCTCCACGACTTCGACAAAGACTCCGGGGCCTCCGGAGCCGATACTCCCGCCCAATCAGGTCAGACGGTCGACTTCTCGGCCTCTTCCTCCGCTTCAGCAGCGACCGAGAAACCTGCACGGCGAGGTGGCTGCCGGAAGATCCTGTGGTGGTTCATGGCCTTTGTGGTCGTGGTGGCAGCCGTGGCTTTCTCGATAAGATACATGATTCCCTACACGACCGACTCGCGTGTGCGCGGATATGTGGAGAGCGTGGAGAAGCGCGGCATCGTGTTCCGCACCTTCGAGTGTGAGCTCATAACCCACTCAGCTCTTGAGGATTCGACCCGCATCTATACGCGCCCGGTCAACTTCTCGGTGCCCGACGACTCGCTCGCCCGCGTGCTCCAGAGCTACCAGGGCACGGGGCGCCCCGTCACCGTCACCCTTGAGCGCTACTACGGCACGCTGCCCTGGCGCGGAGCCTCTACCACTGTGGCCGTGACGGTAGAACCGGCCATGTAAGGCCCGTTAATACAAATTTTTGCCAAATTTGCGTTAAAAATGTATTAAAACTATCATTTTGTTAGGAAATATCATATATTCTTACTACTTTTGTACTACTTTACCGAAACAACCGATGGAAACCGGGCGGCGCGGGTAGCGTAGCCGGCGGTAAAGCAAGAAAAACAACTTCCATCAAATCAATTTTTAACGGAAATATAATCAACCATCACCCTATTTTAAAATTCGACATGAAGCAAATCTTTTTAGCAATCTTGCTGGCCGTCGGTGCCCTCGGCGCCTGGGCCAATCCCGTGTCACAAAGCCGTGCCTCCGAAGCCGCCCAACTCTGGATCAAGGCCCGCTCCGGCGAGCAGCGCACGGTGAAGCAGGTATATACCTCGCCCGGCCGGTACCACATCATCAATCTCGCTCCTAAGGGCTGGGTGATAGTTTCGACCGACGACACCGTCGATCCCATCATCGGCTACAACCTTGAGGGCAGTCTTGACGTGACTGATCTTCCCGCCAACATGCACGCAGTCATCAACGAGATGGGCGACGCTAACGCATATCAGGCCCGCCTCCGCTCCACCCCTTCGGTGAAGTGGTCAAACATGGCGGCTGAATACTCCCGTGCCGACGACGACGGCACCATCGCCCCCCTCATCCAGGTAAACTGGACTCAGGAAGGCAACTACGCCAAATATTGCCCCTCCAATGCTTCCGGCCGAGCCCTCGTCGGTTGTGTGGCCGTGGCAATGGGTCAGGCAATGACCGTGCAGCGCTGGCCCAATAAGGGACAGGGTAAGTTCCACTACGTGCCCGCCGGCTATCCCGCCCAGGAAGTGAACTGGGACGAGGAGAAGCCCTACGACTGGGACGCGATCATCAGCGGTACCAACAGTAACGACGAGGCAGCGCGCCTGCTCTACCACGCCGGCGTGTCGGTATCGATGGGTTACGGCGTCAACGGTTCCGGTATTCCCTCCAACGAGGTCAACCGTATCTCCGACGCCCTCAAGAATTACTTCTGCTATCCCTCCGACGTCACCTATATTTGGCGCAACAGCTACCGCGGTGACTGGAACAAGCTGATCTACAACGAACTTGCAGCCGGCCGTGCAGTGGTTTACAACGCCATCTCCCACACCAATACCGGTGCGAAGGATGCCGGCCACTCATTCAACGTCGACGGCTACAACGGCTCAGGTCTCTACCACCTCAACTGGGGCTGGAACGGCACCGGTAACGGATACTTCCAGCTTGACCGCCTCAACGTCAAGGACTATGAATACAACTACGATCAGGTTGCCGTGATCGGCATCGGTTCACCCGAGCGTGAGCTCCGCTCAATCGAGCTGACCGAGACCACTATCGACGAGAATCTCCCCGCCGGTACAGTAGTGGGTGAAGTGCTCATCAACGGCGAGGCTCCCAAGTCCAACTTCACCGTAACCGTTCAGGGCGTATACAACGCAACCTCCCGCGACGTCCCCTTCAACATCGTCAACGGCAACCTCGTGACTACCGCCCCCATTCCCGCCGGCAACATCGGCATCGAGATATCAGCCAGAACCACCGGTGGCGACCGCCTGACCGCCGAGTTCACCATCAACGTCGTGGCCTACCGCAAGGTCGAGACAGCAACCTCGCTCTCCTATGACCGCAACTCCGGCGACTTCTCGCTCAAGACCAAGCACGGCGTGACCTACACGCTCACCTCGTCCGACGGCGCTACCATAGCCACCGGAAGGCTCGAACCCCTGCCCAAGCTCGTCTTCAACAAGGCACAGCTCGGCAATGGCGAGAACACCTTGACGCTCCGCGCCGACGACGGCGACACCAAAGTGCTCAAGATCAAGAAATAAGTTTCACCTAAATCACACTTGACATAAATCTTATGAAATTTCCGAAATATCTCTTTATAGCAAGTCTCGTGGCCGGCGCTTCGGTAGCCCTGACTTCCTGCGGCGAAAGCAAGGAATCCGATCCCGATGCACCCGTCAATCCCGGAACCAGCACTCCCTCGGAAAAAGCCCTCAAGCTCAGCACCACCGTGCTCACCGAGGCTCCGGTTATCACCGAGTTAGGTGAATCAGCCACCATGAACGTCTTCGTGAAGACCGGCTCATCGCTCTCTTCACAGAACTTCAAGGATGGCGTGAAGGCAACCTTCCAGAACGGACAGTGGTCACTCTCACCCGCCGTTGAGTTCAACGACCAGGTAAAGACACTCTTCGTCTATGCAGTGTCGCCCTTCAAGGTGTCGGGCTCGTTTGACCCCCAGCGCTATCCCGTCGACATCACCGAGCAGGTCGATGTGCTCTACTCCGGTAATGCCGCCGCCGCCAACTACAGCCAGAACATCACCACCGCGCGCCTCACCATGAAGCACGCCCTGGCCCTGGCCTCGTTCAACATTTCCAAGTCAGGCTATGCCGGCGAAGGCAAGCTCACCGCCCTCTCTGTCAACGGCCAGAACGTCTTCACCGAAGGTGACCTCGACATCTCTACCGGTAATATCGTCGGCACCAACCGCAAGTCATTCTCCGTAGCCTTCGACAAGAACATCGATGCCGCCGGCTGGAAATCGGAACTCCCCTCGCTGTGGCTCATCCCCACCTCGACCAAGGCATCCGACGCCACCCTCAGCACTACAATCGACGGAAAGACTTATGAAGTGACTTTCCCTCAGGTCGACATCCGCGGAGGTTTCCAGACCATCTTCCACCTCATCCTGTCGCCCAACGGACTCGTGTTCCGTCCTGACCAGATCCAGACCGTCTCCCTCAATCAGGGCACCGACGATCCCCAGCTTGCCCAGCTCTACGGCCAGCTCATATTCAAGGTCAACGCCGCCGAGTTCAGCTTCCCCTCCTTCACGGGCGACAACGTGTTCGGCAACATCGTGGCCGGAGCAACCATGCTCAACTACGCCATCGGCGGCAAGATACTCCTGACAGCCGGCACTCCCACCGATGTAATCGTCGAGACCTGGAACTCCACCGGATTCTCACTCAACTCTATCGAGGGAATCGACGAAATCGACATCTCGCAGTATTGATAATCAACGTCAATCCTCTTACCATCTATACCCGTCCGGGCGCGAACATCCCTTCGCGCCCGGAACTTTTTTAAGATTATCCGGTTCTCACTGAAGAAAACGTATATCGGGAGGATGCAATACCCCTGAAAGCTCTGGTGCGCTTAAGGGGACAGGGGCGGTTGATGAAATGGGATGGGCGTACAGGGGCCGTAGCAGTTGTCATGCCGAGAGCATAGTACGGTTGCAGATAACGTCAAGCGACTTCACATGTGC
Organism: uncultured Staphylococcus sp.; assembly: GCA_964546905.1. GTDB lineage: Bacteria > Bacteroidota > Bacteroidia > Bacteroidales > Muribaculaceae > Duncaniella. Next base: position 18,531 of record CAZJKU010000012.1, read on the forward strand.
GCAATGGCTTCCCCCGACGGATAATCAGGAGATAAGAGAATGAGTCATGAAATGATTATCGCCGGGGCAGGCCTTGCGGCTCTGAGGATGTCCTTTTCACAAATTATCCCGTGATCAGAGCCTGGACAGATAAAGGAATCTTTCAATTAATATCAAAAAACAAGGTAGTGCCAATGGTGGGCACTTGAATGATACCGATAGCGGATACAAAGTATTTTAACGGATAATACTTACATTCTTTTGCAAAAATAGCTAAAATAATTATAATTCCAAATTATTTCTTGAAATAATTCAAATTTTTACGTAAAAAAACCGGCTCAGTGCTGAGTCGGTTCCATATACCAGTATTGTAAAATTGCGTCAACTCGCGGCCTCAATCCATCTCGGCAGCGATGCGTCGGGCAATAGCCTCCATCTCCTCGGCCGGGAGCGAAAGCTTATGAGAGAAATCCATATCCTTCTCGCTGTTGAGCGGGATGAGATGGATGTGGGTGTGAGGCACTTCGAGACCTATCACCGCAACCCCTATGCGCTTGCAAGGCATGGCCTTCTCAAGAGCCTTGGCCACGCGGCGGGCAAAGGCCATGAGCGACGCATATTCCTCGTCACTGAGGTTGAAGATATAGCTCTCCTCTCGGCGCGGGATCACAAGCACATGACCCGGAGCCACGGGATTGATGTCGAGAAACGCATAATGCTTCTCGTCCTCGGCCACCTTATAGGAAGGAATTTCGCCTGCGGCGATTCGCGAAAAGATCGTTGCCATGGTATTATCAGAAATTGATTTCTACGATTTCAAACTTCATCAGTCCGGCAGGAACCTTTATCTCCACCACCTCGCCGAGCTTATGACCCAAAAGCCCCTGGGCTATGGGAGTGGACGAACCGATTTTCTTCTCCTTCAGGTCAGCCTCCGAGTCGGCCACGATGGTATATTCCATCGTCATGCCGTTGGCCACATTCTTGATCTTGACGCGGTTGAGAATCTGCACCTCCTCAGTGTTGAGATTGCTCTCGTCGATGATGCGCGAGTTGGCCACGAGATCCTTAAGCTGCGAAATCTTCATTTCGAGCATACCCTGAGCCTCCTTGGCGGCATCGTATTCAGAATTTTCCGAAAGGTCACCCTTGTCGCGGGCCTCGGCGATAGCAGCGGAGATGCGCGGGCGCTCCACTGATTCGAGGTAAGCGATTTCTTCCATCTTCTTCTTGTAACCTTCCTTGGTCATATATGTAATAGCCATAGTGTTGAAGTGTTTTATATTTAGAAATTAAGAGAGTTGTCAAAACTATAAAAGATAGAATCTCGAAGGCATAGCGCTACGAGACTCTAATGAAAAGAATGAATGTATAACCTGAGTGCAAAGGTAGTTATTATCCCCGTGTCACGCAACATTTGCACCCCCAAAATCGCCAAAATGTTAATAACTTCTCCCGCGTCCCATGATGTTAACTTATTTTTGGTTAACTTTGCCACCCAACCCGTAAACATTCATCACACATGAACATCGAGGACTTCCGCAGATATTGCCTTACGCTGGCAGGAGTGACTGAAAAGATGCCATTCGGACACTTTGCCGCCCGATATGAATCCCTGCTTGTGTTTTATGTAATGGACCACATGTTCTGCATAGTGGATGTTGACAATTTCACCTCCGTCACCGTCAGATCCACACCCGACGAAATCATCCTCCTGCGCGACCGTTACACCTCAGTCGCCACACCACTCAACTCCACCCTGAAATACTGGGTGCAGCTTGACCTCAACGGCGACCTCCCCGACACCGAAATCCTCTCTCTCACCCGCCGCGCCCACCAGATCATCCGCGACAAATACACCCCTACCCGCAAGAAAAGGTAACACAAAATAATGCCAGCATAAACTATTAAAGAAAATAACATAATTTAACATCAGATATTTATAAAGTTACCAATCAGCCGCTGCGCAGGGGAAACGTCGCAAAGCGTCGTCCACACAATGAGTTCTTCGGTGTGTTTCATGAATGGATTTTTGGGCTCTTTCTTGCTCCGGGCTTGGGCTGCGGTTCGGCGTGCGCTGCACGCCCGGCTTTTTGGGGATGGTGCTTTCTGATGTCTCGGCGTGCGGCCTTCCCTGAGGAGGAGTGAGGAAAAGCTACGTTGCACTTCTTATTGGAAACTTCACAAAAAAATTATCGCGGGGGAGTTTGGGGAAGGGATATGGTAATTCAGGGATTTTTTTATACCTTTGCACTTTGTTATAACAACCGATCATTTTTCACGTGGAAACAAAGTATATCTTCGTCACCGGAGGTGTGGTGTCGTCGCTTGGCAAGGGGATCATTTCCTCGTCGCTTGCCTGCCTGTTGAAGGCCCGCGGCTACCGGGTGACGATCCAGAAGTTTGACCCGTATATCAACATCGATCCCGGTACTCTTAATCCTTATGAGCACGGGGAATGTTACGTGACGGTCGACGGCCATGAGGCTGACCTCGATCTGGGTCACTATGAGCGTTTTACCAATGTCAACACTACGCGCGCCAACAATATCACCACCGGACGCATCTATCAGAATGTCATCGACAAGGAGCGTCACGGTGATTATCTTGGCAAGACGGTGCAGATCATTCCTCACATCACCGATGAGATAAAGCGTAACGTGAAGTTGCTGGGCAACACGGGCCGCTTTGACTTCGTAATCACCGAGATAGGGGGCGTGGTGGGCGACATCGAGTCGCTGCCGTTTCTTGAGGCCGTCAGGCAGATGAAATGGGAGATGCCCGACGACTGCATCTGCGTCCATCTCACCTACGTGCCTTACATCGCCGCTGCCAAGGAGCTGAAGACAAAACCGACACAGCACTCGGTAAAGCAGCTCCAGCATCTGGGTATACAGCCCGACGTACTGGTGCTCCGCACGGAGCATGATATTCCGGCGCAGATGCGGCGCAAGATAGCTCAGTTCTGCAACGTGTCGCCCGACGACGTGATCCAGAGTGCCGACGTAAGGTCGATCTATCAGGTCCCCATAGAAATGGAGCACCAGCATCTTGATGAAATCGTGTTGCGGCAGCTGGGTATCACTCCTGAGGGCGAGCCTGACCTCAAGGCGTGGAAGGCTTTTCTTGAAAAGATGGAGCATGCCACCGAACGCGTTACAATAGGGCTCGTGGGAAAATATGTAGAGCTGCCCGATGCCTACAAGTCGATCAACGAGGCATTGTTTCAGGCCGCCACATACTGCGACCGCGTGCTTGAACTGCGCTTCATCCACTCCGAGCGGCTCGACAAGGATAACGTCGACGCCCGGCTGAGCGATCTCGACGGTGTCATCGTGGCCCCGGGATTCGGCCAGCGAGGCATCGAGGGTAAGTTCACGGCCCTGAAATGGTGTCGCGAGCACGATGTGCCCACGTTTGGCATCTGCCTGGGAATGCAGTGCATGGTGATCGAATTCGCTCGCGACGTAATGGGTCTGGCCGAGGCCAATTCCACCGAGATGGACACTACTACGCCCTACAACGTCATCGACCTCATGGAAGCCCAGAAATCGGTGACCGACAAGGGTGGCACGATGCGCCTGGGGGCCTACGACTGCCGCCTTGCACCGGATTCACGCGCGGCGCAGGCCTACGGCGGAAAGACACTCGTCAGCGAGCGTCACCGTCACCGCTTTGAGTTCAACAGCGATTTCCGGCAGCAATTTGAAGAGGCAGGGATGAAATGCGTCGGCGAAAATCCTGCCACCGGACTGGTCGAGGTCGTGGAGCTGCCCGCCCTGCGCTGGTATATCGGCACACAGTATCACCCCGAATACTCGGCCACGGTGCTTAATCCGCATCCGTTGTTTTTGGACTTCATAAAAGCAGCCGTGAAATTCCGCGACGAAAAAGAGAATAAATCAATCACCGTATAACCAATACCACAACACATCCTTAAGTAGAATGGATAAGAACACAATTATCGGACTCCTGCTGATGGTAGCCGTGTTTATCGGCTTCTCCTACCTCAACCGCCCGTCGGAGGAGGAACTGGAGCGTATGCGTCAGGAGGAACTTGCCATGCAGCAGGCCGAAGAGCAGCCGTCGGTGCAGGACAATATCCTCACTCCCGACTCGATCAACCGTGCCGAACAAGCCACCATCGTCAACACTATCCGCGAGCTTGGCGTGACCGACTCGGCAGGTTTCCGCTCGCTCGACGTGCGTAACCTTCACCTGACCCTCTCGCCCGACGGCACTGCCGGAGGCTATGTGACTGCCGGCGATATCAATGTTCCCCTTGAGCTGATGCTTTCCAACCGTTGGGACGAGCTGAAGCCTTCGGTGGCCCGCGCCGCAGCCGACAATCTCCGTCAAGGACTGCGCGACGCCGCCAAGTACCGCGGATTTGCCCGCTATCTCTCGGGCGACTCCACCACCGTGGAGCTTGCCAATGATAAGATACGCCTTGAAATCGCCAACAAGGGTGGCGTGATAGCCCGCGCCGCGCTGCGCGACTACGAGAGCTATGACTCCACCGCTCTCACGCTTCTCTCGCCCGAGACTGACTCGTATGGCTTCACACTGACATCGTCGACACAGCGCTTCGACACCCGCGAGTTCTTCTTCACTCCCATCCTGATCAACGATTCGACCGTGGAGATGAGCCTCGACCTCGGCGACGGCGCCGTGTGGGCCTTGCGCTACACCCTGCCCGCCGACAGCTATCTGGTGAAACTCGACGTGCTCCAGAAAGGCATGACTGCCGTGATACCCTCGTCGGTGGCCACGATGGAATTTGCATGGAACGAGAAGATGCGCCGCAACGAGGCCGGCCGCGTATTCGAGCAGCGCAATTCAGGCCTGTTCTACATGTTCAGCGATGGAGATGTGGACAATCTCTCCGAGAACAGCGACAAGAAAAAGGACCTCACCGACAAGATCAAATGGATCGGCTACAAGAACCAGTTCTTCTCGGCAATCATGATGGCCCGCACCAATTTCAACTCGGCCAACCTCAGCTCCACCGTGCTCGACGACAACGAGGACTTCATCAAGGAACTGTCATCGGAGATGACGATGGACTATTCGCCCTCGCTGGCCAACCCGGCCTCGTTCACCTTCTACCTCGGCCCTAACCTCTATCCGCTCATGAGCGAGGTAAGCACCGAGGTTTATCCCGGCGAGGACATGCACCTGACCAAGGTAATCCCCTTGGGCTGGCCAATCTTCCGCTGGATCAACACGCTGATAGTAATTCCGGTATTCACCTTCCTGGGGAAGTATATCACCAACTACGGCATCATCATCCTGCTCCTGACCATCTTCATCAAGCTCATCCTCTTCCCGTTCACCTACAAGAGCTACGTGTCACAGGCCAAGATGCGCCTCCTCGCCCCCGAGATCAACGCCATCAACGAGAAATATCCCGGCGATGAAAACGCTATGAAACGCTCTCAGGAGACCATGGCCCTCTACTCCCGGGCCGGAGCCAATCCCCTCTCGGGATGCCTCCCCATGCTGCTCCAGATGCCTATACTCGTGGCCATGTTCAGCTTCTTCCCCTCGGCCATAGAGCTGCGTGGCGAGCATTTCCTCTGGGCCAAGGACCTCTCCGCGCCCGACGCGATAGTATCCTGGACCACCCATATCCCCTTCATCTCCTCTACTTTCGGCAACCACATCTCCCTCTTCTGCCTGTTGATGACCGTGACCAACATCATCTATTCCCGTATCAACATGGCCAATCAGCCCCAGTCATCAGGAATGCCCGGCATGAAATGGATGATGTATCTCATGCCCCTGATGTTCCTCTTCATCTTCAATAACTACGCCGCCGGCCTTAGCTACTACTACTTCCTGTCACTTCTCATCACCATCATCCAGACCTACGCCATCCGCCACTTCATCGACGAGGACAAGATGCGCGCCCAGATGGCTGAGAACGCCCGCAAGCCTAAGAAAAAATCAGGCTTAATGGCCCGTCTCGAAGAAGCCCAGCGTCAGCAGCAAGCCCTCCTCCGCGAGCAGCAGAAGAAGAACAAGCGCCGCTGACCTTCTGAAATCTTTCCATAAGCATTCAAGGCATCCCTCACTCGGGATGCCTTGAATGCTTATGGAAAGTAAATAATTGATTTTTAATTCAAAAGAAAGTTTGTATTTTCATCAATAACTCTTTTACTTGTGGAATCAAAGGGAGCACATCTTCCTCTTCCCAATCAAATAAATCGTCATAGTCACCTGATTGTCTCATAGTAAACAATCTCCTATATAAACTACTTTCTTCTTTTGACAACATCCCGGTTGAAATATACCTTTTGCTAAACAGGCTAAAAGCTCCACTGTGGGACTTGGATGATTCTCCGTTTTTAATATTCAATGCAATAATAAGATAAAAGACTGAATAGTAAAGTCTGTTAGCTGTAAGGCTCCAGTTACCCAGCAAAGCATTATCATTAGCTTCCTTGAATGTTTGGAGCGATTTTTCTTTTCTATAATTGATTATAGAATTTTTCTCGTCAGGACTCAGTGTCATTTTTCAATTGCGGAATATGATTACGGCATCTTTTTCTACGTTTTTATAGAAAGGAAGGAAACTACGTTTCAACCACCCTGCTACGGAATAAAGGCGCGGATTAATTATCTCGCCAAAGAGAAGTCCTAAGTCGGAAAACGGCCAGGCGTAGCTATCGTAAAGTTCCCAACCGAGTTTTTCCGGACCGGGTATCATGACATGAAGATCCCAATCGGAATCATCCCGGGCATCTCCACGGGCACGCGAACCGTAAAGAGCCACGCGCGACCCTTCGGGCAGAATCTCGGCTGCCTTTTCTTTCAGGGCCTGTAAGAGCCTGGTATATTTGTCATCTTGCGACATGGAGTGCTTCGTTATCGCCCGGATTATTACTTCAGGGCTTTTTCAAATGATATGGGGACGGGGGTGGAGAATTCCATCAGTTTCTTGGTGACGGGATGCACGAATTTGAGCGTCATCGCGTGGAGACACATGCGGTGGGCCGGCGAGGGATGTCCGCCATAACGGCGGTCGCCTGAGATAGGGCAGCCGAGGTCTTTCATGTGGACACGTATCTGGTTCTTGCGGCCTGTGTCGAGCGAGAGTTCCATCAGCGAGTATCCGTGACCGGATCCGAGTGTGCGGTAGCGGGTGACGGCGAGCTTGCCTTCCTGAGGGTTATCGGTAGAATAGACTTCGTAACGGGAGTTTTCGGCAAGATAGCTGCGGTAGGAGCCTTCGGCAGGCTCGGGTTTCCCTTCCACAAGGGCCACATATTTGCGCTCCTTCACCATGTTTTTCCAGTTGTATTGCATGGCTTCCTTGGCTTCCTCGGTCTTGGCAAACATCATCAGGCCCGATGTATCGCGGTCGAGACGGTGGATTATAAAGAGCTTGTTGGCGGGATTCTGCCACTTGACCCAGTCGCGCAGCAACTCATAGGCAGTGCCGTCCTTAACCTTGTCGGTACCCATTGACAGGAGGCCGTAGCCCTTGTTGACCACGATGATGTCGTCGTCCTCATACAGTATCTTAAGCCGGCGGTTGTAGAAGGTCTTGAACTCGCGGGTGAAGTTGACTTTCACCACCGAGCCGGGATGGACGGGGGTGTCAAACTGCGACGTGACGGCACCGTTGACCATCACCTGATTATGGGCGAGCATCTGCTTGATGGCCGTGCGTGAACGGTCGGGCATCGACTCGATGAGGAAATCGATCAGACGGCTCTCGCTGCGGGAGGTGAACGCCTTGACTACGTCGGGGCGGTATTGATTATCGTTTCTTCGGGCCATGGCTGGATTATGTTTATTTCTTGGCACGTCGCGGAGCGGCTTTCTTGGGCTTGGCGTCCTGCTCGGCTATGATGGCCATTACCTCGTCGAGGGTGAGGGTCGAGGCATCGGTTATGGCCTTGGGTATCTTGTAATTATTCTTATTGTAGGAAATATATGGTCCGTAGCGGCCATGAAGGATTGTCAACCCGTCGTTTTCCTCAAAGGTCTTGATGATTTTCTCGGCGTCGGCCTTGCGCTTGGCCTCGATAAGGGCCACGGCTTCGTCGAGAGTGATTTCGGTGGGCGAAAGGTCGTCGGGTATCGACACGAATTTGGAATCGTGGCGTATGTAGGGGCCGAACCTTCCTACGGCGGCCACCACCGTCTTGCCCTCGAAGTCGCCGAGGGTGCGGGGAAGGTCAAAGAGCTTCAGGGCCTCGTCGAGGGTGATGTCGAAGATCGACTGCTCCTTGCGCAGCGAGGCAAACCGCGGCTTGGTGTCACCCTCGCCCGTGCCTATCTGCACCACGGGGCCGAAACGGCCTATCTTCACGCTGACCGGCTCGCCCGAGGCGGGATCGGTACCGAGTACGCGCTCGCCCACCTTGTGCTCCGTCCTGGTCTCCGCAGCCTTGTCGACCTGAGGGTGAAAGAGCTTGTAGAACGTCGCTATCTCCTTCTGCCACTCCGAGTTGCCCTCGGCAATGTGGTCAAATTTCTCTTCCATCTCGGCAGTGAAGTCATAGTCGAGGATGTCGGGGAAATTCTCGGTGAGATACTCGTTGACAATCACGCCGGTATCGGTGGGTATGAGCTTTCCTTTTTCGCCACCGGTCATTTCGGTGTGAACTGATGCTGAAATCTTGCCCATCTTGTCGAGGGTGAGCACCGTCAGGTCGCGCGGCGTGCCGGTCTGCTCCCCTTTCTCCACATATTCGCGGTTCTGAATAGTGGATATGGTGGGAGCATAGGTCGACGGACGGCCTATGCCCAGCTCCTCCATTTTCTTCACGAGCGAGGCCTCGGTGTAGCGCGGCGGAGCGAGCGTGAAGCGCTCGGTGGCGGTGACGTCAGCGGCAGTCAGCGTCTCGCCTACGGTCATGGGAGGGAGCATGGAGTCAGCCTCAGCCTGCTCTGCTTCATCGTCGGTGCCTTCAAGGTACACTCTCAGGAAGCCGTCAAATTTCACCACCTCGCCGGTAGCCGTGAAATGCTCCTTGCGATGCTCGGGGAGGATCTCGACGGTTGTCTTCTCTATCTGCGCGTCGGCCATCTGCGAGGCGAGCGTGCGCTGGCGTATCAGGCGGTACAGGCGTTTTTCCTGAGCCGTGCCGTCGATAGTCTCCTGCTCCACGTATGTGGGGCGTATCGCCTCGTGAGCCTCCTGGGCGCCCTTCGACGAGGTGTGATACTTGCGGATATGAAGATACTTCTCGCCGAGTTCCGAGGTGATCAGCGAGGCGATTGAATTGAGGGCAAGCTGCGAGAGATTGAGCGAGTCGGTACGCATGTAGGTGATATGTCCGGCCTCATAAAGCCGCTGCGCCACCATCATAGTCTGCGCCACCGTGAAGCCAAGTTTGCGCGAAGCCTCCTGCTGCAGCGTCGAGGTGGTGAAAGGAGGAGCAGGCGACTTCTTGAGCGGCTTGACGCTTATATCGGTCACCTTGTAGTCGCCGCGGGCACAGTCGGCAAGAAATTCCCTGGCCGCATCCTCGGTGGATAACCGGCGCGAAAGCTCGGCGCGGAGCACCGTGCCGTCGGGCAACGCGAAGCGCGCCGTCACGCGGAAATAAGGCTCGCTCTTGAAATTCTCGATTTCCTTCTCGCGGTCAACGATAAGCCTCACTGCCACTGACTGGACGCGACCCGCCGAGAGCGACGGCTTGATCTTGCGCCACAGCACCGGCGACAGCTCAAATCCCACTATGCGGTCAAGAACGCGGCGCGCCTGCTGCGCATCCACAAGGTCAATGTCTATGGCCCGGGGATTCTCGATAGCATTGAGAATAGCGTTTTTGGTGATCTCGTGAAACACGATGCGCCTCGTCTTGGCCGGATCAAGCCCGAGCACCTCGAAAAGATGCCACGCGATAGCCTCACCCTCACGGTCCTCATCAGAAGCGAGCCACACGGTCTCGGCCTCCTTGGCAGCCTTCTTCAGGTCGGCCACAAGCTGCTTCTTGTCAGCCGGAATCTCATAGACGGGAGTAAAATCATTTTCCACATCTATGCTGATGTCCTTTTTGCGCAGGTCACGGATATGACCGTAGCTGGACATGACCTTATAGTCCTTGCCCAGAAACTTTTCGATAGTCTTGGCCTTGGCCGGAGACTCTACTATGACGAGATTTTTCACCATTTACACATTATTTATACGGAAATCGATTTTCGACCCACAAAGGTAGGTGATTTTTTCTAACTAAACACACCTCGGTCAAAAAAAGTTTCCCTCTCCACCCATCCTGAACCGAAACGGATAGTACAAGGGGGAAGGAAATGGCGGGGAACTGATGGATTAACAATTTTTAACTGGAGATGGGGTGATTTGTGGAATCTATGCGCTAACTTTGTGTTATAAAGCATAGTTGCACAATAGAATAATGATTAAAAGCACATTAGAACAGGTAATATCCGAGGATCTGGCCGAGATATGGTCGGTGCTTAATGCGGAGGAAAAACGCATTATCACCGACAATTTCCAGATTCACCGATATAAGAAGAACCAGACTATCTATGCCGAGAAGGATGAGCCGGAATTTCTCTGGACTCTCCTTAAGGGAAAGGTGAAGAAGTATAAGGACGGCGTGGGCGGAAGGGTCCAGATACTGCGGCTCATCAAGCCGGTGCAGTATTTCGGCTACCGGGCCTATTTTGCCGGGGAGCATTACGTGTCGAGCGCGGCCACCTTGGAGCCTTCGATCCTGGGCACGCTCCCTATGAAGCTGGTGGAGGAGATTATCAGGAAGAATTCTGACCTGTCGATGTTTTTCATACACGAGCTTTCAAGAAACTTAGGGTCGAGCGACACCAAGATCGTCAACCTCACCCAGAAGCATATCCGAGGCCGCCTGGCCGAGGCCCTGAGCGTGCTGATCGACAATTACGGATATGAGGACGACCGCCTGACCCTCAACATTTATCTCGGTCGCGAGGATCTGGCCAACCTGTCGAACATGACGACGTCCAATGCCATTCGCACGCTGGGCAACTTCGTCAACGAGCACATCATAGTGGTCGATGGCCGTAAGATCAAGATTCTCAACGAGCCGCTGCTCCGCAAGATCAGTAAATTCGGCTGATTATGTCGGTGCGTATTCCCCTGTTGGGCCGTATAGCCATCGCTATCGTAGCGGGCATAGGCATAGGTTTCATTGCCCCCGGGTGGCTCGCTGCCGCCGCGGCGACGTTCAACGGCATTTTCGGGCAGTTCCTGGGTTTCATGATTCCGCTCATCATAGTGGGCTTCGTTGTGCCGGCCATAGCCGACATAGGTGCCCGCGCGGGTAAACTCCTCGTGGCGACAGCCCTGCTGGCTTATGGCGCGACATTTCTCGCGGGGCTGCTCAGTTACTTCACCGGCGTGCTGACTTTTCCATCGCTCATCTCAGGCGAGCAGGACGTTGCGCTGCTTGAGCAAAGCGCTCCGGTGACCGAGCCGTTTTTCGCTGTCAAAATTCCACCCCTGATGGATGTGATGACGGCTCTGGTGCTTTCATTCATGCTGGGTCTCGGCATAGCGTTTCTCAACGGGCAGTCGCTCCGCAGGGGGATGGACGAGTTCCGCTCGATAGTGGCCAAGACCATCGACCGCGCCATCCTTCCGCTGCTGCCGTGGTACATCGCCTGCATTTTCATGATAATGACAGCCGAGGGGACGGTGGGCGTGATTCTGACCACATTCATGAAGATAATCGTGGTCATATTCATCCTCCACGTGCTGGTGCTCGTGCTTCAATACTGCGTGGCGGCATGTTTCAACAAAGGCAATCCCTTCAGGATGCTCCGCACGATGATGCCGGCCTACTTCACGGCCCTGGGCACCCAGTCGTCGGCCGCGACAATTCCTGTCACGCTGCGGCAGACCATCAAAATGGGCGTTGACGAGGATATTGCCGGATTTGTGGTCCCGCTGTGCGCCACGATCCACATGTCGGGCAGCGCGCTGAAAATCGTGGCGTGTGCTCTCGCTCTTGTCATCATGCACGGCCAGCCGGTGGAGACGGGTCACTTCATCCATTTCATCGCCATGCTCGGCGTCACCATCATCGCCGCCCCGGGCATACCCGGCGGCGCAATCATGGCATCGCTCGGACTGCTGAGTTCAATCCTGGGATTTGACGAGCAGATGATCGCCCTTATGATCGCGCTCTATATCGCGATGGACAGCTTCGGGACGGCGTGCAACGTGACCGGCGACGGCGCGCTTGCCGTCATCATCAACCGGTTCTTCGGCAAGCCGGCGGCGAATTAAAACTATTTAACGAGACCGGGTATTGATTCGGCACACGCCATGACGTAACTTTGCGTTATCATTAATACAACTGAGAAAAATCAATTAAAACACCTACATATTATGGAAAAGAAAAAACCGCCCGTAAAGCGACTTGTAGCCGAAAAAGGCCAGGACCTCGCTCAGGTGAAGCAGAACGCCCTTCAGCAGGCACTGGGTCAGATCGAGAAATCATTTGGCCGCGGAGCCATCATGAAGCTGGGCGACGAGAATGTGGAGAACGTAGAGGTGATACCCACCGGGTCAATCGGCCTCAACTATGCCCTGGGCGTTGGAGGCTATCCGCGTGGCCGCATCATCGAGATATTCGGTCCCGAATCGTCAGGTAAGACCACCCTTGCCATCCATGCGATAGCCGAGGCCCAGCGCGCCGGCGGCATAGCAGCCATTATCGACGCCGAGCACGCATTTGACCGGTTCTATGCCGAGCAGCTCGGGGTTGACGTCAACAACCTCCTCATGGCCCAGCCCGACAATGGCGAGCAGGCTCTTGAAATCGCCGAGCAACTCATCCGCTCGTCGGCAATCGACATTCTGGTGATCGACTCGGTTGCCGCCCTTACCCCCAAAAGCGAAATCGACGGCGACATGGGCGAGCGCAACATGGGCCTTCAGGCAAGATTGATGTCGCAGGCCATGCGCAAGCTGACGGGAGCCATCTCGCGCACCGGCACCACCTGCATATTCATCAATCAACTCCGCGAGAAGATAGGAAGCATGTTTGGCCCGGCCGAAACCACCACCGGCGGTAACGCTCTGAAATTCTATGCCTCGGTCCGTATCGACATCCGCCCCTCTACCTCCATCAAGGATGGCGACGAAGTGATAGGAAAGCTCACCAAGGTAAAAGTGGTCAAGAACAAGGTGGCTCCTCCTTTCAAGCGCGCCGAATTCGACATCATGTTTGGCGAAGGTATCTCACGCGCCGGCGAGATTATCGACCTCGGCGTAGCTACCGGCGTGATCAAGAAGTCGGGCTCGTGGTTCAGCTACAACGGCACAAAGATAGCTCAGGGACGCGACTCAGCCAAGCGCACCATCCAGGACAATCCCGAACTCGCTGCCGAGCTCGAAGAAAAGATCATGACCGCACTCAAGGAGAAACCCAAGGATGCCGCTCCCAAAAAGGCTTCATCATCACGCAGCTCGTCAAAACCCGACAATGACAATGACGATGAAATCATCGACGACGATGAATTCGACACCGACATCCCCGACGATTTCGCAATCGAAGAAGACATCTGATTTCCCCGCATCACTACTCATCACATCCCTGAACGGCGTCTCCCGACCCCGTTCAGGGATTTTTGTTACAAACATGGTTGTCCATGCCGATTTTTATGGGCGTTAGGGTTTGGTGATAAATAAATCTTCGGATGGCTACATGCTGTCAAACCCCGGCTCGGTGCGCATTTCAATTAAAGAAGCTATTAACGGTGGCATCTCCGATCCCCGCAACGGTATAATGCTAAAGATTTTCTCCTTGATTGAATTTGGAGAACGCGCCGGAAGCGGTCTCAGCGGAATATGTAAAGTTTGGGAAAAGGTATATCACACTCCGGCCACTATTGAAGAAACCCATAACAACGGTGTAGACCGCACGACTCTGACTCTCTCAAAAGGCGGCAACGACCAAGATGTGAAAGCCATGCTCGAACTTTACGGCGATTTGGTCGACCCCAATGCCCCCCAATCAGGCCAAGAAACTACCCAGACCGACCGGAATACTACTCAGACAACTACCCAGACCGACAAAAATATTCCTCATACAAGAGTTATCGAATCCCTGTCGATTCAGGATCAGATTATCCAAGAGCTTAAAAAGAATCCCAATCTTAGCCGCAAAGACCTTGCAAAGACTATAACATCAGTTACCGAAGCGGGCATTAAGTATCATCTTAAAAAACTCCGGGAAAAAGGTCTACTCCGTCGAGTCGGTCCTGATTTCGGAGGACATTGGGAAATATTAAAACAAGAATGAAAGAATCCCTGAATGACCCATCCGGCCCATTCAGGGATTCTTATTCAACGCGCTTCAAAAATCAATGGTCAGCTGACAGGTGAGGTTGGCGGGCGCAGGGCGGGCGAAGCACGCCGAATCATCGTAACACCAATCGCCGGAGCTTGCGGAAGCGATTGGTGTACAACGACCGTCCCCTCTCCACCACGTGCCGTGCGAGGCACGCCGAAACGGCGCACCCGATCGCCACTGAAAGCCAGTTCCAGGCTTCAGTATGCTCATCAGTGTGCATACAAATAATCCGTTTCAACGGAACCTTCATATTGTTGAGTTTCGGGTGTGCGTTACCAGCCCACCGACTACCTCTGTCCGCTGACCCGAGATCAATCTACCTTTCGGCTCACCCACCTGCGCATTCCGACAGCGAAGCTATATATTCCCACAAATGAAAAATTTTCAGTCAGCAACTTTCAACGATACCATTTTTTTACTATTTTTGCAATGCTAACCGTCACGCAGAAGCCCGGTAGCGGGTAATGAGGGCGGGTAGTGACACAAGACACATACGCCCGGCAGAGGCCGGCAAAGATTATCAAAAACAAGCGTTTACTCGACGCTCTTTCTTGACCATCAGAAACTTCGCAACTTTCTCAGGTTAGTCAGGATTGAAGCAACGGTAGATGCCTATTGGATATGTTCATGACCCCGTGGCATGATACGTGTGCGCGTGAGCGTAGCGTATCGGTCATGGTGTAAGCATATTCTACGTGAGGCTTCTGCACGTTGCTCGTTCAACTAACCGGGCATTGCGAAGGCCTCTGATGGTGGAACGAGTAACAAGTAAGGCCCCACGTTTCGTTTATCCACCGGCCGGAAAAGGGCGCCGTCGGCCTTAATTCCATTCTAACTTTCATGTCAGCTGACGATTACAAGATCAGTGCCGTGATCAACACTTACAACGCCTCCCCTACTCTCACCCGCTGCCTGGAGTCACTGAAAGTATTTGATGAAATAGTGGTGTGTGACATGGAAAGCACCGACGATACACGTGACATCGCCCTGAGTCATGGGGCGAGGGTAGTGACTTTCCCAAAGGGTAATTACAATATATGCGAGCCGGCGCGCGATTTCGCCATCCATTCCGCCTCATGCCCTTGGGTAATAGTGGTGGATGCCGACGAGGTGGTGCCTGAATCACTTGCCCGATACCTGTACGACTACATCAGGAGGTCTGACCGTGCCGAGGCTGTTTCCATACCGTTTGCATCGATGTTTATGGGCAGATTTACATCTACCGTCACCGAGCGTCACACACGCTTTTTCCTGAAGGACAAGGCTACCTGGCCACCAGTGATTCACTCCAAGGTGAGGATTGACGGCAGGATTTACCGGTTGCCGGCAAAGAAAAGGTATGAGATAATCCACTTTGACAATCCTTCGATAGCGGCCCGTATCGACAAACTGAACCGTTACAGTGACAATGAGGTTGTCAAGCGACTTGAACGCCGGTATTCCACCATGTCGCTGCTGTTCAGGCCGTGGCTTTTCTTCTTCAAGATGCTTGTGATGAAAGGCGGATTCCGAGACGGAAAACGGGGAATAATACGTGCCTACCTCGAAATGATGTATCAGGTGGCTCTATTAGGAAAACACTTGGAAAATACTATTATATGATACCTAAGATCATTCATTACTGTTGGTTCGGTAAGGGTCCCCTCCCGGCTGACACCATCGCTTATATCGAAGGATGGAAAGAACTGAATCCGGATTATGAAATCATGCGGTGGGACGAGACCAACTTTCCCATCGACCTGTGTGATTATTCCCGCGAGGCATACGAGATGAAAGAATGGGCTTTTGTGGCCGATGTGGCCCGTCTCTACGCCTTGTCAATGTTTGGAGGTATATATCTCGATACCGATGTTGAACTTCTCGCCCCGCTCGACACTTTATTAAGCAACCGCTCTTTCCTGGGTATGGAGTATGACGGCCCGGTGTTTGGGATAATCGGAGCCGAAAAGGGTTGTGAATGGGTGAAAATTTTTCTTGACTTTTACAGAAACCGCCACTTTATCAACATATTCGGAAAGCCGGTGCGTACACCTAATCCTGTCCTGTTCCGTCGCTACATCTTACTGTTTCTGAGCTATGAAGAAAAACCTGCAATGTATCCTCGGGAATACTTCTATCCGCCAATCGACCTGAACGGATACGCCGATATAGGTTCCGAGACAATGGCCGTGCATCATTATGCGGCTACGTGGCGAAAACGCAGAACACTTCTCGACCGAATAAGGATTATGGCAAAAGGATTCAAAGTCAGGTGGATGTAAATCAAAGCTGTAAGTTAAAAGAAAGGCAAGGACTGACATTCTGAGCTTATCACGGACTTCAGGATTCTCGCTATTATATTTCCCCGGACAGCGTATAAGCACCCTCGCTTCAGTCCTTGCCTTTCTCTTTGACCGGAGTTTACAACCGATAAATCGTTTCTATTGAGTCGATCCTTTAATTGACCGATTAACTACTTTAATATTCTATACTGATGATTGTTTTTTCAATGAAGAAAATCTGCGTGAACTCCATACTAAAGGGGAATGTAACGATAAAAGCATCGTTATAGAAAACCCGAAGGAGGTGGACATCCGTGACAGATGCCCACCTCCCCTTTATTATGGCGTAGACCGGGATTAACGGTTTACGGTCTTGCGGGTGACGGTCGAGCCGTTGGCGAGGGTATCGATGCGGATCACTACGCCCTTATAGGAGGCGTCGACACGCTGACCCTGAACGTTGTAGTACACGCTTGAAACCACTTCGGAATCGGCAGCCACTGAGATAATACCGGAAGCATCGGCGGGAGCGGCTACGCCCATACCACCCATCTGATTTATCGAGCGGACGGTGTAGACACCGTTGCCGGCAGCGGCGTGGTTGGTCTCGGCAGTGATGGCTTCGAGTTTACCGTCGGCAAACACTGCGTAGGCTATCGCACCTTCAACGGGATTCCAGGCGATGGTGCCGTTTTCGGTCACGCACACCGGGGCGGCGGCCTGAACGGTAAGGATGTCAGGGCGCCATTCGGGGAACACTTTCTCAACGGTGAATTCAGCGGCCTGCTCGTCGGTGAGGATGGTCTCGTAAGTTACCGACTCGCCCTTGACGAATGTCATCACGTGGGAAGCAGGCGACACGGTGTTGCCGGCCTCGTCCATGGTGTTGTATTCCACAAATTCCTTGGCATAGACGTTCATGCCGTTGGCAGTCCAGCGCGAAGATGACAGCTTGTTGTCGCTGACGGTGGTGTTGATATAGGCTGCGCGGGGCTCGTTGCTCCATGCGCGGCCATAGTTGTAGCTGGCAGCGTAGTTGACAATCTTGTTGTTGACGAATACATATCCGTAGCGGTTGCCGGCCTTGGTGGCGGGAGCGGTAAGGGTACATTCACCCTTGCCGTCGGCGTTGCGCTTCTCTACGGTGATGATACCGTCGGTATAGAACATTGTGCCTTCGCCGCAGAAGAAGTCAACCGTGCCGTGCACGTTACAGTTTTCCCAGTAATAGGTACCGTCGATATTGTTGGAATAATAAGTGTCCTGATGCGAGACGAGTTCCACGTTCTTGCAGATTGTGTTGAGACCCTTGTCCCAGAATGCCACCGCGCGGCCGCCTACCTGCTGACCGGCGATAGTGGCATAGTAGTCGAGGTCGTTGCGGATAGTGAGGTCCTGGATGTAGAGGCCCGTACCGGTGTTCATCAGGGTAGCGGTGGTGGCGATACCTTCGGTAGTGTGGTGGGGCTTGTTGGCGATCACGGTTCCTTCCATGCTCTGGCCAATGATGGAGATATTGTGACCGTAGATGTTGGTCAGGACAGTCTCACGCAGGTCGTAGGTGCCGTCGGGGATGAAGAGGAACGCGCGCTCGGCGTCGCGGTCGGAATTATTGGCCGAGATAGCGTCGATGGCGTCGAGAAGGCTCTGGGCATCGCCGGGGGTGACGAAGAACCACTGGCCCTCGCGGTTGTAGGTCACCTCAGTATTGTTGGTGATCTTGACCGAGTGGATATACATTTCGCCCTCGCTGTTGAGAGTCAGGGTGATCAGACCCGGCTCGCCTTCATAGTCAAATGCCACTACCTCGCCGTCGATTTCGTCGGCTGACTTGGCGGGAACCTTGGCGATCTCAGCGCCGTTGGCATCGGTGGCCACGATTTCAGTTCCGTAACCGTAGCGGCACAGGGCTACGGCAACCGTCGCCTTGGGACCTACGAGAAGGGTGATCACGTCGCCGTTCTTGAAGGCCCAGCCGTGGGTTGCATCGTGCCAGTAACCGGCCTCGGTGTTGAACGCTTCATGATCTTCAGGATAGAAGTTGGCATCGCGGAGATCAAACTCATACTTCATGTGAGTGCTGGCTACCTCAACGGGAGTAGCGTAGGCATAGAGGCTAACTGGAGCCGTGACAACGTCGGCCACGGTAGCCTTTTGGCCGCCGGTGGGGGTAAGGAACCAGCCGCGCACCTTATAGCCCTCGTCGGCTGCCGCAGTGGCATAGTCGACGGCAAATGTTTCGATGGCAGCGTCCTTCTCCACTTCCTGCGAGCCCATCAGGGAGCCGTCGGTGTTGTAGAACGATACGGTGAAGTAGGGCTTGCGCACGAAGTGAAGCACGTAGTTGATCGTAACGTCGGCGAGCGACACGGGGATAGTCACGTCGCACATGTCGTCAGTGCCTTCATAGGTCACTTCGCCTATCTCTCCGGCGATCACTTCGAGGTCGGTCACGGGATTGGCGGCTGAAATCATGGTACCGGCAGCGGCAACCTCGATTGTACCCTCATATATATCACCGTTAGGCTCGAATATGTCGTCAACATTATAATTTACACCGTTGGCAGTGAAGGACGCGAGCATGGGCACTTCCTTCTCCTGACCGCTTACCGTACCCTCTATCACCACGTCGCAGAAACCGATGCGCTTGCCATTGGCGAGGGCATAGAGGTTGATGAGAAGACCGCAGGGACCTTCTGCAGCTGCCGCGCCGGTGACTTCGTATTCACAAGAGGTCATGTTGGGGGTAGCATTGTCGCGCTGGGGCTTGACACCGGTGGCGAGGCTCACTGTCGAACCGTCGGCCGATTCCCAAGCCACGTCAAGCGAGCCGCCGTCGGTACCGTAGCGGGTGGTCTTGAACGACACCTTGGTGGGGGTGAACGTCAGGCCGTGCTTGGGCTGGATGATGAAGCGGATGGCGTTGCTCTCGTCGGCTGCGCTCTGCTGGCTGGCAGGCATGAACCATGTCTGGCCATTACCCTTGTTGTCCTTGCCGTCGAGCGACAGGGCCGAGCCGTAGGTCACCTTGCTCGAAAGGAAATAGTCGGGCTGATCAAACTCGGCTGTCTGCTTCTCGGTGCCGAGATCAAACTTGAATGTACCCGTAGCGGGGGCACCGTCGAGATTCAGGAGTTCCTTGGGAGCCTTCTGATCCACGGCAAGCGAATAATAGTAATTATTGTCGTTGGTCGACACCACCGACACGTAACCGCGCTGCACGTCGGCCATCTTGGCCTTATAGGTCACGGTACCGTTCAGCTCCTCTCCACCGCTGATTGAGAAATAAGAATAGTTGGGATAACCGGCCACGGTGACAATATCCTCAGTCGTGGTCACGGGAATACGGAATTCCGCACCCTTGCGCACCTGAATATTGTTGCCGTTGTCGCGGAACGTCGCGCCATTGGAGACCACGGTCATCACCAGGCCGTTGGCCTCGCTACATTCCACCGTGCCTTCGCCACCCGACAGAGCCATGGTTGCGGCCTTGACAGCATCATCGGCATAATCCCAGGTACCTGTCAAAAGGGTTTCGGGCGCAGCCTTCATAGGCGCGGCAGGAGCCTCGTTGCCGCCACCCATCATGGCACCTACGGCAACACCACCACACAGCAGAGCGGCAAAAGCGACTGCAGTGGCTTTGATCAAAGATTTTTTCATGAAATGAATTGTTAAGGTTTCAGATATATTTAAGGTTAACTAAAGTCAATGGCAGGTCATCCACCGGTCAGTCTATATCAGCACCGTCATTGAGGGCCTGACCTAACCAGGCGAAAAACATAATTATCATCAATAGGACCGTCATTTTCAGGCAAAGATATACTAAAGATTTGGAGGTTACAAATTTATAACCAAAAAATCCATTTTCCAAAACTTTTCACAAAAATCTTTCCCACCTCAGGAATAAACTGCCGGGAGTGGATATAGGGTAGAAGATTGTAATAAATATCTTCAGGCTTGGTCGCGGCCGGTGGTCCAGACGAAGGAGCGGCGGTTGAGGAGGCCGATGATAAATACAACACCTAACATGGCGGTGCTGAGATAGTAGGGGAAGTCGGCTGTGTGGTTGTCAAATATGCGCTGGAACAGCTCCACGACGAGCGGTACTATCGAGACGGCCACGTAGTTGCCGGCAAGGGTGTAGGAGAAGTATTTCGTCGACAGGGTCCTGTCGGGGGCGAGCCGTGTAGTCTTGTCGTAGATAATTGGCTGGAAGAAGCCGTAACCGAGTCCTATCAGCAGCACTCCCGCCACGTATGAAGCCATGGTGTGGAACAGTCCGAGCATCAGCAGGCCGGCAGCCATGATGATTATACACACATAAAGCCCGGTGCGTCCGGCCACTTTAATGAATGGAGTCAGCGAGAAGCCCCCTATCATTGCGGTGACATAGAACATTGCCGTGGCCACTCCCACCTGCGACGAGTCGAGACCGTAGTGTTTCATCGTGAACGGTAGATAGTAGGTGAACACCATGGATGTGGCAGTCAGGGCTATATAGAGTCCTATGACTCCGCACAGGGTCAGGACGGGACGCTTGCTGACGGGTTGCGCGACAGGTGTATTCTTCTTTTCTTCAACCGCGGGAGCGGGAGCATGACGCAGGTGCTTGCTCATGAAGGTGTAGGTCATGAACGGCAGGAGCAACAGCGGAATGACAGGAACAAGGTATACGGCAAACGATGCGTGCCAGCTTTTGGCGGCAGCCCAGCCTACGAAGACGGTGGCAAGAATGACGATACCGTTGGAGGTGCCTGACTTGAAGCCGAGATAGCGGGCTTTCTGCTCACCGTAAAACCATTCACCAAGCTGGCCCGCGGCGATAGGAACTATCAGTCCGCACCCCACGCCCAACAGCGCGCCAAGAACCACGAGCATCATCATGGTGTCGGCAAATAGATATAGCACTCCGGCGAGCAGGAATATGATTAGACCTGTGGCGAGTACCGCTGTCTGATTCCTTACACTGGTGATTTTCCCCGATACAAGGATCAGTGGAATGATGACGAGGTTAGGCAGCAGTGTGAGCAACTGAATCTCAAGCCGGCTTGAACCGGGAAATATATCAGCTAATTTTCCGAGCATGGGCGAGACGGCCAGTCCGGGAATATTTACGGTCAGCGACACCGACAGGATTGCTATCAGGCTTATCAGGGGGAGTGACCCGCGCCCGTTGGAGATATATTTCATCGCGCAGTAGGTTTTGAAAAGGTGGTCAATATAAAACTATAACATTTGAGAAGGATGATATAGTTCGCCCGGCTGCAAATTATTATTCTACACTCATCTCCACGACATTGTGTTGATTACCGCAACAAGTTTATCAACACAATGTAGATAATTATACTAATACACTATTAATATGAATGTTACAGTGTAGATAAAGTGTAAGTCACAGTATTAACAACAATATTACGGCACAGGTGGAAAAATGGCCCTGAAAGCGGCTGTTGACAATTACAGTAACAATTATCTACATTGTGTTGATAACCTATATAACACCCTTTATATAAACACATTGCGATGTATATAACCGGTTGAAAACAATGTCAACCCGATGTTGATGGACAAGATGAAGATGCCCAACATCCAACTTATTGAAAATCATTGTGTTCAAAAGCATGTCAGTAACCGTGTAGATAATTGTTGAGAATAATCAACAAGTAATCCTTGCAAAAACGGGAAAATATCCCATATAACCTGACTCGATGAAAAAGCATAAGATTATGACCACAGGTTATTGCACGAGTTACGGGTATCGTTTTTGACATTTATAATGATGAATTTACACAAGAATTTATTAACTTTGCACTTTATAAACACAGTGTAAATAAAGCGACTAAACTACTGTCGGTCAGCCAGGGCTGATGTATATAACATCGGGATAACTGTAGAGTGGAGTTCAATAACCCATTTCTGCAAGAAAAAGTCACGAAAGTTATCGCAGTAATTGACACGCATTATTGCTGCTTTTAAAAATTCTTTATTTAAAAAATTTTTTTCAATTAAAATAAAATGAAAGTTGAAAACCGGGCCGATGTGGTCGAGGAGATTCGCCGGCTGAAAAAGGAGCGTGATGCCGTGGTGCTGGCTCATTACTACGTGAGGGGCGAAATTCAGGATGTGGCCGATTATATCGGCGACTCGCTTGCGCTGGCTCAGATCGCCTCGACGCTGAAGGAGAAAGTGGTGGTGATGTGTGGCGTGCATTTCATGGGGGAGACGGTGAAGATACTGTGTCCCGAAAAGACAGTGCTCGTGCCCGACACTGAAGCCGGCTGCTCGCTGGCCGACAGCTGCGATGCCGCCGAATTTGAATCCTTCATCGGGAAGCACCCTGGCCACACGGTGATCAGCTATGTCAACACATCGGCTGCCGTGAAGGCATTGACCGATATTGTGGTGACATCGGGCAACGCGCTCAAGATAGTGGAGTCGCTTCCCCGCGACGAGAAGATCATCTTCGGTCCCGACCGCAATCTCGGCAACTACATCAACTCGATGACCGGGCGCGAGATGACCCTGTGGGACGGAGCGTGTCATGTCCACGAGCAGTTTTCCCTCGAAAAGATCCTTGAACTGAAGGCCGCTCATCCCGGTGCGCCTGTCCTGGTGCATCCCGAGTGTCGCCCGCAGGTGAGGATGGTTGCCGATGTCGTAGGGTCAACGGCTGTGTTGCTGAAATATGCCGTGGAGAGCGAAGCCGATGAATTTATCATAGCCACCGAGAGCGGCATCCTCCACGAGATGCGAAAGAAGTGTCCCGGCAAGACTTTTATACCCGCCCCCGCCGACGACAGCACCTGCGCCTGCAACGAGTGCAGCTACATGAAACTCAACACCCTCGAAAAGCTGCGCGACTGCCTGCGCGACCTCAGGCCGCAGGTCGAGGTAGACCCGGCTATAATCGCCCGAGCCCGCCGTCCCATCGAGCGGATGCTTGAGCTAAGTTAGAGGGCGGAGTGATGAGATTTCAGGTATTTTAAAAGAATAATTAGTAACTCAATATAGATTTAATTATGGAATATAATCACCGCGACATCGAAAGCCGCTGGCAACAATACTGGCGCGACAATAATGTGTATCGTGCCGAGATCGACCATTCGCGTCCCAAATACTATGTCCTCGACATGTTTCCCTATCCCTCGGGAGCGGGACTTCATGTAGGACATCCGTTAGGTTACATAGCTTCCGACATCTATTCGCGCTACAAGCGTCTCAACGGCTTCAACGTGCTTCACCCGATGGGCTATGATGCCTACGGACTTCCCGCCGAGCAATACGCCATCCAGACCGGGCAGCACCCCGAGACCACTACAACCCGGAATATTGCCCGTTACCGCTCCCAGCTCGACAAGATAGGTTTCTGCTATGACTGGAGCCGTGAACTCCGCACGTGTGACCCCGAGTTTTACAAGTGGACTCAGTGGGCGTTCATGAAAATGTTTGAGAGCTACTATGATCTCGACGCCGACAAGGCTCTCCCCATCACCGCTCTTGTGGAGCGTTTCGACCGTCAGGGTACCGAGGGACTCCGCGCCGCCTGCAGTGAGGAGCTCTCCTTCACCGCCGTCGAGTGGAAGGCCATGGACGAGAAGCAGCGTGCCGACGTGCTGATGAACTACCGCATCGCCTACCTGGGCAACACGATGGTCAACTGGTGTCCGAAACTCGGCACCGTGCTCGCCAACGACGAAGTGAGCGAAGGCCTCTCGATACGCGGCGGCTATCCCGTGGAGCAGAAGCTGATGTACCAGTGGTGCCTGCGTGTGTCGGCCTACGCCGAGCGATTGCTCCGCGGTCTCGACACCATTGACTGGAGTGATTCACTCAAGGAAACCCAGCGCAACTGGATAGGCCGCTCCGAGGGTGCCGAGATGAAATTCAAGATCAAGGACAGCGATGTGGAGCTTGAGATCTTCACCACCCGCGCCGACACCATTTTCGGCGTGACCTTCATGGTGCTTGCACCCGAGAGCGAGTATGTTGACCTCGTCACCACCCCCGGGCAGCGCAAGGCTGTCGACGACTACATCGCCTCTATCCGACACAAGACCGAGCGCGAGCGCATGATCGACAAGAAAGTGAGCGGTGTGTTTACCGGTGCCATGGCCATCAATCCGTTGACCGGAAAGGAAATTCCCGTATGGGTGAGCGACTATGTGCTGGCCGGCTACGGTACCGGAGCCATCATGGCCGTGCCTGCCCATGACAGCCGCGACTACGCCTTCGCCCGCCACTTCGACCTCCCCGTGATTCCCTTGATCGAGGGTGCCGACGTCAGCGAGCAGAGTTTCGACGCCAAGGAAGGAAAGATGATCAACAGTGCCGGTCCTGATCTCGACCTCAACGGCATGGAAGTAAAGGAAGCCATAGCCGCCACCAAAAAGCATATCGAGGAAAAGGGCATAGGAAAGGTAAAGGTAAACTACCGCCTGCGCGACGCCATCTTCAGCCGCCAGCGCTACTGGGGCGAGCCCTTCCCCGTATATTATAAGGACGGCATACCCCACCTCCTCGACGAGAGCGAGCTTCCCCTGCTGCTGCCTGAAATAGACGCCTACCTCCCCACCGAGAAAGGTGAGCCGCCGCTGGGCCGCGCCAAAAACTGGGCTACCGCCGAGGGTTATCCCCTTGAACTGAACACGATGCCCGGATTTGCCGGATCATCGGCCTACTACCTGCGCTACATGGATCCGCGCAACAACGATGCCCTCGTGTCGGAAGAAGCTGATAAATACTGGCGTAACGTCGACCTCTACATAGGAGGAACCGAACATGCCACCGGACACCTGATTTATTCACGTTTCTGGAACAAATTCCTCTACGACCTCGGTGTAGTGTGTGAGGCCGAGCCTTTCCGCAAACTCATCAATCAGGGCATGATTCAGGGCCGCAGTAACTTCGTGTACCGTATCAAGGACACCAATACATTTGTCAGCGCCGGTCTGAAAAAGGACTATGACGTTACACCCATTCACGTGGATGTCAACATAGTCAGCAACGATGTCCTCGACCTTGATGCCTTCCGCGCGTGGCGTCCTGAATTCAAGGATGCCGAGTTCATACTTGAAGACGGCAAGTATATATGCGGCTACGCGGTGGAAAAGATGTCGAAGTCGATGTTCAACGTCGTCAACCCCGACGATATTGTGGAACGTTACGGAGCCGACACCCTGCGCCTTTATGAAATGTTCCTCGGGCCGCTTGAGCAGAGCAAGCCGTGGGACACCAACGGTATCGACGGCGTGCACCGCTTCATCAAGAAACTCTGGGCACTGTTCTATAAAGGCGATACCTGCCTTGTCGACGATGAGGCTCCTTCAACCGAGTCGCTCAAGGCCATCAACCGACTGGTCAAGAAAGTAACCGACGATATAGAGAACTTCTCGTTCAACACTTCGGTGGCAGCCTTCATGATATGCGTCAACACCCTGACCGCCGAGAAGTGTCACAACCGCGACGTGCTCTCTACCCTCCTCGTGCTTCTCGCTCCCTTCGCTCCCCACGTGACCGAGGAACTGTGGCACTCGGCTCTGGGCAACACCACCACGATATGCGACGCCCGGTGGATGAAGGCCGATGAAAAGTATCTCCGCGATGACTCGGTCAACTATGCCGTGCAGTTCAACGGTAAGGTGAGGTTCAACATCCAGGCTCCCGCCGACATGCCGCGCGAGGAAGTGGAAAAACTCGCCACCACCCACGAGCAGGCCGCCAAGTGGCTCGAAGGAAAGACGGTGAAGAAAATCATTTTCGTTCCCCGAAAAATTGTTAATATCGTAGTGGTATAAAATAACTTAGGGTAACAGTTCGTTATAGTTCAATGAGTTCAATAGTATTCGCTACCAATAATCCTCACAAACTCGACGAGTTGCGCCGCATGGCCGGCGACCGCCTCGAAATCCTGTCGCTTGCCGATATAGGCTGTGACGACGATATTGCCGAGACGGCCGATACCCTTGAGGGTAATGCCCTCATCAAGGCCCGGCATATCAGTTCAAAGTATGGCTGCGATTGTTTTGCCGACGATACCGGACTGATTGTCGACGCTCTCGGAGGAGAGCCGGGAGTGTATTCGGCCCGCTATGCAGGGCCTGAATGTGACCCGGCAAAGAATGTATCGCTCCTGCTTGAAAAGCTCAGGGATGTCGATGACCGGTCGGCACGTTTCGTGACCGTGATAGCCTTGATAAAGGATGGCCGCGAGACACTGGTCACCGGCAAGGTGGAAGGCACCATCACCCGCCACCGTCACGGCGAGGCCGGTTTCGGTTACGATCCCGTGTTCCGTCCCGAAGGTCATGAAGCTACGTTTGCCCAGATGACCGAGGACGAGAAGAATGCTATCTCTCACCGTGGCCGCGCCACCGGCCAACTGTTAAAGATTTTACTCAACAACTCACCGAAATAAGAAATGATAAGAAAACTCCTCACTTTACTGATTGCTATAATCACGTTCAACGCTTCGGCTCAACTGGCTGTGGGCAGTTGGAAACTTTATTCGGTATACGGGCCGTCGGTTTCGCAGGTAATCGATTCAAAGGACCGTGTATATTACCTCAACTCGGGTTTCCTCTATGGCTACGACAAGAAAGCCGACGGCGCGCTGTCCTATGACCGAAGCAACACGCTTTCCGACGTGAGTATCGACAAACTTTTCTATAACCACGACGCCGGTTATCTCCTTGTCGCCTACCACAACGGCAACATTGACCTGCTTTATGACAACGAGGAAGTGGTCAACCTCCCCGAAATCAAGGACGCAACCCTTAACATCTCCCCGGTGATCAACGACGTGGCATTTGAGGGCGATGACTTCTATCTGGCCACAAACTTCGGTCTTGTCCACTATGACGGCAAGCGCAATGAAGTGAAGCAGTCGGGAGTCTATAACCGTAATCTCTCGCGGGTGTTGCTGCTCGACGATTATATCGTTGTAGTATCTGACAACAAGTTCTATTCCCTTCCCCGCGGCAAGAAATTCAATAAATTCGAGAATTTCAAGGAATGTGCGTCGCCCGGTGAAGGATGTCACGATTTTGCCGTGATCGATCCTGCCAGCGGACTCATAGCCGCCGCCGAGTATTCGGTGGTGAAGCGTTTCCGTCTTGATAACGCCACCGGCGACATCACCCAGGACGGCAACTTCATCGGCGCCAGCTCCCAGACTACCAAATTCAAGGACAGCGGCGACAAGATCTACTTTGCCAACGCTGCCGGAATCATCTACTCGCTCTCGCGCCCCGACGGCAGCTGGACCAAGGAGAGCAACGTACCCGAGGCTTTCGGCACTGATCTGTTCGATACATGCAACGGTCTTGCCGACGTGTGGGTGGCCGGTCATTCAGGTATCGCCCAGTGGAATCTCACCGATGGCGACAATCCCGTAATGCTCCGCGACCGCTACAAGCCCTCCCCCACTACCACCGTCGATATTCCTGCCTACATTATCCCGTCGACCGATGGTGACGCATTTTTCACAACCAATCTCGGCCGCTCGCTGTTCCGCATCGGCGGTCAGGGTGAAGGAACTGCCCTCGTGCAGCTTGCCGACAAGTATGAGGCCGGCAACTTCATGTCGATTGCCGCCGGCAACGTCACCGCCAAGAAACCGGCATCGGTCAACCTGCAGCGCACTAAAGGCCCCGTCATCATCAACCCCACATATATTGTCGAGGATCCTGATGATCCCTCGATACTCTACATGTCGTCGGGTACCGAAGGCATCTATGCCGTGAAGGATGGCGATGAAATCGTAAAATGGGACTGGGACAATACTCCTATTCCTGATCTCAAGGGCTCGGGTTCACGTGTGACACGTCTTGCTATCGACCCTGCCGGCAACCTGTGGGCCGCCTGCCAGTCATTTGACGACTATATCTTCGTGCTTCCCGCCGCCAAGCGACGCAATCCCGCAGCCGTGACCAAGGATGACTGGATCAACGCCACCGAGTTTCCCATGACCAGCAGTCAGGACATCGTGATTCTTCCCCTGAAGAAGAGCAACATGGTGCTCGTGTCACATAACCTCAACACGCTCCTTGCCATCGACAACCGTGGCACTGCCGGTAATTTCACCGACGACAAGTCCTATCTCCACACTTCATTCGTGGATCAGGACGGAAAGAACTACCAGCCCACATTCATCTCCTGCATGGCCGAGGATCACGACGGTAAAGTGTGGGTGGGCACCTGGGAAGGAGTGGTGGAGATCACCAACCCCGCCGCACTTGCATCGGGCGACTTCCGCATCAACCACCTGAAGGTGCCACGCAACGACGGCACCAACCTTGCCGACTACCTTCTCGAAAAGGAGCGCATATCATCGATTTCGGTTGATAACTCCAACCGCAAGTGGGTTGCCACCGAAAATTCAGGTGTATATCTCGTGAGTCCCGCAGGCGACGAAATCCTCGGTCACTATACAGCCGAAAACTCTTTCCTGCCCTCCAACATCATTTATTCCGTCTACGCCCATCCGTCGAGCAACTCGGTGTTCATGGCCACTCCCTACGGTATAGCCGAGTACAGCTCTGATTCAGCTCCCGCCAGCAAGGACTACTCCGATGTATATGCCTACCCCAACCCCGTCACCCCCGATTATACCGGCTGGATCACCATCACCGGACTCATGGCCGACTCGCGCGTGAAAATATGCGACTCGTCGATGAGCGTGGTGGCCGAGACTGAATCGGAAGGCGGCATGGCCATGTGGGACGGCTGTACATTCACCGGTGCCCGCGTAAAGAGCGGCGTTTACTATGTGCTTGCTTCCACCCGTTCCGATGCCGCTTCGTCGGCTGCCGACGTGGTGTGCAAAATCCTCGTTATAAACTGATATATGAATCCGTTAAGTTATTCTTCCGATGCCGACCGCGCTTATGGCGCGGCCGGCATGGCTATTGGCCTTGCCGCTTTTGACGGCGAGGAATACATAATCTCCATCGACATCGACCGCGAGCCGATGGATATACTCGACCTCCGGGCCGATTTTTATTTTTCAGGCAATCCCGAGTTCTCGGCCAAAAGCGCGTGGAACCGTATGCTCCATAATTTCAACCTGTCGATGGTGATGATGATTTCCAATGTCATGTGCCGCAACATGGTGCAGAGCAAGCTGACCGTCAACAGCACCCTCCACAAGCTCATCCGCGACACGGCCCTTGCCGAGGGCCGACAGGCGTGCGGCCTCGACGATGACGAGTTTGACCGCCTTTTCGAGAAGGACTTCAACTATCTCAACCGCCTCTTCTCCCACTACGGTGTCAAGAGCGTGGCCGACAGTTTCGCCCGCACCATATCCTCGCGCCGCGCCCTCTCCCACATGGAAATTCTCGACAACCTCCAGTCACTCCAGATGTTATGAAAGCCGCAATCATAGGTTACGGAAAAATGGGAAAGGCCGTGGAGCGCTTCCTCAAGGAGCGCGGTCACGAGATAGTGGCCGTGATCGATGCCGGCAATGAAGAAGCATTTTCATCAGAAGCCTTCCGCAGCGCCGACGTGGCCATAGAGTTCACCACTCCGTCGTCGGCAGCGCGCAACATCATGCTGAGCGTCGATGCCGGCGTCCCGGTAGTGTGCGGCTCCACCGGCTGGTATGACCGCAAGAAGGAGATTGACGACTATGTCACCGCCCGTGGCGGAGCCCTGCTTGCCGCCACCAATTTCTCGATAGGTGTCAATGTGATGATGGAGCTCAACCGCCGCCTCGCCGCCATGATGGCCCGATTGCCGCAGTACACTCCCTCGCTCAGCGAGACTCATCATGTCCACAAGCTCGACCACCCCTCGGGCACCGCCATTACCCTTCTCCAGCAGATTTCGGGCGAAAATTCCCGCTTCACTGCCTGGAGCGAGACTGACCACGGTCAAGGCATAATACCGGTGACATGCGAGCGGCGCGGTGAAGTGCCCGGAATCCACACCGTCACCTGGACCTCGCCCGTCGACTCCATCTCGATCACCCACGATGCCCGCTCGCGCGACGGCTTCGCCTTGGGTGCCGTGGTGGCTGCCGAGTGGCTCGCCGGACGCACCGGAATATTCACCGTAACCGAAATGCTCCGTTCACTTCAAATCCTCTAATCATCCCCCCTATGGACTCCAACGCTCCCGATAATAACATCACTTCAGGTAACGCAACCTCTACCGACGCCCGTAAATCATTCAGCGAAGACTTCATCAGACGTGTCAGGGACAACAAGCCCACCCGCTGGGTGAGGTTCGGCATAGTCTCGCTCATCTTCTTCCTGTGGGTGGCGTGGCTCGGCAACTGGTGGGTGGCCCTGTGGTGGTTCCTGCTCTTCGATATCTACATCACCGGCTACATACCCTTTACCTGGTGGAAAAAGTCCAAGAGCGCGGCTGTGAGAGGCATTATGAGCTGGGTCGACGCCATCGTCTACGCGCTCGTGCTCGTCTACTTCGTGTTCACCTTTATCGGGCAGAATTATCAGATACCCTCCTCGTCGCTTGAAAAGTCGCTGCTCGTGGGCGACTACCTCTGGGTCAACAAGATGGTCTACGGTCCCCGCGTGCCCATGACCCCCGTCCACTTCCCCCTCGCCCAGAACACCATGCCTATCATCGGGACCAAGAGCTATCTCGAAACTCCTCAGTGGAAATATCACCGCCTGCCGGGACTGCGCAGCGTGGAGCGCGGCGACATCGTGGTTTTCAACGTGCCCTCGGGCGACACCGTGGCCGTCAAGATGCAGAACCCCGACTACTACACGCTCGTCCGCATGTTTGGCCGCGACGCCATCTACAATAACCCTGACCGTTTCGGCGAAGTCATCTACCGCCCCGTCGACCGCAGGGAAAACTACGTCAAGCGAGCCATAGGTCTCCCCGGCGAGACCATAAGCATCACCGACGGTATCATCTACATCGACGGCGAAGCCGTGGAGCAGCCCGTCAACGCCCAGTTCAACTACTACTATCAGGCAGCATCCTCTCCCCTATCGGCCGATCAGCTCGACGCATGGGGAATCAGCGAGGACGACCGCCACCGCATCAATATCACCCCCGCCGACATTCCCGGCCTCGAAGCCCTCGGTTTCAAGGTCAATGACGACGGCTCGGTGCCCCCGGTTTACATCTCCCCGCTCACCGATGCCATGGTCGCCGAGATGACGGCATCGCCCGCCGTAGGTAAGATCATGAAGCAACCCGCCCCCGAGGGTGACTTCCTCTTTCCCGAGGGGATAGCCGACACATGGACCCGAGCCGACTATGGCGAGCTGTGGATTCCCAAGAAAGGGGCCACGATTCCACTGACACTCGACAACTGGCTCACCTATCAGCGCTGCATCCGCAACTATGAGGGACATCATGACGCTTATTTCAGCGACGGAAAAGTGTATATCGACGGTAAGCCGGCCGATATCTACACATTTGCCATGGACTATTACTTCATGATGGGCGACAACCGCGACAACTCCCTCGATTCACGCTACTGGGGATTCGTACCCGAGGACCATATCGTAGGCAAGCCCGAAGTCGTGCTTATCTCGTTTGACAAGGACAAGGGCGGCCTCGACAAGATCCGCTGGAACCGTATCTTTACCTCAGCCAACCCCGGCAAGTGAAGTCCAACCGCCTCTGCATCTTCCCCGACGATATAATCGCCGTGCCGTCACGCTACTGCGGCACGGTCGATTACTATGCCGCTGTCGCATCATTCGGCGCATCGGTCGTGATGACCGGTGCCCGGTATGACAAGCGGCAGAAAGATGTCCACCGCACCCTCATTGCCGACGTCAACGGCCCCCTGCGACTCACCGTCCCTACTTCCCGCCCCGCTGCCGCCACTTCGGTCCGGTGGAGCGACATTACCGTGTCAAGCCACGGAGGCTGGGCCGACGTGCACCGCACGGCCCTTGAAAGCGCCTATGGACGCACACCCTATTTCGAGTTCTATGCCCCCGGGCTACTCCCGCTCCTCGTGGCCGGTAATCAGCCCGTGGTGGAGCTTAACGCCGCCCTCGATGCCGAAATCCGCCGCATACTCATGCTCCCGCCACCGCTCGCGGTGGCCGAGGCTACGGTCATTTACGATCGCGCCCGATACATGTATCAGCCTGTGCCCTACTATCAGGTGCGCGCCGCCAAGTTAGGATTCATCCCCCACCTCTCCATCCTCGACCTGATATTCAGCATGGGCCCCGAGTCACCCCTCGTGCTGAAAAAGATGATCAACCTATCCCACAGCTGCTGAGTAATGTCACGCATATTGATTTTCTATTCAGTGGTGCTGATTGTGGTTCTTATGACCATTGCGCCGGGTTGTACCCGAGGCGTTGAGGATAAGCGGTTGCTACTTGCCGACACCCTCATAGAGTCCCGCCCCGACTCCGCTCTCACTATCCTCCGGTCCATAAACCATGACAGTATCTCGCCTGCTGACAAGCGGTTTTACAATTTTTTGAAAGTCAAGGCTGCTGACAAGGCTTATGTCATCCATACATCTGATAGTTTGATTCTTGAAGTACTTTCATCTTATTCCGATAAGGATAATCTTTATCCTGAAGTGCTTTACTACTGCGGTAGGGTATACAGTGACCTTGGTGATTATCCCATGGCACTTCATTATTTCAGGGAGGCGCTTGACAAAATGGAGGAGTCTGACTCGTCGGCATTGAAAATCAATACTCTCAGTCAGACCGGGCGAATACTTAATTCCATGCGGCTTTTTGATGATGCTGCCGATTATGTCAGGCATGCTCTTGAAATTGAGAAGGCTATCTCCGACACTTTGAAAACAATATATGACCTTCAACTGCTTGGAGGTATTTATCTCCGTTCCCGTAATTATCCGGAGAGCGAAATATTATATAAAGAAGCAATGACTCTGAGCAGGGAGTCAAACCGCCCTCGCCTGGAAGCTAAATCCCGTATGTATCTGGCCGCCGCTAAAAGTCATCAGGATTGTATACCGGAAGCTTTGTCTCTTATAAGGGGCGTGATTCCCGAGATGAGTCCTGTAGCTAAGAATTACGCATTAGGCTACGCAGCGGGCATTTACCGAAAGGCTGGAATACTTGACTCCGCTAAAATCTATGCCGAGGAACTGATCCACAGCAGCCGTGACAATAACCGTGATATCGGTTATCATGTTGCTTTGTCTCCCGAATTAAGAGATCTTTATGACACGGATACACTAAACAATTATATATTCGCCTACCGTGATTTTCTCGAAAATTTTTATGATCTAAACATGCAGCGATCTGCCTTGATACAACAGTCGCTATTTAATTATAAGATCCAGGAGCGGCAAAGGAAAAAGGCCGAATTTTCAGTCGTCAGGTTAAGAAGGATCGGTTATGTCGTCTTAGTAGTGCTTCTGATATTGGCGATTGTGGTAATATATCAGAAATATCGGCATCAAAAGACTAAAACTGAACTCCTTGAAACCCGAGATAAACTCAACGAGATTCTAAGAGTCTATGAAAGGGGAAAATATGTGTTGGATCGTGCCGAATGTAACGATAATGCCATAGATTCAAGAGATCGTCTAAAAGCCCAACTGGTGGCTCTATATGAGGAAAGTAAAGAAATTACCATCTCTCCCGAAATACTTAATTCATCGGCTTATCGCGCTCTACATAATCTGATATCAAGAGGGAAAATGCTTCATGAAAATGATGAATTGTGGGAAGATTTGATTATGGCGATTGAAGAAGTATCTCCGAATTTTATGGATAACCTAAGGTTGCTGTGCGACGGAAAAATCACCGGCAACGATCTCCATACCGCAGTAATGATCAAATTTGGAATCTCGGTGACATCTATGGCGCGTCTGCATTGCAAGACTAAGGGAGCTATTGAATCGAGACTACGTTCTTTAAGCAAAAGAATCTTTGGAGAACAAGTAAGCACACGAATTACTCAAGCAATAATACGCTTGTTATAAGCGTATTAAAATATTCAGTACTTTTTCAGTACCCGGAAATTCGGTAATTTCAAGCCGCCGGGTATAAATTTGTGATACCATTTTCAAATAAGAATCACATGAAAAAAGTATTCAATCTTGCTCTTGTTATCGTAGTTATTTTTGCCATTATTATTCCTTGCGAAGTTTATTCGCTCACCCCTTCACTTGGCCGGACATTCACGATTTCCCTTAAACGCGAATTCCGAGAATATCAGGATCCCGTTCATGATTTAGACGAAGAAGGTAACAGGAAACCGCAACGACCTATCTCCTGTAATATATCGGAAAAAGAAGGGGTACAATGTGAGATTCCTAAAGAATACATTATGGCTTATGAAGTCTGGACAGCTGAAACTAACATCCTGCTCATGTCTATCCTCGATGAACATGACTTTGTCGATTATCTTTTCAGTCTTCCTGAGGGTGATTACATGTTGAAAATAATCACCGAAGATTTCGATTATATCGGCTATATATATTAAAAACGAAGTACTTACTTATATAACCAAATTAAATATTATGAAGAAACTTTTTTTCTTTTGTGTGCTTTAGTAGCTGTGTGCTGTTATACCGCATGTTCTAATGAGGATCTTCCGGAAGTTCCTGTTTATGAGACTGTTGCCCCTGATATCATTGAGTCAGATCCTCTTATTGTGAATCTCAAGATGCTGAATGATAGCCTAATCCTGGAATCACAGTTAAAGTATATGACTGCAGATAGTCGTGGTTTTTTGGATTGGTTAAAAGGAATAGGTAAAGGATTTTCAAGGTGGTTCAGGAAATCAGTCACAATTATTGTAGCCGATCTAAAAGGAGGCTTGGCAGGAGGATCTTTTGGGTTTACTGTGGGAGGTCCTTTAGGAGCTTCAATCGGAGGTGTTATAGTGGGTGCTGGATATTCAGCTGAAGTATGGCACAAAACGGATGCCGGCAAAACGATGAATAATCCTGGAGGGCTTAAGCCAATAGAATTAGAGAAACTTGAATTGGCGTTGTCTAATGCAAGATTAGATGGTGGCTTAGTGGAGAATGAACGTAATTTAAACGACAATGTATCGATAAAGATACCAAGGATGTATGCGGATTGCTACGAAGTTGGACTTTATCATAACGTTTGTTTACGACAGATTGTCGAAAATAAGCTTGATAATCAAGAGATACGTAAAGATGCATTTTCTGCAAGTGAATTGAATTTTCTTGAAAGTGAAGACTTTAAAAACTTTTTCTTTACTTCCATTCGTCAACCTCAAAACTATGATATTGATTACATTTGCGAGGATCCATCTAAATCTGAAAGAATAATACAACTTTTCATTCAAGCATTGGAGGAATACCCACAAGAATTCGATGATATCAATCTTCTTATCGATAATTACATCGAACTTATTGAAAACGATGGACGCATTACTGATGAAGAAAAAAGAGTTGTCTACTCCACTCTTTCAACGGCTGCATTCAGTGCAAGTTTTTGGTATGAGAAACTTAAAGATGAAGATGATGAGGAATAATTAAATTTTTTAAATAAATTGCTAATGAATATATATATTTGCAAAATATTAGAAAAACATATATATTCATTAGCAAATTTAATATTAATAAGATGAAAAGGTTTCTGATTTTAATTGCTGTGGTGCTTCCGATGATTGCGCGGGCGCAGGAGATGAACGATGAGAAGAATCTCGTGATGAAGTGGGGCGTATCGGCCTCGATAGGTATGGATGTTTACAACGCCTCGTCGCAGCCGGGACATTCATTGAATATAGGTTTAGGATGCTCGATGGGCGTGCATTACCGCGCCCAGTGGCGCAAGGGATGGTTTGTAGAGCCCGGCGTGACTGTGGGCTATGACCATTACAACCTCCATCCCGCCCTCCGTGAGGACCCGACGCTGAAACTCGACCGCTGGCATCTGGGAGTGCCTGTGATGGGCGGTTACCGCTTCCGCAACGGATTGGCTCCGCTGATAGGAGTGGAATACGACTGGTATTTCTCCACTACCACGTCGGGCCAGGAAGGGACTCCGCGATACAGCTCGTCGCAGTTATGGAAGCCCTCGGGAGTGGCAGCTTTCGCCGGACTCGGCTTTGAGAGCGACTTCGGTGAGGTGGCCATGCTGTTTCACTCCAATGTGATGCGGGCCAACAAGAGGGAGCATCTCATCACCGCCGAGCGCAACATCATTCCGATGCAGGTGACGCTTACAGCAAAATTCTTCTTCAGCTGCCGATAAAGATTGATGTACGGACGTGCCGAAGGAACGTTTCCCTCAGTGACGCAAGATAACTTTATGATACATCGACAGTTACATTAAGTTTCTCTCCGAAACGTGCCGAAGGCACGTCAGTACAGTGAGCAATTCCTTTTTATTGAAAATGAGAATATTTCTATTGATATTAAGCGCGTGGGTCGCCGTGTTGTCTTCAGCTTATAGTATCACCGGGACCGTGGTCGACGAAAACAATCAGCCGTTACCCTATGCCACGGTGAGGATGCCGTCGCTGAAATCGGGAGTGCTGTGTGACTCGGTCGGGCGGTTTGCCCTCGAAGTGGACAAGATGCGTGATAAGGATTCGCTGAAAGTATTCTACCTTGGCTACATCACGCGCAGTCTCGCTCCCGGGCAGCTGACTGATACGATAGTGCTGTCGCCCGACACCACGGGGATTGTGGATGTGGTCGTTGTACCTAAGGACAAGGTGAAAAAGAAAAAGGTCGGTAAGAAACATGGATGGACTTTCCTTGACCTCACCGGAATATATACCGGGAAGACTGCGGGAGAGAATTGCGGATATGAATTTCATGCCAAGAAAGGGAAGGAGTTGGTGCTTCATAAGGTAGGATTTTTCTATGCTAATAAGCCTGAGCCTCAGATGACAAAGATGAAATTTCGCATCAATGTCTACGATATGAGCCATGTTAAGGAAGATCCAACGACAAATTTCATTCCCGCAATACCGGCTCCTATATATTTCGACTTCGAGCTGGGCGACAAGAAAAAAGGGAAATTCGAGTATATACTTCCCGAAAGCGTAATTCTGCCGCCTGATGCTATGGTTGAGATAGAAATGGTTGACGATCTGGGTGATGAGGGATTTCTTTTCAAGAGCAATCTGATTGGAAAAAGCATCTGGAGCCGCTCATTGAAAGAAAACCATTGGGGTAAGAATCCATTTTGCGCACCCTTCTTTGTGGAATGTCTTGAAATGGAGGCGAGATAAATGATAATGATTGTACCTCAATATAACTTAATAAAAATTACTGATTTTATGATGAATCGATAGTTACAATCGGCTACTCTCCGAAACGTGCCGAAGGCACGTCCTTACAGCAGCAGCATAGCGGTCGAGGGTGGAGGAGGAGATTCAGGTCGGATTGATTGGAAGCTGACACACACGCGTGGCCTGAAACTTTTCCCCGTCTCCCCCGACCGCTTTTTTATTTTTACAAGAGGGAGTGTAACTATCCGGGAATTTTCGCGTCTTATCAAATAATAAACCTCATTCCCGATTATGAAAAAGATTCTTGCTTTAGTTTTATTGATGATGAGCGTTGCCGCAGGGGCGGCCCGCAGTGTGGTGACGGTGATCGACGGCGAGGATCATGGTCCGGTGCCCGGGGCGGTTGTTGTGTCGTCCAGGGGCATAATCGTGGGTCTGACCGACAGTGATGGCAAGATAGCCACGGGCGCGAATGAGTTTCCGCTGTCGGTAAGGAGCATGGGTTACAACCCGGTTACTGTGGCTACGCTGACCGATACGATAGTCATGCACCCGGTATCGTTTAACCTGGGAGAGGTGGTGGTAAAGCCTGTCGACCGCCCGGTGATGAGGGTGATAACCTACGTCAGGGAATATACATCGGCCACTACCACCCGCGACACTATGCTGACCTACAACGAGTATATGCTCGAATGTTTCCTCGTCGACGGCAAAGTGAAAGGTTACAAGAAGAAAGATGCCGACCCGTATATCAGAAACTTCATAAGCTATGATTACGAGAATTTACGCGACACTGTCAGATATACGTTCAGCGACACTGACGAAAATTCCATGCCCACTTTTGTGTTGCGATCATTGTTGCGCACGCCTAAGGATCTCATTGCCGAGCCCGAGGCCATGACGGCAGGAGCGCTGAGCGATACCCTATTGAGTAAAACAGGCTATCCCGAGTATATCTGGCGTCGCAGCGGTGACATGACAATCGTGAGCCGCGACGCCCTCGCGGGGTTCAAGAACCACAGGTGGAAGCCATGGTTTTTCAAGCTCATAGGCTTGACCACGGAGTTGACAGAAGATGACTGGCATCACGCCTACCGTACCACCGATTCGGGCCGTTACAGCATATATGACTACATATACACCACAGCCAACTTCAAGATGACCCTCATGGGCAAGCTGTTCAAGAAACTGGGTAATATTAAGGAAGACATGGATGTCAGCATTTATCTTGAGCAATATCCGGTGAACATAACCCATTATTCGGTGGAAGAATACAAGGCATTGCGAAATGATCGCGACAGCCGCCTGCCTTTTCAGGTTCCTGAAAGCGTGCTCCCGATGCTCCCTGCCGCCGAGGAGCTGATGAAGCGGGTCATGGACGCGGAAGAGTGTAACCGGACCTTGGAGAACGGTGTGTTAGAACCCGACACGACCGACTATGAGCAACTGCTCAATCCTTCACTGATGCTCAATCAACAGCGTTGAAAAAATCACCGGTTGGCAGTGGTAAGCGTGTATTCCCCCGAAAGCCCGGGACGGGCTTAATCTTTATAACCGGGGGTGCTGGCCACCCCCGGACGCGGGTCACCCGACCCTCCAACCGCGGAGCGGTTGAACATAAGATGAGCATAAGTCGCACCCCTCCGGAGTGCAATATCGGAGGTTGTCCCCGGGTGACAAGCACCCGGGGTTGAACAGGATAAGCCCTTCCCGGGCTTCCGGAGTGAATCAAGACTGCTGATTCGGCGTACTCCGCACGCCTGCAATTCTCCCTGCAGGGTGATTATCGCAGGGATTGATGCCGCGAGGGCATTAACTTTGCCGGAAAAGAATCCGGTACTATGAATTACGTTTATGAACATCTTCTGCCGGCACTGGTGGTGCTGGCGGTTGACTACTGCGGACTGCTCGTTGCCGTGGTGGCCGATCTTGTGGCTGGCATCAGCAAGGCTCGCCGCAAGGGCGTGGCGCTCACTTCCAAGGGCTTCCGCGCGTCGGTCGACAAGTTTGCCCGTTACATGCTCGCCCTGCTGGGGATGACCGCCGTCGACGCGGTGCTGATCGCCGTGGCGCTCTGCCTGCAGGCCGGGGGCGACTGCGTGGATTTCACGCTGCTGCCCGCGGTGACGTCGGCGGGAGCGGCGGCGATGTCGCTGATCGAGGTCAAGAGTATATTTGAGAC
This sequence comes from uncultured Staphylococcus sp., assembly GCA_964546905.1. Lineage (GTDB taxonomy): Bacteria > Bacteroidota > Bacteroidia > Bacteroidales > Muribaculaceae > Duncaniella. Next base: position 58,430 of record CAZJKU010000012.1, read on the forward strand.
CGAGGGTGAAAAGAATCCCGTCGACGAGATGGCAGTAATGCTCCGCCGGGTGCTCGACCTTGTCAACAAGTACAGATAATTCCTATATATCATGAAACTCAAGCTGACTCAGGCGCAGATGAACGAGCGATGGCTCTCGCTGCGCCGCCTCAACACTCTGCCGCTCGATGCTGTGGTCAGGCGCAACGACGGCGTTGACATGGATATGATCGTGACCGAGGAGGTCAACAAGTGGTATCTCAACCTGCTTCTCACGGCTCCCGAGGGCTTGCTGGCGACCGCTGACATCGAGGACATGCTGACGCTCCGCCCCGACGGGCATGGAGGTGCCGAAGTGGTGGTACCTCCCGAGGTGGCGCGCATCACCTCGATAAGGATGCGCCGGTGGAACGCTCCGGCGCGTATCGTCGTCGACAATCCTTTCACCGCCGACGCTGCGCGCAGGGTGCGTCACCGCCAGTCGTCGCCGCTCACCATGGCTTCGCCCTCATCGCCGGTGGCCATAATGCACTCCAATGTGGTGACAATGTACCCTTACGTCGACGGCGACGAGCTGCTGACATTCCGCGCCGCGCTCATGACCGACGGTATCTATGAATTTGATTCCAAAGCCCTTTCAACAATCCTTAATGAAGACAATCCCTATGATTTCACCATTTGAACGCGCCCACGACGCGTGGGCGGCCATGGCCCCGCTGCGCGCAGCCCGCACCCGGTTGAAGAATTTCACCTACGGCGACCAGTGGTCATGGCCCGTGGCCGATCAGGGTGGCCGCGTGATGACCGAGGGCGATGCAGTCAGGGCCCTGGGGAAGACTCCGCTCACCAACAATCTTCTGCGGTCGCTCGTGAAGAGCGTCGTGGGGCGGTTCCGCTACAATCTCATCTCGGAGAAGGGGCGCGATGCCTCTACGGCCTCAACCTTCAACCGCCTTGACGAAATCGATGCCCGCACCCTTGAGGAGTTCCTCATATCGGGCTGCGCCATCCAGCGGGTGGTGATCGAAAACCGCCACGACGGCAGCGGAGCGTGGGCCGACAAGGTGTCGCCGGCGCAGTTCTTCTGCAATCCGTTCACCGATCCCCGCGGCACCGACATCGAAATAGCCGGGATGCTCCACGAGATGGACTGCGAGCAGATGATAATGCGCTTCGGCCACGGCAACGCCCGGCGCGCGAGGATGATACGCGACACCTTCGCGCGCAATACCCGCGACGGGAGCCGGGCTGACGGTTTCGGTCAGCAGCCGGGTAGTTTCTTCAGCGCGTCGCGCCCGGGGAAGTGCCGCGTAATTGAAGTGTGGACTCTCGACTACGAGGGTAACCGCCGCAATCAGGCCGCATCGACAGCCTACACCGTGGCATGGCACTGCCGCTACTACGCTCCCTGCGGCACACTCCTCGACCACACCGTTTCGCCCTATCCCGACGGCTCTCACCCATTTGTGGTTAAGTTTTATCCGCTGACCGACGGCGAGGTGCATCCCTTCATCGAGGACATCGTGGAGCAGCAGCGCCACATCAACCGCCTCATCACCATGATCGACCACGTGCTCGCCGTCTCGGCCAAGGGAGTGCTGCTTTATCCCATCGAGGCCCAGCCCGACGGATTCTCGCTCAAGGATGCCGTCGCGCTCTGGAACCGTCCCGGCGGAGTGATACCCATCGACGGCACCGCGGGAAGGATACCCACGCAGCTTAACTCCGAGGCGTCGACCGACAATGCCGCGCGCCTTCTCGACATAGAGATGAACATGATGAGGCAGATCTCGGGCGTATCGGCCGCGCTTCAGGGGCAGACGTCGATGGCCAACCAGTCGGCCACCATGTTTGAAAGCCAGATTCAGAACTCGGCAATCGCGCTTCTCGACATTTTCGAGACGTTCAACACCTTCCGCTGCGTGCGCGACGAGAAACTTAAACGTTGCAACACCCCGTCGGTTTAACATATTTTAAATTACATGCGTGGTATATAAGCCCATGAATCGTGGTATTTTTGCAACACAAATGGTAAATCAACTAAATGCTATAAAAAACATGCTTGAACTAATCGACCGTCGCAACCGCGACTTTGCCCGCCGTTGCAAAGAAATCATGGAGCAGAACCACGCTCCGCTGTCGCTCACCGCCCTCGCCACGATGGCCGCCGAAAGTGCCGCCCCTTGCTACTATGTGAGCTACGACATGGCCGTGCGCACCGTGCGCGAACTCCGCCGCGGTCAGCTGGCCACCCTCAGCCCGCTCCGCCGCAGGATGTGGGAGGAAATCGACCGCAAGGTAGCCTCATTCGAGGCCCGCGGCATGGGCTACCACCGTGCCGTCTCGGCAGTGCTGCGCACGGCTACCGCCTCATCCTTCTTCATTTCCCCGGTCACGGCACGCCACATCGCCTCGGGAATATAATTCACAATCCACGATTCACAATCTATCCTATGAACTACACTCTTTATCTTGAAAAGATCCTCCCCATCGCCCGCGCGCTCGCCGCCATGCAGGTGCTCACTGACGGCGACGGCGGCGATGGCCGGGATAACGATCATCCTCTCAGCCCGCTTCTCGACGATTTCAGGCTTCCCGTCGTGCGCCCGCTGATGCTTCAGGCTTATCTCAGCATGGTGCTCGAAATGCGCCGCTATATTGGCGAGGTGGAAATACCCGAGCCTGACGATGATTTCACTGAACTGTCGCTCAGCGTCACAGTCCCGGCGGGATTCGGCGGCGTGGAGGCCGACATGCTCCTGAGCGCGATGGAGCAGATCATAGCCCTCGGCACGGTCACGGCCATATTGCGCTCGCGGATGCCCGACGGCAGCAGCGAAAACGCCATCGCGGCGTTCTCAACCCTCGCGGCTGAATATATGGCCAAGGCACTCTCGATACTTGCCCCGCCATTTCCCCCTGCCGTAATGCCGCTCTATATGTGACTACCGGGAGAAATAGAAATCGAGCACGTCGCGGGCTGCCGTAAACGAACTCTGGCGGTTGCCGAGCACCCGTTCCTCCTTTTCGGCAAGAAGGCGGGCCACGTCAGGATTGTTGTAGAAATGATTGCGCAGCTGCTCGTCGATGGTCTCAAACATCCAGTAGCGGGCCTGCTCGCGGCGACGGCGCTCGAAGTAACCGTTGGCTGTGGCGAAGTCAAAGTAGCGGTCGATCATGTCCCACACCTCGGCTATCCCCAGCTCATAGAATCCGGAGTAGGTCAGCACTTCGGGCGACCATCCCGAGGCCGTGGGCGGGAAGAGGTGGAGCGCGCTGCGGAACTGGGCCTGAGCCAGATTGGCGCGGTCGATGTTGTCGCCGTCGGCCTTGTTGATAACTATGCCGTCGGCCATCTCCATGATGCCGCGCTTTATGCCCTGCAGCTCGTCGCCGGTGCCGGCAAGCTGGATGAGCAGGAAGAAGTCGACCATGGAGTGGAC
>CAZJKU010000013.1:0-60907 GCA_964546905.1 uncultured Staphylococcus sp.
ACATCGTGATGTCGTGCAAGCAGCTCCGCGGCGACATGAACTACGCATGGCCTACCGCCGAGATCGCCGTGATGGGCGGTGCCGGAGCCGTAGAGGTGCTTTATGCCAAGGAAGCCAAGGCCAGCGACGATCCCGCCAAGGTGCTCCGCGAGAAGGAAGAAGAGTACAACAAGCTCTTCTGCAACCCCTACAACGCTGCCCGTTACGGATACATCGACGATGTCATCGAGCCCCGCAACACCCGCTTCCGCATCATCCGCGCCCTGCAGCAGCTCGCTACCAAGAAGGTGGTCAACCCTGCCAAGAAGCACGGCAATATCCCCCTGTGATACCTATTAACAAGATTAACAAAATCACAACCGATTCACGATGAAAAAACGTCTTTTCATGCTGTTGGTAGCCATAGCGGGTGTCGCGCTCGCTTCCATGGCTCAGGGTCGCCGCGGACTGCGCATCAATGAAGTGATGGTGGTCAACGACTCAAGCGTGGTCGACGATTTCGGTAACCACTCGGCCTGGATCGAGCTTTTCAACTCCACCTTCGGCCCCCTGGAAATATCGAGCGTCTACCTGACCAACGACAGCACCGACCCCAAGAAATATCCCGTGCCCTTAGGCGACGTCAACACCGAGATTCCTTCCCGGCAGCACGTCATCTTCTGGGCCGACGGTCAGCCCAACCGCGGCACATTCCACACCAACTTCGTGCTGACGCCCGGCGTTGACAACTACATCGCCATCTACGATGCCAACGGCATCTCCAAGATTGACGAAGTGGTGATCCCCGCCTCGCTTCTTCCCGGCCAGTCCTACGCCCGCAGCGAGGACGGCGAAGGCGAGTGGGAGGTGCGCGACGGCTCCGAAAGCCTCTACATCACCCCGTCGAGCAACAACATCATCAAGTCGACCAACGGCAAGGTGGAAATGTTTGCCGAGCAGGACGAGAACGGCATAGGCATGGCCATCATGGCAATGGCAATCGTGTTCAGCGCCCTGCTGATCCTCAGCATCTGCTTCTACGTGCTCAGCAAGATAGGCGAGCGCGTGTCACGCCGCCGCAAGAGCAAGACCCTCGCCGCCGTGACCGATGATCCCGCCCATCACGCCGAAGGTGACTCGGGCGAGGCTATCGCTGCAATCGTAATGGCCCTCCACGACCATCTCGACGCCCACGACCGCGAGAACACCGTGCTGACCATCAAGAAGCTGCGCCGCGCCTACTCGCCCTGGAACTCCAAGATCTACGGTATGCGCGAGATCCCCAACCGCCATTAATCCATCCACTCGACCGACATTCATAATTTTTTAAAACGTCATGAAAGAATACAAATATAAAATCAACGGTAACAACTATACCGTAACCATCGGCGACATCGACAACGGTCTTGCCACCGTTCAGGTCAACGGCGTCCCCTACAAGGTGGAATTTGAAAAGACCGAGAAGCCCGTCACCATCGTCAACGCTCCCCGTCCCACCGCCGCTCCCCGCACCGAGTCGGGCGCCAAGGTCATCGCCTCGCCCAAGGCTGCCTCGGCCGGCGGTAATCAGGTCAAGGCTCCGCTGCCCGGCGTGGTCATGTCGATCAACGTCAAGGTAGGCGATACGGTCAAGGCCTCCGATACCGTCCTGGTGCTCGAAGCCATGAAGATGGAAAACGCCATCCATGCCGGTTATGACGGCCGCGTTGCCTCGATTCAGGTAAATCCCGGCGACTCGGTGCTTGAAGGTGCTGTCCTCATCACTGTGGAATGATTATCTTAAACCATCAACATCACTCAAGTCCAAGCTATGTCATTCGGTGATTTCTTACTTCAAAACCTCTCGGAATTCTGGCACCTCACCGGTTTCTACAACGCTACGTGGGAACACCTGGTGATGCTTCTCGTGGGCCTCTTCTTCATCTGGCTCGCGATCAAGAAGAATTTCGAACCCATGCTCCTTGTGCCCATCGGATTCGGTATACTGATAGGCAATATCCCGTTCAACACCACTGCCGGCCTTGAAATCGGTATCTACGAGGAAGGCTCCGTGCTCAACATCCTCTACAACGGTGTTTCGGCCGGATGGTATCCTCCGCTCATCTTCCTGGGCATCGGTGCCATGACCGACTTCTCGGCCCTTATCGCCAATCCCAAGCTGATGCTCATCGGCGCAGCCGCCCAATTCGGTATATTCGGTGCCTACATCGTGGCCCTCTTCCTCGGTTTCGCTCCCGACCAGGCAGGTGCTATCGCCATCATCGGCGGTGCCGACGGCCCCACGGCTATCTTCCTTTCGTCAAAACTCGCTCCCAACCTGATGGGTGCCATCGCCGTATCGGCTTACTCCTACATGGCCCTCGTGCCGGTGATCCAGCCCCCGTTGATGCGCCTGTTCACCACCAAGAAGGAGCGGTTGATTAAGATGAAGCCGGCCCGCGCCGTGTCGCAGAACGAGAAGATCCTCTTCCCCATCGTGGGCCTCATCCTCACCTGCTTCGTGGTACCCTCGGGTATACCCCTGCTCGGTATGCTCTTCTTCGGCAACCTGCTCCGTGAGTGCGGCGTGACCAACCGTCTGGCCAAGACAGCATCCAACGCCCTGACCGACATCGTCACCATCCTCCTGGGTATGACCGTGGGTGCATCCACCCAGGCCACCGAGTTCCTCACTTCCGAGACCATCTTCATCTTCCTGCTCGGCTTCATGGCCTTCGTCATCGCATCGTCGAGCGGCGTGCTCTTTGTCAAGATCTTCAACCTTGTGCTTCCCAAAGACAAGAAGATCAACCCGCTTATCGGTAACGCAGGCGTGTCGGCAGTACCTATGTCGGCCCGTATCTCCAACAATCTCGGTCTTGAATACGATCCGTCCAACTACCTTCTGATGCACGCCATGGGCCCCAACGTGGCCGGTGTGATCGGCTCGGCAGTTGCAGCCGGTGTACTCTTAGGCTTCCTTGCCTGATACTTTCCCACAGGTCGCCCGTTCACTGCGCGATGCTTGAACGGGCGACCTGCATTTTTAACAATCCTTACCTGCAATCCTAACCGATTGATGCGCTGATGATTGCATGTTAAGAGTGTTAAAAATACAATTTTATAGCCTCAAACCTCAACCTGACATAAACCATAGCGAGTCGCAAAGTGTTGTAAAGTTACAAGACCAACTATGGACTATCTATTATTCAATCAATTTTATTAAGAATCATCGCGGCTCGTCATCACTTCCTTCTCCTGTCTTGACAATACCGACATTAAACACTTCAGTATATTATGGTAACAAAAGCAGTTATCGACTCAATCTACCGGCAGTATGACAAAGCTCCCCGGAATCCCGAGGATCTCAACCTCGCACTGCTCTTCGATTATGCGTTTGAAAACCACGGTATCATAATCGACGACAACGATCTTTACATCACTTCTATCGATCCGGCTTCGCCGTTTGCATGTATTCCCCTCGACAGGATCCACCAGATTCTTGAGTTCTCCGAGGTAATAGCTATCGTGCTGCCATCGGCCATAATATTCCTCAACAAGAAGACTCCCGACGTCAATATCCACCTCAAGGAAGAGCGCCGCACGTTCTGGGATCGCCTCAGCTCTATCTTCTCGCGCGACGAGGACGAAATCGATGAGAGCGAGATAGAAATGTTCCGCGAAGATATTCCCGTATTCCGTCAGGATGCTGTCATCTGATCCCCTTAGCCGCGTGGCCTTGCTGACGGGGGCCGACGGCATAGACCGGCTTGCATCCTGCCGCGTGATAGTGTTCGGGTTGGGTGGAGTCGGAGCATGGGCTGCCGAAGCCCTCGTGCGCTCGGGAGTGGGACACGTTACTCTGGTAGATGCTGATTGTGTCGCTCCCTCTAATATCAACCGCCAGCTTCCCGCTTTATATTCCACCGTCGGGCGCGAGAAAACCGAAGTGCTCGCCGGGCGGTTCCGCGACATTGCTCCCGGGGCCGACATTAAAGCCGTCACGGGTTTCTACAATGCCTCAACCGCAGGAGACTACGACCTCGATGGATATGACTACGTGATTGATGCCATAGACTCCCTGAGCGACAAGGCACTGCTGATACTCAACGCCACGTCGTCGCGTGCCATCCTGTTCAGTTCCATGGGAGCGGCACTGAAGATGGACCCCCTGAAAATAGATGTCGCCGAGTTCTGGAAAGTGACCGGTTGCCCGCTCGCGGCTGCCCTGCGCCGCCGCTTCAAGAAATCGGGAGTTTTTCCCCGACGCAAGTTCAAGTGTGTATATTCGCCCGAGTTATGCCGCAATCACCCCGAGGCTGTAAGCCCCGAGGGAGAGACTGCATTGAGCTATGGTAAGGTCGCCGTCAACGGTGCCATGATGCACATTACCGCTACTTTCGGCATGATGCTTGCATCGCTCGTGATCCGTCACCGCCTCGCCCGGGCGGAGTGATGGTAATGTCACGACAGCATGGGAATGACCCTGTGTAGTGCCGCGAGGAAGCGGTCACACTCCTCAATAGTGTTGTAGGCCGCGAAACTGGCTCTTACAACTCCCTCCACGCCCAAGGCGTGCATCAGCGGTTGGGCGCAATGATGACCCGTGCGCACGGCGATGCCGAGCTGGTCAAGCAACATGCCCATGTCGTAGTGATGGATGTCGCCTACGAGAAACGAGATTATCGCGCACTTGCCCGGTGCCTGTCCGAAGATTCTCATGCCGGGAATCTCCATCATCCGCCCCGTAGTGTAGTGGAGAAGTTCATGTTCGTGGTCAGCGATGCTGTCGATACCGAGTGAGCGCATGTAGTCGATGGCGGCTGCGAAAGCTGCTATTCCGGTGAAGTCGGGCGTACCTGCCTCAAACTTGTAGGGGAGCGCGGCAAACGTGGTCTTCTCCCACGACACGCTCTCGATCATCTCGCCTCCTCCTTGATAGGGTGGCATCTTCTCAAGCAGCTCGCGGCGTCCGTAGAGCACTCCCACGCCCGTGGGGCCATACATCTTATGGGCCGAGAAGGCATAGAAATCAGCCCCGAGGGCCTGAACGTCGATATTGAGGTGAGGCACGGCCTGAGCGCCGTCGACCACCACGGGGATTCCGCGCGAGTGGGCAAGAGCCGTGATCTCGGCAATAGGATTTACTGTGCCGAGCACATTGGAAGCATGGCATACTGAGATAAGCCGCGTGCGGTCACTGATGAGGGCGCGGAATGCATCCATGTCGAGTGAACCGTCGGCTGTCACCGGCACGACCTTGATTTTAAATCCTTTGCTTTTCTGGAGGAGCTGCCACGGCACGATATTGCTGTGGTGTTCCATATCGGTCAGTATAAGCTCGTCGCCAGGGCCAAGCACCATGCCGCCCAGCGACGACGCCACGAGGTTCAGTGCCTCGGTGGTGCCGCGGGTGAAGATGATCTCATCGGTCGACGGCGCGTTGATGAAATCCTTCACGCTGCTGCGGGTGGCCTCAAGCAGCTTGGTGGCTTCAACCGACATGGCATGAACACCGCGGTGCACGTTGGCCTTGGTGTGATAATAGGACGCGTCGAGAGCATCGACCACGCAGCGGGGTGTCTGCGACGTGGCCGTGTTGTCGAGATACACGAGCGGTCTGCCGTTGACCTCGCGGTCAAGGGCGGGAAAATCGAGTCTTACCTTGGTTACGTCAAGCATGATCGGTTTCTCCTTTCGTTTCTCCGGCTGAGGCTGCGCAGCCTATGCACATGTCGCCGTTGCCGAACCTCTTTTCCACGAGATGGCGCAGTCTGTCGGCCACGCCGGGAACGGCCACGGTGTCGACCACATCGAGCATGAAAGCCTGCATGAGCATCGTGCGGGCCTCAGCCTCGGGGATGCCTCGCGAGCGCATGTAGAACAGTGCCTCATTATCGAGCTGCCCGGTGGCTGCTCCGTGGCTGCACTTCACGTCGTCGTTGTAGATTTCGAGCTGCGGGCGGGTGTGCATCCGCGCTCCTGCCGATGCAAGCAGATTACGGTTAGACTGGTAAGCCTCGGTAAATCTCGATCCCGGCGACACGATGATGGACCCTTCAAAGGCCCCGGTTGCGTCATCGTCGAGCACATACTTGAATATCTGGTCGCTGTGGCACCGCTCGGCATTGTGCACCACAAGCGAAGCGTTGTCAATGTGCATCTTTCCCGAACCGATAGCCATACCCGCCATGCGGGTCTCGGCGCCACGGCCCTCAAGAGCCACGTTCCACTCGTTGCGCACGCTTCGGGCAGAAAGGGTGGCGGAGGTCAGCGACAAGCGAGAGCCGGCTTCCTGGCGGATGTAGGTCATGGCATGGCGCGAGGTGGTGATGCCTGATTCGTCTATGCAGCAGAGACGGAGCGACGAGTTCTCGCTCAGGAATATCTCCGTTACCTGCGATGCGAGATAATCATGATCGGTGTCCTGGGTGTGGTCGCAGATAAGCAGCGAGGCATCGGCACCCTCTTCCAGGACTATCAGCACGCGGCGTACACCCATAAGCGAGGTCGGCGCAGCGAAAATGTCGACAAGCTGAAGTGGACGTTCCACCGTCACTCCGCGCGGCACGTAGATGAATACTCCGTCGCGGGCCAGAAGGGTGTTGAGGGCGACGGCTGCCGTGTCGAGCGGAGCCAGCTTGCCGTAATGCTTTTCCACCAGTTCGGGATATTTCAGGGAGGCCTCGCGCAGCGAAGTGAATATCACCCCCTGTGGCAACCGCTCGGCAAGATGCTTGACGGGCATGAACGAATCGTTGAGCACGAAACCCATGAGGGTCGACACCGCCGGCACGTCGCATTTAAACGAGCGGGCCACATCCACAGGGATATTCACGCCCCCTGCGTTCACGCCGTAGTCGGGTTGCATCATCGCTTCGATGGACGTCTTCTCATAACCCTCGGTGGAGGTATCGGGCAGCTTCGCGCCGTCGAGTGCGCGAAGGGCTGCCGGGCGCAGGGCGTTCATCACCGGCGCCGAAGCGTGGTCAAGGTGTCGCGCCGCTGCCCGGTAAAGATTGATATACTGATCGATGGCGCTCATCACTCGTTTCCCTCCTTGATCCAGTCATAACCCTTTTCCTCAAGTTCGAGAGCGAGTTCGGGTCCGCCGCTCTTTACTATGCGTCCTTTGTAGAGGACATGCACGAAATCGGGTTTGATATAGTCGAGCAACCGCTGGTAATGGGTGATCACGATGGTTGCGTTCTTGTCGGTCTTGAGCTGGTTGACACCGCCGGCCACTATGCGGAGCGCGTCAATGTCGAGACCCGAGTCGGTCTCGTCGAGGATCGACAGGCGCGGTTCAAGCACGGCCATCTGGAAAATTTCGTTGCGCTTCTTCTCGCCGCCCGAGAATCCCTCGTTGACCGAGCGCGAGGCGAGCTTGTTGTCAAGTTCCACGATAGCGCGCTTCTGGCGCATGAGTTTCAGAAATTCACCGGCCGAAAGAGGCTCCTGGTTGAAATACTTGCGCTTGGCGTTGACGGCGGCGCGCATGAAGTTGACCATCGACACGCCGGGAATCTCCACCGGGTATTGAAACGACAGGAACAGTCCCTCGTGGGAACGGTCCTCAGGCGAAAGGCTCAGCAGGTCGACACCGTGGAAATCCACCGATCCGCCCGTGACAGTGAACGCCGGATTTCCGGCCAATACCTCACTCAGGGTGCTCTTGCCGCTGCCGTTGGGGCCCATGATTGCATGTACCTCGCCCGGATTTATGGTCAGGCTCAGGCCCTTGAGTATTTCCTTTCCCTCCACGCCGGCGCGGAGATCTTTTATCTCGATAAGATGTTGCATATTTCGGTTCATTTATTCATGTTACGCCCGAGGCGCATTAAAAGTTGTATTCAACTCGCGAAAATACTAAAAAATCACCACAGCGCCAAATCCGCCGCAGCGCTTAATTTCGCTTAATATCGCCGTAGATAAAGAAGAAACCATAAGTTGACTCTTGACAATCTTATTCTTCATCTTCTTCAGAATAATTAAATTCTATCTTGCTTTGTAGTATTATTTCATTTAAAACGCTAACCAATAATCCGTTGTGTTCTATTATGCTAAGGCATTGCATTAAGGCGGGTATATTTATTATTTCTTCTATACAGCCTAAATATTTTCTCACTATCGCTTTGACAGGATAGGTCTTAAGAGCATCAGATTCAATCTTTCCCTTTATTTCAGTGATGGGGTCAGACGATTTAATTACAAAAGTAATCGGATATTTTTCAATCTTTTCAATATCAAGAAAATACTTCTTAAAGTCAAGTGTCTCCGTCACCTGAAAAAATCTCCCGAGCGGCTTCATTACAAAATCAATTCCACCGTCGTTGGCATTGGTCCTGCCTGTCTTATATAATCTCAGGCGATCAACTTCAATTTTATCGGCTTCATAGCCCCAGAAGATACTCTGCCCGATATAATAGAACTTAAGAATGGAGTAACTCACTATCTCAAAAAGCCGGGCATCAACGTTAGGAGCCAAGAGGCTGAGGATGAAACTCCTTATTTCTTCATTATTCCCGTTGCTGACTGCCTGCATCTGCTTGCATTGTTCTATGAACCTGAGGAAAGAATCCTGCTTAGTTTTTACATATTCGTCAATTATGGTCAATACAGCAGTGGCTATGTTTATATTTTCTCCATTCAGATTTATCCATAGAAGACTGTCATTCACCCAATACCTGTTTGAGACGTTATTGTGGATGATGGGAACCAGATTGGCTGTAGGAAAGAATCTCTCAAATTCAGCATTAGTCCTGTTGTTAAAAGAATGGTTTTGTAATTTTGCACCAAACGGCAGTTCTCGTTGACGATTTGAAAGGTCGCTGTATACAGCCCCTTCATAATCAGCATACTTTCCTTGTTGATCAATATGATAACCGTGCTTGACGTAATCTTCGACAACTACGTAGATAGAGTACAAGTTGGCAAAACTTCCCCTGGACTTAGATCCTTTATTGGCAGATTTAGTCTTTTCATTAAGGTATCGAATAAGAAAGCTGCGTTCTAAAACGGCTTCAGCCTTATTGCCAAAGAAGTAGTTAAGCACATTTCTGATTGTGCCTGTAAAGCTATGTTCCCGTATCATTTCTAATATTCTGATCCAAAAATACTCGGTTGTTCAGCTATTGAGTTTCTGACCCCGTTGCGATTTCTGACTTTGGTAGTTTTGCCTGCTTTCGTCAGCGGTTGACCATTATATTCGGTTGCTAACCCAAGCCGTCGGAGTCCTATCCTGATATAATCTTCCTGAATTTCAATACTGATACTTTTTCTATTTAGCTTCTTGGCCGTGAATCCGGTTGTAAACGAGCCTGCAAAGGGATCCAATACCACATCACCTTCATTAGTGCTGGCCATGATAATGCGTTCCAATAATGCAACCGGCTTTTGTGTAGGATGGTTCTCGTATTCCTCCATCCTGTACCTCACTCTCGAAAAATCCCATACGTTTCCCGGAACTTTCTGTGTATTATAGGGTTGAGGGGGATTCTTTCTATAATCGATGAGTCCTCTTTTTGATCCGGTCTTCGCCTCTACCAAAATATCTGCGGCATTGAAAGTATAATTATCCTTGTCTTTAACGCAGAAAAGAATAGGTTCATACATCGAGCCAAAATATCGTTTAGCCTGTACTCCCGAACTATCATAAGACCATACAATTCTGGAAAGAACGGTAAGCCGGTCCCTTAGAAACAGGTCAAAATAAGGCATGAACTGAGTGGAAGTCATGACGTAAAATGCTCCATCGGGCTTCAACTTATTGACACACATCTGAAGCCATTGATAGCACCAATTCAAGTAATCTTCGTCAGTAGCCCATTTGTCTTTCAGTCCACCCGCAAAAACCTTACCAATATTGTAAGGCGGGTCAGCAAAAATCAGATCCACTGACCCGTCAGGAATTAAGTCCAAGGATTCCAGTGCATCACCGAATAAAATTCGATGATCCACGGTACCTAATATTTTAGTTTTGTTTGTTGTCATAGGGTATATTCTGACTGCAAAAGTAGGAAAAATATGTGATTTAGGCACTAACAAAGGGTTACTATCCCGGTCAGCGGCATGAATTTTATTTCAGGTCAGGTTAATACTGAAGTGAGGATTGTTGACCATCTTAGCCAATATCGTTATGGGAAGTAAAATTTCATGCTCATGCCCTATTGCATTTCTCGGAAAAACTGCCGAACTTTGCCGGGATATGAAAACATTATTCTCTCTTTTGATTCTTTTGCTGGGCGCGGCCATGCCTCTGCAGGCCGCTGACCGCATCGTGATAGATAAGCCCGCGCTGATGCTATATGTCATCAGCGAGAAGTCCGATACATTGTTCCGCGCCCCCGTCTGCGTAGGCAAAAACCTCGGTAACAAGCAACGCAAAGGCGACATGCGCACTCCCGAAGGCACTTTCACCATAACCCAGATTCAGGATGCCTCGACGTGGACCCACGATTTCGGCGACGGTGCCGGTGAGCGCAAGGGTGCCTACGGCCCCTACTTCTTCCGCCTCGCCACGCCGCCCTACACAGGTATCGGTATACATGGCACGTGCTTCCCCGAGCGCATGTCCACCCGCGACAGCGAAGGGTGCATCCGCCTGCTCAACGACGATCTACGCGCCCTGCGCCCCTACGTATTCAAAGGCATGGAGGTTACCGTCACCCCCGACAGGCGTTGACCCGGTATCGATTTCAATATCTTTAACTATCCGGCTATTGATTATTCCACCCGGGAGCATTAACTTTGCACTTGAATCCGAATATATTAAGGAACACATAACTGCAAATTATTAACTCCACTCTTCTTACTTTAATGAAATCATCGATTCTCCGCAACATCTTCATAGCTCTTGCTGTGACATGCGCTATATTGTTGCCCGATCTCTATATTTACTCCAACTTTGCCGTCAACTGGTGGCCGAATTGGCTCGGGACCGCCTACTGGATACCTTCGCTGCTCATCGTGGCCTCGCTGGCTACTGCCGCAATGATGTTCCGCCGCAGCCGCTGCAGTGCCGTTTACCACAACGTCGGCACAATCATCATCGCATCGCTGGCCGTCACCCTGCCTAAGATAGCCTTTGCATCGGCCCACGCTTCCATGTCGGCCCTGGGTGTCGACGACTACACCGCGACATGGACCGGAATTGCCCTGGGCGCCGCTGCCCTCGCCACCCTCATCTACGGCGCTACCGCAGGGAAACGCAACTTCAAGGTGCGCGACATTGTGGTGGAATCTTCCACCCTGCCCGAGGAGTTTGACGGTTACACCATCGTGCAGCTCAGCGATTTTCATGCCGGAAGCTGGCATGGCAACACCTCAGGCGTAGCCCGCGCTGTCGACATCGTCAATTCCCTCAACCCTGATGCAGTGGCCTTCACCGGCGACCTCATCAACAGCGATGCCGACGAAGTCGATGAATTCATGCCCCATCTCTCCCGCATCAGAGCGCGCGACGGTGTTTACTCCGTGCTTGGCAACCACGACTATGGCACTTACAGCCGCCTCGCCACCACGATGGGTACATTCGGCCATCTCAACTCTCTTGCCATGCGGCAGCGCGAAATGGGATGGAGACTGCTCAACAACGAGAACGCCGTGATCACCCGCGGCGACGCTTCCATTGCCATAGCCGGAGTGGAAAATTCAGGCAATCCCCCTTTCCCCTGCCGGGGCGACCTTAAGCGGGCACTCTCAGGCATAGATGGCCTCTACACTGTCCTCCTCTCTCACGACCCCACCCACTGGCGCCGCGAAGTGCTCCCGCAGAGCGATGTGCAGCTCATGCTTGCCGGCCACACCCACGACATGCAGTTCTCCATTATGGGCCACTCCCCGGCATCACGCATTTACCCCGAGCACAACGGTCTGTACACCGCCGCCGACGGTCGACAGCTTTTCGTCAACATCGGTCTAGGTCATCTCTTCCCCCTCCGCCTGGGAGCGTGGCCCGAAATCACCCGCATCACCCTCCGCCGCAAGTGATCCAGCCGTCCTGTATCCTATTACCATGAAAGCCCTTGCCGGGGCTTTATTTTTGCGTCCATCCTGCTTAACCGACTCTCCGCCGGCAATCGTTTACACCCGCCGGAAATGAAAATAATATGCAGGAGATATTGAAAATTGTTAAAAGAATTTTGATGGGAAAGGAAATAATTGTAACTTTGTGCGTTAAAATCCTCAGAGTGCCTTTTGACGGCCTCGGGACTGTTTTATACCTTAATTAATATTGCACAGGAAAAATAATTAAATCTTAAAGCATATAATGGCAACACTTGAAAAAATCCGCAGCAAGTCGGGCCTCCTGTTACTCATCGTAGGCGCCGCGCTTCTCGCTTTTATCATCGGTGACTTCTTCAACTCAAGTCACGCTCTCTTCGGCCCCGGCACCACAATCGCCAAGGTGGGCAACAAGAAAATCGACGTTCAGGAATTCCAGCACCGCGCTCAGGCTGCCGCTCAGCAGATGCAGGGCCGCAAGGTTGACAGCTCTGTCCTCAACCAGCAGGTGCTCGATGCCATGATCGCTGAAAAGCTCTTCGAGCAGGAGGCTGAAGACCTGGGACTGACCGTCACTTCCGAGGAGCTCACCGAGGCCATGATCGGAGCCAACGCTGCCTACGTTAACCGCATGGTGCAGCAGCAGACCGGCGCCCCCGATGCCAAGACTTTCTATGACATGGCTTTCAATCCCTCAAAATACGGCATATCGGCTGCCGAAGCCCAGCAGTATCAGAATTACTGGCTCGACCTTGAGAACCAGATGGAGCAGAATCTCCTCCGCCAGAAGTTCCAGACTCTCTTTACCGGTACATTCGTAGGCAACAATCTCGATGCAAAGGCCCTCTATGACGACAACGCAACCACTGCCAAGATCGCTTTTGTCAAGAGCAATTACTCAGCCCTCAACGACGACGAGTACACTCCCACCGATGCTGAAGTGAAGGCCCTTTACAACGACGAGAAGAATCTCTACGCCCTCGCCGAGCCTGTAAGCACAATCAACTATATCGCTGTCGACATAGCTCCTTCGAGCGACGACAAGATCAAGGGTCAGGCCAAGGTTGAATCATTCCTTGCTGCCCTCAATGAGGATCCCGAAGCTGTGGGCAACGGCGACGGTGAATTTGACATGAACCGCGAGAAGCAGACCAAGGCTTCTCTCAACACCCAGACAAGCGACGCTGTTGCCGAAATGACCGATGGTCAAGCCCGTCTTGTATCAAAGGTAGGTAACACCTATACACTTGCCAAACTTTTCGGTCGCTCCAACGAACTTGCAGAGGTCACCGTTGATTTCATGGTAGTTGAAGCCGCTCAGGGCGATTCGCTTATCGCGGCCCTCAACGCCGGCGCACCTTTTGACTCAATCGCAGCTCAGGCTCTCCAGTCGCAGAAGGCTTACAAGGTATCACTTCTCGACAATCAGGTCGCCGAACTCCGCGACGTGCTTGCCGGAGCTACCGTAGGCCGCTATTTCACCCCCGATACTGCCGCTTCGGCCACCTACAAGCGCATATTCAATGTGACTGAAAAGCCCGCACCCGTTGAAGTGGTTGACCTCGCCACCTTCACCTACGAGGTTCTTCCCTCTCCCGCTACCGTCAACAAGCTCCAGAGCGACCTGATGGACTATGTGGCCGCCCACAACAATGCCAAGGCTTTTGCTGACAGCGCCCAGGCCGCTGGTTACACCACTTTCCCCGCTCAGGTGACTCCCTCTACTCCTACTATCGGCAATCTTGAGGATTCACATGCCGCCGTGGCATGGGTAGCCGATGCCAAGAAGGGTCAGGTTTCACAGGTATTCGGCGACGAGCAGTCAGGTAAATTCTTTGCCGTAGCTCTCAACGATGTATATGACGACAACTTCGTTCCCGTGCGCGATCCTCAGGTCAACGCTACGCTCACCACACGCGCCCGCAACAACAGGAAAGCAGCCGCCCTCATCGAGCAGTACAAGGGTAAGGCCAATGACCTCGCCGGATATGCAGCTCTCTTAGGCACCACCCCCGACACTATCGACGTTAATTTCGGTCAGGTTCAGGTGCCCGGCATTGGTCTCTATGAAGCTGAAATCCAGGGCAACCTCGCCAATGCCAAGGCCGGCCAGTTCTTCGGTCCGGTTCAGGGTAACAACGCAGTCGTATTCATGCAGGTTACTGAAATCGCCCAGCCTGTGCGCGAATTTGACGCCACTCAGGACTTTGCCCGTTACAACCAGCAGCGCGGTGCCCAGCGTATGATGAGCAACATGAACGAAATCCTCCGCGGCAACAAGAAAGTCAAGAACAACATGACTACTTTCTTCAAGTAATCCTTACTGAGTTATACCTTAAAGGGCGGTCATGACCACGGGGTCTCGGCCGCCCTTGACTTTTACCGATTTTTTCATTATTTTTGCAGCCGTCAGCCGGTGGGGTGAACCTTTTCATCGTCAGCCGACGTTTTACTAAATATACCACAATTTTCATTCCTCCAATCGTCAATTCTGATTATGATCGACAATATACTTAACGAAGCCGTAGTGGAGCGGGCGGTCCTTGTGGGCCTTGTCACTCCCACCCAGAATGAGGCTAAAGCCACCGAATACCTCGACGAGCTGGCATTTCTTGCCGATACCGCCGGAGCCGAAACCGTGAAGACTTTCCTTCAGAAAGCCGATTATCCCAACCCGCGCACGTATGTGGGGAAGGGCAAACTTGAAGAAATCCGCTCGTTTATCGAAGACAACGAGATAGGCATGGCAATCTTCGACGACGACCTGACCTCAAAGCAGGTGGTAAACATCGAGCGCGAGCTGAAAGTCAAGATTCTCGACCGCACGAGCCTGATCCTCGATATTTTCGCCAAACGCGCCCGCACTGCCAATGCCAAGACTCAGGTAGAACTCGCGCAGTACCAGTATCTGCTGCCGCGACTTACGCGAATGTGGACCCACCTTGAGCGTCAGCGAGGCGGTATAGGTATGCGTGGCCCGGGCGAGACACAGATAGAGACCGACCGCCGAATAATTCTTGACAAGATTTCCCGCCTGAAAAAGGAGCTCCAGGACATCGACAAGCAGAAGAGCATACAGCGCAAGAACCGTGGCAAACTGACGCGAGTGGCTCTCGTGGGATATACTAATGCCGGCAAATCAACCCTGATGAATCTGCTGAGCAAGAGCGACGTGTTTGCCGAGAACAAGCTGTTTGCCACGCTCGACACCACCGTGCGTAAGGTAATCATCGATAACCTTCCATTCCTGCTGACCGACACCGTGGGATTCATACGCAAGCTGCCCCACCATCTTGTAAATTCGTTCAAGTCGACACTTGACGAGGTCAGGGAAGCCGATATACTCATGCACGTGGTCGATTTATCCCATCCCAACTTCGAGGAGCAGATTGCAGTCGTCAACAAGACTCTCCGTGATATATGCGGCGATCAGGAGAAACCCACCATAATGGTGTTCAATAAAATTGATGCTTTCACCTACACCCCTAAGGATGAGGATGACCTCACGCCCACACGCCGCGAAAACATATCGCTCGAAGAGCTTGAACGCACGTGGATGTCGCGTCTGCCGGGCGACTGCGTATTCATCTCGGCGCGCACCGGAGCGGGGATCGACAAACTCAGACAACTCCTCTATGAGCGTGCCCGCGAAATCCACCTCACCCGCTTCCCCTACAACGACTTCCTCTATCAGGACTACTCCGACGTAGAATAACACCCCCGCGCGAGCGTGCTCTGACCGAGTAGCTCCTTCTACGGGATTTTGGGGGCGGAGCGAATGGCTCATCACGGAGTCGCTCCGATGTTCCATACTTCTTGAGAGTGAACTTCCTGATGCTAAACTCCGGCGACCCTGTCGATATTCGCGTGTCGGCGATTAGCGCATGTCGGTTGAAAGCCGTTTGGCGGTACCGTAGGCTAACCGACCAACCGCAAATACCGATGGATCGATACTCGAACTCGGCAACGTCATATCGCTGCACTATTCCTTTTACGGAGGTCGGCGCAACGTCAAGTTGCTTTCCTTCGGCGAGGGCTGCCGTGCCCATGACTGCTGCATCTTCAGAGTCAACGATCTTGAAGTTTTTCTACAACTTGCGTACCTCGCTGGAAATTCCTAACTTTGGTACAAGAAAAAGATTATTTTTATTATCCTTTTGGCTGCATTTACATCTTGTCAGTCTGCAACTACAAAAACCGACTCAAATTATGATAGTGCCATTACCATTGATGAAATACCCCAATACGATAATGGGGTTGATGGATGCGAGTATTGGACTAAAGAAGAGTATATCGACGATTTTGGAGATGTAACTGGTGAAAAGTGTTTACATTATAATTGTGAGGGTAAGTTCTCTAATACTGCGGCAGAAAATGAGCCTTTATACGTTGAAATTTTTGTAGATAAGGACGAATTATATTTCAAATTTTAGTTGTATAAAGGCAAACAACTTCTTAAGAATAGAGGATTGCTTTTTGCTAATATAAAATTTGAAAATGGTAAGGAAATCGAATTTGTTTTAAATAATCAAGGTTTAGGTAAAACATCTATTGTCAAATAATCGGCTAATCCGCAGATAATGAGGGATATATTTCTGGTTGATGGTATAATCAAATTTAATATCACTAATGATAAAATGCGTCCTACGTCAAAATATATTTTTATATATGATGGGCAACAATGGGACTTCGAGCAATCAATGCAAGAGTTAGGGTTTTATTAGTTTGCGTCTTTTCGCAACCGTCATATCGTCCATAACTTCGCTGTCATCGCCTTGGCGCTTTGCCGAGGCAAAGAATAATCAGTAAGTTATGGGCTTTTCTTTTTCTGACAACCTCAACCTTCAGCTCGATGGGCTACCTCCCCTTTTAAATTATTTAATGATTATCCAACGACCGCCATTATCACTGCCTTCTCTTATTAACATTCCGGCTGTCTGCATATTGGCTAAATAACGTTGTATTGTTCTATGAGGGATTGATAAACTTTCCGAAAGTAGAATTGCAGTAATAAAAGGATTGTCCTGGATTAATTCAAGTATGGTATCGTACCTTTCCGCAATTTTTTTCTGTGTAACAGATGATGCCTTCTTTCCGCGATTATCTACGCGATTATCTACGCCACTATCTACGCCATTATCTACGCCATTATTTACGCCACTATTATTAAGCTGCTTAAAGAAAGTACGTTCAATAACTATTTGGACACCCCCAAAATGTTCTGCTACCGTTGGAATTGGCAGTCCTTTATTCTTGAAGCCGGTGTATATCTTATTATAGCCACGACCCCAAGTGTCAATAAATCCTGCCTTAAACATTGCTCCGGCAATCTTGGGATTACGAGGTCTTGACGGATGGTTGGTATATAAGGTATCAGCATTATAGCCTTCAGGAAGACTACCGTCATTCCATATTTCTATTCGGTCATCATATACGTGCATTTGAATGGCCGGGCCCATATAATTTTTATGGGCAATTGCATTATAGACTATTTCTCGCAATGCTTCCATTGGGATTTCAAGGTTCTCATATCGTTGCATCCCTTCAAATCTTACCGGAGAGACAAGATACTTGGCTCTGAGGACATCCACAACCTTATCTGCCATTTGAATAATATTGCCGCTTATAATATCCTGAATTATCAGATCCGACTCATCGCGACCAAATCGACCAATCTTAAATTCAACGCTATGAAAGTACTTCTCAGGGTTCTTACCGAACAATAAGATTGCTGCATTTTTGAGTTTTCCTTCGTTATCCAACAGTTGGAGTGACGTCAGTATTTCCTCGGTGGAAGCTGTCAGCATACTTTCCGGAATACGTTGCGCCGCTATACCCTTGCGCAAGAAGTATTCAATCGCATCTCGGTCAATATCCTCGATATGCGCTTCTTCGTTACTGACATCATCCCAAGTCCTACCCAATTTCCTTAATAGGAAATCTTGTAATGCCGCACCTTTTAATTCTTGTTTGGTGCTTCCGGAACGATAATGATAAACTCCTTTATAGGAAATCGGAATATTACTTGGAGTTACAATTATCTCAATGTAATCAAGCCCGTCAGCCTGTCGCAAATTGACATCGGCAACAATGCCGAGACTGTTTACAACCTTATTCGGAATATCTTCCATTAAACGTTTGCTGTCAGCAACGCCTACAATCTCATGTGAGCCGTCAACAACTCCGATATATATGTAGCCACCGTATGCGTTTGCGAATCCGCACACCCATTTGAGGTATTCGTCACGCCAACTTTCCTTAAATTCCACATTCTGACTCTCGGGTGATTGAACTATTGCCATTTCTGTAATATTCGTTGATTTCCAACAGCAAAGGTACGAAATTTCACTGAATTTAGCATCTTTTACTTGCCCAGCTCAGTGCATTTGTGTCCTGGACAGATTGGTGCTGGGCATACTGGATGCGGTTGTTATTATCGACCCCACCCGCAACGTGTCGGGACTAATCGACCTTAGGTCGCTATGCCATTGCAAAGAATGGCATTTTACCGCCCATTCCCATTCTCCACTCCGCAGGGATGATAGTGATTTCATCACTCAGTTCAAACGATGGTCGCCATCCAACTGCTGTGAGCTGACATCAGTCGGGGAAGGTGCGGGAGTCGATGAAGTCGTTGAATGACTGGCGGTAGCTGTCTGACACGGGGATATAACTGTTGCCGAATACGATGCGGTTGCGCTCCACGGCGTCGATGCGTGAAGTGTTGACGATGAAGCTGCGATGCACGCGCATGAACTGCGGCTCGGGCAACCGTGATTCGATGGCTTTCATGCTGAGAAGTGTCATCAGCGGGCGGTCACGCTTTACCGTATATATCTTCACATAGTCTTTCAAACCCTCTATATAGAGGATGTCGTCGACCGGAATCTGTATCAGTTTATACTCGCTCTTGACCATAATGAAGCGGTAGTCGGCTGCTTCGCGCACCGGTTGTTGCGGTTGTTCGAGCGACTCCTTCCATTTAAGCGCGCGGTTGGCCGCTTCGAGAAACTCGGAATAACTTACCGGTTTCAGCAGATAATCCAGAGCATTAAGGCGAAATCCTTCAACGGCATAACTGTCGTAGGCAGTGGTGAAAACTACGCGCGTGGAGGGAGGTATGATTCGGGCAAATTCCACGCCGCTTATCTGCGGCATGTTTATATCAAGGAATACCACGTCAAACTCTCCGTCGAGGATAGGCTTGGTGGCTTCCTCGGGCGACGGATATTCACCACCGAGGGTAAGGAACGGTGTCTTGAGGATATATGACGCGATAAGCCCCGAAGCAAGGGGTTCGTCGTCGATCACGCAGCAGTTTAGCTTAATCATTTTTCAGGATTTAGGTCAATGGATAGTGAAGCCACGAAGCGACCGTCGGTAACCGACGTTTTCAGGGCAGCCTTGTGGCCGTAGAGAAGGTCGAGGCGGCGGGAAAGATTAGCCAGGCCAATACCTCCGCCGGCGGTCTTTGATGCCGAGCGTGGAGATACCGCGTTTGACGTCAGGCAGTGCACCACTCCGGCTGTGGCTGTCAGGGAAATAGTGATCGGTTTATAGGGCGCGGCAGTGTCGCCGTGCTTGAACACATTCTCGACAAGAGTAATGAATATCAATGGAGCTACGGGGCGGTCGGCACTGTCGCCTGCATCAAGAGTCAGTTCAATGGGCAGCGATGGGCTCAGCCGCAGCCTCATCAGTTCCACATAATTCTTAATGAAGTCCACCTCGCGCTGTAATGGGACGTTGGTGGTACTTTCATAAAGCATATATCGTAGCATACGGCTGAGTTCATGTACCGCACCCTGGGCTTTGTCAGGGGCGATAGCGATAAGGGCGTAGATACTGTTGAGCGTATTGAACAGGAAATGGGGATTGAGCTGATTCTTGAGCTGTGCAAGCTCGTCGGCTCGCTGTGAGTCGACAAGTTCCCTCCGGCGCGACTCCAGCACCCTCCATTGCTCGCCGAGCTTCATGGCCACGGCAAGACCAATGGTGAGGATTATCATCACCGCGTCGCGCGTCATCATGGCCACCATCTTTGAGATGAAGGCCACATGGTCAGGCTCGGGGTGCTTTGACGGTCGGGAATGTGTGTAGTAGCCCAATAGATAAAACACAAGAAGCAACCCGGCGACAAGGGCTACATTCCATGCGGCGAAGCGACCCCACTGGCTTGACCGTGACGGGACGCGCCGCAGTATCAGGTAATACTCCACATAGTACACGGCTACAAATGA
Source organism: uncultured Staphylococcus sp. (assembly GCA_964546905.1). GTDB lineage: Bacteria > Bacteroidota > Bacteroidia > Bacteroidales > Muribaculaceae > Duncaniella. The sequence continues at coordinate 20,205 of CAZJKU010000013.1, forward strand.
AAACGCCTTGATCAAAAATTCAGGGTGCATTTTCTTCCAGGGGGCTGAGAGGCTCCACATCACCTCGGGCAGCACGAAGATGATCGTGATGACGATGAGATGGGTGAGAAACGTCAGCACCCGCTTGCGCGTAACTTCTCGGGTCATGATATTACTGGTTTACGTTTGGATTTCCAAAAGTGGCGATTTTTCCTGAATACTGCAAAATATCATCGACGTTCAGCCGATTAATACCGACGAAAAAGTATGAACGCCTGCAGTCAGTCACCGCAGGCGTTCATTGCATGAGTTATGGTTGATAATTCTGAAAGTCAGTTTATCACTTGGCAGCGTTCTTGTTGCGGCGGGCATCGGCGAGATAAGCTACCGGAGCGGCCACATAGATGGTGGCGAGTGTACCGATTACAACACCGAAGATCATCGCGAAAGTGAACGAGCGGATCGAGTCACCGCCGAGCACGAAGATCGACAGGAGCACAAGCAGTGTAGAGCTTGAGGTCATCACAGTTCGGCTCAGGGTTGAGTTGAGCGAAGAGTTGATCACCGAATAGAAGTCCTGCTTGGGATAGAGGGCGACGTTTTCACGCACACGGTCAAATACCACCACGGTATCGTTGATCTGATAACCGATCACGGTCAGCACGGCGGCGATAAACGTCTGGTCAACCTCCATAGCGAAGGGGAAGAGACCCCAGAAGATGGAGTAGAAACCTACGATGGTGAACGCGGTGAACGACACGGCTGCAAGTGCACCGAGCGAGAAGGCCACGTTGTGGAACCGGATGAGGATGTAGAAGAACATGGCCACGAGGGCGATGATCACGGCTATGATGGCGTCGGTTCGCATATCGTTGGCGACGGTAGGACCTACCTTGGCCGACGACATGATACCTACATTTTCATTGGTGGTCGAGAAGTCTTCGATCGACATGCCGTTGAGTTCATCGGCGAGACCGTTGTAGAGGATCTTAGTGATTTCCTCGTCAACTCCTTCGTCGTCGGAGTCAATCTTGTAGTTGGTCGAGATACGCACCTTGGTGTCATCGTCGATGGTGATGACGCTCACCTGAGCACCGTCAAAGAGGGGTTCGAGCTTATCCTTGAGTTCGTGGGTCTTGACCGAGTGGTCAAACTGCACCACGTAGTTGCGGCCACCCGAGAAGTCGATACCCTGGTTGAGACCGCGGATGAAGAACGACGCGATAACCACGATCACTGCGATACCCACGATAGTGAAGCTGATCTTGCGGGCACCGAGGAAGTTGAAGTGGGTGTTGCTGAACATCTTGCTCGAAAGCGGGGTGCTGAAAGTCAGGTTCTCGAAAGCCTTGGTCTTACCGAAGGCGATGTAGACAAGACGGGTAAGATATACAGCGGTGAAGAACGAGCAGACGATACCGATGATGAGTGTGGTGGCGAAGCCCTTGATGGGACCCGTACCGAAGATGAGGAGGATCACACCGGTGATGATCGAAGTGAGGTTGGAGTCGAAGATGGCCGAGAAGGCATTGGAATAACCGTCGGAGATAGCGTTGCGCACGTTCTTGCCGGCGCGGAGCTCTTCCTTGGCGCGCTCATAGATAAGCACGTTGGCGTCGACTGCCATACCTAAGGCAAGCACGATACCGGCGATACCCGAGAGGGTAAGCACTGCCTGGAACGAGGCGAGGATACCGAAGGTGAAGAAGATGTTGAACATCAGCGCGAGGTTGGCGATAAGGCCGGGGATCGCGCCGTAGAAGAGGCACATGAAGATCATCAGGAGCACGAGGGCCACGATGAACGACATGAGACCGTCGTGGATAGCCTGCTGGCCGAGCGAAGGACCGATCACGGTATCGGAGATGATGTCGACCTTGGCAGCCATCTTACCGCTCTTCAGCACGTTGGCAAGGTCCTTGGCCTCGTCGGTGGTGAAGTTTCCGGTAATCTGCGAGCGACCGCCTTCGATCACGCTGTTGACATTGGGGGCCGAGTATACCTGATCGTCGAGCACGATTGCCACCTGCTTGTTGAGGTTGGCGGCGGTGATACGGGCCCAGGTGCGGGCAGCCTCGGGCTTCATGGTCATCGACACGTAGTTACCGCCCTGCATCTGGTCAAACTCGCTTGTGGCCGAGGTGATCACGTCGCCAGCGAGAGCGGGCTTGCCGTTGGTGGTCTTGAGGGCCACGAGCTGATAGATGGCGATATTGCGCTTGCCGCGCACGGAATCATCGATATTGACGATTTCGGGCTTGAACTCCCAGGCGAGCTTGATGTTGCCGGGGATGATGCGCTTGGCGGTCTCCGAAGCAAGGAGGGTATTGATGGTGTCACGTGCAGTCTCGGCAGCCATACCTACACCGATGGGGTTGCCGGTTCCGCCGAGCTGGAGGAAGTATTCGGCGAGACCACGGCCATTGCCGGTGGTATCGGCGCGGAGGGCATTGTCGAGCTGCTGGATATAAGGCATTACCTCAGTGAACTGGGCGGTCTCGTAGAACTCCAGGTTGGCGCTCGACTTGAGCAGGTCGCGCACGCGGTCATGCTCCTTCACACCGGGAAGTTCCAGAAGGATCTGACCGTCCTTCTCAAGTTCCTGAATATTGGGAGCCACGACACCAAACTGGTCGATACGGGTGCGGAGCACGTTGGTCGAGCTGCTGACGCGGTCCTTCACTTCCTGCTTGAGGGCGTTGCGGACGGCATCGGCACTCTGGCCACGCTTCACCTGATCCTTGAACACAACCGACAGGTCGGCCGAAGGATCGAGAGCGGTATACTGATCATAGAAAATATCAACGTAATCGTTGCTCTTGGTAGCGCGCACGATGGAATCGGTCTGCGCGAGGGCCTTCTCGAAATAAGGATTACCGTCGGCATTGGCCATAGAGCGGAGAATGTCGGGCACCGATACCTGAAGGGTGACGTTCATACCGCCCTTGAGGTCGAGGCCGAGACCCACACCAAGTTTCTGTACTTCATTGAAAGTGTAACCGAGATAAACTTTCTCGTTAGCGATGTTTTTGATGTAATCGCTGTAGGCTTTGCGGTAAACTTCGTTGTCGCCGTCATACTTGGCAGCTTCGGCGAGAGCTGCGGCTTCGGCTTTCTTCTCGTACTTGTTGGTCACCCAACTGAACGACAGGTAGAAGCAGCAGATCAGAACCAGAAAGATGGCTATCACGCCTGCAACAACGCTTCCCAATGATCCTTTTTGCATTGTGTTGATAAAATGTATTAAAGATTGATTAATATATTAATTTTCAAGGTAATAGGCCGCCCTATGATACCACAGGCCGACATTCAGCTTGCAAATATAGCAATTTTATTTCCAATTTCAGCCATAATCGGCTAATAATTATGAAAATTTATAAAAATCCCGGGGCGATCGGGTGTGCGAAACTTTTAGCCGGGATATTATTTTGTGAAATAAGAGCGATCGTTACTTGCCTGTTACCGCCTTGTCGATTCCTGAGGTCTGATACCGCTTCCGGGGATGGGAATATTATCATTTGCCCAGGATTGAGAGCAGCGAAAGGTGAAAACCGTGGAGCGGTGAAGTCACAAGCCCGTCGAGATCGGTTTCGGTGAAGTCTTCCTCCGAAGCCACAAGGGCGAAAACACTGTTACCGCCATGGAGTGAGAACTCATACTGATCAAGGTCAGTGGCTCCTCGGGGCTTAACGAGGATATTTTTCGGGAAAAGCCTTTGTACGGGAGTTGACAGCGAGCTGACGATGTTGACATACACCGGATGGTCAAGCGTATTGAACACGACGAAATGGAAAGTGGAATCAGACACGTTATGCTCGCGGCGCAGAAGCACCACATCGGTATGATCACACCGGTCGGGTGAAGCGAAAAGATCTGAAAGCGAAAGTGAATCGGCATTGGCGGCATCTACGTTGTGCATCGACACTCCGCCGGTGCCGAACCGCTGCCGCCCTCCCTGCGAGGAATTACGGGCCGCGTCGAGAATCTTGCGGTTGGTACCGGCTACGATTCCGGCTGACCGGGCTTCCTCTCTTGAGATTATATCCTTCACCGTAATCCTGCCTTCCTCACGCGATGAGAACACCCTGCCTGTCGACTGTTCCAGTATCTTCACGACACCTCCGGCGGGGATGTCGACGGTCGTGGACGGGCTCACTACAGCGCGCCTTGCAGCCTTCTCGCGGCCTCCTTGATTGATCATATACACATCGCCGGTGACCGAGAAGATACTCAGCACGTCGGCGGCCTCAACGCCGAGAGCCCACAGGCCGGCAAGCAGTAAAAGAATCCGTTTCATTATCATTGTTTCGATTTAAATAATTTCTTGAGCGATTTAAATATTTTGACATCGGGTAGGCGGAATCCGAGCACGCCGCTTACGATGTCATGGGCAAGAAGTCCGAGCGATACCATCAGCACCGGAAACCCGAAGTCGAGATCCACGTTGCAGCCTGCATATATCCGCGTCCCGACGAGAATCATCACATACAGCATCAACAGCTGCACCACTCTCACGGCAAGATTGCCGTAGCCCTTGCTGCCGAGAACGATGTTGAGCCACACGATAAGGTAGCAGCACGCGAAGGCCGTGAGCCACTTTATGTAGTCAGGCACGGTGACGGGGGCGGAGTCATTGACAATCGTCGACACGCAGTAAGCATGGATCAGGGTGCCGGGCATGAAGTTGGACAGGGGAGTGGCATGTAGGTCAGCCACTTCATCGAGCTTGCCCATCAGCACTATTTTCCCATCGATAAGGTCGCGGTTGTCAATGATTTCATCGGGCGACAGGATGTGAAAGTCAAGTCGGGCAAAGGCGATGTCACACATTCGGTCGGCCGATACGTCGCCGGCGAGGGCAGCCGCCATTGACGGGACGGGGCCGAATGAAGTGCGCATCCGGCGAATAGTGGCGCGTGACCGGGCCTCACCTTCAAGATTTATCGCCGCAAACCGTGGCCGGGAGGTGGCGATCAACAGCGAGTCGTAGTAGGATACATGTATCATCTCACCCGTCTCATCGTCGGCATACACCGGCAGCACGAGCTGACGCGTCGTGGCAAGGACTTCACGCAGGGCCGAGTCGTCAAGCCCCTCGCGGGGAGGACCGAACATAATGTCGAGGCCTATTGCCCTTGCGCCGCAGGCATCGGCATCACTGATCGCTTCGGCTATCTGCCGGCGGTTGCACCCGTCAAGCGCCACCACCACCACATCGTCGTCAACCCGGTGCACGCCCTCGTCGGCGACGGCCATGTAGAAGTCGCTGAACCGGTAGTCGCTGACCTTTTCCATCGGGGCGAAAAAAGAGATCGACGAGAGGTCGTAGGCCACGAACCAGGACAGGGCGAAGGCACCTGCTGTTATCACCAGGGCCTTGATCCATGATGCCAACCTGTCGAACCGCTTCATTCAAACGGGACCCTAATTATTTCGGGTGTCGACTTTCGGTAGGGTGTCGCGAGGGCTCCGGCCCGTGATGGGATGTAACACGGATCACATATCCAGAACCTCCGGCCGTCGACCGTCACGTGATACCCCGAATCCTGACCCGGGATGTCGACGGCGGTACACAAGTGCTTGGGATAATGGAGGAAGACCACGTCGAGACCAAGCAGGTCGTGCACAAGCCGGGCGAATAGTATCGCACGGTCCTCGCAGTCATTGAACGGATAGACGAAATTTTCCTCAAAGAAGAAAGGTTTCTCGGCGCCAAACTGATCGCCGTCGGTCATGTAATCAAATCCGTGCTGCGTGTAGTCAAGGATGGTATTGACTGCATCGTGGGCCTCCATGCCGTCGGTAATGATACGCAGGGCCTCAACAACGGTGGTAGTGACCCACGGGCTCAGCTCGGCCTCAGCATACGATGTCCAGTCGACCAGCGGAAAGCCTCGCAGGAACGACGCTAATTGCGCTCCTACCGGAACCCTGAACGGCGGCGCTCCTTTCCATGACGATGACTTGTAGATATCAGGCAGTGGGGCGTCGGCGAAACGTGGGACGCGGTCAACAGTCATGCGCAGCGGGACACTCTGAGGGCTGAACAACCTGTCGACGGCCCGCAGCGAACCGTAACCCCCTTCGGGTGGATTGACCGGATAATAAGTGCGGCCATCGATGTTGTAGCCGGGACGTTCATACACAACCCTGTCGGTGTTGAACAGCAGTATAAGGGTCCCGTCGGCTATCGCGGGCCTGACGTCATAGCCCGACTGACACATAAGCCATGCCCACATCACTCCGGCAGCAACCTCGTTATCGGGAATCATCACCCGTGAGACTTCCCCGGTGAGCTGCAGATAGCCCCAGTCACAGAGATTCAGGTCATCGCGCAGCGCGAGGCAATCATCGACGAGGCCGCTCTCCGACTCCGTAAACCGCTCCCACAGCCGGGCAACTGCCTTGTTGTCAAGGCGCGTCGGGCCAAGATCAGCGAGCGGAGCTGCCCCGAGACCGCAACGGGTGTTGTAGAAGATAAATCCGGTTACATTTTTCCGTCCCTTTCCGCGAGGAGGTGTCACCGGAGGAGGAGGCGACGCAAGGCTTTCACCCTTGACCTCCCCCGCGGCTACTCCTACCGCCTCATCAGGCATAGTCCCGTCAGAAGCAATAGGCTTGAACGGACCTGGAATAGAAGGACGCTCCCGCCGGGAGGCGGCGTCGCGTTCAGTCCAGTGGCCGGCGAGAGCGGCGGCAAACTCGCGGTTGAGACTGTCACGGTATTGCTCGAAGGCTGTCCTCTTTTCCTGCCGGTAATTCTCAAAACCGGCCTTCACGCTGTTGCGGTAGCTTTCAAAGTCCTGAGCGAAAAGCACCTGACCAAGACACAAAATCCAGAGAGCCACCATGAAGCGGCTCTCCGGCTTTAAGATTCCTTTCAGGAATTTCTTATCAATAGATAGGCACATCTAAGAATGTTATCACACTGGAGGCCATGTGGTAGGTGGAATTGGGGTAAGCATACACACCTAAATACAAATTGAATTCCTTGGCTGAAGGACTGACATCAGTAATTGTAACCGACCCTGAACATGGTACATACTGGGGGAACGAAGTTGCAATGACAGTAGATCCAGCCGTGGTTTTGTCACGGAAGGTCATCGCGACTTTATCCACATATTCTTTTCCATCACTTGTCCATACCGATGAACGAGTGCCACCTTGAATAAGGGAAATTGCGTTTGGCGGATAGATTCGCCAGTCATTCACATCTCCCAGACCCTCGTTGATGAGAGTGTAATCAAACACCACTGTAGAGCCATATCGCTTGCAGCTCACGATATTGACCTTCACGCGATAGTCACAGGTCGTTATCTTGGCCTTGCTGTAATCCTCCACGGCAGGATCATCGGGCCCGGGATCGGGATCGTTACCGCCGCCCGAACTTTTCCTGACCATCTTTATCACCACGCTTGATGTGGCGCCACCGTTGACAGTGATGGTGGCCGATCCGGGATTATAACCGTCGGCGGCTGCGTCGATCGTGTAGTTTCCGGGGGTAAGATCGGTGAAGGTGAATAAACCGTTGTTGTCGGTTGTGGCTGAAACAAAGCCGGGATTAATGAAAACCGTCGCACCGGTGATTGACATTCCTGTCTCGGAGTCGGTCACGCGGCCTCTGATTTCGCCCTTGGCCTCACCTTGATTACCGGAAGTAGTGTTGGTGACCTCAACATATACCGGCAGCGAAAAGCCTTCACCCACCACATTGAAAGTAGTTGACGTGATGCCGGTAGAGGGGAGTGCGGAGCGGTCGACCATCACCTTGACCGTTGATGTACTGCCCTTGCGGGTCGAGCCGTTGCGCGGTGTCACGCTCAGCCACGACACGGTGATGCCCGTGATCGACCAGTCGCAGGTGGCCGCAGTCCCGGTATTGCGGATTCCGAGAGTCATCTCGCTCACGCCCTTGTCAAATGTGAGGGTTGACTGCACGAGCTCCATGTCAGGGACCGATGCGGCAGGCTGCAGCACTGCATCGACACGCACTTCGTCGCCGGCCTTGAGGGCGACGGTGCGGGTGGCCGTCTGGTAACCGGTACGCGAGAACTGGAGGGTGTAGGTGCCGGGCTCCAGGTTATCAAATGAATAGTCACCGTAATAGTCGGTCGAGCGGTTAAGTCCTACGGGAGAAATGCTTACACTGACTCCGCTGAGCGGTTCATCGCCTGCGGGTCCTATCGTGACCTTACCTGAGATCACGCCTGATGTAGTGGCGGGATCCTCGGTACAGGCGCTGACTACCCCGAGGCACAAGGCGATGAGTGTCAGCATAAAGATGTTTCTGAAAATTCTTGTCATAGATGTAAATTAAATGTTAGAAAGTGATGTTCAGAGCCAGTCCGGCTCCGGGATTTCCATAGATGTCACCGATCATCACCGGGGAGAGGGAATAGGAGACCGATGGATTGCGCTCCACGATCACCCTGCGCCGGCCGGGAGAGATTGCGGCATCGATGAGGTTGTAGACATACAGGGCGGCTCCAACGCCTATGAATACATTACGGACATTGCCCCAGTCGGTAGCCTTACGGTTGTAGAAGTCGAAGTGCTTGGGGTACTCCGTGCGCTTGTTGACGTAGCTGTTGTGCATCACCTGACCCGTGACGATTCCGGTAATACACACTACCGCACCGCCCATTATGAGGCCTCCCTTGAGGGTAGACCCTTTGTAGATCTGTCCTGCGCCGGGAATGAGCGACATAAACACCGGGGCTGCACCGTAGCGCGTGGTGAGCCTGATGCGGTCAGCATAGCTGCCTGTGCCCTGAGGCGCGTTGCGGTCATTGACGGTATAGAGCTGATCCACGGTGTAGATGCCGTTGTCATATTTCCAGTACTCGTCGATCACGCGCGTCACCAGGGTGATTTGCTTGCCTTTCTCGGTACATTCGAGGTCAAAGGTCTGCGACACGGCCGATGAGTTCCGGCCCCCGGCGCGGGTCGACTGCTCGCTGACCTTTATGCGGCTCGTGATGTCAAGACCGCGCTCATGTTCAAGCCGGGCGGTGAGATTGACCAGCGCACGCTGCCTGGCCTCGTCGAGGGTGGCGCCGGTGCCTTGCGCGGAAATGAAGATATATCCCGGCGAGACAGGCTGAGGGAGCGACGACGTGAGCCAGCGGGGCTTCATGCCGTCGGAATAATCGGCTCCGAGCATGGCGGTCCACGACATCAGCAGCAACAAGGCTGCGGCGATTATCCTGCGTGACATCATTCTCATCGGTTATTCATCTGTTTTTCGCGGAAAGCCTTGAGCTCATCGGCATAGGAATTCCTGAACTGCTCGGCGTTGAATTCCACCTTAAGCCGTTCATCATCAGTAAGTACCGTTGCACCGATAGCCTGCTCGACATCCCGGGCCGGAATACTTACGCACACGTTGCACTCGTAGGTGCCGTCAGAGAGGCGGTAGACTTTCGAGCATATCACCTTGCAGTTTTCGATAGTCTGTTCCGACATCGCGCCCACATCCTGCTTCACTACCTCTTCATTGGTCATCTTACCGTTGGAGCGGGTATCGCTGCGATAGGCTTTCATGACATTCAGCGTCAGCGACTCGATCTGAGCCACGAGAGCCGCCTTGGCATAAAGCACTGCCTGATGGGTGCCGAAGTCACGGTTGGAAGAAATGGCTGAACCCGAGGCACGCAATTCCGAGGCAGGAGCGTTAAGCGCCATTTCCTTACATTCGTCGGTCACCTCTTCCACCCTCGTAGGTACTGTACCTCTCCCTGTGTAATCGGGATAAGCGGATGTGGATTTTTTAGAACCGCATGACGATAACAACAGGCACGGGGCAATAAGAACTAAGGTCAGGATTCTGAGCATACAGGCTTTCATGATTCTTATATTTATTAGGTTTAAAATGCTGAACCGGCAGAAAGATGACAGTCCGGGTCAAAAGTAGGTAAAAAATTACCCCCCCCCAAATATTTAACTCCAATTAACTATTTTTGTATTCCGTTTGCAATAGACTGATGGTAGTATATAAATATGCCCGGGCCGCGGGGCGGCTCGGGCAATATATAAAAGACGGATAATCAGGAATCAGAGGATGACCTTGACGGCGGCGAGGCCGGCGGGAGTGGCGGCGGAGATGATCACCGCGCCGTGATGACCACGGAGCTGAAGCGAACCGGTGGCACCGCTTACGGTGCCGGAGGCAAGCACTCGGCCCTGAAGGTCACATGCCATTACGGTGGAGACGGCGGTAGCGTCGAGGCCTTCGATGGTCAGAATCACCACTCCGCTGCGGGTGGCGGTGGCACTGAGCGCGAGATCCTCGGCCGCACTGCCGGCAGCAATTTCATCGATGCCTGACTCGGATTGAGTCTCGAAGCAACCGAGGTCGGGGGCCGAGCCGCTGAAAGTGATTCCACGCGAGTGGACGCTTTCACCGGGGTAGGGGTTGACGGCGGTACCGCAGTCGATCAGGCGGTCGTTGCCGGGGCGGATCTTCATGAAGTCGACATCGGGGAGGTTGCCGTCGGCATCGCGGGGCCCGTCTGTTCCCTCGGTGGAGATAGTCACGAAGTCGCCGGGGAGACAGTTGAAGTCACATGTGATCTGCTCGCCCTTTATGGAATAAGGGGCGTATTCGCTGTCGTTGCGGTCAGCGATACCGTCGCTGACTGCAACGCAGTTGGTGAAGCGGATTTCGTGACCCGCAGCCACAGGCTCGTCAAGGCGATAGGTGTAATGGCTCTTGTTTTCAAGATATTTTGCCGAGTAGCCGGAGCAGTTGTTCAGGATCATGTGGCCGGAATTGTGATTCTGGTCAAATCCTTTCTGGAGATTGTCGAAGGCGAGACAGCGGTTCATGATCACGTTGTTGCGGCCCTGGTCGCTGCCCATCTTGAAGCCGTTGCCGTTGCCGGAGCAAGGCTGCCCGTTTTCGAGATAACCGTTTTCAAAAGCCCAGCAATTGTCGAGCGTGGTGGTGATGTCGTCGGGGAAACCGCCCTCCTTCTTGATGAACTGATCCCAGCCGTCGTCGCTGTTGCGCCAAGCGCGGCAACCGTAGAAATAGTTGCCCTCGCCGTGGGAGATCTTGACGGCGAAACCGTCGGCATTGCCTTCGCCGGGATCGATGTTGAAGTAGGAATCGCAGTTGATCACGAGGTTATAGGCGGCAAGGTTCTTCATCTGCAGTCCGGTGTCGGCATTGCGGAAGAACGAGCAGTTCTCCACCACGTTGTGATGACCTTCGGCAGTGTTGGCTGCAATATCGGCATAACCGCCACCCGAGGGCTTGTTGCGCTCGATGAGCAGGCCGTTGTCGCCGGCATTGCATATATCGAGGCCGTAGATATACCAGTAGCTGCCGGTGAGGCGTATACCCTGGTTGTTGTCGCCTACACTCATCGCGCCGTAGTCAAGCACGGCGCGGCCATTGCGGGCAATTAGGGATATGCGGCCCGAGTTCCTTTCACCGATGGCCTTGAGATTGACGCGGGCGGAATAATTATATGTACCGGCATTGATATAGATAAAATCGCCTGCCACTGCAAGATCGGCAGCTTTCTGAAGACTGTAGAAGGGCCGGAGTTCCGATCCGTCGGCGGTAGTGTCATCACCCAGGGGGTCGACGTAATATACATTATGGGGATATTCGGGTAGGGTGATGGCAGGGGTGGTGTATTCGACAGGAGAGGCCGAGGTGCGGCCCACGCGGTTCGTGGCGTAGGGAGTCAGCGTGTAGCGGGTGTCGGGCATCAGGCGGAGCGTGACTGCGTAGGTGCCGTCGGCAACGTGATAAGCCGCGGCAACCATGGCGGGAGCGCCTGCGGTCTCCACGATGTAACCGGCTGAAGTTACTGCCGCGCCACCGTCGTCAGTGACCTTGAGAGTGGCACTGACAGCCACGACGGTCTCGGTGGTAAGGTCGTCGATTACGGTAACGGGAGCGGCCTCAACCACGGGAGCGGTGGCGTCGGCGGTGGTGAATGTCTTTACCTCACCGTAGGCCACGCCGGCAAGCGACACGGCATAACCGCAATAGCTGATGGCGGTGGACGCGGGAAGACCCTTGAGGGCCACGCGGAAAGATGTGCCGGAGCCTTCCACAGTGTTTTGGGCAACCGACGGAGTCCCATCCACGGCCCAGCAGACTCCGGCCGCGGTAATAGCGCGGTCGCCCGGATCGGTGATCGAGACGGGAACCTGAGCCGACGAGGCCGTGATGCGGGTGGCGTCGCCGGTAGTGACGGTGGCAAGCGTTCCGGCAGGATAGGCGGTGACGGTCAGATTATCGATGTCGGCATCGGAAGTGCTTTCGTTGGCTATCTTCACACGGTTTATGTCAGGGTCGTAGAGGAGTATCTCGTTATGGGTGTCGCTGACGATGTTGCGCGCCGGTTCCCAGGTCTCGCCGCTGTCGGTCGAGGTATAGAGGGTGAGTTTCTTATTGGTGCACCCCTCGTCAAACCTCACGGCCACGACACCCTGGGGCAGGACGGGGGTGATGACGTAAGAGCCGTTTTTCAGCAGTCGGAGCGAGGCTGCCGAGCCATCGGTGATATATGACGCGTTGGTGTTGCGGTATGCGTTGAGGTATTTCCATGTTCCCTGGCCCGCTACGTCAAACGTTACCTCGGTCGCGGCATCATCCTTTGACGAAGGATAGGTTGTACGGTCTTCAAACGTATGGGTGAAATAAGGGAGATCCAGCATCGTGACGATGGAATTACCCTCGCCGTCGGTGCCGTCGGGGAGGGTCACGAGAAGGTCGTCGAGATAGAACTGCTTGTTGGAGCCGATGCGCAGGCGCAGGTAACGGCAATCAGGGTCGTTGACCATGACTATGTGACGCGTCCACGGGGTCGTCTCCTTATAGGTCTCGATTTCGGTCCAGTTGCTGCCGTCGGCTGATTTCTCGACATAGACCTGGCGGTTGGTGTCGAGGGCGTAGTACACGAGTGCTCCTGCACCGCGGTCGAGCAGCGGGGTCATGATGCCGTCCTTGGCGGTAAATTCGAGCGAGGCGGCTCCTGAATGGGCCTCGGCGGTAGTGGACTTGTTTTTGTTGACGGTCCACTGTCCGGTCGGAGCCTCGACGGTAGCCTTTCCCTGCTGCCAAACGGCGTCCTCAAATCCTTCGCTCATGTAAGTGTAGGGCGTTGCAGCCCAGATGCTTGCCGCAGCGGCCATGACAGCCGGCCACGCAAGATGGCGTTTCAAAGTAAGGTTCATGATATCAAGTTATAATTAAGGTATCGGATCGGATCGACGGATCACTCCGCCGTCACGCTTCCCAGCGGGGAAGGGTGAAGATGAACTCAAGGCCGCCGGTGGAGCGGTTGTGGACGGAAATGGTTCCGCCGAGCGACACCACCGTGCTCTTGACGATAGAGAGGCCCAGTCCTGTGCCGCCTTTCTGGCGCGAGCGGCCGGCATCGACGCGATAGAAGCGCTCGAAGAGGTGGGCGAGATGCTCGTCGTTGACACCCTTTCCGTTGTCGTAGAACGAGAACACATAGAAACGCTCGCTCTCCGACACGAGGCGGAATCCCATCTCAGTGCCGCCCGAATACATGGCGGCATTGCGCACGAGACCGTTGATCATGCCCGAAATCAGGCCGTAGTTGCCCTTGACGTTGCAGTCAAACGGCACCGAGTAGCTGAAATTCATGTCGCCGGCGATTCCCGAAGCCTGGAGGTCGTTGTCGAGCTGATAGATGAGGTCGTGCATGTCGACCTGTTCCAGCGGTATCTTTCCGGCTCCGTTTTCGAGGCGAGTCATGGTGGAGATGTCGTTGAGAAGGTTGCAGAGACGGTCCACGTTGATGAGCATACGGTCCAGAAATCGCTTGCGCGACTCCTCGTCCATGTCGGGATTGCCTATGATGGTCTCCAGGTAACCCTTTATGATACCCACGGGGGTCTTGATCTCGTGGTTGACGTTATTGGTGATCTGGCGGGTGGTGTTGATGCGCTCCTCGATGGCGTGCATGGCCACCTTGCGCTCACGGTTGATCTGCTCGAAGGCTTTCTCCCTCTCGGTGTAGAGCTTCACTATCTCACGGGAGATGTCGCCGAGTTCGTTGTGGGGGAAGTTGTACTCCTTGTCGCCCTTGTAACCCTGCGATGCCTGTGATGCAAACTCGCTCAGCATCGACACGCTGCGAGTCAACGTGCGGGTATAGAAATAGGTGATGATGACTGAAATGAGTATCAGAAGCAAGATCACCGTCCAGCGGTCGCGGTCGAGGCCCACGGCGTTGGTCAGGTCCTCGCTCTTTGGGAGCGCGGTCATGATGCAGATGTCGCCGTCCTGAGACGTGACGGTGGTGAAATACATCACGTCATCGATAGCCTCGCGGGTAGCATCGTCGGGGTGGAATTTCCCTTTCTTGAATTTCACGAAATCCTCTTCGGTCAACCCGTAAGGGAGCGGCTCGCCCTGAGAATAGAGCAGCTGTCCGCTGCTGCCGAACACGCTTATCCTCACCCCTTCATAGAGCGAGTTGCGGTAGTATTTCGGCACGAAGTCGAGAAATGAGCGAGGATTCTCGTCGCGCTGCTTGGCATAGATGATGCGGTTCTGGATCAGTTCGAGTTCCTTGATGCAGAGTTCCTCCCTGACCTTAGACTCGCGGTAAAGCTGATAATATACCAGAACGCCCACCACCACTGCGATAAGCGCGGCGATAGGTATCAGCAGCCGCCAGTGGTAATTAATCCGTCTCTTTGAAGCCATAACCGAATCCAAGTCGAGTCTCAATATTGGTACCGTAGACTCCTATCTTCTTGCGCAGACGGGTTATGTTGGTATCGATTGTGCGGTTGGTGACAACCACCGAATCAGCCCACACGTTGCGGATGATCTCTTCGCGGGAGTAGATGCGGTTGGGGTGGGTGAGGAAGAAAAAGAGGATTTCGAGTTCGGTCTTGGTCAGGGGCACTTTCTCGCCGTCGAGATAGCAGTTTTTCTCGTTGGGGTCGATAGAGAGTGTCTTGTAGGTCACCGCAGGCTCGTAGATTGTCTCTTTTTCAGCCTCGGCGGCTTTCTTGGTCATGCGCACCCTGCGCAGCACGGCGTTGACGCGCGCGAGCATCTCGCTGACCGAGAATGGCTTGGTGATGTAATCATCGGCACCGATATTGAGCCCCATCACTGTATCGTCCTCGCCGTTGAGGGCCGAGCAGAAGATGATGGGAGTGTCCTCGGTGATATTGTTCTGGCGAAGAGCCTTGGCGAAGTCAAATCCTGAAAGCCGCTCCATCATGATGTCGACAATGAACAGGTCATATTTCTTCAAGTCCATCGTCAGTGCCTCTTCGGCTGAATATGCGGTGTCCACTTCATAACCTTCTTTCTCAAGGTTAAATTTGAGGATTTCACACAGCGCTTCTTCGTCGTCAATGACTAAAATTTTGATATCCATGCAGTTGGCGTAAATATGGTGAGGTTGGTTCATCCGTCGTGACAGCGGTCGCGACGGCAAGTGATGAATTTTCGGGATAAAATTAGTAATTATTTTCGGTTGAAATATGTTAAAGAGAGTTAAACACAACGCTGCGGCCGAACTTTTGGCTGCCCCGGCGGTTATAAAGACATAGTTACAACATTTGCACTGTGTTTTCATGGTATTAGATTAAGGTTAAAACACAATCGGGCTGTCGGGACGACAGCCCGATTGTGTTTTTTGACGGTTTCTTATTATATTTGCGGAAATATTGCTCACATGAATACACCCGTAGTACACATTTCTCCCGAGCTTGCCTCGAAGCTGCCTGAATACCGGTTGATGACAATAGTGACCGGCGTCACGGTCACGCCCACCACCCCTGCCACCTCCGCGGCCATGAAGGAACTGGAGCAGAAGATAGCCTCCTCACTGCAATTGCCCGACATAAACAAGATTCCCGCCATTGCCGCCACGCGCCGCGCATATAAGATATGTGGCAAGGACCCCAACCGCTACCGCCCGAGTCAGGAGCAGCTGATGAGACGCATCGTGAAGGGACTCGGACTTTACACCGTCAACGAAATCGTGGACCGCGGCAATATCCTGTCGCTGACCTCGGGTTGCTCAGTGGGATGCTTTGACATGGACAAGATCGAAGGCGACGATATTACCGTCGCCATAGGCCGCGGCGGAGAACCTTACGAGGGTATAGGCCGCGGCGAAATTAATATCGAGGGGATGCCTCTGATACGCGATGCTGCCGGACCGTTCGGAACGCCCACTTCCGATACCCCGCGCACGGCTGTCACCCCGTCGACTACCCGCCTCCTGGTGACGCTCCATCTCTTTGACCCGGGGGTGGATGCGGGCGAAATCATTAGGCTGTTCGGCGACATATTCTCTACCGATGTGATGACGTGGAAAGTGACCGATACAGTAACAATTCTGTAACAATTTCTATACTGTAACAATCCTGCAACAATATGTTACACCATATATTCCTCTGAATTATAGGTGGTTAGATGATTTTACAAATTTATTTTAAAATGTTAAATCCATTTTAACACAAAATAATTTCCGGTGAAGGAGAATGACAGTAACTTTGAACTGTTCAAACAAACGAACACAGTCAAAATAACACTAACACTTCATTCCATTATGGCAACTTCACAATTCCAATCCAACCTCATGAACCTCCAGAGCAACCTGCTGAACTTCGCAATGATGCTCACCCAGAACCGTGACAATGCTTACGATCTTCTTCAGGATACCACTCTCAAGGCTCTTGACAACGAGGATAAGTATGCCGAGAATACCAATTTCAAGGGATGGGTGTTCACAATCATGCGCAACATCTTCATCAACAACTACCGCAAGGCTTCGCGCGCCGCTACCGTAGTTGATCAGACTGAAGACCTCTACCACCTCAACCTCAGCCAGGACTCAGGCTTCGAGACTCCCGAAGGATCATTTGGCGCAGGCGAAATCACAGCCGCTATCAACGCTATGACCGACGAATTCCGCATCCCCTTCTCGATGCACGTAGCCGGTTACAAATACAACGAGATCGCCGAAAAGATGAATCTCCCCCTCGGCACCGTCAAGAGCCGCATCTTCTTTGCCCGCAAGCGCCTCCAGGAACGTTTCGCCGACTATGTGTGATTCCTTCCCCCTTCAGCCAAGGTTTTAAGTGTTATGAAATACAGGGCGGCCGCTTCCCAACCACGGAAGCGGCCGCTCCTTTCCTTTATACCTCTATGGTGGCGAGGAAGCGCAGGGCGGTGGAAATGCGGTCCTCGCCCGGGAGATCGAGAAGCACGTGGCCCGAGAAGGAGAACTCGCCATCGCTGTCGGCGAACCCGTCGGGGGCTTCGTAACGCTTGAGAAATTTCCTGCTCACCTTGCGCCGGCTGTCGTCAACCGAGATCTTCCAGCCGGTAGGGATACATTCCATTATTATATTAGTTTCGTTGGTACCGGGATTGTTGACATAAAGCACCCCGTGGTCGCTGTAATAGCTCTCGGGCCACAGGCCGAGTCGTCCTCCCTTATACTCCTTAAAGACCGTGAACGCAAACGGGCACGTGTTGTAGCCCATGATGGGACGCGAGCTATATGACTTGACAGCCCAGGCCGTGAAGATGCTACCTTCACCGTGGATGAAATAATAGTGTGGAGGATTGTTGGAGGGCGAAAATACAGCTTTGATAAACGGCTCGTAACGCTGAATGTAATAACCCCGCTGCGAGCTGCTGAAGGTCTTTTCTTCACCGCCGTTCATCCACGCGGTAAACGCTTTGGCAGTCATGAGGCTGCCTGATGTGAAGATGAAGTCCCACTTTGAGGGCGCACCATAGAAGTAAAGTGATGTGGCAGTCTTGATGCCACGGTAGCCGTAGCGGTTGAGCAGGCGGATGCGGGCGGCATTGTCCATCTTCATCAGGCTGATGAATCGCTCCACATAGCGCGAAGCGTCGGCAGCAGTCTTGATTTCGGCGAGTGAATCGCGGAGGATGTCGAAACAATAATACAGGTCAGGGTGACCCGAGAGGGCCACGATTGCATCATAGGCCGGGGCGCCATACATCTTCTCATTGTCGCGCTCGTGCTGCAGATAGTTGTCGGTCGAAGCGGCGAGTGACTGATGCACGTCGGCGTCGGCAAGGAGTTGAGTGACGGCCTGATTAATCGCAAAATAATCGGACTGGTTGATGTCGGGGCGCACACTCAGGCCATTGACAAGACGCTGTCGCCGCCCTCGCAACATAGCCGTGACGATGCGGGCATAGTCAACCGTCACCGAGGAGTAGTCGAGCTGCCGGCGCAGCACGGCCCAGAGCAGCATTTCGGAAAACGTGTCGAGGTTGTTGTTGATACACCGCTCGAAGAGGTCGGGTGTGTTATCCTTGTAGAGATTTACCCTCGTGGAGCGGGTAGCGGGAGTGTATTCATTAGTGAAAATGCCGCCGAAGAATCCGGCACTCTTTTCCGGAAGACGGTTGATAGCGACAAAGAAATCAAGGATGCGGAACAAAGTGATCACGTTTCCTTCATCGCTGTACAGGCGGTCGAGAATCTCCTCTTCTTCAAGTTCATAGAGCTGGCGTAGGGTGATATCCTTGCCCTTGACAAGCTCGGCTCCGCCTGAAAGCGATGTGAAATAGAGCATCCGCGACACATAGTTGAATATGCTCATGAAAAGGTCGTCGGTGCGGGGATAGGACTGCTCGCGTTTCTGCTCCCCGCTGAGACTGTTCCAGCGCGACAGGGCAATGCGCCACAACATGTCGGTCCACGAGTGTTCGACGGCATAGACGAAGTAGCCGTGGAGCGTAGGCCGCTCTTCAAGGTCAGGAATCTCCCCATATTCATACCTCACCTCGGGGAAGCGCTTCTTAAGCTGCTGCTGGAACCGGGCTTTCCAGTTCTCAAACGGGGTCAAAGCCTTGCCGCGGGCATTCATCTTGATATAGAGGTCGTCGCTGAGATTCATCGCTTTCATGTCGAGGAACTCGAATGTAACCGGATTGCTGTTGAAATAGTTAGCAGCCAGTTGGTCGATTCGATTCCTGTACTTCTCCAGGGCGAGGATTGAGTCGGCCTTGTCGAGAAATTCCAGCATGGCCATTACCGACGCATCTTCCATCCACCGGCGGGAGAACCAGCCCGGAGTCGTGGTGAAGTGTAGGGAGATCTTACCCGCATCATCGGGAAGATCGTAGCTGAGGAGCCGGGCCACAAACTGCTCGGTAGAGGGGCGAGTGTGGTAGGTGAGACGTGGAAGCAATGAGGTGTATTTTCGGCCCGACCGCTGGTTGAGCAACCATCCGAGAAGCATGAGGGTGGTCAACCGCTGCTGACCGTCGACAGGCACAAACTCGTGGCTTTTCGATCCATAGATGAAGTCGATTTCAAAATCCTCATCGGGTTTAAGCAGAGCGTTGAGGATGGCTTTCAGGAACTTGTCGCGGCGGCGGGCATTGGCATCCGATCCCTGCACGTAGTCACGCTGTATTATGGGGATAGCCACGGGCGTGGTGGCTGAGAATGTGTTGTAGCGGCTTTTCATTTTGATGCGGCGGGTGAAGTGAAGTAAACGTAGGCTTTGAGGATTTCATTCAGGTAGCAGGTGCGGTCAGTCTTGCGCCATAGCCTCATGTCGCCCGGCGAGTCGCCTGACCATTCCTTGCTGAACACCATGGCGGTGGCGGCGGGAACATAGGTGAGACCTCCGGTTTCCCTGTCACGCAGGATGCCTCGCTTGCGGTCGAGGAAAAAGTTCTGGAGAGCCGAGTTGGTGGGGCCGTCGACCAGCGCGAGATTGGCTATACCGTGGAGCTCGCCTTCCGATATTCCCGACAGTTCCTCAAACAGGCGGTCGAATATCTTCACATTACGGTCAATGGCTTCTTTGTCGTTTTTAAACGTAGCCTTGTCGGCAATTCCTTTCTTTATATTTCCACATGCTTTCTCTACCTCGCGCTTCATTTCGGCAACTTTTTCGGGCAAATCCTTGTCGGTGATTCCGGGGACGGAATTCTTCACTGCGTCGGTCCAGTCCTGCTCCGAAAGGGAAGCATAGGCAACCAGGCGGTTGCCAAACCATCGGCAGAACTCGTCGTAGCCGTCGTCGGTGGTGATGTTCTGCGGGTGGATGTGTTCGAGGCTCGTCACATTATACTTCTCGAAATCACCGAATGAGAACCGGGCCGAGGTGTCGGTTGATCCGTTGGCAACATAAACGTTGACAGCAGTCAGGATATTTCTGATAGCCTTGTCATGGTCATGATAATTAAGTTTCTCTACCGGCTCCGTCACCTTAATGGCGGCGCCCACCGCCGAGCGCAACTCCTCGGTAAACGACGGTTTCGTCACCGGGAGGCCACCGGCATAAGCCTTGGAATAGATATCTCTTACAAACGCCCGGCGGTTTTTCTTGCCTTTCTTGCCGCGCAGGATGCGCAACAGGCCTATGAGGTGATACCAAGTGCGGTCGTCATACCAGTTGGTGACGAGATTAAACGTGTCGCGGATGCGGGTCCATACATCCTCTATCGCTGCTTCACGGCTGTGAGGATTCTTGGCGTTGCGCTGTATGTACTCGTTGATAACGTGATAGTTGAAGTAGTCGCGGGCATCGGGGTCGGAGGCAAGTTTCGGCTCGGGTTTCCTGACGAATGGCAGCTTCTCCACGCCCTCGGGTGTCACCGTCTTCATCTCCCGGTTGAGATCGTCGGCCACGAAGTCGAGGAGCAGTTCCATGCGGGTCCCGCCATCCTCGTCAGCATCCACGAGCATCGACCATAACTTCGGATCATTTAGCGTGTGCTCCATCATGTCCCATTCCACGGCCCGGCGGAAAGGGGCGCTCTCGCTCGCGCCCCCGCTCTGCAGGAGCACGGCCTTGACAAGTTCGGCCGAGCGCAGGGGTATCTTGCCGTAGTTGAGACGGCGGAATGCCTCGGGGGCCGACATGTCGGTTATCTCATACCATATAATCCTGACGTTTTGCTGGTTATAGTTTTGCACAGGTTCGGTCAGAATCCTTACGAAAGGCCCTTTCTGATATTGATTCTCCGGCTTTTTAAACCATTGTTCAATCGTCTCATAAGCTCGGCGGATATAGAAATTATCAATGTAATCATTAGCCGCCGGCGACTCGGTCTTATACACGCCTTCCGAGAGATAATCCTCCTGCTCCTTACGCGCCGGCATAAGGAGCAGGAAAATGTTGTATTGCGCCAGCCTGAACTGCTCCAGATAGTTGAGAAGGAGATAGATTGTTGTCAACCGCTGCTGGCCGTCGATCACCGCATACCGGCCACGCAGCGGAGTAGAGGGGTCGTCGGGGTCGCCGGGATCGTTATCTCCTGCCGGAACCACCACTATGGGCTGCAGACAATAAAAACTGTCGCCGGGCGCGCCCCCGGGCATCTGACAAGAAAGGACGAACTCTTTAAAATCATCGAGCAGGGCGGTCACCTGCTCCTCGTCCCACCGGTAGCCCCGCTGATAGGGCGGAATGATAAAGATACAGTCAAGAAGCTCGCTGAACGAGCGCGGTATCAATGCCATGGTAAAAGGATTATTGTTGTTACTGCTAATAAATAAAGGTGGTCGGATTGCATCGCGTCACAGTCCGAACCGGGCAAGATGCTCCTTGCTTTCCCTGGGACTTTCCTTTATGGTGCCGATGATCAACTCCACGTCATAACCGTCAATCTCACCCAGATAATTCCATTCATCAAACTTATGTAGACGAGCAGTCTTCAGCTGCAGGCAATCCACAAAAGAGTCATACTTGAGAAACGGATATTTCGACTGCTTGACAGGCATGTGATACATCTTGATATATCCCGGGAGATTGCTGTTGATATGGGAGTTGATGATGACTCCACCATAAGCGGCTCCGGAGGAATCAAAACCGAGTACGACGAAATACTTGTCACGTGACTCATCTCCGGGCTTCGGCTTGATCCCGTTGGCTTCGGTCATGGTGATCTCATACACATCACCAATCTTTACAGTTTTCTCGGCCAACCGCGAGAGCTGCGCGTCACTGAGAGCATCGGAAATCTTCATCATTGCAGCGCCGCATCAATTTGCATCTGCTCCCGTATATATTCCAGCATCGCATCATCGGCGTTCATCACCCTGGCCATCGACACCGGCGAGATCACATTATTGCCGTTGACATTCCGGTAGGCTTCATCCCAGGCTGAGTCATGGGACTTACTCATGAGTTGGCCGAAAGTCATCGATTCATGTTCACGTACCGACTGATCCAATGCATCAATCTCCGATTTAGAGAAAAGGGCCATGTTAACTTCCCTCCTGGGCAGCAGGACATTGGGAGCATCTTCACCGGCAAATTGAGCCACTTCCGACAATTCCTCGGCGAGCTTCATGCGTGGTCGGGCAAGTTCCTTTACCGCATCATAAAGGCGGGTGGGGACAGGCCCGTATTTAAGAGCGCGAAATTCGTCAGGCACTATTCCGCAACCCCATTTTGCCAGATGCGTCATATCAGCAAAATACAGTATCTTGAAAACATGGTAGAAGTCAGTGCCTCCGGTTTTGCAAAGGATGTACAAAACCTGTTCCATCAGTTTCCTGCTGTCAAAGTCATTCATCGGTGTCAATCTATTGCCTGTCTAACGTAACGGATTAAAATACAGTTTGTTTCGGATTGCAAATATAACGAAAAGTTTTTGGATTTCCAAATCCGTCTTCCTGAGTGACTGAGTGACGGCCGGGAGTGCCATGTTGACATCATGATACCGGCCGTCATCAGTAATCGTCGAAGTCGCGGTCCAGGTCTGTATCATCGAGTTCATCGCGCAGATAGTCGAGTTCATCCTGAACGTAGTCCAGGTCGTCAAGACTGTCAATGCGGTCCTGAAGATCATCAATGCGATCCTGAAGGTCGTAATAGCGGTCAGAAATCGCGTCGGCATCGTCGAGCCTGTCCTCCAGAGCATCGATCCGGTCCTGCAGGTCGTCGACATCGGGATAGTCAGGGTATTCGGCTATATAGCCACGACGATTGCGGGTGGAGTAGCACGACTGTTTCGACCGGCCCGATAACATGTCGCAGATCACATTAAACAAGGCAAAGCCTCCTAAAAAATTCCAAAAGCCCATATCGTTGCGATTATTGATTTTACCGCAAAATTAGACGCACCATGAGCCACCCCGCGACCCCGATAAGTTAAAAAGTTTAAAAATATTTTCCGTAATTTTATTTCTCAAACATCCGCGCCATTGCAAGTTTATCCTCGCGCTCGCGTATGCTCTGGCGCTTGTCATATTCCTTCTTGCCGCGGGCGATACCTATCACCACTTTGGCGAGTCCGCGGTCGTTGATGAACAGCCGCAAGGGCACGATAG
Organism: uncultured Staphylococcus sp.; assembly: GCA_964546905.1. GTDB lineage: Bacteria > Bacteroidota > Bacteroidia > Bacteroidales > Muribaculaceae > Duncaniella. The sequence goes on from CAZJKU010000013.1 coordinate 43,490, forward strand.
TGAAGCCCGATTCCTTGCCTGTTTTTTCGAGGCGGGCTATCTCCTTGCGTGTCAGCAAGAGCTTGCGGTCGCGTCGGGCCAGGTGATTGTTGTATGTGCCGTAGGAATATTCGGCGATATACATGTTTTTCAGCCACACTTCGCCGCGGTCCACAAAACAGAATGTGTCGACCAGCGAAGCCTTGCCAAGTCTGATGGACTTGATTTCAGTGCCGGTCAGCACTATGCCGGCAGTGAAGGTCTCGGAAATCGCGTAGTCATAGGTGGCACGCTTGTTCTTTATATTGACATCCTTGAAATTCATCGCATTATCATTGAGAAAATGAAGTAAATAAGATATGGGGGCATGAGGACTCCGAGCACCGCCAAAAGCATGAAATGGCCCGTGCGCTCAGGCTTGACATTCAGGTAAAGCGCTCCCTTCCACTGGATTATTGCTACGTAGACGGGCATAAACATGCCGAATGTCTCAAGAAACGGCAGGCAGTTGAGGATCAGTGAAATCAGGGCAAGCAGGCCGATGGTGTAGAGCGCGAAGGTGCGGCACCGGTTCTCGTCGAGTGGCTCGTTGAGTGAAGGTCCCAGAAACATCACGAGCACGAAAGTACCTATGAAATAGGAGGGGAAAAACATGGTGAAGGTGGCGATTGCGTCGATCACGAGACGCACCGTCGACACCTCAGAGTGATATACAGGCGCCATGAACACGCTCAGCGACGCCAGGATAATCAGCGGGAACAGTCCGCCGAATGCGGGGCCTCGTGCCGAGACATTTTCGGCGGCGATGTCCTCCCATCCGTGGGCGGGATGGAGGATGAGTTGGAAAAGATTTTTAAAGAATATCTTCATTTCTTGAAAACACAGTCGCGCCACAAATTTAGCAATTTTTTTATCGGTGGCCAAAAATCACCGCCCGTCAGGAGTGACAAAAAAGCCCCATGGGGAAGCAAAAAATGCCCGAAAAGAAAAAAAATCGCATATTTCGGCTAAGATTTGTGATTTTTTATATATCTTTGCAAAAGTTTTCGGAAAAAATTACATTTCCGGATTCAAAATTGTTTTCCAAAAGTACATTTCAGTGTTGAATTGTCACTTAGCTTATTCTCTTGTCGAAAAAATTTAAAATTTAATAATTCCAAATTCTCATCTGACAATGAAGAAATTTCAATTACGAGTATTTCAGGCATTTATCATGGTGATGCTCGGTCTTGGTTCGTTTGCTTTGACTTCTTGCAACGATGATGACGATGATGCACCCGCCTTTGTTGCTGTGGACGGTATCAACTACATCCTCGGCGACGACAACACCTGCACCGTGACTGTTGGTAACTATATCGGCAACGTGGTGATTCCCGGCGCTATCGAAAGTGGCGACCGTCGCTATCAGGTGACCAAGATCGGAGCAAGGGCTTTCATGAGCTGCACCGAACTTACTTCGGTCGACATCCCCAACACCGTGCTCCGCATCGACATCCACGCATTTGACGGCTGTGCCAACCTTACCAGTGTAGTACTTCCCTCCAATCTTGTCTTCATCGGCAATTACGCTTTCAATGGCTGCTCGCTGACGGAAGTTACTATCCCCGATCTGGTTGAGTCCTTAGGAGCTTATTCTTTTCAGGGGAATCCACTCGCAAAGGTTAATCTCGGCAAGTCACTTTCCCTTATTAGCTGGTGTGCTTTCCGAAATTGCAATATCGATGAAATTACAAGTAACAGCACTAATCCTGCTAAACTTTCGTATTATCCTGAAACCGCTGAGTGGTCTTTTAGCAATTACACATTGGAAAATGGTGTCGTGTCAATTAAGGTTAAACTTCTAGATACCGAAAAATTTGCTTGGCAAACTGCTGATTGTTGGTCCACTTTTTTTGACAATGGTAGGATGCTTTTTACTAATTAATCTAACAATATAGTTATAATATTTCCTCCGCCGCATTGCTCTTCAACGGGCAGTGCGGCGGTCGCTTTTAAAAATTTGCACATACGCAGGATTTTTAGTAAATTTGCCGACGATTAAGCCTTGCATACCGCAGGGCGATTGTTTCACTAATTCCATCTCACCTTGGACACCGACCCTTTACCATGCCCCACTGCGGGCGGCATGATATTCAACTTAATAAACCTTACGGCTATCACGTTTGGCGGCAGCGAGATAGTGGCGTTGATAATTGCCGTAATATGCCTGTTCATATCCGGTTTCATTTCGGGAAGCGAGATTGCCTTTTTCTCGCTTACCACCCGGCAGTGTGAGGAACTCGAAGAAACCGAAAGCGGCCGCCGTACACTCAGTCTCATCGCCGCTCCCGAGCGGCTCCTCGCCACAATACTGATAGCCAACAATCTAGTCAATGTCACAATCGTAGTACTCTGTAACTTCGCCCTGGGCCCAATCTTTTCGGGTATGAGCGCGGTGATGAGTTTTATACTGCAGACGGTATTGCTGACATTTCTCATCCTGCTTTTCGGTGAGATCCTACCCAAACTGTATGCCAACTCCAACAACCTCTCGTGGTGCCGCATGGCCACTCCGGCGCTCGACTTGCTCAGGAAACTGTTCTATCCCCTGTCGTCGATCCTCGTGGGCAGCTCGGTGATAGTCAACAAGGTCGTGCAGAAGAAGTCGTCGACCGTTACGACCGATGATCTCTCGCAGGCGCTCGAAATAGCCCGTGTATCGCCGGGCGAGAACAAGGAGATGCTCGAAGGCATCCTGAAATTCGGCGAGCGCACCGCATCGGAAGTGATGACGCCGCGCGTCGATGTCACCGGCCTTGAGATTGACCTGAATTTCGACGAGGTGATGAAGGTTATAATCGAGACCGGGTTTGCCCGCCTTCCGGTCTTTGACACGTCGATGGACGATATACGCGGTGTCCTTTATGCCCGTGACCTCCTGCCTTATATCGAGAAGCGTCCTGCTGATTTCAAGTGGCAGTCGCTCGTGCGTGAGGCTTATTTCGTACCTGAGTCGAGGATGATCGATGACCTCCTCGAAGATTTCCGCAAGCGGCGGGTGCATCTTGCCATAGTGGTCGACGAGTATGGTGGTACACAGGGCATCGTGACACTCGAAGACGTGCTTGAAGAAATCGTAGGTGACATAAACGACGAGTATGACGACGAGGAGCAGAATTACCGCCGTCTCCCCGACAATACTTTTATTTTCGACGGCAAGACATTGCTCAACGATTTCCTGCGTATCACCGGACAGGATGAAGAGGAATATGCTGCTGTGACCGAGGACTGCGAGACGCTCGCCGGTATGCTTCTTGCCATCAAGGGGGATTTCCCTAAGGAAAAGGAATCAATAGTCTATGGCCGTTGCAGATTCCTGGTGCTGTCGATCGAGAACCACCGTATAGCCAACGTCAGGGTAAAGGTCATGCCCGAACTTCAATCGGACCAGTCGCGTCCTGTCAACAATGAGAATTGAATTCATTGCCCTCGCCCTCCTTCTTGCCTGCGGATGCACAGGCAATAGCGGTCAGGATAACCCAGTTCCCCGGCCACGCGCTTTCCACCGCATCGAGATTCCCGCCGCTGAATATGACACCATGGTGGTCGACGGCGGCGTGACCCTCGTCACAAACTCTGCTGCCAGGGTGTTCAGGAAGCGTCCCGATGGCCCTTCCACATGGGTTGATATAATATATCCCACGCTCGGAGGGGCGACGATCTATTGCAGTGTCACTCCGGTGACTGAAAATACTGTAAGTAGGGTGGTGGACAACCGCCTTGAGCGCATGGCCCTGAACTCGGGCGGTAACCCGGGTGAACTTCTTGAATTTTCCACTCCGGCCGGATATGACTGTCGTATTCTTGTCACCGGATCAGGCACTGCCACTCCGGTGCAGTTCATCGCCGTGTCGCCACGCGATGTGGTGACGGGCACGCTTATGGTCAACGTGGTCGACGGTTTTCAGCCCGATTCCATAGGTCCGGTTGTGGACTGCGTGACCCGCGATGTGGAAACTTTGCTCCGCTCCCTGCGATGAAACTTTTTACCGCCCCTTTGCCCATGACCGGATGCGAGTCACGCAGTGGGCGTGAACGTGCCGCCGTGGGCGCTTTGCTTGCTGAAATATTCGGAAGTGAGGTGGTATATGCTCATGAGCCGACGGGAGCGCCTTTGATCACAGTTGCCGGGCAGAGGAAACGGGTCTCCATTTCCCATTCCGTCACCACGGTGGCGGTGGTAGTCGCCGACGATGATGAGTTGTCGATAGGAGTAGACGTGGAGACGTATCGGGCTCAGCTTGAGCGTGTCAGCAGCAGGTTTCTTTCTCCTGTCGAGGCAGCGGTCTTTACTTCTTCCCTTGATCTGCTTAAGGTCTGGACAGCAAAAGAGGCCGTTTATAAAGCTGCGATGACACCCGGACTGGCGCTTGCTGAGATTGACTGCACCGCCCTCGATGATGGTGTTGTCACGGCGCGTGGCATCATTTACCGTGTCACTTTCCCCGTAGTAGGTATTGATGAGACTGTTGCCGTGGCCGTCAGCTATTGATGGCGCGGGCACGCTTGGCGAGGTAATATACAAGGAGAATCCATGCCACCACATCGATCAGTACCACGAAGTTGATGTTGATGACCAGCGACAGGAGGATATTGAATATCGTGAACAGCAACGAGGCGAGTACTATCGTCACCATCGCGCCGCGCTGTGAGAATCCGGCTTTGAGCATCCGGTGGTGGATGTGGTTCTTGTCGGGCGTGAAGGGATTGGTGTGGTGACGCAGGCGATAGAGATAGACGCGCACCACGTCGAAGCAAGGTACGATCAGCGGCGAGAATGCGATCACCGATGCGTTTACGCCCTCGATATCTCCGTCATAGTCGAAGAGTTTTGTGCCGAGCACCGAGAGGATGATACCTATGGTGAGCGAGCCTGTGTCGCCCATGAATATCTTGCTGTGTTTATCGGGGTTACCGAACACGTTGTAATAGTAGAACGGAATGAGCACTCCCAAGGTAGCCATGGCAAGGATCGAAAGGATGTACTCGCCGATGAGGAAGAATGCTACGGCGTAGATGGCACAGGCTATCGAGCTTAACCCCGAGGCAAGGCCGTCGATACCGTCGATGAGGTTTATGGCATTGAAGATGAACACCATCACCACGACCGTAAACGGATAGGAGATCCACTCGGGCCAGGCATAGATGCCGAAGATACCGTGAAGATTGTTGAAGCACACCCCGCCGAGAAGCAGCATTGCCGCGCAGATGAGCTGGGCTACGAATTTGGCGCGATATTTGATACCTATAAGGTCGTCGGCCACACCCACAAGGTAAAGTAGCTGCAGCGAGCAGAATGTAGTGATGATGAGCATGGCATCGTCGAGGAAGCAGCTGACGAATTCAGTGTTTTCGCAATAGATGTTGATTCCCAGAGCCGCGAATATCGAGAACACGATCACCGGCTGGAATGCGATGCCGCCGAGGCGCGGTATGGTGCCCTTGTGGATCTTGCGCTCGTCAACTTCATCAAACAGCTTGCGGCGAAACGCAATGAGAAGTATCTGAGGGATAAGGACACCCGTCAGAAATATGCAGGAGATAAACACTCCTAATATGTTGAGAATCATGTTAATATTCATGTCGCTATCGGTTCTGGTGTGATAGATGTAAGAAGGTAAGGTTAACGGTTACGTGTGTGTGAGATATTGCAAAGGTAGTACTTAATATTTAAAAATCCAAAATTTAATTCACTTTTAGTTAAAATATACAATAAGTCCCTCTCCCGGACCGGCAAAATGAAGTCCGCGCCGGGCAGATGCTCCCGGCGCGGACGCGCTGAAGAATTAGAAATTGTACCGGTTGGTTATCTGATAATTACTTTGGTGGTCTCGGTGCCGCGGCGCATGATGTAGATGCCGGCCGACGGATTTTCCACGCGCTGGCCGTTGAGGTTGTAGAATACAGCATCAGCCTCGGCAGCAGCGGTGATTGACTCGATACCGGTGGTGTCGTCGCTGGCAGCCGACGAGAGTATGCCGTGGGCGCCGTTGGCGTTGACAGCGGCCACTTTATACTCGTGGGAAGCAGCGTTTGCTGCCATCACGGCGGCGGGTGCAGTAAACGCATGGGTCGTTTCAGTGGTAAACTTGGCGGCTTTGTTGTCGACATAAACGATATATCCTGCTGCACCCTTGATCTCGTTCCATTCAAGACCCGTTGAGGTGAGTTTCAACGTCGGGGCATCACACTCAGCCACTGTGGCCTGTGCATCCCAGCTGTCGGAGTAGCCGAGCACGTTGCGATGGGTGAAATAGGCGGCCTCCTCGGCGGTCAGAACGGGTGTATACTGGTTGGCGCTGCCCGAGGGTACCTTACGGGTCGAGAGATCGATGAGGTTGCCGGCGGCGTCCTTGGAATTGTATTCATAGAAGTGGGTGGTGAGTCCGTCACTCATCCCTTTCCATCCTTCAGGATCGGGGAGAGTCTCCATCACGGTGTTGATGAAGCAGCAGCGGGGTTCTCCCTGCCAGGGACGGCCGAGCGTGTAGCTGCCGGGGCCCTGGATGGTGCAGTCTACGAATACATATCCGTGCTTCTGGGCCGCAGAAGTGGCGGGAGCGGTGATGTAGCCGCCGGTTTCCTGAATGAGCGTGCAGCGGTCATAGTAATGGTCGCCACCGCCGCATATATAGTCCACGCCGCCGTGGATAGTACAGTTGTAGTAATATCCGCGCTCGCCTGTAACCTGAGTGTCCTGAATACTCTGGAGGGTGACGTTCTTCATTATGTCGAGATTGCCGCCGTAGTGGGCCACGCCTACACCTGCGCGATCTTCGGCTCCGAAGTCGAGGTCATTGCGCACCGTGAAGTTCTCCATGTAGATATTGGTGGAGTAGCGGGTCGACAGAATCGGGTTGGAGATACCGGTGCGCGAGCCGTGGATGAGCACGCCTTCCTGACTTTGACCGATGAAGCTGACGTTGTATACATTGTTCACATCAAGATGGCCCTGGTCGCCCAGATCGTAGTCACCGTTGTGGAGATAGATAATTGTAGTGGGGGCATCGGCTGACGAGTTGGTGGCCGAGAGTGATTCCACTGCCGCGCGAAGTTCTTCTACTGTTTCAACGGCGATGAAGCGATCGGCATCGATCGAAGCCATATCATTCTCCTTTCCGGTGGTGAAGGTGCAGGAGTAATCCTTATCGGTGAGGTTGCCGTAGAGGTCCTTGATCGAGCCGGCGGGGAGAGTCAGGGTATATTCGGTCTCATATTCGAGATCCCACAGCGGGAAGCTGATGGTGGTTCCGGTCACATGGGAAGCGGCAACGCCGCCGTTGAATTCCACTTCGGCAGGCTCTATCTCGGTATTGAAGGTGAAGCTGACAACGGCATGGTTCTTTCCGGTGAGGTCGGTGATGGCAGTCCTCTGCAGCTCGGGAGCCACGTTGAGTTCCACTGTCTCATACACGAAGTCAAACCACATTGCGGGTTGTCCGCCACCCTCGATTTCGATCACGAAGGGAGTGCCTGCAACGTGATTCTCCACATTGATTACAAGGTCATAACTGCTTCCATTGACAAAGCTGCTTGCCGAGGGGAGCCAGATTGTGGCCCCTTCTGATGTCACGGCAGTGACTTTGCCGGGAGTGTAATTGTCAAGAAGCGACGCGAAGGTTAGCTGCTTGATCTTCATGTCGGCGGGACAGGTAAGGGTGAACTGGTGGCCCGATACCTTGAACTGCCTGCCTCCCCAGCCGTCGTTGCAGGGGCCGAATGTGAATTTGCCGTCGCTCCAGTTACCGTCGTCCTGCCTGTAACTCGGTTCATATCTGAGGGTACCGGTCTTGTCATCGGCTTCGGGAGTGAAGAGATGGAGGCCGTCTACAGTCATGGTATATGATTTCTCCTTGTCGCCGGCCACGCCCTTGAAGGTATAGGTGGCAACAGTGCCTTCCACGCTTACCTCGGCGGCTACGGTGGAGCCGTCCATAAATGTGGCGTTCACTTCCGGCACGGCCGTGAAGATATAGTCATTGAGTGCGAGGGCCTCGCCATCATTGAGCGTAGCGATAGCTTCGGCGTCGAGAGCGAACTCATCTACGGTCAGGCCCGAGAGGATCTCACCTCCTATGCGGAAGAAACGGATGGAATAGGTATCCTTGTCGATATAGGCATCCTCGTCAGCTTCAAGAGCTACGTTTACCACTGTCTCGGCGTTCATTGCCGGAACAGGGATGGAATATGTACCGTCGCCATTGTCGGTCACTTCCACGCCGCCGGCAGTCACTACTGCATCAGCACCGATCACGCCGGGAGTGAAAGTCACCTTCGCTCCTGCATAATCCATAGGGATATTGTAAGCGTAGTCATAACCGTCCAGTTGGGTCGGAAGGATCGAACCGTCGGCTACGGTGAAGTCTTCCATCGAGGCGAATTTCTCGCCTACCTTCACAAATTCGGGCACTTTCCAGTTGACGAGGAAACCGCCGCCGTCGCGCACAAGGTCAAAGCGGATGTCCTTGCGCCCTTTGGTGATCAGTCCCTTCAGAAGGATTTCGGCATCATGTTTACCCTCGAAGTGATAGGATGTCTCTACCTCCTTCTTTCCGGTAGCCTGGTCGGTGATGGTCACGATGAAATCACCCGGATTCTGAAACCAGTAGAAGTCGATGTTGAGCTGATACACACCCTGCTCGGTGCAGTAGAACTGATTGGTGCAATATCCGCCGTTTTCGGCGTAGCCCACATTTGTGTTATTGTTCTCAAGCCGGAGTCCATTGTAGTAAGCCCAGTGGGTGATGTCGAGCACGCCCGGGATTACGTCCCATCCGGCGGGTGCCTCGGTCTCCACATACTCGTCGGCGATCTTCGTGAAAACAGGTGCCGTATAATTGCCTGTGTACTGGTTCTTGGTGGAGTTGTGGATGAAAGTAAACTTGATGTTCTTGGGGCCGGCTGTGATCAGGCCATTGAGCTTTACGGTCGACGCGCCGTCAAGTATATGCCATGTCTGTGTCAGCTCCTTATTACCTGTGGTCAGGTCGGTGATCTCGATCAGGGCATCGTCGTCGCCTGTGGCGTAGCTCCACGTCCAACTGAACTCATACACGCCCGTCTCGTCGCAGGTGAAATCCACGTCGGCCATGGCGCCTTCCACTACATAGCCCACTTCCGTGCCACCTGAGCTGCACTTCACGTAGTTCCAGCCGTCAAGCCCGAGTGTACCGGGAATGTGATGGGTCGCGGTTGCACGGGCCGGTGCCTTGTACTCGGTCGAGGCGTCGGCTGTGGCATAGACAGCAACGCCGGTGGCCATAATGGCTGCGGCCGCGCCGAGAAGAAAGAATCTGTACTTCATGATAATAAATCTGAATAGGTATTAGGATTAATAGTTATTGTATTTCCGATGGTATAGTTATTGTATTTCATCACGCTCCTGAGTGCGTGAAAGTCAGCTATTGCACTGACTTTCAGCAGTAAAGTTAATCAATATCCACTAAAAAACCACCCTCCTCCTTGTCGTTTAACAAAAATTAAGAATAGTATGTATTAATACCTTCTGCCATGTCCGTGGCGGCGCATTGATAGGCAGGGGGGCGAGCGGACGCGTCCGCAGGCGGCGCATTGTCAGGCAGGGACGTTGTGGCGTGCGAGTCCATGTCCGTAGGTAGCGCCTTGACTGGCAGGGACGTTGGGGGCGTGCGAGGCACGCCGAATCATCGTAACACCATTCGCCGTAGCTTGCGGAGGCGATTGGTGCTCAAAGTGGCCCCCCCCCTCTCAAATGGCGTGCGGCAGCACGCCGAAACGGTGGTCATGTCGCACCGCCTCCGGGGTGCGTGTTTGCTGGGGATGCCTCCCCTATGAGGAAAGGACTGAGTAAGTAGCTGAGAGCCATTTGCCAAAGGCACGTCCATACATCAGGGCGCGGTGGCATGACTGCCGTTTCGGCGTACTGCCGCACGCCTTTTTTAGAGTTGAGCGGTCGTGACCCTACACGCCTTCGCGAGCTACGGCGTGTAGGGTTACGGTGGTTCGGCGTGCCCCTGCACGCCCTATACATCCCTATCGCTGAGATGCCTGTCTGTCTCCTCTAAGGCCATGGAGCGCGGGCACATGTCCGCTTGCTGCGCATTGGCTGGCAGGGATGTGGGGGCGTGCGGTGCCATGCCCGCTTCCTACTCATTGACTGGCAGGGACGTTGTGGCGTGCAGGAGCACGCCGAATCATCGTAGCACCATTCGCCGTAGCTTGCGGAGGCGATTGGTGCCCAAAGTGGCCACCCCACTCTCAAATGGCGTGCAGGAGCACGCCGAATCATCGTAACACCATTCGCCGTAGCTTGCGGAGGCGATTGGTGCTCAACGTGGCCACCCCCCCCTCAAATGGCGTGCAGGAGCACGCCGATACGGTGGTCATGTCGCACAGCCTCCGGTGTGCGTGTTTGCGTGCGGACACATGTCCGTGGCGGCGCATTGTCAGGCAGGGCCGTTGTGGCGTGCGGGGCACGCCGAATCATCGTAACACCATTCGCCGCAGCTTGCGGAGGCGATTGGTGCTCAAAGTGGCCACCCCTCTCAAATGGCGTGCGGCAGCACGCCGAAACGGTGGTCATGTCGCACCGCCTCCGGGGTGCGTGTTTGCTGGGGATGCCTCCCCTATGAGGAAAGGACTGAGTAAGTAGCTGAGAGCCATTTGCCAAAGGCACGTCCATACATCAGGGCGCGGTGGCATGACTGCCGTTTCGGCGTACTGCCGCACGCCTTTTTTAGAGTTGAGCGGTCGTGACCCTACACGCCTTCGCGAGCTACGGCGTGTAGGGTTACGGTGGTTCGGCGTGCCCCTGCACGCCCTATACATCCCTATCGCTGAGATGCCAGTCGGCATCCGCAAATCGTGAGGCCATGGCGCAGCATGGCCGCTTGCAGCGCATTGACAGGTTGGAGGTGTGCGAGGCCATGTCCGCAGGCGGCGCATTGACAGGCAGGGACGTTGGGGGGCGTGCGAGGCCATGTCCGTAGGTGGCGCATTGTCAGGCAGAGACGTTGGGGGGCGTGCGGGGGCATATCCGTAGGTGGCGCATTGACTGGCAGCGATGTTGTGGCGTGCGGGGCACGCCGAATCATCGTAACACCATTCGCCGCAGCTTGCGGAGGCGATTGGTGCTCAAAGTGGCCACCCCTCTCAAATGGCGTGCGGCAGCACGCCGAAACGGTGGTCATGTCGCACCGCCTCCGGTGTGCGTGTTTGCGTGCGGACGCATGTCCGCTTGCTGCGCATTGTCAGGCAGGGCCGTTGTGGCGTGCAGAGCACGCCGAATCATCGTAACACCATTCGCCGCAGCTTGCGGAGGCGATTGGTGCCCAAAGTGGCCGCCCCCCCTCTCAAATGGCGTGCGGCAGCACGCCGAAACGGTGGTCAAGTCGCACCACCTACGGGGTGCGTATTTACGGGGGATGCCTCCGGGGGTGGCGAGCACCCCCGGTTAGTGAGATTAAGCCCGTCCCGGGCTTCTTAAGATGCTTCTCTCCTGGGGGAAGAATGGGTAGGTTGCTGAGGGACACGTGCCAAAGGCACGTCTGTACATCATGGGGCGCGGTGGCATGACTACCGCTTCCGCGTAACCGTCCGGTTACAAAATAGAATCGCCCGCTGCCGGGGGGCAGCGGGCGATGGTTATGAGTGATTCAGGGTTGGAATCAGAGGATGACTTTCTTCACGTCGTTGCCCTGACGGCGGATGAATACACCGTTGGCGGGATTGTTGACGCGGATACCCTGGAGGTTGTAGTATTCAACCTCGGCGGCGTTGTTGTCAACAGCTACGCTTTCGATACCGGTGGTCTCGGGGGCGGTGCCGACTACCGAGAGAGTCTTCACTTCGCTCTTGAGGCCATTGTCGGGATTGTGAGAGAGGTAGGAGAGTGTACCGATCTTGGCGATCTCGATACCCTCGGCGGGAGCGAGACGGAATTCTTTACCGTTGACAGTGATTGCTTCAGGAGTTTCGGCATCTTCAGCTGCTTCAGCGCGGGCGATTACTGCGGCGGGAGCTGCAGAGGCATGGTCGAAGTGGAAGTAAGCGTAGTGACCTTCGGCTGCTACTACATGGAGGAGACGGGCCTCACCGGCGAGTTCGGCTTCTTCGCTATCGTGGTCAACACCGTCGAGCATCAGTGAGGGAGCGGCTACGGCGTGATGGTCGGCGGTAGTGACAAGGTCAACAACGATGCTGATGTCGTCGACGTTTTCAAGACCGGAGTGGAGCCATACTTCAAATGAGTTGTGCATGATGTGGTCAAATTCGATCACGTCGGGGTTAGTGCCGTCGTGTGAAACGATGGGAGTAGTCTGGAACTTGTTGAAGGAGTGATTACCTACCTTGGAGATGTAGAGAGCGTCAGAGGGAGTCTCGCTGCTTGCTACTGCGTAGATCTTGGCAGCGGTTACGATCTTGCCTTCGGGAGCGGTGAAGGTGTATTTGATCTGCTCGCCGCCGGTGATGATACCCTTCATCTTGATACCGGTGTATTTCTTACCGTCGACGGTGATTTCAGAGCCATTTCCGATGGCCTTGCCGCCGGTACGGGCTACGGAGTAGCCGAGGCCGTCAACGAGGACGCCTTCGCCGTTCACGTTATCCTTATTGTAGGAGATGAGCTGATTCTTGAATTCAACCACGTTGGGATCCTTGTCGTTGTTGACGTAGCCGATACCGTTGACATGGTAGGTGGTGGCTACCGCAAAGAGCTCATATTCCTGACCCGCTTCGAGGTCAATCTTGGTTACTACGTAGAGGTATTCATGAGATTCCTCGTTGTTGCCGCTCCACATTCCGAAGAGGATTTCCTGAGGAATTACGTTGTCGGCAACGTCGCCGGCCTTGATGCACTTGATCGACTTACCATCGTTGGGGGTGTAGCCGAAATAGTGTTTGATGGTGATGACGTTGTTTTCCACATCATCAGAGATTTCCTTTTTGTCTTCGGCTTCCAGACTCTGACGGCGACCGAATACATAGAGGGTCATGTTGACCTGAGGAATGATCTTGAGGGCGGTAGTTTCGTCAGCTTTGGTACCGTCGCCAAATTCAGCGCCTCCATAACCGTTGTCGGGTACATAATCCTCCTCATTGGGATCGTGGAGCACGCGTACCTGAAGTGAGTTGCTGAACTCATAGCCTGCGTAGTTGCCTGATACCTTGCCCTGAGCGGTCTTGCTATAACCCTCGACGGTGAGATATTCGTCGCCGAAGATCTTGCCAGCATCATAGGAGGACTTGGTGGCGTAGAAGATGTTGTCGACTTCTACGGTGGCCTTCACGAGTGACGGATCCTGGAAGTTGTGATGCTCTTCGTTGGTCACGACTTCGATGGTGACATTGGCGGTAGTGGTAAGATACTCGGCTCCTTCAACATCACCATTATATGTGGCCGAAATAATAGTGGTGCCGGTTGCACCTTCCACGAGGGTCACAACACCGTCAGCATCTACCGTGGCTACCTTCTCGTTGCTTGTAGCGTAGGTGACGGAGAGGTTATCGGGGTTGGAGAGGACGGGTGAAGTGAACGGGTCGCGCACCTTGAGGGAGATCTTGTCTGTGTCCCAGGCAAGGTCGGCCTTGGTGCGGGTATCGCTCAGGTTGACGAGCTCGCCTGCCACAACGAGGTTACCTATAGACCAGCCTTTGGTAACGCCGCCGGGCTTTCCATAGAGTCTTATCACAACGGTGATATCGCCTTCAAGTTTATCTACGCCTGCGATGGTGTAGGTTTTGGTTTCAGCATTTGACGAACCACGGCCGGGTTGATATTCATTGACAAATTTGGTGGAATTGATATAGGCATCCAGAAGATGCTTATTTCCTGAACCATCGGCTGCGCTGAAGAATGATACGCTTGATGGAGTGAAACCGTAGCCTTCGGGAACAGAAAATGTAAAATTAACATCCCAAACGCCTCCATCGCGGGGAGAAGTGTATTCTTTTGACTCCTTGGGCATGAAAAGAGTTCCTTTGCCTTCGTTATAAGTCTTTACAGCTCCGAGATTAAGTTCAGAACCGTAAGTGGCGTCGGAAACGGTAATCCTTTCATCGGTGGATGTACCTCCCAACTGATTGGAAGAGTCAGTGAGACTCCATGTTACGGAGGTCTGCGCACTTGCTAAGCCGATACCGGCGGCAAGTACCGCAAATAGCGTAAAAAATTTTTTCATGAGAAAAATGGTTAAATTAAGGTATAGAAAGAAATAATTATAAGGTTTACTGGTTGGTTTGCTGGCTTGGTGAATCAGATAGGATGTAAGGACGGTAAGGATTAAACCCGACTCATGCAAGTGTTAGCGAGTAGCAAAAGTAATGTTTTTTCAGCGAGTTATCGGTGATATTAGTTTTATTTAACTATTTTTAACCCCAAGGGTGTGCTCAGAGGCTCCGTTTACTCCTGATGCCGTGACGCGGTGGGCAAGACTGCCGTTTCGGCGTACAGCCGTACGCCTTTTTTAGAGTTGAGCGGTCGTGGCCCTACACGCCTCCGCAGGCTGCGGCGTGTAGGGTTACGGTGGTTCGGCGTGCACCTGCACGCCCCGTACTTCCCTATTGCTGAGATGCCTGTCGGCCTCCGCAAATCGTGAGGCCATGGCGCGCGGGCACATGTCCGCTTGCAGCGCATTGACAAGCGGGGGGCGTGCGGACCCATGCCCGCAGGCTACGCATTGACTGGCAGGGATGTTGGGGGCGTGCGGGGCACGCCGAATCATCGTAACACCATTCGCCGTAGCTTGCGGAGGCGATTGGTGCTCAAAGTGGCCGCCCCCTTCCCCTGAATGTGCCATTGCTGCTGATTATCTGATGTTTATTGCGAAATGTTAGTATATTTTGCTAATTTTGCATTATAAAGTCAGATTCGTATGGAAGAAAATAACCTCATTGACCCCTCGCCATTATCGGAATCTTCTGATTCCGGCCTGATGTCTATTGAAAATCTCATTCATCTCGTTCGTGGACAGCAGGTAATGCTGGATAGCGATTTGGCTCTGCTATATGGCGTTGAGACTAAGGCCCTTAATCAGGCAGTCAAACGCAATCTTGATCGGTTCCCGGAGGATTTTATGTTTCAGCTTACTAAAGATGAAGCCGAATATCTGAGGTCACAAAATGCGATTTCAAATTCAAGGTCACAATCTGTGACCTTGAAAGATGGATCAAGATTGCAAAAAGCGACCTTGAAGCAAGGGCATAATATCAAATATCTTCCTCATGCTTTTACCGAGAACGGAGTGGCGATGCTGAGCAGTGTGCTTCGATCCAAGACCGCAATAGAGGTAAACATCCGGATAATGCGAGCCTTCACGGCTATGCGTGGTTTCTTGATGAGTAATGCTCGGATATTTCAGCGGCTTGAGACTTTGGAGCATCATCAGCTCCTATTGCAGCAACATCAGAACAATACTGACAGGAGAATAGAGGAGGTGCTCACTCGACTTGATTATAAAGAAGCCGAGCCGATTGAGGGATTTTTCTATGAAGGACAGATATTTGATGCCTATGCCTTGATTTCTGATTTGGTCCGTAAGGCGAGTCACCGCGTCATATTGATAGATAATTTTGTAGATGACCGAGTATTGAAGACACTCGACAAAAGAAAAGAAGGTGTAACGGCATTGATATATACTCATCCCAAGAAGTCTCAGATTGAACTTGATATAAAGAAGTACAACGCTCAATATCCTGAGATCAGTCTTTGTCATTGTACTAATGTCCATGACAGGTTTCTTATTGTTGATGATACCGTTTATTTTATCGGCGGCTCAATTAAAGACCTCGGGAAAAGGATTGTGGCCATTAGCGAGATGCATCGATCTCCCCAAGATATTATTTCCAGATTAAAGTGATATTTATACAGGGAGGTTCGGCGTGCACCTGCACGCCCCATACATCCTTATCGCTGAGATGCCTGTCGGCCTCCGCAAATCGTGAGGCCATGGCGCGGCATGGCCGCTTGCAGCGCATTGACAGGCGGGGGGCGTGCGGACCCATGCCCGCTTGCTGCGCTTTGACAGGTGGGGGCAAGCGGACACATGTCCGCACGCTACGCATTGACAGTCAGGGACGTTGTGGCGTGCGGGGCACGCCGAATCATCGTAACACCATTCGCCGTAGCTTGCGGAGGCGATTGGTGCTCAACGTGGCCGCACCCCCTAAAATGGCGTGCGGGGCACGCCGAAACGGTGGTTATGTCGCACTGCCTCCGGGGTGCGTGTTTACGGGGGATGCTTCCGGGGAGCACCCCCGGTTAGTGAGATTAACCCCGTCCCGGGCTTCTTAAGATGCTTCTTCCAGTGGGAAAAGAATGGGTAAGTAGCTGAAGGAAACGTGCCAAAGGCACGTCCGTACATCATGGCACGTCCATGCATCAGGGCGCGGAGGGCATGACTGCCGTTTCGGCGTACTTCCGCACGCCTTTTTTAGAGTTGAGCGGTCATGGCCCTACACGCCTCCGCAGGCTGCGGCGTGTAGGGTTACGGTGGTTCGGCGTGCCCCTGCACGCCCTATACAATCCTATCGCTGAGATGCCTGTCGGCCTCCGCAAATCGTGAGGCCATGGCGCGGCATGGCCGCTTGCAGCGCATTGACAGGCGGGGGGCGTGCGGACCCATGCCCGCTTGCTGCGCTTTGACAGGTGGGGGCAAGCGGACACATGTCCGCACGCTACGCATTGACAGTCAGGGACGTTGTGGCGTGCGGGGCACGCCGAGACATCGTAACACCATTCGCCGTAGCTTGCGGAGGCGATTGGTGCTCAGCGTGGCCACCCCTCTCAAATGGCGTGCGGGGCACGCCGAAACGGTGGTTATGTCGCACCGCCTCCGGGGTGCGTGTTTGTGGGGGATGCCTCCGGGGGTGGCGAGCACCCCCGGTTAGTGAGATTAAGCCCGTCCCGGGCTTCGAGTGAAGCATCATACCCTATTGGGGAAGAATGGGTAAGAGACTGAGGGAAACGTGCCAAAGGCACGTCCGTACATCATTGCACGTCGATACCTCAGGATGCGGTGGCATGACTGCCGCATCGGCGTACTTCCGCACGCCTTTTTTAGAGTTGAGTGTTCGTGGCCCTACACGCCTCCGCAGGCTGCGGCGTGTAGGGTTACGGTGGTTCGGCGTGCCCCTGCACGCCCTATACAATCCTATCGCTGAGATGCCTGTCGGCCTCCGCAAATCGTGAGGCCATGGCGCGGCATGGCCGCAGGCTGGGCATTGACCGGCAGGGGGGGAGCGGTGCCATGCCCGCTTCCTACTCATTGACCGGCAGGGATGTAGGGGGCGTGCGGGGCACGCCGAGACATCGTAACACCATTCGCCGTAGCCTGCGGAGGCGATTGGTGCTCAATGTGGCCGCCCCCCTCAAATGGCGTGCGGGGCACGCCGAAACGGTGGTTATGTCGCACCGCCTCCGGG
>CAZJKU010000014.1:0-51046 GCA_964546905.1 uncultured Staphylococcus sp.
CCCGGTATATAGTTTGAAGTATGATGTCAAACTGCGCACCGACATATTCATCCTCTTGGCAAGCACATCAACGGATATCGACTTGCTGATGTCATCGAGGCTCCAATCTTTTGAAGTCTCGACCTCAATATGACGCAGTAATTCACATAGCTTCGCAACAATATCGGGACGGATGGGGGTATCCATGTTATATCTTTACTTCCATTAAATCTCTTGGTTTGGCAGGGTAGACTTTAGTAGTGATGCCATTGAGGTCGATATCAGAATAGATGAATCTATAAGGGTATTGGAGTAAGTCAGGTTCTTCATTCGATACCGATGCCCCAATTCTCTTTGCCCAATATGCTTTCCTATCCTGAAGCTTATCGGCCGGAATATTAATCCACCTCTTGGAACGATATAGCTTCGCAGATTCATCTTGGGCGGATTTTTCCACAATAACAGGATAAATTTTTTCCCCTGAACCAAATGCGTCAAATTTATCCCATAGTTCATTTACCACTTTTTGCGGTCCCCAAATAGGCGTGGCATCTTTTGAATCAAGAGGTTTGATGGCTCTGATTAGAATGCCCCCAAACAGTGGTTTGCTTCCTAACTTATATTCCTCTTTTCCGCTTTCGTCCAACTTGATATCACTGCTTTCAAAAGACAGGTCGACGCCACTCTGATGGAAGAACCATTGACCGGCTTTAGTCATGCGCGGATAAGTGATAATGTCCTTGTGATCGTCAGTATAGAGATAGAATTCAATCTCCACAATAGCGTATCGATTGTTTTCTTTCTGAATAATATGGTCACGCATTAACGATACCGCGATATCAGTAAACGATTCCGGGCCTTGTATATCAGCAAGTAAATTCTGAAGATTCTTATGAAGTATCATGTATTATTGAAAATTTTGATGGTATAATCAGTTCTTTTTTTATTTGTGATTCAGAATACAAAGATAATACAAAACACTGATGTTTGGAAGAATACTGACTTCCGCGACAATAAACGTAACGAGGAAGCGGGTGGGGCGCTTCCTCGTGAAAAAAAGAGATATGTAGGGTGGGATGATTTTAGCCGATGTGTTCCTTAACTTTGGCTTCGAGTACGTCGAGCTGATGGAGACCTGAGGCACGCCATACCGGTTCGCCGTTCTTGAATATGATGAGGGTGGGGACGGAACGCACCATATAGCGGGCGGCTACTTCCTGATTGCGGTCTACGTCGAGTTTAACGATGTTGGCCGTGTCGCCTACTTTTGATTTAAGTTCTTCGAGTATAGGTGCCTGCATTTTGCAAGGGCCACACCAAGTGGCATAGAAGTCCACCAATGTAGGTTTTGCGCTATTGATAAGTTCGTTGAAATCGTTCATAGTGGTAAGTTTTATGGAGTGTTATTAATAATTGTTTGTTTTCATTTTTGTTTCGATAATATAACACTCCGGTTGCATGAAAGGTTCGCCGGGATTTGCACCATAAAGAAAAATAATTTAATTTTGTAGAAAATCTCATTTTCTATCCCAATGACACCCACCCCGTTCAAAGGACTTGGCGTTGCGATCGCAACACCGTTTCTCCGTGACGAGTCGCTCGACGAAGAAGCACTCGGGCGGCACATAGATTTTCTGCGTGAGTCGGCGGTAGACTTTATAGTCTCGCTCGGCACCACGGCTGAAAATCCGGTGCTTACCCCCGGCGAGCGAGCCCGTATCATGGAAATCGTGGTGTCACATGCCGGAAAGGTGCCCGTGGTGATGGGAGTGGGAGGCAACTGCACCCGCAACGTGGTGGAGCAGCTGCGGGCGACTGACATGACCGGCGTCAGCGGAATACTTTCGGTGACACCATATTATAACAAGCCCTCTCAGGAGGGCCTGTACAAGCACTTCGCGGCCATAGCCGAGGCTTCGCCCGTGCCGGTGATACTTTATAATGTACCGTCACGCACAGGGGTGAATCTCGAAGCAGCCACTTCGCTGAGGCTCGCCGGCGATTATCGGGGTAAGATAGTAGCCGTCAAGGAGGCATCGGGTCGGCTCGAACAAGCCGAAACCATGATTATCAGACGCGAGCGGGGTTTCGCCGTGCTCTCAGGCGACGACTCGCTGGCCCACTCGATGATAAAGTTGGGTGGCGACGGAGTGATTTCGGTACTCGGCAACCTGTTTCCGCGAGAATTCGGCACGATGATACGCGCGTCACTGGCCGGCGACATCACCCGCGCTGCAATACTCCATCAGCACTTCTCGGCGCTCTACACCCTCCTGTTCCGCGACGGCAACCCCTCAGGCATCAAGGCTGCGCTCAACATCCTCCATCCTTACTTCGGCGATACGCTGCGGTTGCCGCTCACTCCGGTGACAGCTTCGACACGCGCCGAACTCGAAGCCAACATCAATCTGCTGAGATGACTGTGGACGCGCTGACAAAGGAAATGGTCGAGGACACCTCGATGTGGACATTGGCTCTCAGGTTATCAGGCCGGGGGGTGGACATTGCCGTATTTTCTGATATGGAAGACGGTTCGCTTCTATACCGCCACGTAGATCCCGCCGCAGGCTCCCCTTCGTCGCTTCGGGTGATCGAGGATGCTGTCTATGAAAATCCGCTCGTGCTGTCGACGTTCCGCAACACATTCATCTCCATTGAGGCCGACGCATCGATGCTGATGCCCGGCGAAATTGACGATCCTGTGCCGCTTGCTCAAGCGCTGATGCCAGGCGATGACCGCGAGTGGGCCACTGACCGGCCCGGTGGCGGAGAGGCAAGCCTGTGCTATTCCATGCCTCGCGGCTGCATGGGCTTCATACGCAGGACTTTTCCCGGAGATACCGTAGTCAGGAGCCACCTCGGCTTTCTTACCACATATTTCCTTGAAGCATCGCGCCGCAGCCGCCGCAACAGGTTGCTGGGTAACCTGCGTCAAGGCATGGTTGATATTGTGGCCGTGGAAGGCAACCACCTCGTGAAAGCCGTGACATTCAGATGTCAGTCGGCCATGGACGCGGCCTATTTCATCCTTGCCTGCAATGATGAACTCAATGCCGGTACTTCCGATTCCGAGATAATCCTTGCCGGCGACACCGAGCTAAGGGCTGAGGTGATGCCGGTAGTGCGTCGTTTCGCTGCCAACGTAGTTCCGGTAATCTTCCCTCCGCGCATGTTCCGCGCCGGAAAGGATGCCATGAAAATGCCTTTTGACTTAACCGTTTCACCGCTATGCGAATAATTAGAGGAAAATACGGGCGCCGGCGATTCGACGTTCCCACCAACATAACGGCTCGTCCCACCACTGACTTTGCCCGCGAGAACATCTTCAACATCATCGAGAACATAACCGATATCGAGGGAGCCCGTTGTCTCGACCTGTTTGCCGGAACGGGCGCGGTATCGTTTGAATTCCTTTCGCGCGGCGCGGCAAGCGTCACGGCAGTGGAGAAATCGGCCGTTCAGGCAAGATTCATCCGCAAGGTCGCCCGTGAGCTCGGCGATGACAACCTGATACTTTTTCAGGGTGACGCACTGCGGTTTATCCGCGATGCGGCTACTGCCTATGACATTATATTCGTAGACCCGCCCTATAATCTGCCTGATTTCGACACGATAGCTCCGGCTATCCTCGCCTCGCCGCTTATGGGCGACGACACGCTGCTGGTGATGGAGCACTCGCGCGAGCGCGACTATACCCGCCTGCCACTGTTTCAGCGTCACAAGGCATACGGCAGCGTGAATTTCTCGCTGTTTTATGCCGACGGCGACAGCAGTGAAGAGTCAGCCGGCGGTTCAGACGAACTGCAGGATCTCCTCGGGTGAATCCACGATATTGTCGGCGTAGGCAGCCCGGAGTTCTCTTGCGGGCCGGTAGCCCCAGGTGACACCGACATTGTCGACACAGGCCCGCCGCGCAGTCTCAATGTCGACTCCTGAGTCGCCCACATACAGGACCTCGGCCTTGGGAGTGGGAGACTTGGTGAGGATCTCGAAAATTATCGACGGGTCAGGCTTGGTGGGTACACCGGGTTTCTGTCCTTCGAGAGCCACCCAGTTGAATGTCGGGAAAAAGTGAGTCACTATGGCATGGACGGCGTGGTCATATTTATTGGAGGCCACAGCGAGTTTCACTCCTGCGTCGGAAAGCGAATCGAGCAGGGCAGGGATGCCGGGATAGGGTACCGTGTAATCCCAGGCGTGTTCATTGTAATATTCCTTGAATATTTCGAGAGCCGCATTGATGGTTTCGGGTGTGGCCTCCGAGTCGGGGAGCGCGCGCTCGATCAGCAGCCTCACCCCGTTACCCACATAGGCCGGATAAGCACTCATGGGATGGGTAGGGAATCCCAACTGACTGAGGGCATGGTTGGTGGCCTGCCCAAGATCTTCGATAGTGTTGAGCAATGTGCCGTCGAGATCGAATATTACGAGTGACTTCTTCATCTTGATATTGAAATGATAATTGAGTTTTTTCAGATTGAAACAGGAATTGTCAGAAAGGATAACCGACAGCGAAGTGGAAAGTAGCGTCGCGATGCCAGCGAGGATGTATCAGTGGCCATGGTTCCTGATTACGGGCAGGATTATGGGCCTTCATACCCAGGTCAAACCTGAGCAGGAAATAACTGAAATCGAGCCTGAGACCTATGCCGTAGGCTGCGGCGATCTGCTTGTAGAACTCATTCCATTTCCACACTCCTCCAGGCTGATTCTCATAGTTGCGGATAGTCCAGATGTTTCCCGCGTCGATGAAAAGCGCACCTTCGAGTACCCAGAACAGTTTGGCGCGATACTCGGCACTGAGGTCGAGGCGGATGTCGCCGCACTGATTGATGAAGTCGGTCACGGAATTGCGACCGTCGTAACTGCCGGGACCGAGCGAGCGCACGCTCCAGCCGCGCACTCCGTTGGCCCCCCCGGCATAGAACCGCTTTTCAAACGGTAACACCGTCGAGTTACCGTATGGCACCCCTATGCCGCCACCGGCATGGAAAGCGAGGGCGTGACGGCGCGAGAGGTTGAACGTCACGCCATAGTCTATTTCACCCTTTACATACTGGGAATAGCGGATTCCGAACAGTGTGTACATTCCCTCGTCATCGCGATGGCCGAAGGCACTCGACAGGGCATACAGGAGATTGCCGGCGGTCTCGACGTCGGCACGCACGGTGTAGACCATCGGCTGCAACGTCTGATTCCGTGCTATGGTCGAGGCTATCCTTTTGTTGGTCAGGTAGAAATTATAGCTCATCGACACGATGAAGTGGTCCTCGTAGCTGTAACGGAGCAGAGGGTTATCGGGCGCTATCTGGTCAAGGAAATCATTGGTACGCTCGGGCAGGTAGACGTAGTTAATATCGAGCAGGCTGAAGATGTGGCGGCGCGTGTTCTCGCGGTTGCCCCACTTGTATTTCCATGCGCCGCCGGCTATGATGCGTGTATATTCTGGTCGCTCCTGATAGTTGAACGACAATGCAAATTCAGTGGCTACGTTGAGGCGCTTCCGCATACGCTGTGACGCAAACGGAAATTCAAACCGTGGGAACGTCAGTCCCACCTCGCCGGCATACTCGGAATAGCGGTCATTGATCAGGCCGTTGAAGTTGCCCGAAAGACTCTCGTAGTTGACACGCAGGCGGGTGGTCAGTAACCGGGAGCGATGGGCCACGTTGCGGTGTTGCCAGGTCACACCTACGCCGAAGCCGAGATCTCCCTCGCTGTTGGTTCCTTCCACGTCGAGCGTGAGCGATTGCTTGCGGTTACGGGTCAGCAGAATGTAGGCGTCAAGAAATCTGAACGCGCCACTGCCGCCGGCCGGAACGAAGTCAATGTTGATCGACTTGAGTATTCCCAACTTTGACATAGCCTCGTAGGTGCGGTCCACGGCTGAACTCGTATACAGTTCTCCCGGATATATGTGGCACTTCTCGTCAATCACCCATGGACGGATGTAGCGGTCATGTCCGTAGAGTATCGTCAGCCCGTTGAGCTCCACCGAGTCGCGGCATCCGGCGCGGGCATCGCCCGGCACAACGCCTCCCTGATAGTCGGTGACGATGATCACGCGGCGTATCCGGTAGGTGGCGTGGCGGTTGTCAACAGCGATGGAATCGAGAATATGAGACGCTCCCTGACGCCTGCGTGGTGCATTGATGTGCATGGTAAGGTTCACCTCCTTTGAGCCTTCGGCGGTATCGGCAACAAATGTGATATACTCCTTATTAAAAGCGAAATATCCCTTGTTGCGCAACCGCTCGGTGATGATGGTCCGCTCCTCGTCGAGGAGATTGCGGTCAAACTGCGATCCAGGTTTTACAGGCAGCAGGAATGTGTCGCGCATCACGATGCGTGCTATTGCCGTGTCGGGGATTTCGTAGGTTTTTGTGGCAACGCGATGAGGCGAGCCGGTGGAGATGCGGTAGGTGATGTCGACCTTCCGGGCTATGGTGTCGACTACACTGTCGGCCACGACCACAGCCTCCATGTAACCGCGGTTGACCAGAGCCTGACTGAGCTGTTTGACCGAAGCGTCGGTAAGCTCGGGATCCCATGCAACGGGCGGTTGCCCCATGCGTCGCACCCATCTGTTGTACCACTTCGTGGTGTCCTTGCCCGACATGTTGTACATGGCGAGCTGAAGTTTCATGAATCCAAGGGCACGGTGATTAGGGGTCTGACGTAGGTAATTGACAAGTTCGCTTTCCTTCACCGAATCGCCCTCGACCTGTATGTTAACATGGTCAAGCAGCAGGGTCCCCTCGGGCAGGTGGCGCGTTGAACTGCATCCTGCGGCAATCGCCAGCAGGACCAGGGCCGAAGCCAGAATAGTCACAACGCGCCTGAGCATTTTAGATGGTCAATAGGTTTCTCCCGCAAAGTTACTTATTTTTCTTGAGAAAATAGCCCGTCAGGATATTCTGCTCCAGTCTATGAGGCGATTGTGCTGCCTGGAAAGCTCGCGACGGAGTATTACATTGTCGGGTGCCGAAAGCGTGGGATCGGCATCAAGGGTTTCTGACGCGAGTTCACGGGCGAGGCTAAGAATCTGGGAGTCAGTGGTCAGGTTGGCGATGTGGAGGTCAAGGGCGAGGCCGCTCTGCATCGTGCCCTCGATGTCGCCGGGACCGCGCATGTGCATGTCGGCTTCGGCAATCACGAATCCGTCGGTGGTCTCAGTCATGAGTTCGAGTCGCCGTCGGGTAGTCGAGGCGATGTTGCGTTTCGACATGAGGATGCAGAAACTTTGCCCCTCGCCGCGGCCCACGCGTCCGCGGAGCTGGTGGAGCTGCGAGAGACCAAAACGCTCGGCGTTCTCGATGAGCATCGTGGTGGCGTTGGGGACATTGACCCCTACTTCTATCACCGTGGTGGCCACGAGGATATTGGCTTCGCCCGAGGCGAAGAGCTGCATCTGGTAGTCCTTCTCAGCAGGTTTCATCTGCCCGTGGACATAGGCTACCTTGTAGTCCTTGAATGTCTCGCGGATGGATTCATAGCCTTCTTCGAGCGACTTGAGATCGAGCTTGTCATTTTCCTTCACGAGCGGATAGACGATGTAGACCTGACGCCCCTGCTTGAGCTGCCGCCCTATTCCGCATAACGTATCAAATCGGCTTTCTTCATATCTCAGCATGGTCTTTACCGGCTTGCGGCCCGGAGGCAGCTGATCGATTACCGATACATCGAGATCGCCGTAGACCGTCATGGCGAGAGTGCGTGGAATCGGGGTGGCGGTCATGACGAGGACGTGGGGCGCTATGATGTTTTTACGCCACAGGCGGGCGCGCTGCTCCACACCAAATCGGTGTTGCTCGTCGATCACCACGATTCCGAGATTCTTGAACTCAACCTTGTCCTCGATTACGGCGTGGGTGCCAACGAGGATGTGAAGTGTACCGTCGGTCAGCGACGCATGGATCTCACGCCGCGCTTTTGGGGGTGTAGATCCCGTCAGCAGCCTTATGTTTACGCCCATTGGTGCCACAAGTGCATGAAGAGTCTCAAAGTGCTGGGTGGCAAGTATCTCGGTGGGAGCCATCAGGCAAGCCTGGGTACCGTTGTCGAGCCCCATGAGCATACACAGTAATGCAACGATTGTCTTTCCCGAGCCAACGTCGCCCTGCACGAGCCTGTTCATCTGCCGCCCTGAGCCCACGTCGGCCCTCACTTCGCGCACCACGCGCTTCTGGGCATCAGTGAGCGGAAACGGCAGGAAGCGGGTGTAGAATGTGTTGAAATAATATCCGATTTTTGAAAAATGGAATCCGGGAGTGATTTCCTTCCTGCGGCGTGAATATCGGAGTATGTCGAGCTGAAGATAAAACAGTTCCTCGAATTTCAGGCGGAAACGCGCCTTTTCGAGAGTAGCCATGTCGGGCGGATTGTGGACTGCTCCAATTGATGAACGGAGGTCGAGCAGATTCATTCTTGCCATGACCCATGGCGGCAGCGTCTCCTCAAGCGAGGAGATGTGTGACAGCATCTCGCGGATGGCAAGCGAAATGGAGCGCGAGGTGAAGCCGTTGTTGCGCAGCGGCTCAGGGATGGAGTAAACGCCTCTGAATCCGCCCTGCGAGCCATCGGCCTGAATCGTGGCCTCGGTCTCGATTTCAGGATGCACCATGCTCCAGCGGCCGTTGAAAAACGTCGGTTTGCCAAACAGGATGTATTCCTTGCCTTGAATCACCGACTCCCGCAGGGCCTTGATGCGGTTGAACCACACCACTTCCATCTGAGACGTACCGTCGGTAAAGAGCCCTACAAGACGTGTCTTAGCCCCTTCTCCCTGCACTGACATGGCGAAGAATCGCCCTTTGACCTGCACCTGAGGCATTTCGCCTGTGAAAGATGAGATAGGGTGGAGAGTGGAGCGGTCGACATAGGTGGTAGGAAAATGATGGAGCAGGTCATAATAGGTCGTGATGCCGAGATGCTTTTTGAGCAGATCGGCCCGGCGCGGACCTATGCCGCGGAGATACTTTATGTCGGTGGCGCGCAATCGGTTCATAATCCCAGGGCTGATGCCGCTGTATCCATGTCACCCGGATTAGTGACCTTAATATTGGCCGTGTCACCCTCAACGAGTGTCAGGCGGGTGAAGCCGGCCGCTTCCATCACCGAGGCATCGTCAGTAAATCCGTTGCCTTCGGCGCGCGAGTAGGCGTCGAGGAGGAGTCGCGCCGGAAATGACTGCGGGGTCTGGACGGCGCGGAAAAGGGAGCGGTCAACGGCGCGCGAAGTGCCGTCAGATTCGATCCTTCTGAGCGAGTCAGTGACAGCAACCGCCGGTATGATCCCGTCCACGCCTGGCTGACGGGCGGCCTTGATGCGGCCGATCAGAGCGGGATTCACCACCGGGCGCGCTCCGTCATGAACGCTTATCCAGTCGTCGGTATCGGCAGGAATATGACTAAGGGCATTTTTAACGCTTTCATGCCGGGAATTGCCTCCCGCTGCGATAGTGATGCCGTCGAGCGGAAATCCGGCTTCCACGCACATATTTCTCCAGGTTTCGATCATGTCGCGTGACAGCACGAGGATAATTTCAGCTTCGGGATCGGCAGCCGAGATGCGCTCAATAGTGGTCATCAGCAGAGGCCGCCCTCCAAGATCGCAGAACTGCTTGGGCATGGCAGCTCCGAAACGGGAGCCGCTGCCGGCGGCAACAATTATATAATAGTCGCGCGGAGTCATGTGAATCAGAATTTTAACTCAATGCCCACCATTCCCGTGATATCTTGTGCGGGACGGTCGCCGAGATATATGTAGTCGTAGTTGAGCAGATTATCCCCGCTGGCCCACACGGTGAATGAGCGGGACACACGGTAGTCGACGCGGGCTGAAAGCGACGCGGCATTGCCTAAAGCAATCCGCTCGAAGTCGCCCTGAGAGAAAGCGTAGACGGCCCGGCTCTGACGTAATTCATATCCGGCTGCAATCGTCAGCTTTTCCATGGGATAGATCTCCACTCCGGCCTTGACTACGCGACGGGCGCGGTCGCGCCACTGATAATAACATGATTTGAGTCCCGAAGGGGCCTGGGCATAGCTGCCTTCAATCTTGAAATAGCGGTGTTTCCAGCCAATGGCACCGCTATACTGCCATCCGCGCACGGTCCCTGACCGGTAGGCGATGCCATGACCCTGCGGCGCGATTGCCTCATCAGGCATGAGCCAGTCGGTGGCGCGGGAATATGACCCGGAAAGCCGGGCGTAGAGACCGTGTACCGGACCGACGATGATTGAGGCTCCCAGATCGTAGGGTATATTGGAGTGTCTGTAGGCGCGTCCTGAATACATGTAGGGAGTCAGCTCGTAGAGCTGAGATAATGTATTGACTTTAGCCCCGCCTGTGGCGGTCAGTTCCATTGAAAAGAAAGTGGATGGATTCCATCCGAGCATTATATCGGGAGCTATCGAGAAAACTGTCCCGTCGTTAATTGCGGCGGAGACGCTGAGTCCTATCTTGCCTGAAAACTTGTTTTCACCTCCGAAGAAACTATAGGCCGGGCGGAACGTGATGAGGCCGCGGGTCGACGCATCTTTATGAACCGAGCTATGGACGATTACACCGTCGAGTCCCATGTTGAAGCGCGTTTTCTCGCCGATAGCGATGGAGGTGCCTAGATCGACGCGGTACACGTGCTCGCGGGCTGGGACGAAATCCTTCAGCCCGAATGAGAACCTCTCGAAATGAAGTCCGGCCTTAAACGAGGCTCCCCCCGTGGAGGCAAGAGTGTAGGTGGCATCGGCGTTGAATCGGTGCACCCATTGATTGAAAAGATAGTAACTCATGTCAGACGGCGTGATGCCATACATGTTGTAGCGGTCGTAGGCATAGGCCGCTCCGGCATCTATCAACCCGCGCTGACCCACGGCCTGATGCAGGTCCACGCCACCCACCACTGCGTTGTCGCGCCAGTAGCGGCGGTCGCTTTCTGATCCGGGAATGTCGCGGCGATACACGTCGCCGGTGTATTGCAGCCATGCGTTCAGCCGGGTGCGGTCAGTGTTGAGGAACCTGTATCCTGCCGATACATCGGCATTGAAAATGGGGAAGATACCGGCTCTGACGTAACCCGGGTAGTCGTCGGTTTCAAGGCCGGTCGTCGATGACACGGGGCTGAGGTGAGTGAACGACGGACGCACAGGTGCCGTGACGGCGCGGTCGCTGAGCGAGAGTTTTATGGGAGTCACCGGAGGCAGGATAAGTTCGGGCCTGAGATTGTAGCGCGAGGACTCGGTTTCCACCGGAGTTATCTCGCGTTCTACTTCAATCTCCTGATGAAGCCCTTGGGCAGTAGCCGAGAGAGTCGCCGCAGCTGCGGCTATTATTGTGATGCAGACTTTCATTTCTTGAGTCGGTCGTTAATCATTTTGAAAATGTCGGGTTCGGTGCCGGGATAATTGTCACGTAGGCTTTTAAGATACTCGTCGGCCTCGAAAGAATCGCCTCGGGCGCGCAGGATGTCACTGTAGACTATAAACCCGCGAGCCAGCCAGTAGCTGTGGGGCGTATCTGACGAAATCAGGGCATCGGCAGCCTTAAGGGCATCGGCGGTCTCGCCCCTGTCGAGCATAGACTGGGCCATGTAGACGGCACTTCTGGCACCGTAAAGGTCGGCGGTATTTGCTGCAAGCGACTTCCATTCACTCAGGGCCTCGTCGTGGCGACCCGAGGCATCGAGAGCCAGGGCGCGGTTGAAACGGATCTCCGACAGGTTGACCGATTTTACTGAACCCGAGCTCGCAAGCAGGCGGTCGGCGGCAGCAATTACGTCGCCGTAACGCTCGGTAGCGAGTCCGGTCGACATCACACCCATCCGGGCCTCGGCCTGCATGGCTGGGCCTGATGCACGGCGTTCAAGGGCGGTGTAGGTTTCAAAGGCATCCTCGGTTTTCGACAACGCATCCTCGGCGCGCGCCTTTATCAACATTGTCTCCTCCACTACTTCGGCATCAGGATAGAGGGAAAGGACCCGTTGGGCATACTTGACCGCTTCGTCGGGATCACCTTCGTTCCAAGCGGCTTCAGCAAGGTAATAAAGTGAGCGCGGAGCGTGAATGGAGCGTGGAAAATCGTCGATGAAGGCGGTGAGTTTCGTCGTCAGCCCGCGTTCCATGAAGTCGGTTTCGGCAGCCGAGAAAGCGAGTTGCTCCATTTCCGATGCGTCAAAAGCCGGGGCATCGGGCACCGAGGCGATGAATGACGCATACTCGCTCAGGCGACCGTCGGCAGCATAAAGTTTCTTTAGGTCGTCGGATGCAAGGCGGGCTTCCTCGCTCGAAGGATAAGCGGTGATGACGTCACGATACGTAGCCATGGCGGCGTTTCTCCGGTCCATGGCCAGATAGGTTATAGCGAGCTGCAGGTGTCCCTTGCGGCCATGCACCGTGGCGGGGTAGGTTTCTACGAGCGTCGTGTAGACCTTGACGGCATCGTCGCGCCGCCCCATGGCCATGAGGCTTTCAGCTTTTTCGAGCATCGCAGCAGGGAGCAGTCCCGACGTGGGATATTCCGCTGCGAGCCTGTCAAGCAATTTTACTTTATCACCATGATTCTTGAGCAGTCCGGTCATGATTGCGCTCTGGTACAGGGCATAGTCGCCACCGCCGGGATTCAATGCGAGAGCCTTGCCGTAATAGTCGAGCGCACCGCTCAGGTCGAGGGCATAATAACGGCAGTCGGCGGCGCGGCAATAGGCATCGGCCTTCACCTCAACCGGCAGAGACACTTTTGCAGCTATGGCTTCATCAAAAGCCTTAAGGGCAGCCGGGTAATCGCCTCCCTCAAGCAGGGCGTAGCCGAGGTCATACAATGCAAGTGACCGGTTGTAGGACGGGGCTTTCCCCGAAGCAGTGTCAAGGAAAGAGCGATACCACCGGGCTGCCGCATCGTAGTTGCCTTTTTCGTAGGCGCAGTCACCGAGCCACATAGCGGCCTGGGCGGAGACCGAAGCATCGCCTCCGGTCACGGAGCGCGCTTTTTCGAGATTTTCAACCGCTGCATTGATCTTCCCCGCCGTGAAGTCTCGCGTACCGGTTACAAAGAGGGCACGCTGGCGAGCCTGCTTCATTTCTGCGGTATAGGATGACGAAGGCACGCGATCAAGAGCGGTGATTACAGCCTGATAGTCGCCCTCGGCTATGAGATGGGTGATGAGTGACCGCTGCACGTCGTCGGCATATCGGGAGTGGGGAAACTCTTCAAGAAAATCGTTGAGTAGCGAGGCCGTATTGCTGAAGGGGACACGTCCGCCATCCATGCGCGCAGCCACATAATTATAAAAGGCGGTTTCCCTCACATCACGGTCGAAATCGAGGCGGTAGGCTTTCTCGAATGCCATCAGGGCCTTGTCGGCATCGCCGCGAGCTGCGTAGGACTGACCAAGAAACAGCCACGCGCTCTGTTCCATGGCCGACGGCTCGCCGATAGCCCGCTGGAGCAACTTGACGGCATCATCGTAATGACCGGCGCGGTATTCGCTGACACCAAGGATGTAAAAAGCCCCGGGCTGAGGAGTACCCGCCTCGGCACAATATTTCCAGAGATAAGGTACGGCTTCTTCTTCACGGCCGAGATTGTAGAGTGACTCGCCGGCGATGCGGTTGCACTCAGGCCGGAACTGTGGCACCGAGCCTGAAGTGAGTAATCCGGTTGCAAGTGAAAGGGCGCGCTGATAATCGGCTCTCGCGAAATAAATCTGCGCCATATAGTAGGGGGTGGCGTTACAGGGACTTCCTGTTGACGTGTCCACGCTCTCAAACAGTTTCAGCGCTCGGTCGAAGTCGTTGTCGAGATAGGCTATATAGGCGGAATAGAAACGGGCCTGGTTGCTCCAGGCGGGATCATTCATTGCACGCTCCATATACCGGGCTGCCTCAGCCCGCTCGCCGGTCATCATCAGGCAGTAGCCGATGTGGAAGTTCACATCGGCTTCGGCGCCGGAGTCAAGTGCCCGCGGGTCGATGAGGCGGTACTCATCGAGCGCCCGTCCGTATTCGCCTTGAGCGTAATACCATAGACCGAGCGCACTTATTGCCTCGGCCCTGCGGGGCGACACCGGGTTATTGTCAAGCCAGAGGCGGAGCAAGGTCTCACCCTCAGTATCACCGCATTTCATGGCGGCCATGGCTATGTAAAACTGCGCTTCCGAAGCCTGCGCTCCGGTGGGCGACAGGTTGTAAAGACGCTTCAGCTGATCGATGCACCCCTGATAGTTTTGAGTATCATACATTTCAATACCGCGGGTAAGGAACGCCTCTGCAGCGCCCGGATTCACTCCGGCAACTCCGCTGAGGGCGGCAAGTCCCGCCGCGGCCAATATCAATTTCCTTTTCATTAATGATGAAATATTTCTTAGATACAAAGGTAAGCAAGAAATCCGAACAATTATTTATCAACCGGCGAAAAAATAAGAAAGGTCACGGCTTGCTGCGACCGTGACCTGAATTACCTGATGATTGTCCCGGATTATTTGTCCATCGGGATAGGCAGTGTCTTGTCAGATGCTTCGGGCGACTTGATACCGTCGCGAATCAGCAGGGCATCGATGGTGGGATCCTGCCCGCGGAAGCGGCGGTAGAGTTCGGCGGGATTCTCGGTTCCCCCCTTCATAAGCACGTTGCGGCGGAACTTATCGGCTGTTTCCTGATTGAATATGCCGGTTTCCATGAAGTAGGCGAAGGCATCGGCATCAAGCACCTCGGCCCACTTGTAACTGTAATAACCGGCGGCATATCCACCCGAGAAAATATGTGAGAACTGGGGCGAGAACATCATACCGTCGACCGGCTCGAAGATTTTCACGCTCTCTGTGGCCTCGCGCTCAAAGGCTTCGGCATCGTCGACGGGAGCAGTGATGGTATGCCAGGCCATGTCGGTCAGGCCGAAGTTAAGCTGGCGCATACATGCGTAAGCGGCACCGAACTGTGACGAGGCTATGATTTTCTCCACTTCCTCGGCCGGAATGGGTTCGCCGGTCAGGTAGTGACGGGCGAAACTGTCGAGAAACTCGCGCTGGGTCAGATAGTTTTCGTTGAACTGCGAGGGGAGTTCCACGAAGTCACGGTACACGTTAGTGCCCGAGAGCGACGAGTATTTCGTATTGGCGAGCAGCCCGTGGAGAGAGTGGCCGAATTCGTGAAGGAATGTCTCGACCTCATAGGGGGTGAGGAGCGAGGGCTTAGACTCGGTGGGCTTGGTAAAATTCATCACGATCGACACGTGGGGACGGGAATTGTTGCCGTCAACATCGATATACTGAGGCTTGAAATCGGTCATCCATGCGCCGGGACGCTTGCTTTCGCGGGGAAAGAAGTCGGTGTAGATCACTCCGAGATAAGAGCCGTCGCGGTCGATCACTTCGTAAGCCTTCACGTCGGGATGATATACTGGTATATCTTTGTTTTCCTTGAATGTGAGCCCGTAGAGTTTCGTGGCGAGGCCAAACACGCCGTTGACCACATTGGAAAGCTCGAAGTAGGGGCGGAGCTGTTCCTCGTCGTAGGAATACTTGGCGTTTTTCAGTTTATTGGCATAATATGAGTAATCCCACGGATTGATGGTGACGGGATGACCTTCGGTCTCGGAAGCGAAAGCGGTCAGCTCGTCAAGCTCGCGGGTGAGGGCAGGACGATAGGCATCGCGCAGCGATGTGAGCAAGTCCATCACCTTGTCGGGCGAGCCGGCCATGGTGCGCTGAAGCGAGTAGTCGGCGTATGTTTCGTGACCCAACAGCCGGGCGATTGCCAGACGTGTGGAAGCGATTTCCTTAAGCACGTCGACATTGGAATACTCGCCCTTGGTATTGCGGGCGTTGTAAAGCCGCCACATTTTCTCGCGCAGGTCAGGGCGAGAGGAGTATTTCAGGAACGCAGTGTAAACGGGCTGGTCGAGAGTAAACAGATACTCACCTTCGCGACCTTTGGCGCGGGCTGCCATGGCAGCGGCTTCGACGGAACTTTCGGGGAGTCCGGCAAGATCATCGGCAGTGAGCCATATCTCGTAGGTGTTAAGCTCCTTGAGCACGTTCTTGCCGAAAAGCGTGGTCAGCTCGCTCAGACGGGCTGAAAGTTTCTTGTAAGTCTCCCGGTCCTCACCTTTGAGCAGGGCGCCGTTGCGTGCAAACGATTCGTAGGTCTCGGTAAGGAGCATCGTGTCCTCGGGATCAAGATTCAGCGAATCGCGATTGTTCCACACTGTCTTGATGCGTTCCCACAGGGCTTCGTTAAGCGAGATGGATGTGGAATAGTCGCTCAGGGCGGGGCTGACGCGAAGCGAAATATCCATCATCTCGTCATCGCTGAGAGCCGAAAGAAGAGGGTAGAACACGTTGAGAACCTTGTCGAGGTCCTTGCCGGCATTTTCAAGTGCCACAATAGTGTTTTCAAAAGTCGGTTGGGCGGGATTAGTCGCGATCGCGTCGATTTCGGCGAGAGCCCCGTCGATGCCGGCCATTATGGCAGGCTCATAGTCGGAAGTGGCGATGCTGTCGAAAGGCACCGTGCCGTGGGGTGTGGCGCGGTAGCCTGAAAAGAAGGGATTGGTGTGGGCTTGTGTCATGATTGCGATGATAAGACTGAGAGCAGTCAGCAGTTTCTTCATTTTTAATTGCGGATTGATTATGATAATGAAAACGGGGGTGTCAGAGTCGGGTACCGCGCGAGCGGCTCAGCCGCAGGGCATGATCGAGGACTATGCCTTCCATGTCGGGTGAAATGCCCTTGTCACGCAGTATAGCACGGTCGCCGGCAAACTTGATCATGAAGGCATCAAAGTCAAAGTCGTTGGCCGCAATAGCCTGAGAATACCTTTCGGCGGCCTGACGGTAATCGCCGGTAACGAGGCTGAGGTGGCCGGCATTGAGAAGGTCGTTGGCCGACACGGCTGTGTCATCGGCAAGCAGTCGTGAGGTGAGGGCGGCGCATTTTTCGTAGTTGCCTGTCATGAATGTGGCCCAGATCATGGGGCGGTCGGCCTTGCCGGGAGTGAGATAGTCGACTTTGTGGAAATATTTCAACGCTTCATCGTGGCGGTTGAGTTTCATCAGAATGTTGCCGATGAGCAGAGTGGTCTTGAGGTCGTCGGCATCCTCAGCGGCGATGCGACGGTAGTATTCGAGGGCTTCTTCGTAACGGCCTGCTGAGAGCAGGGTAGCGCCGAGACGACGCACGAGCCACAACGAGTCGTCGCCGAGCATCTCAGCCCGTGAATAGGCCGCGATAGCTTCAGGGTACTGCTTGAGTTGCTGCCTGGCATAGCCGGTTTTCTGCAGGAGCTGGATTGTGGCGCCCTGCTTGGCCGTGATCACTTCGAGCATCTGGGCTGCTTCATCCCAGTAGCGGTTCTTGAAGTAGAACTCACTGATGAGGCTCAGCATGTCGACTTCCGAGAGCACGTTGCCTACAAGTGGCACGCGCAAAGGATTGACCGGCTCGCGGAACGGGTCGCGGAACTCGCCCTTGCGACGGAACAGCTTGAAAAAGCGGTACAGGTCGCGGGTGTAGTTACGTGCGATTGCCGA
Organism: uncultured Staphylococcus sp.; assembly: GCA_964546905.1. Classification (GTDB taxonomy): domain Bacteria; phylum Bacteroidota; class Bacteroidia; order Bacteroidales; family Muribaculaceae; genus Duncaniella. The sequence goes on from CAZJKU010000014.1 coordinate 17,504, forward strand.
CCGGCGGTCACGCGCCGTGGTTGTATCGCCCGCGGCCATCATCCCCATCTGCGTGGCGGCCATGTCGATCTGTTCCTCCATCAGGCGGCGTTGCGATGAAGGGATGTGGGAGAGGGAAAGAATGAACGAATACTTGTCGTTGTCGCAGAAAAGCGGCGTGGATTCAAGTGCCGAGGCAAGCTGTTCGCCGGCTCCGATAGTACCGGAGGAATGGAACGGGGTAAACCAATGGGCTATGTCGTTGAAGAACGGGAATGTCTTGAGATTGCCGAAAGTGCTCATCATCACGTCAGCACCCTCTTCCTGCATCTCCTGAAGCTCCCGCAGCTGCGAGGCGAGCCCTGATTTTTCGAGCATCTCCTCCCACTCAGGGTTAGCCTCGGGGTCGAGACGCATCTCACCGCCGGACTTGAAATTTTTCTCGATGTCGGGGCGCAGCTTCATCATTCCGGGTATGACTTCATCGGTCATCTTGCGGGTGATACGGTCAGTGTCGCGGGTACGGATCACCTGCATCATGGCGTCGCGAAGGTCGGCATCAAAGTCACTGCGGGTTTCGCGCAGAGCGGCGAGCCGATTGACGATGCGGCTCGAAAACAGGGCATCGTTGTGGAGCCAGAGTGCGAGCAGGAGTGCCGTCAGTGCCTTTATTCCCGCGCGGTCATCGTCGGTGCGGTCATATATGTCGGCCAGGAGCATGAGTCGCGTTTCGTCGAGCCACGTGTTCAGGGCCAGGAACAGGGCTCCCACGATCATCTCCTTGAAATATCCCGGCAGGGTGGTGTCATGGAATATTTCAGTCACCGCAGCCGCTGCATCGGGCCCGAGCGGGTAGGTGACCCAGAGGTGATTGAAAATATTGCTTTCGAGAGCCTCGCGATTCTGAAGCAGGTCGCGTGGAGCGTCGCCGGCAAGACGGGCAAGTGAAATATCGGAGTTCACCTTGCGATACTCCTCCATCAGGCCCGACAACGATTCGACACCGGCTCGGCGCTGAAGGGTGCGGACGATGTTGAAATACAGCGATGACTCGGTGGGAAGCAGATATTGCCTTTTGATTTCGAGAGCAATTGCATAGAGGCGGGCTTTTATATCGTCGAGCATGGCGGCACGGCGGGGATCGGATGCTCCGTCGAGCGCGTAACGGCTCAGAAGAGCGTAGTTTTCTTCCACGCTGTCAATCCTGTCGAGTACGCTGCGAGTGCCCGTGGCGATCGCCGCATTGCGGAGTGATTCCAGAGCCTCGGTCACACGCCGGGCGTTGAGCAGCGAGCGCACTTCAATATCAATATTGGTCAAGTTATCCATAATCAGTTGCAAATTTACAATTTTCCGAGCAAAAACCGTGCCAAAAAAATCATAAAATCCTATAACTGTTATCAATTAACACTCACAAGATTAGCAATTATCCTTGTGAACCGGGATATATCCCCGTCAACACCACTATAAACTGTCGGGAATCCCGTTTGGCAAGAATTGGAGTCGCAATGTGTTTCTGATCTATTCCTGCAAGTGGGCGGTAAGTGTTACTCGTTTTTGTTGAGTTTGTGTTACTCGTTTATTTTGCAAAAGTAGTGATAATCCTTGAATTATGCAACTGCTTTGATATTGAAAAGCGGCTCCTGCGCTCATTGAGAGCGGGAGCCGCAAATTCGTTCCGGAGACCCGTCAGCGGATGATTTTCCTTACCGAGCCGTCGGTCATCACAACGATGTTGATGCCTGTCACGAGAGTGTCGTGACGGCGACCCATCATGTCGATGTAGACCTGTGGACGCGCATGCGACGCCACTGCCTCGTCGATGGAGTCAAAACCGCCTTCGCCGTAATATCCTTTCACGATAGCCTCGACAAGTTCGGGCTGATTGAACTCGGGCACGCTGCGCGATTGCCCGTCAGACAGTCCCATCCAGTAGAATGTGCCGAATCCGTTGGCGCGGGCCTGCTCCACAAAGTAGCGCAGGAATGTGACCATATCAGCGCGGCGATTATTGTAATCGTCGCCGTTGTCAGTCCCCCACTCACCGAAAATCACCGGTGCACCTTTCGACTCCAGATTGTTCCGGACGTTGGTCATCATTTTGCTGACGCTGTTTTTGGCCGAACTCAGGCCGCTGCTAAGGCCCGTGTAGCTGTGGACTTCAAGAATTATGTGGTCGGCTACGGTATCATCAGGAATCATCAGCTGCTTGAGAGGGTCCTGGAGATGGGAGTTCCATGACCCTTCGCCGCTACATGCTCCGTAGGTGCTGACGATCAGGTTGCGGGTGGCATTGTTGCCACCCGTAGCACGGACGGCGTTGACAAAACTCCGGGCATAACTGTTGATGGCATTGTAGGCCGAAGCCGCTACCGTGGCATCATATTTGGACTTGGTGGCAAACGAAGCGAAGCACCATGAGTTGTAGGGATCGAGCATCTCATTGTAACCTTCAAACAGGAGTTTCTCGCCGCAGTCCTTGAATTCCTCTGCAATCTGGGTCCATACGGCCTCAAACCGCTCCTTCTGCGCGGCATAATCCTCCTCGCTCGCGACGAGCCACCTGGTCGAGGCCGCGCCTGTGTCATGATGGATGTTGAGGATGCAATACATGTCCTGATCAAGCACATAGTCCACGATCCGGTGCACGTGGTCAAGCCAATCGCGGTCAATTGTCATGGTGATGGGATCAGTTGCGGGATCCCACACCTGATTCTCAATCTTCGCCCCCATGTGGGGATACCAGGTGACAGGGACGCGGATGGCATTGAAGCCGGCATCCTTAAACATGCCGAACAGTTCGGGTATGACAACCGGCTGACCCCAGGCTGTCTCATAGTCAACCGGGCGGCGGTCAGTCCAGGTTTCGATCCACATGTTTTCGAGGTCGCCCGAATTACTGTCGAGAGTGTTTCCGAGATTCCAGCCTATGCGCATGTTGTCGACCGCCTCGCGGGCGGTCTCAAACCCGGCAGCGGCTGTTGACATGGCCAGGGCAGGCAGAAGGGAGAGAAATATGGCTTTCTTAATCATGGTAAAGGATTCTTTTAAGGGGATTGCTCTGCAAAGATAGCCCATTGCGCTGATATTCACAAATCAAAAAAACGCGGGCGGCATCGCCCTCTCCCCTTAGGAATAGCTGCGACGCCGCTTCGTGAAAGAGTTATGTAAGATTATTTCGTGCGGGCAAGGATGGTCGCCGAACGGGGCGCTACGGTGATTTTCCCGCCGCGAGAAGTGGCGAACCCGTCGGCTTCGAGGCGGCCGTCATGGGCAATGATAGTCCAGTCGGCTTTACCCACTTTCACCTGTTGCTCCTGATCGGAACCGTTGAAGATGAGTTTGATTTCCTTCCATTCGTCACCGTTGGCATTGTCGACGAGTGAATAGGAGATGAGGTTGGGCACGTCGATGTTGTCAAATTTCAAGTGACGCGCCACCTGGTCGGCGGTAGTCATGCGGAACGCGGGATGAGCCTTGCGGAGCTTGATGAGCTCGGTATAGTAGCGGTCCTGGTCAGCATTGACATGCTTGAGATCCCAGTTGATGGCGTTGATGGAGTCGGGCGATTTATAGGAATTATGGACACCTTTCTTGTCGCGGAACAACTCCTCGCCGGCAAACATGAAGGGAGTGCCCTGTGACGTGAACACGATGGTCTGGGCAAGGCGGGCGGCACGCTGGCGCTCGGCATCGGTGGCATCGGGCATCGACTTGCGGAGCTTGTCGGTCAGCATCAGGTCATCGTGACATGACACGTAGTTGATGATCTGGGTAGGATTGGTGGCGTAGGGAAACTTGGAATTGCTGCCCTTGGAATAATCCACCTGAGGATGAGCGGTAGCGGCGACTATACCTATCTTCACGGTCTCTTCAAGTCCGGGCTTTCCGGTTGCGAATCCGCGGTCGGCAGCATCGGAGTAATGCCCCTTGACGGCATCGCGGATATCGTCGGAGAACACTGCTACCTGCGGCATCTGCGACACGTTTTCCTTCAATGCACGACGCTCTACAGGCAGGGGAGAGTCACCGGCTGTCCAGCCTTCGCCATACACGAAAATGTCAGGATTGATTTTCTTCAGCTCCTCGGCCACGCGATTCATCGTCTCGGTGTCGTGGATAGCCATGAGGTCAAAGCGGAAACCGTCGATATGATATTCCTCGGCCCAGTATTTCACGGAGTTAACTATGAAGTCGCTCATCATCTTGCGGTCAGAGGCCGTCTCGTTGCCGCAACTCGAGGCATCGCTGTAAGAGCCGTCGGGACGGTGACGGTAGTAGTAGCCGGGAGCCGTCAGCGAGAAGTTGGAGCCGTCGTTTTCAGCCGTGTGGTTGTAGACCACGTCCATTATCACGCCTATGCCGTTGTCATGCAGGTGCTTGATCATCTGCTTCATTTCCTTGACACGGGCGGTGGGATCGGCAGGATTGGTGGAGTAGGAACCCTCGGGAGCGTTATAGTTGACCGGATCATATCCCCAGTTGTAGCCGTTGGAGGGTAGATTGGCCTCGTCGACCGAGTTGTAATCATAGGAGGGAAGGATGTGGACATGGGTCACACCAAGTTCCTTGAGATGGTCGATTCCGGTGGACTGTCCATGACTGTTGCGGGTGCCGTCCTCGGTAAGGGCGAGGAACTTGCCCTTGTTGACGATGCCCGATGACGGGTCGACCGAGAAATCACGGTGGTGCATCTCGTAGATCACGGCGTCGGTGATGGCCGGTGTGGCCGGACCGCGGTCGTTCTGCCATCCCTCGGGATTGGTCAGGGAGAAGTCGATTATTGCAGCGCGCTCGCCATTGGTGCCTACGGCTTTGGCCCATACACCGGGTGTCTCGGCAAGCCACCGTCCATTGTCCTTGACGGCGAAGGTGTAGAATTTACCATAAAGTTTGCCGGGCAGCTTGGCCACCCAGGTTCCGTCGACCGACGGGGTCATGTCCACGGTAAGCTCGGGAGCCGAATTGCGGTCGGTGGGGTAGAGGTTGAGCTTCACTGCCTCGGCTTTGGGCGACCAAAGGCGGAATCGGGTGGCATCGCTTTCCACAGTCAGTTCCAGGTCGTCGCCGGTATAGGCGGGGTAGGAGGCATATACGGCATCAGCATCTTGGGCTGATACGGTGAGGGCGCAGGTGAGTGCTATTCCCGACGCGATAGCGGGAAGGGTGGGGCGGAGGTTGAATTTCATGTCCGTAATAATGTTGTAAGTATGAAGTTTCTTAAATGGTATTGATGATTATGTGCAAAGTTAGTGAATTTTATCGTTATCCGTTGCAACGTTAAGTATTTTTGAGCATATTTTTGGCTTTATATTATAAAGGTGGTTAACCGATGCTGAAAATGGCTAAAATGAGGATCGGGTTTGTTAAAATTGTTTAATGTTGGGTTGTGATAACAGTTGTATTGATAAAAATTGTAATTTTGTGTGATAATTTCTCAAGCCGGGAACCTGACATAAACCGCCAAAATGCCGGCTGTGGATATTGTGATAAATTATTGTGCTGCTTAAATTTTAATTATAATCTTATCTAAACCATGTGTGTATGAATCAAAGTAAGAACCATCGCTACTGGCTTGCACTATTGCTGTCGGTAGTATTCTCACTTTCAGTCTATGCCCAGAACATCACAGTGACCGGTACCGTATCAGATGATACGGGTGAACCTCTCATGGGAGCCACCGTGATGATCAAAGGCACGGCAACCGGTGTCGCCACTGACCTTGACGGCAATTATTCTATCAGTGCTCCCGCCAAGGGGACACTCGTGTTTTCCTACATCGGCTACGACAATACCGAGATGCCCATCAATGGCCGCTCGAAAATCGACGTGGTGATGCAGTCCAATTCGATGATGCTCGACGAGGTTGTGGCTATCGGTTACGGTACCGTCCGCAAGAAAGACCTCACGGGTGCCGTTTCATCGGTGTCAGGTTCCGAGCTGGCCAAGGTGCCTGTTACCTCGGCCGCCGCGGCCCTCGCCGGTAAGGCTGCCGGTATCAACATTGTGCAGCAGAGCGGTGCCCCCGGTGCCGGTGTCAACGTGACAGTGCGCGGTGGTGCCTCGCTCACCCAGAGCACCGAACCCCTCTACATCGTCGACGGTTTCCCGATGGATAACGCCCTGTCCAATATCGACATCAACGATATCGAGAGCATCGACGTGCTTAAGGATGCCTCCTCGACGGCTATCTACGGTGCACGCGGCTCCAACGGTATCATCGTGATCACCACCAAGAGTGCCTCGCAGGGCAAGACGAAGATTGACTATAACGGATTCGTTTCGTTTGACGTGCTTCCCAAGAAGCTCGACGTGATGAAGAATGCGCTCAGCTATGCCAACTATCAGTATGAACTTCTGGGTCTTCGCAACAATTACAGCCTTTTCGCTCAGGTTTATGACGATGACTATGACTACGCCAACGATCCGACCTTCTTCACCGGTGCTTATGAACGAATGAGCGACCGCTACGGTAATTCCTATGCTCTTGACATGCAGGAAGAAGGTTTCGGCGGCTCAGCCATCACCCAGAACCACAGCCTTTCAATTTCGGGCGGCAGTGATAAGACCAAGTATCTTATTTCTTACAACTTCGTAGGCAACGACGGTCTTCTCGCCAACCACGACTATACCCGTAACTCTCTCCGCGCTAAGATCAACACTGAGCTCTATAAAGGCGTGAAACTTGACTTCTCGTCGTTCTTCTATAACGCCTCCACTCATGGCGGCGGTAAGTTTGACGGTCTCGACGACCTCGTGGCTTACCCCATCAACGGAGGTACGATGTTCACCCGCGACGAACTTCTCAACACCCAGACTCTCGGCGTGTTCCGCGGCATGACATCACTCTATAACGCCACCAACCAGCTTGTGCAGAACCGTGCTGCCACGAGCAAGAAACGTGACCGCCGCCTGGAACTCAACGCCGGCGTGACCGTGGACTTCCTCGACGGATTCACCTGGCGCACGTCAGGCAACTACGTGTCAAAGTGGGGCAAGTCTTCCTCGTTTGCCGGTCCCGAAGGTACAGGTTACCTCCTCGACCCCGTGAACACCGGTATGAGCGGTTCGCTCGGAGCATCGGAAGGTTACAACTGGCACATCGCCAATACCCTCACCTATGCAAATACGTTCAATCAGAAGCATGACCTGACGGTGATGCTCGGCCAGGAATACACTTACAGCGAAAGCGAAGGTCTCTCGATGAGCCTCCAGAAGTTCCCCAACCCCAACCACGGCCTTGACGATATCACCAATGTAGAGGTTAAGTCCAAGTCCACGAGCCACAGCCACGGCAACATGCTCTCGTTCTTCGGTCGTGCATCCTACACCTACGACAACCGCTACCTCATCACCGCAACAATGCGTGCCGACGGTAGCTCGAAGTTTGCCAAGGGCAACAAGTGGGGCTACTTCCCCTCGGCTTCGGCCGCATGGCGCATCTCTCAGGAGCGCTTCTTCCAGGAAAGCAACATCATTAATGTGATCAACAACCTCAAGCTCCGCGTGGGTTACGGTGTGACCGGTAACAACGGTATCGGCGACAACCTTTACACCACCGCCGTTTCGCTGGGTGTCTATCCCATGGGCAACAACGAGAACAATCCTTCGTTCGGACTGTCGTCGGAGCTCGGTAATCCCAAGCTGAAGTGGGAGACACTCCATGCTACCAACGTGGGTCTTGACCTGGGTATGTTCAACAACCGCATCAGCCTCGGCGTGGACTGGTACAACAACGAGATTTCCGACATGCTCCTGTCCTGCACAATCCCCTCGACACTCGGTTACACCAAGCAGATGCAGAACGTGGGCTCGATGCGCAACCGTGGTTGGGAAATCTCCCTCAACACAGTCAACATCACCAACCGCAACTTCACCTGGACCACCTCGCTCAATCTCTCCTTCAACCGCTCCAAGGTGCTCTCGCTCAACAACGATCTCGAATACAAGACATTCTCGGCCGGCGGTTCGCGCGAAGGTCAGGTGACTTATTACGCAGTCGTTGGCCAGGGACTCGGCGATATGTTCGGTTACAAGTATGAAGGTATCTATACTACCGATGACTTCGTGGACAACGGCGACGGCACATTCACCCTCAAGGATGGCGTGGTCAAGCCTTTCAGCGGCAATGCCCAGCCCGGTGACATGAAATTTGCCGCCGACAACGACGACCCCGAGAATCCTCAGTTCACCAAGCAGATGCAGAAGATAGGTAACGGTACTCCCCTCTGCGTGGGCGGTTTCGGCAACCAGTTTACCTTCAAGGGCTTTGACCTCAACATCTTCATGAACTTCTCGGTAGGCAACGACATCTACAACGCTACCGCACAGGCCCTCAGCCCATACGCTCCCTTCCAGAACACGCTCAATGACTACGGTACTAACTTCTACCACCTCATTGATCCCGCCACCGGACAGCAGGCTACCACTCTCGCCCGCCTCAAGGAACTGAATCCTAATGAGAACGATCGCCTCTGGTCACTCACCGAGTCCACTTCATCCAATATCATCTATCCTTCGAGCTACTTCGTCGAGGACGGTTCATTCCTCCGCATTTCACAGGTGACCCTCGGTTACACCTTCCCCTCGAAGTGGATGAAGAAGGCTTGCATCAGCAACCTGCGCCTCTACTTTACCGCCAACAACCTCTACACGTTCACCAAGTACTCGGGCTACGATCCCAACGTATCGTCGAGCAACGACGACGTGATCTGTACTCCCGGTTTCGACTCGCGCGCCTATCCTTCTTCGCGCAGCTATGTAGTAGGTCTGAATCTCTCGTTCTAACGGTTAACCTCTCTAATGAATCTACAAAACATGAAAAAATATAATTTCAAATCAGTGCGCAATCTCCTGCTTGCCTTGGCAGTGGCCGGCAGCGGTTCGGTGCTTTTCACTTCGTGTGAAGACACCCTCGACCTCCCCTCCTACACCAAGGACGACACTGACTTCGCTTTCCGCGATGAAAACAATGCCGACCTCTTCGTGCAGGGTATCTACGGCGGTATTGTCCATGAAGAATTCTACCGTCAGGCCAATACCGGCGAAATGACCACCATAGCTTGTGAGGATGCCTTTGAAGGCAATAAGCACTATCTCAGCAACTACGGTTACGACCCGACGGCTCCTTACGTGTTTGGCTCGACCTACAGCGAAGGCTACAAGAAGATCGAAGCATGTAACCTCGCCCTGTCCTACCTCCGCGAAATGGACCAGACCGATAAGATCAAGGCCCTTATAGCCGAGGTTGTGGCCCAGCGCGCGTTCATCTATTTCAATCTGATTCGTCTCTTCGGTGACGTTCCTTTCACCACCGAGCCACTTGACCCGGCCCACATGTATGATGAGGACGTGATGTATCCCAAGCGCTATGACCGCGACAAGATCTATGATTTCATTATCGATGACATGGTTGCTACGATAGATGATCTGCCCTGGTACAGCGAGTGTGGCTGGACCGAGCGCATCAACCGCAACAGCGCCTGCGGTCTTCTTGCCCGTATCTGTCTCCACGCTGCCGGTTACTCCCTCCGCTGGAATCTTGAGACCAACGATCCCGCTACTCTTCACATGGGTACCCGACCCGACGAGAACCGTATACGTGAAATCTACACTATCGCCGACAACGCTCTCAGGAAGGTGATTTCCCAGAATGAGAATTACCTCATTCAGGGCGACAACAAGATGTCAGGCTTCATGAAGCTGTTCTTTAACTTCACCGGCCGTAAGTTTGAGGACGTGGCTCCTGAAATGATGTGGTCGCTCGCCCGTCTCGGCGATAACGTGGGCAACACTACTGTCGGTGTCTACGTTGGTCAGAACGGCGGCAGCCAGTTTGCAGTATATGCTCAGCGCAAGACTCTGCAGTCTAAGCTCCCTACCTATTATTTGTCGTTTGATCCGGCTGATACCCGTCGCGACGTGACCTGCTGTCACTATACTCCCCGCTCGCTCTCCACTGATCCCGATAATCCCAACGTGGCCGATTGCGGTACAACTTACTCGTCGATAGGATCAGGTAAATACCGCATCCAGTGGCAGATTGAGCCCGCTGCTGCCGCCAAGCGCAATGTCAACATTCCCATGATGCGTTACGCCGACATCCTCCTGATGTATGCCGAGACACAGAACTGGCTCAACAACGGTCCCACGCAGGAAGCCAGAGCTGCACTGCAGCAGGTGCGTGACCGTGCCGGTGTGGGTCATCTCCCTGTGCCCGGAACCAAGGACGAGTTCATAGACGCTCTTCTTCAGGAGCGCATGTGGGAGCTCAGCGACGAGTTCCTGCTCCGCACTGACCTCGTGCGCCTGAACCTCCTCGACCGTGAGGTGCACAAAGCCCAGCAGGATCTCAAGGACCTCTCGAAGCGTGAAGGCAAGTATGCCGGTATTGCAAAATATCGTCTCTACAAATTCACCCATGACGAAAACAAGTATTCATATCCTTTCCTCACTATCGACTATATCGACCTGACTGATCCTGCCGAAATCGCTGTGGTGGATATTAAGACTATTCCTTCCAAGGCTGCCGATCTCGCCAAGTTCAAAGAGGATCTCCAGAACATCGCTGCAGCTCATGGCAAGGATGTCACCGATCAGTGGTATGTGACCAACATGTTCACGTCGTGGGACAACAATTACAACAAACTTGCCCGCGTGGCCGGTGGCTTCAAGGCCGGTGGTGAAAACAACAGTATACTTTTTGGTCTGACCATTGCTACCAAGCCTACCGGATATGCCGAGAACAAGGACAAGTACCCCGACTGGGTTGACGGCCCGATGGGTCTCTACTTCGGTTACATCCACAACCAGACTGAGCTCAGCCCCTTTGCCTGCAAGTCGGCCGGTCATCCCCTTGTGGATAATCCCCGCCTGACCCAGTTGCCCGGCTATCCCGGTTACTCGGGTATCGGATCCAACTGATAATCGTGACATTACCGTATTACATGACCGCCGCATGACGCCGACTGCGTTATGCGGCGGTTGTTGTGAGGGGGAGGATTGGAATTATTGGAGGAATTGGATTTATTGGAATTATTGGAGAGCGTTGATTGTTAAAATATATTTAAAGATGTAATAATTGTTTTTGTTGTTGGGAATTTTTTTGTAAGTTTGCCTTTGATTTCGGAATCAATGGATTCCTTATTAATGCTGACAAAAATTTGTAACCTTAAATATTACACTTTATGAAGAAATCTTTACTCATTATGGCTGCTTTCGCAGCATTCGCCGCCAACGCTGAAACTTTTGATTACGGTTTCAACAACTTTGAGGCTTTCCCCTTTATCGGTGAATTTACCAATCCCGACTCTGAACTCTATTACCCCGGTAACTACGATTTTGTCGACAAGTACGGTATCGCCTTACCCAATGCACTTCTTCCCATGCCTATCCTCAATACTCCCGAAGGAGCTGACAAGGGTGTTCTCGACCTCGGTATCGGTATCTCTATGCTCGACGGCACTATCTATAAGCTCACACCCGATGCTGTCATCTTCAACGAAGAAGAATTTGAAGTAGAAGAAATGCCCGAAGAAAACTGGGCTTTCCCCATTCTTTCATGGGGCGAGAAGGGCGTGACCCGCACTATCTACATGCCCGGCTGGGGTTCAGATGACGAGTGGCAGGACAAGGACTATAACGCTGCCGTTGAGGCTGACTGGGTTCCCTGCAAGAACGGTGTTCAGTTCACCCGTCTCGGTACTCAGGGTATCGTTTCGCGTGGTGACACTTATTTCCAGTATCCCGCTGTGACCGGTAATGTTTCTGTTACTGTTTGGGCAGGTACCAATACCGGCGGTACCGCTAACCTCGACAATGTCCTTGAAGTGCTTGTGACTCCCGTGATCGATGGTGTAGCTGATCCCGAACAGGCTGTTGTGCTTAGCCAGGAGAATCCCGTTACCAAGCGCTACTACAAGCTCGGCCCGGTCACTCTCGACGCTGCCGGCAAATCTGTCGCTTTCCAGGTAGGTCCTAACAATGCTCAGCTCAACCTCATGTATGTCCGCATCGAAGGTGACGCTATCGGTGAATCAGGTATCGACGCTATCATCGCCGACGAGGCTGCTGCCGACGCTCCCACCTACAACGTTCTTGGCCAGCGCGTTAATGACTCTTACAAGGGTCTCGTAATCAAGGGTGGCAAGAAATTCGTTCAGAAGTAATCAATTCCACTGATTGATAATTAAGGTCCCGCCTGTGGTTTCCACGGGCGGGATTTTTATATGTCATCGGAGCAATGTTTAGCTAAAATTGATTGTTTGAGATGATTTTTTATTAAAAATTGTAATCATTTCAATATTAATTCTTATATTTGCAAAGTAAAAAGATCCCTCAGTCAGCGCTTTCATTCCGTTTATGCGGTGCTAATGACTGTATTATAAACCAATAAACATAATTGCATGAAGAAAATTTTACTCTTTGGCATGGCGTTAACCGCCGGTTTCTCAACTGTTTCAGCCGAGATAAAGACCCCCGTTATCTATCCAAGCACTGCTATACAGCGTGTTTCTGACGACGGCCGCATCATGTTGTCCACCATGTATGGAACAGTCAAGGTAATTGATACTGTCGACGGTACCGAACTGGAGTATGCTGAAAGCGAAGACGGCATGACCACCTATTCTTTAGGTCACGGTAACTGCCTGACGAGCGACGGCAGTATTTTCCTCGGAAGTACCAACACCCAGAGCGACGCCGCCTATCACTATGCCGGTGCCTGGCATCAGCTCAATGTGCCTGATGTTGAAAAGTCCAATCTTTCTAACGGCATCACCCCCGACGGCTCGCGTATATGCGGAAGCATTGGCCTCCACAATATGACGTTTGATGAGGTTATCATGCAGATTCCCGCTTACTGGGACCGGAATGACGACGGCACCTACGGTGAATATCATGTCCTGCCTTATCCTGACAAGGACCTTTTCGGCGAGACTCCCCAATATGTTACCGCCATCTCGATTTCAGCCGACGGCAAGACTATTGTGGGTCAGATGATGTTTTCGAGCGGTTCCATGGCTATCCCGGTGGTTTATACCGAGAATGAAGAAGGAGAATGGTCCTACGATCTCCCGACCCGCCATCTTTTCAACCCCGACGGTGCCGAGGCGGTAGAGAATCCCGGCGACGGTCCTGAAGGTCCCTCTTATTATGACTACATGACTCCCGAGAACGTGGAAGCCTTCGAAGCTGCCGTGAATGATTATTTCAACGGCACTGCAACCGATTATCCCAATTTCGAGGATTACATGACCGAGGAAGAGCTCGCCGCCTACAATGCTGCAACGCAGGAATATCAGGCTGCTTATGAAGTGTGGGAAGCCAAGTGGTTTGCTTACATTGAGTATACCGATCAGGTTCTTGCAACTTCTCCCAATTTCGTGTTCAATAACTGCCTGCTGTCGCTCGACGGAAAGAACATAGTATCCACTCTCCAGGCTCAGGATCCTAATTCCGATCCCTGGTCATGGTTCCCCCAAACTATTTACAGTGCATGCTCTGTCAATATCGAGACCGGAGAAATCTTCAAGCCCGATACCGAACTTTCACTTTTTGCTTCGGGCGTGGCTGAAGGTGGCGTGATTCTGGCCCACAACGGACTCGGTTCCACTCCCATGACCGCTTACGTGATCAGTGCCGATGGTGAAGTGAAGTCACTCACCGATTATCTCGATGCCATCAATCCCGAGTACGGAACATGGATTTCCAAGAACCTGAGCCATGAAGTGGCCGTGGATTATGATCCCGAGACTTGGGAAGAAATCTTCGAGGAACTTACATTTACCGGCATTCCCTCCTCTACTCCTGACCTTTCGGTAATCATCGTTTATAACAATTGTCCCTGGGACTGGATGGAAGGAGCCGAGAGCGTGGTGTTTGACCTCAACGATCCTTCAGGTATCGCCCTCGTCGGTGCATCGGCCAAGGATATCAAGATACTCGCCAACGGCATCGTATCTGTACCCGAAGGCTATGCTTCGCTCGACGTATACAATCTTAACGGTGTAAATGTCAAGAAGGTGGCTGAACCCTCGGGTCTTGTAAAGATCGACGTGGCTTCGGGAGCCTACATCATCAAGGGCCAGCGTCACGACGGCTCGGTATCGGTGATAAAGCTCGCAGTGCGCTGATCGAGTCATTAACTTGAAATTCAACTGATTCATGGTGAGCCGTGCCCCGTGGCAAGGCTCTCCATGGATTTCGGCTTTTTAGCAATATTTTTTACGTAACTACGACAGATGAAGAGAATTGTATCAATGTTTTTAGTAGCGCTGACGGCCCTTGTGTGGTCTTCACAACTGTCGGCGCGCCTCCCTAACGTTACCGTGAAGGATACCAAGGGGAACCCCGTGAACGTAGCCGAGCTCAGCAACGACGGCAAGCCTATCGTGATAAGTTTCTTCGCTACATGGTGCAAGCCGTGCCAGCGTGAACTCCGCGCTATCTCCGACCTTTATCCCGACTGGGTGGACGAGACAGGCATGAAGATGTATATCGTGTCGATCGACGATGCTCAGAATGTATCGAAAGTTAAGCCTTATGTCGATGCCGAGGGATGGGAATATGACGTGCTTCTCGATCCCAACAGCGACTTTTTCCGTGCAATGGGTCTCCAGACCGTGCCTCACGTGCTGGTGGTCGACGGCTCGGGCGAGGTGGTCTACAATCACTCGGGATATACTGACGGCTCGGAAAACGAGCTGATAGAGATTGTCCGTAACCTCAATGAAAAGTAACCTCCACGGAGAGTAAAGTTGGCATTGATGAAAAAGATATTGCTCACAACCCTCTCGGTTGCCGCGGCTTTGGGTGCATCGGCTTTCAATATCGGGGGCGACAATGGTGTCGCTTTCCACGGAAGCGTGCAGGCCGACGCCCTTTTTCCCGAGGAAGACAATTCGATCAATACAGGCAGCTATGACAAGGACATCCTGTTTAATACCTATGCTGACCTCAACATGATGAGCCGTTATGTCGACGCCGGCCTGAGATTTGAGTTCATGAAGTGGCCGCTACCCGGATATGAACCCGATTTCGCCGGTTGGGGCATACCTCATATCTATGTAAAGGGTCGATACCGCGGGCTGGAACTTACCCTTGGTGACTTCTACGAGCAGTTTGGCTCGGGATTCATCCTGCGCACCTATCAGGAACGCTCTCTCGGAATTGACAACTCAATCCGTGGCGCGCGCCTCAACTACGTGCCCGTGACCGGAATACGGCTCACTGCACTGGGCGGTCTCCAGCGTTGCTACTGGGACTGGAAGAAGAGCTCGCAGGTTTATGGCGGCAACGCTGAATTTGTGCTTCAGGACCTTTTCCGCGGTCTCGGACGCCATAATGTAAGCTGGACTCTCGGCGCTTCCTACGTGCTCAAGCACGAGGACGACGAAATGATCATGGTGCCGGGAGAGAACATGCGCCTGAATCTGCCTCACTCGGTCAATGCCTTCGACATCCGCTCGGAGTTCCAGAAGGGCGGCTACTCGATACTTGGCGAGTTTGCGTGGAAAGGTCAGGACCCTTCCTATAACAATAATTACACCTACGGTCACGGCACCGCTGCCATGATCAGTGCCTCCTACTCCCGCACCGGTTTCAGCGCACTCGTTCAGGCAAAGCGCAGCGAAAACATGTCGTTCCGCTCCCGGCGCGACGCCTCGGGACTCAGTGCATTCCTCAATAATATGCCCGTGTTCTCCTATCTCCACACCTATGCGCTTGCCGCCCTCTATCCCTACGCAACCCAGGCTGCTTCAGGCGAGTGGGCTTTTCAGGGACAACTGGCCTATAATTTCCGCCGCAACACTACTCTCGGAGGAAAGTATGGCACAAAGGTGAAACTCAACCTGAGCTATATATGTGGTCTTGGCGATGGCTCGGCCGATTTCGGACCTTTGGGTTCCGACGGACCCAAGCCCCGGTTCTTTGACATGGGGCCGAGCTACTACCACGACTTCAATATCCAGATTGACAAGAAGTGGAGCCGGAGCGTGAACCAGACGTTCATGTATATGAACCAGATGTATGACAAGCTGCTTGAAGGCCACCCCGAGGAGGGAAAGGTGCACTCCAACATCTTTGTGCTCGACACTAAGTGGCGCATTGACCGCCGCTTCACGCTCCGCAACGAGCTTCAGTATCTCCACACCCGCGACGATGAGCGCGACTGGCTCTACGGCCTTGTCGAACTATCGGTGGCTCCTTACCTGATGGTCTCGGTGTCAGACATGTGGAACTGCGGCGATACCGGTACCCATTATTACAACTTCGGCGTTACCGGCAATTACAAGTCCAACAGGTTGCTGATCAGTTACGGACGCACCCGCGCCGGATTCAATTGCTCGGGAGGTGTGTGCCGCTACACCCGCGCCACCCGCGGCTTCCAGATTTCCTATAACTACACTTTCTGATGCCTGACATGAAATATTACAGAATACTCATCCCCGCAGTCGCCGCCATGCTGGCAGCCGGCTGCGACGACATCGCCCCCGACGACCGTTATATTCCCGTGGAGGGCGTGAAAGTGGAGCGCAATGTGCTGCTTGAGGATTTCACCGGCCAGAACTGCCCCAACTGTACATCAGCCCACCGCTCCATCGAGGCCCTTGAGGAGCAGTATGGCGAGCACCTCATCGCCGTCAGCATCCACGCTGGAGGCTTCGGCATCAGTGTCGACAACAAGCGTTATACCGGACTGATGCAGCCCGAGGGCGACATATATTGCGACCGATATGGTATTATCGACTTCCCGATGGGGGTGGTCGACGGCAAGTCGCCCGCGCTGAGTATCGACCAGTGGCCCACCGCGGTATATGACGACATCAGCCGCTCAACGCCTGTAACGATCACACTCGACGCCGAGCTCGACGCTCAGGCCGGAGCTGTGAACATCGACTGCCATGCCGGCTCTACCGAGGCTATAAACGGTAATCTCGTGGTCTGGATGGTGGAATCGTCGATCGTTGCCCGACAGGAAGACGTAAACCTCGGCCGCATCCCTGATTATGTCCACAACAACGTGTTCCGCGCCTGTGTCAACGGAATCGACGGCGTAACCGTGACTTTAGGTCCCGGCGAGTCGTTTGAAGCCGGCTATACCATAGCCGTCAGGAACACCGACACCGAGAAGTGGAATCCCGCCAACCTTGCTGTCGTGGCCTTTGTCAAGACAGCCTCGGGTGTAGAGCAGGCTGCCCGCACCCAAGTTAGAATCAATGAACAATAAAACCAATAACAGTACTGATTATGAGAAAATTTCTATTCATCCTCTCTTTCCTGAGCATGGTTCAGGCTGCTTCAGCCCTTGATCTCAGCTTCTGGATCGGTAACACCAAAATCACTCCCGGCGAGACGGTGCAGTTCACCGACATTATCGTCGACACCTATCCCGACTACAAGGAAGTCACCATGAAGCCCTCGCTCTACCTGATGGCCGACATGTATTCTTCTGACGTGGTCCTTAAGGCTACCTGCACCAGCGGCCAGGTGATTCAGGTGTGTACCAACGGTAAATGCCGCAGCGGCGAGAGCGTGACCGTAAGCGATTTCGTCCTCCGTCCCAATCAGAAGCTCGATATAGGATATGACTATATCACCGAGCTTGATCTGACCGATCCTATCCCCACAGTTGTCACCACAATCGAGGCCGAGGATCCCACCGAACCCGGAAGCAAGGTGGAATTTGTAATCGAGATGAGCGACGGTCAGGCATCGATCTCCGAAGTCAGGAGCGCTAACAAGATCTCGGCCAACGCCGACGGCATCGCCTATTCAGCCGACGGTGTCACCCGCCTGCAGGTGACCAACATCCTTGGCGTGAACTACTGCAGCCGCGAGGTAAGCGGAGAGGGATTCATTGCTCTCCCCAAGGGTCTCTACATATATCGTCTCGGCGACAAGGCCGGTAAGATTTACGTAAGATAACATAATGTAATAAACCAAATAACCCATTTTTTCATCAGATGAAGAAGCAAATACTCGCTCTCGCAGCGTTTGCTGCATGTCTCTCAGCGTCAGCTGCGGGCTTTGACGTGTCCAATGCCGTCAAGCTCCGCCCTGAGCTCCATCCCGAGCTTGTCGCATCGGAACTCCGTCCCGAAACCACCGTGTCCAACCGTCCCCTGAAAGAGGCCGGTTCCGACGATACCGATAGCGAATCCGAAGAAGTATACTATACGCTTGCCGGCGATCCTTATACCGCCCTGTCGTTCAACAACCAGGTGCCCGGAATGCAGGTGGCCATGGCATTTCAGTTTGATCCCTCTTTCTTAGCCGGTCTGACCGACGGTAAACTGACCGGTATCACCTATTATACCGGTACTGAGGGCAACGCCAACCTGAACAAAATCACCAAGGCATACGTGTTCATCGCCGAGAAACTCGGCTCGACCGACGCAATGTTTCTCTATACGCAGGAGGTACAGGCTCCCACTACTCCCTTCACCCGCGTTGACGTGAAGCTCGACGAGCCGTTTGACATACCCGCCGACAAGAAACTCTATGCCGGTGTATATTTCAATATCAACAGCGCCAACAATGCCGCAGTCGTGGTGGATTATGCCGGACACATGAATGAATACGGCGGATGGTATGCCGTCCGTTCCAGCTCAAAGGGTGCCTGGTCATGGGATAATCTTGCTTCATCATTCGGCTTCCTGACATTGGGTGCAACCGTAACGAGTTCTTCGTTCCCTCGCAATTCAGTGGAATTCGTGATAATCGACGGCCAGCCCGCCGCTAACGTAGGCGAGCCTTTCGGCTTCCAGTTCCTGCTGGGCAATACGGGTGTCAACGACGTTGAAAGCATCTCGGTTGAATACGGTATCGATGGTCAGGAATCAGTCACTGAGGTATATACCATGCCTCAGAGCGTGCCCATGAACCAGTATATCATCGGATCCATACCTCAGTTCGTGAGCAACGTTCCCACCAAGTCTTCCGATCTTACCCTTAAGGTTACCGCAGTCAACGGCGAGCCCAATACCGCTGCCGTGACGTCGGGTTCCTATCCCGTGACCATCGTACCCGAAGGCAAGGCAAAAGACCGTAACGTAGTCATCGAAGAATTTACCGGTACATGGTGCCAGTATTGCCCGGTTGGTTACACCACGATGGAGATGATCCGCGAGGCTTATACTGACGGCACTGTGATTCCCGTATGTATCCATGTCAGCGATCCTATGTCGTCGTCATCCTACAATTCCGTCTACAACAATTACAGTTCAGGCGGTGTGCCCAGCTCGACAGTCAACCGCACTTACGACGAATATCCCTACTTTGACGACCTTGCCCAGCTTATCGATGAGCTCAGTGCCGTCCCCGGCATTGCCGAAGTGACCGCCGATGCTACCCTCGATCCCGAGACCCGTATTCTCACCGTCAACAGCAAGACTTCATTCTCATTTGATTACACTGACGGCGACCAGAACTTCATCCTCGCCTACGGCGTGACCGAGGACGGTGTAGGTCCTTACAATCAGACCAATGGTTATTCCGGATCGAGCCAGGCCGTGTTCGGCGGTTGGGAAAAAGAGTCTTCTCAGGTGTCGCTTGTATTTAATGACGTTGCCCGTCAGCTCGAAAAGTTCAGCGGCATCACCGGCAGTATTCCCGCCGAACTCGCTACCGGTGAGGAGTATGAGTACACCCACTCGTTCAAGCTGCTCAACGCTATCAGCAACCTCGAAAAGATCAACGTAGTCGTCTACCTGCTCAACCGCAAGAGCGGCGCTATCGAAAATGCCTGCGTCATCAAGGCTCCCTCCATCGACCAAAGCGGTATCGACAGCGTGATTGCCGATTCGCAGGATGCTCCCGTTGAATACTTCAACCTTCAGGGTATCCGCGTGTCACAGCCCTCGGCAGGTGTATACATCCGCCGTCAGGGCGAGAACGTTTCCAAGGTTCTCGTGCGTTGACGTAACCCCTGAGTTTACACATTTTTCACATCCCGCATCCGGTTCCGGAAGCGGGATGTGAATTTTTGTTGCATTTTGTCAAGAATTCGGTTGAAGTATTGGAATTTTGTATTATCTTTGCTGCCACGGACTATTATTTTGAAATTTACATTTAAAGGAATCTACGATATGAGAAAAAGTTTGTTTGCCGCATTGCTCCTCGCATCGGCATCGCTCGGAGCGCAGACAGTCAACAATCCCTTGCCGCTTGAGATAGGCGGGGACAACACCTACTCTTTCAGCGGTAGCTACTCCACGCCTGTGTTCCGCTACACGGCTCCCGAGGACCAGATTGTGACTCTCGTGGCCTCGCCGTCCAACTCCACTATGAGCGTGACCCACACCGGAGCTTATAATAATAAGGTGCCTCAGGTGGCCTCAGGCAACACCAATACGTTCATTATCGAAAAGGGCAAGTATGCCTATGTCACCGTCACGGCCTACGCCTCACCCGTCAAGATCGAGGCATCGGCTCATGCCTATCCCTATAATCTTGCGGCCGATCCGGCTCAGGCCCTCGTGATAGAGACCGGAGCTGCACCGCTGTTTGTCCCCTTCCGCGAGGAGAATTATACCGAGGTACCCGTGTACCTGACCTACGACGCGACCGAAGACGGAGCTCTCGAACTGACGTTCAGCGGCTATGTCCACAACGCTTATTTTGCCGAAGGACCTGACGGTGAGTACACCGGTATCTCGTGCAAGACGACCGACTACACGACCTACCGCACCGGTTTTGAGGTAAAGTCAGGTAAGCAATACTACCTTAAGATTTCTTCGACATCAGCCAAGTTCCTCACTGCCGAGCTTACCCACCCCGTCTACGGCGAGTCGCCCGACTATCCTTTCCTCATCACCGGCACCACCGCCACGGTGCCTGCCAAGGCCGGAAAGTATTACTATGAGGTGACTGGCACCGAGACAGGCTACTGCGTGATAAGCAGTGATGTGACTGATTTTGACGGCACGGTTTCATTCGGTCAGCGCATCGAATCCAATGTCGTGACGGTCGATGACGGCACTTTCGATATTCGTCAGCGAGCCACAACCGGTGGACACTACTACATTATTGTCGACAAGAAGTCGTCCACTGACGAGCCTCAGTCGTTCAGCGTGATCTTCCAGAAGCCGCAACCCTACGATAGCGAGTATGAAGGCGAGCCCGTGGTGTTCGGTCAGGAGACTCCTATTCCTCCCTACGAAGGTACCTACTATTACCGCATCAGTGTGCCCGAGGGTGCATATCTGCTTGATATATCACTTAAGAACCCGTTGACCGACAGCTATTCCGATCTGAGACTCTACCGTGCCAACAATACATCGGTCACCCTTTTCAGGGGTGATCCCGATATTGTGTGCGAGGCCGATCCGGGTGGTGAATATATCCTTATGGTAAAGGTAACCGAGCCCGACAAGCGCAATGCACTGATGGTGAAACTCACCGAACTCGGTCAGGGTGAAGGCGCCGGAAATCCGTTCACCGCCGTGATAGGGGAGAACGCGCTCCCGGCAGGCCCGCAGAAGTATTATCTTTACGACGCCGAAGTGTCGTCAAAGGTCGTCATCACACCCGCCGACATGTCGATCAATTATCCCTCGGTACAGCGGCTCAAGAGTGATACCTATCCGTCACAGACAACCGTCACCCTCCTTAAGGAAGAAGACCATTATATCTTTGAGGCCGAGCGCGGCGAGAAGTATCTCATCCGCTTCACCAAAATCCAGGAAGATACTACATTTGAACTATCCATCATCGAGTACGGTCAGGGCGAGAGCAAGGATGATCCTTTCATCGCCGAAGGCGACACTCTTGAAATTCCCGCGTCACCTTCCACCTACTGGTGGAGCTACGTCCCCGCTCGCACCGGCAAGCTGAGAATCACTACCGATCTTGATTATGACATCGTGTCGTCGCCCACACGCGAGAACGCCGTCTCGCTACTCGATCCCGTCACCGGGGCTGTTATCGGCTCCATGCCGGTGGATTACGGCACCGATAAGTTCAATCCCCTCATTGTCAACGTCGTCGAAGGCAAGGAATATCTGATTCGTGTAGTGTCGGTTTCGGTTCAGGAAGGCAAGACCCTTTCGCTTGAGATCAACGATCTCGATCCCGGCGAGATACCTGCCGTAGCTATCGAGATTACGCCCGATGCCGTGCCTTACGAGTATACATTTGACAAAAACTCTTCAGGATTTGCATCGAGCAAGTGGTATGCCATCGAACTTGTTGAGGGTGAACTCTCGATTTATTCCACCCAGTCGCTCACATTCCGCATCTATCTTGCCAATGACGACGACAACTATACCACAAGCAATTACACCTTTGCCGCGTCATCGTTCTGGAGCGACGATTATTCAGTACACTACTACGGCATCCGCAATGTCAGCGTGACCCGTCCGGGACGCTACTATCTGGCCTCCTACTATAATTATTCCGACGTGACAGCCACTATCGAAGGCTCGGCGGTCAAGACCGGTGTGGTGGGAATCGACGACATTACTGCCGATGAGGCTGACGCCATGCCCGAGTATTACGACCTGAGCGGTCGCCGCGTCACCCGTCCGTCGGCCGGAATCTACATCGTGAAGCAAGGCGACAAGGTTTCTAAAGTCATCTTTAAGTAAATATCCTCCAGCGTGCAGTTATACTTGCTCCCCGGTTTCACAGCCTGATGCCGGGGAGCTTGTTTTGAAATTTTAACTTAACACTGCGGAAAGTTTATGTGAAAAAACATTGACAAGTGGAATGTTTTAGTTAATTTTGCGGCTAAATTTGCACACTTTATATATAAAGCTGAAAAGACACTATTTTTTATGAATCCAATCAAAAAAACCATCGCGCTGCCTGATGGCCGCGAGATTACCCTTGAGACGGGTAAGCTGGCCAAGCAAGCCGATGGAGCGGTAGAACTTCGCATGGGCAACACCATGCTTCTTGCAACAGTAGTAACGGCCAAGGAGGCCGGGGAGGGCGTAGATTTCATGCCCCTCCAGGTAGAGTATAAAGAAAAATTCTCGTCCAACGGACGATTCCCCGGCGGATTCCTCAAGCGCGAAGGTCGCGCAAGCGATTATGAGATTCTGACTTCGCGTCTGGTCGACCGTGTGCTCCGCCCCCTTTTCCCTTCTAATTACCATGCCGACACCTTCGTGCAGGTGACCATGTATTCGAGCGACGGTGTAGATATGCCCGACGCTCTCGCCGGTCTCGCTGCCTCAGCAGCCCTTGCAGTAAGCGACATCCCTTTCAACGGTCCTATCTCTGAAGTCAGGGTAGCCCGCATCGACGGTGAGTTTGTTATCGATCCCACTTTCGAGCAGCTTGAACGCGCCGATATGGAACTCATGGTAGGCGCTACCTACGACAATATCATGATGGTCGAAGGCGAGATGAACGAAGTATCGGAAGCCGATCTTCTTGCAGCCCTCCGCGCCGCCCACGATGCCATCAAGGTGCAGTGCAAGGCTCAGATGGAGCTCGCCGAAGAGGTAGGTTCCACCGTGAAGCGTGAATATTGCCACGAAGTCAATGATGAAGCCCTGCGTCAGGACGTTCATGACAAGTGCTACGATAAAGCCTACGCCATTGCCAAGGCCGGCTCGGCCGACAAGCACTGGCGTCAGGAAAGTTTCGACAAGATATGCGAGGAGTATATCGAATCAATCCCCGAAGAGGAGCGCGAAGAGAAGGCTCCTCTGGTGAAGCGTTATTACCACGACGTGGAGAAAGAGGCCGTGCGCCGCTGCATCCTCGACGAAGGTATCCGTCTTGACGGTCGCAAGACTACTGAAATCCGTCCTATCTGGTGTGAGGTTGACTATCTTCCCGGCCCTCACGGATCAGCCGTGTTCACCCGTGGCGAGACCCAGTCACTCTCTACAGTAACCCTCGGCACCAAGCTCGACGAGAAGATTCTCGACGACGTGCTCAATCAGGGCCGCGAGCGTTTCCTCCTCCACTACAACTTCCCTCCCTTCTCTACCGGTGAGGCCAAGCCCGTGCGTGGTGTAGGCCGCCGCGAGGTTGGTCACGGAAACCTTGCCCACCGCGCCCTCAAGCGCATGTTCCCCGATGATTTCCCCTACGTCTGCCGCATCGTCAGCGACATCCTTGAGTCCAACGGATCGTCGTCAATGGCCACCGTCTGCGCCGGTACACTCGCCCTTCTCGATGCCGGCGTGAAGATGAAGAAGCCCGTCAGCGGTATCGCAATGGGTCTCATCACCGACACCGAAAGCCCCAAATATGCCATCCTCTCCGACATCCTCGGCGACGAAGACCACCTCGGCGACATGGACTTCAAGGTGACTGGCACTGTCGACGGTATCACTGCCACGCAGATGGATATCAAGTGTGACGGCCTCAGCTATGAAATCCTTGAGCGCGCACTTCTTCAGGCCCGTGACGGTCGCCTCCACATCCTTGAGAAGATCAAGGAAACCATCCCCGCTCCCCGCGAGGACTACAAGCCCCATGTGCCCCGCATCGTCACCATGCTCATTCCCAAGGAACTCATCGGTGCTGTCATCGGCCCGGGCGGAAAAGTCATTCAGGGCATTCAGGAGGCTTCGGGTGCTACCGTCTCTATCGACGAGATTCCCGAGGGAGGTTACATCGAGGTTGCCGCATCCAACAAGGCTGCTATCGACAAGGCTCTCGAAATGATCAATGCTATCGTGGAACTTCCCGAAGAGGGCAAGGTATATCACGGCAAGGTGCGTTCGATCCTTGACTTCGGTGCATTTGTTGAATTTATGCCCAACCGTGACGGTCTTCTCCATATCTCTGAAATCTCCTGGGACCGTCTCGAAAACATGGAGGCATCAGGCTTGAAGGAAGGCGACGAACTTGAAGTGAAACTCATCGAAATCGATAAGAAAACCGGAAAATACCGCCTGTCGATGCGCGCCCTCCAGCCCAAGCCCGAAGGTTATGTTGAGCGTGAGCGCGCTCCCCGCCGCGAAGGTGGCGACCGTCCCCGCGGTCCCCGTCGCGAAGGTGGTGACCGTCCCCGTGGTCCCCGTCGCGAAGGCGGTCACGGCAACGGAGGCAACAACACTCCCCGCAACTAAGGTTTAATCCCCTGACACTCATAGATCTGAGGCCGGCACTCCACTCGTGAGAGCCGGCCTCAGTTATAGTTTTTACCGGATAATCCTGCCGGTTTTCTGCGTATTCATCGGCAATATCAGGCCGTTGGTCGATTACGGTTTGCTAACCCGGAATTATTTTGTAATATTGCATGAAAACTTGAATCCACTTAAATGAAAAAGATTTTATGTATTGTGTCAGCTGTCCTGATGGCTGTTGCGCCTTTTGCAACTGCCGAGGAGTATCAGTGGCTGACTTTCAGGCTCGCCGATGACATTGTAGTGGCCGTCGCAGCCGAAGGCCTTGAAATGAGTTATGCAGATGGAGTGCTGCATCTCGTGTCACCCACCGTCAACACTTCCCTGCAGGTGGATAACCTTCTCTCAATGCAGTTCAGTTCTGATGCTTCGTCAATTTCCGAGATTGAAGCCCGACTTAACGGGCGGGCAGAGTACTTCACGGTTTCCGGAATCAGTGTCGGGACATTTGAATCGGTCGATGCCGCCCGCGAAGTGCTCGCAGGAGGTGTATATATAGCCCGCAGGGGTGATAAATGTTGGAAACTGATGTTTTGACAGGCCATGAAAAGATTGATGCTTCTAAATATCGCGGCGGCAATGACTATGGTTGCCGGAGCGCGCTCGATTAATTTCACATCGGGAAATGTAGTTTATAACTATCCGGCATCGGTAGCCGGAGAAATGACTTTCAGCGGTCATGAACTCACTGTCGACGGAAGGACTTTTGATCTCGAAAAATGGTCGAAGATCACAGTTGAAGATCAGGAACTTACTGCCGGTCAGGTGGAAATCGTCTACTACGGGACCTCTGCTACCGCTGCGGTCGCCGGCAATGTGGCCCGCTATGTCGATGTCACCGTTTCCGGAGCTCATGTTTCAGTCACGCAGTCCGAGGAGGTTGATGAAACCACTTGTGGGGAAATTACTTACGTGCTGAAGGGCGTGACGTCCGACGGATCATTTACCCTGACAGGTTCCTATAAGGCTACCGTAGAGCTTCAGGGAGTGTCGATAACCAATCCGTCGGGTGCGGCCCTCGATATACAGGATGGCAAGCGCATTGCCCTCAGTGCCAAGAACGGAACTGAAAACTTCCTGACCGACGGCGACGGGAGCCAGAAAGGCGCGATTACCTGCAAGGGACATCTCGAACTGAAAGGTAAGGGCGTGCTGACCGTTACCGGCAACGCCTCACATGCCATTTATGCCAAGGAGTATGTCGAGATAAAGAATCAGACACTCACCATCGCCGGAGCGAAAAAGGACGGTATCAATTGCTCGCAATATTTCCTGATGAACAGCGGTAGCGTGACAATTTCAGGCACGGGCGATGACGGAATCCAGGTATCTTATAAGGATGACGTAGACCGCGAGCCCGAGGACACGGGAACGTTTACCTTCGCCGACGGAACGCTCAATATTACTGTCAGTGCCGATGCCTCGAAATGTGTAAAGGCCGACGGCGACGTGGTGATTTCGGGCGGAGAGATAAATCTCGTCACCGATGCCAACGGCATTTGGGACAGTGCCAAACTCAAGACCAAGGCCTCGGCATGTATAGGTGCCGACGGCAATGTGAACATCTCGGGCGGTAACCTCGACCTTAATGCGACCGGAAGCGGCGGCAAGGGAATTTCGTGCGACGGTGTATTCACCGGCGACGGAGGTACCGTTACCATCGCCACCACCGGAGGTATGCTTGCCTATACCGGCGGTACTCTCAATCACAATTACACCGGGTCATCTGACAGGATAAATTCTGACTATAAATCTTCATCTAAAGGGATAAAGGCCGATGGGGGAGTGGTGATCAACAACGGTGACTATCACGTGACCACCTCTACCAACAATGCCGAGGGTATAGAAAGCAAGAAGACTCTCGCCATTAACGGCGGCACTATATTCGTGAAGGCTTACGATGACGGTATTAATTCTGCCAACGACTTTTCAGTCACCGGCGGGGAGCTCACCGTAATCTCAATCGTGGGCGACGGACTCGATTCCAACGGTAACCTGACAATCGCGGGAGGCCGCGTCATTACTATGGGTTCGGGCGGCATGGAGATGGGACTCGATGCCGCCACCGAGAGCGGTTGCGCGGTATATATCACCGGAGGTGAGATACTGTCGTTTGGCGGTAATAATACCTATCCCACCCGCGCCGGATCAACACAGCCGTTTGTCAAGACTTCCGGCTCCGTTTCTGCCGAAACCGAGGTGCTGGTGAAAAAGGGCGATGAAGTGCTCCTGTCGTTCACCATTCCCGCTGAATATACATCATCAACCGGCACCATGCACGGACCAGGCAACGGACCCGGTGGCGGTGGCTGGGGTCCCGGCGGGGGATCGGGCAACGGCTCGCTGATGCTCAGCTGCCCGTCGCTCGTCAGCGGTCAGAGCTACACGATAGTAAACGGAACGTCGACAACATCGTCAACGGCAGCCCTTACAGGGTCAGGCCGTTAGGGTCCCGACTGAATCCTACATCCGCTTCAGCAGGTTATTACCGGCCGAGGCGGATTTTTAGTTTTTTACAGGAATTTAAGAGAAGGCCACGGCTTTTTTGAACTTTTATTTTGTTATTTCAATGAAATGAGGTAAATTTGCCTTACATCAGTTCTAATGATATATTTTCACAATTTAAACATAATAAAGACATGGAAAACCAAGAACTCCTGAATGAAGTTGTTGCCAAAGCCAAGGTGTGGCTCGGCCCGGGTTACGACGAAGAGACGCGTACTGAAGTGAAGCGTATGCTTGACGCTGACGACAAGACTGACCTTATCGAGTCATTCTACCGCGACCTCGAATTCGGAACAGGCGGTCTCCGCGGCATCATGGGTGCCGGCTCCAACCGCATGAACATCTATACCGTGGGCGCCGCCACTCAGGGTCTCGCCAACTACCTGAAGGAAAACTTCAAGGATCTGCCTCAGATCAAGGTTGTGGTGGGTCATGACGTGCGCAACAATTCACGCAAGTTTGCTGAAATCGTTGCCGATATTTTCTCGGCCAACGGCATCAAGGTATATCTCTTTGACAGTTTCCGCCCCACTCCCGAGCTTTCCTACGCTATCCGTCACCTCGGTTGCCAAAGCGGTGTCAACATCACTGCTTCCCACAATCCCAAGATCTACAACGGCTACAAGGCATATTGGGAAGACGGAGCGCAGATCATCGCTCCCCACGATGTCAACATCATCGATCATGTCAACCGCATCAAGGGCGTTGAGGAAATCAAGTTTGAAGGCAACAAGGACCTTATCGAAATCATCGGCGACAAGATCGACGCCGACTACCTCGAAGCAATCAAGGGTCTCTCGCTGAGCCCCGACGTGATCGAGAAATACAAGGATCTCAAGATCGTCTACACTCCTATCCACGGAACCGGCGTGAAACTTATCCCCGAGTCGCTCCGCAACTACGGTTTCACCAATATTATCCACGTTGACGAGCAGGACGTGCCTTCGGGCGAGTTCCCCACTGTTGATTCACCCAACCCCGAGAATCCCTCGGCAATGGCTATGGCAATCGCGAAGGCCAAGGAAGTGAATGCCGACATCGTCATGGCTTCTGACCCTGACGCTGACCGTATCGGCTGCGTGATCCGCGACAACAATGGCGAATACGTGCTTCTCAACGGTAATCAGATCGTGATGATCCTCCTCAACTACATCATCACCCGCAATAAGGAACTCGGTCGCCTCAAGGGCAACGAATTTATCGTGAAGACCATCGTGACCACCGAGACCATCAAGTCGATCGCCGAAAAGTGGGGCGTGAAGATGTATGACTGCTACACCGGCTTCAAGTGGATTGCAGCCGTGATGCGCGACAACGAGGACGTGATGCGTTACCTCGGTGGTGGTGAAGAAAGCTACGGCTTCCTCGCCGAGACCTTTGCCCGCGACAAGGATGCCGTTTCGGCTATCTCACTCATGGCTGAGGCCTGCGCATGGGCCAGGGACAAGGGCATGGATTTCCAGGCAATGCTTGCCGACATCTATCTCAACTACGGTTTCAGCCGCGAGGTGGGTGTGTCGGTAGTGCGTCCCGGTAAGTCAGGTGCCGAAGAGATCCAGGCCATGATGAAGGACTTCCGCGCCAATCCTCCCAAGTCGCTCGCCGGCAGCCCCGTTGAGATCGTCAAGGATTACGAGGCCCTCACACTCACCAAGGCCGACGGCTCGGTTGAGAAGATAGATATGCCCGTGACCTCCAATGTACTCCAGTTCTTCACCGCCGACGGCTCCAAGATTTCGATCCGTCCCTCGGGTACCGAGCCCAAGATCAAGTTCTACATGGAAGTCAAGGTGCCCATGGAGAAGGTTGAGGACTACAACAAGTGCGGCGAACTTGCCGATGCCAAGATCGAAGCCCTGAAGAAGGATCTTAAGATCTGACAGGACTACTGATAAAGATACATGTGGAGCGGTCGACTGAACAACAGTGGCCGCTCCACATTGCGCTTTCAAAAATTATAGCTAATTTTGCGGAGAAAAACCGAATCAAAGTATTTATTAATCCAAAGCGATGAATTTAAACAAGATATGCGACGGCGTTGTCTACGTAGGTGTCAACGACCGCGTGACCTCACGGTTTGAAAGCCTGTGGCCTATACCTCACGGAGTAAGTTACAACTCATATTATGTGAAAGGCAGCGAGGCGACTGCGCTCATCGACACTGTTGAGATCGCTGAACTCCCCGAATTTTTGCGCCATCTCCGCAGCGAAGGCGTGGAGAAACTTGACTATCTGGTCATCAATCACATGGAGCCTGACCATTCAGGCTCGATAGGGGCGATACTCCGCGAGTTTCCTGATATAAAGATCGTGGCCAATCATGCTGCCATATCCATGGTGGGAGGATTCTACGGCATCACCGACGGAAACTGTTTCCTCGAAATCAAGGATGGCGATTCACTTTCGCTCGGCGACCTGACGCTTTCGTTTCACTTCATCCCGATGGTGCACTGGCCTGAAACCATAGTCACCTATGTAGCTGAACGTGAGCTGCTATTCAGCGGCGATGCTTTCGGATCATTCGGCGCGCTCAATGGCGGTGTGGTCGACTCGCAGATGGACTGTGATTGGTATTTCCCTGAAATGGAGCGGTATTACACCAATATCGTCGGTAAATACGGCCGCTTCGTGCAGCGAGCCCTTAAGAAACTTGAGGGGCTGAAACTCAGCTACGTGTGTCCTACCCACGGCCCGGTATGGCATGACCGCATCAGCGAGGTTGTGGCAGTGTATGACCGACTG
This sequence comes from uncultured Staphylococcus sp., assembly GCA_964546905.1. GTDB lineage: Bacteria > Bacteroidota > Bacteroidia > Bacteroidales > Muribaculaceae > Duncaniella. The sequence continues at coordinate 47,824 of CAZJKU010000014.1, forward strand.
AGCAGTTATACTCCCGTCGAGGGTGCCACGATAGTCTACGGCTCGATGTACGGCAACACAGCCGCTGCCGCCGATACGCTTGCCCGTCACCTGTGCAGTCTCGGAATCAGGAACATTAAGATTCACAATGCGGCAGTCAGCAGCTTAAGTGACATGATAGCAGATGCCTTCCGGTATAAAATTCTCGTAGTGGCCGCTCCCACCTACTCGGCCACCCTGTTTCCTCCGGTTGAGCAATTCCTGCGAGCCATCGAGACCCGCGAGCTGCAGGGCCGTGTGTTTGCCACGATAGGCAACCACGCCTGGGCCGGAGTTGTCGAGAAGGAAATCAAGGCTTTCCTTGAACGCACCAAAACTGAATCGGCAGGTCACGTGGAAATCAAACAAAGTTCAACCGCCGAAACCGATGCACGCCTCTCAGGTCTTGCTCAGGCACTCGTTGACAAGGTCTAACTCCTCCTGCCGGCATGATTGACAGATTATTTCTCTCTCCCCGGGTCAGGCTGATAGCCGGGCTTATCCTTATCGCCGCGGGCATAGTTATAGTAATGTGCGGCACGGTCTACGGTATGCACCTGAGCGACTCGCCCTACATGTTTTTCAGTGCCCGCGATCCGCAACATGCTCCCGTGGCTATGCTGACGTTCTGGCTCGGCAACAAGTGGTGTGACGTATTCGGTTTTACCGTTGAATCACTATGCCGGTTCAGAGGATTGTGCAATATACTGACCTTCGGAGCCGGCTGTATCTGGCTCGCGGCAGTTACCCGACGTTACTTCATGGCCGCTTTCCTGTTCTTCGTGTTATGCGGTCTCGGCGAATTTTGTGTCGCACATTACTTTAACTGGGATGTGGCGGTATATCCTTGGTTTGTCGTCAATGCCATAATAGCCGTTCAATACATCAGGCGCCCGTCGTGGGGAGGAATCGTATTGATGGGTGTATTCACGGCAGTGATCACCGTTGCCCGTATTCCTGCCATCACCTGTGCTTTGATCGATTCGGTAGTTGTTATATATACCGGTTGCCGAAACAGATATGGCTGGAGGAATATCTTCATCAGGGTTCTTACGGGTATCGGAATCTTCGCCGTTACGGTTATCCTTCTGGCCGTGATGATGTGCGGCAGTCCCGCGGCATATATTCAAAGTTTTGTGCCTGAGAACTTTATCAACGGCCATTTTGAGCTGTCGTTCCTCTATTACCGTCTCCGTTACTTCATCCCGGTTACAGTGATGTGGGGCGGCGTGATAGTGTTGATAAGCGGCTCTTACGTAGCCGCGGTTACCAATATCGGCAAGGTTTCCAAAGCAATAGTCTTTGTCCTCAGCTATATTATCTGCTGGAACTGCATCAGGCTCGTTGAGACAGGAGGCGAGACAGTTGCTGTCTACGGCTTGGGTCAGATGCTGTTCATTGCTGCAATATTGGTAGCCTGGAGGCGGCACGAAAGTCCCATCGGTAGTGATAACCTGTGCCTTGCGACGCTGGTGCTCTTTGCATGTGCAGCGGTGATAGGCAGCGACACCTTGCCTGAGAGATTACTTGCGCTACCTATGTTGCCGCTCGCAATAGGTTTCATCGACTTAAGGAATACAGCTGTAAGTCGCACTTTCAAAGTGCTGATGACGGCGCTCGCACTGATGGGTGTATATCATCAGGCATATATAATGTACAGCATCCACAAGCAGGTCAACAGTCCCTACCTGAAATCCGATACCTTCAGCTCGATAGGGACTCAATATGTGTTGAAGGACGACTGGTATTTCCACGACTGGGCGCTTGAAATGCAGAAAGTCGACAAGGAGCTGAAGGAGAATGGATACAATGTGGGCTATGTGAGCGACGGAATGTTGTTCAGCTACATGCTTCTTGATGATAAGGGAAATCCCGAGTGGCTGCGGGAGTTCACTATACTCGCTGATGACCCGGACCAGAAAGTGAAGTTTGACAAGTATTTCAATGAAAACGATTGCATCCTGTTCCCGGCGGTAATAGACCGCAATTCCACTCCGTTTCTGGTATTTGACCGGTTTGTGAAGGAGTATGGGTACGTGGTGGTACGATACTCTGACGAGAGCCTGCTTGCTATCCGTCCAGATAAAGCCGAAGGAATCGAGAGACTGCTTAAGATTGACGGCGATTGAAATAGAAACATAGAAAAAGTTCCGGAGGGTCGATATGGTGTGATTGTCGTCACACGATATTGACCCTCCGGTGCTATATGTTATTGAATTTACTTGACCGCTTCGGCAAGACCGGCCACGGGGATGACTGATTGCTCTCCCGTGGTCATGTTCTTAAGTGTCACGGTGCCGTCGGCAAGTTCCGATTCGCCTATTATAGCCACGTAGGGGATGTGGAGCTCATTGGCGCGGCTCATCTGCTTCTTCATCTTTGCGGCATCGGGATACACTTCGGCCGATATACCGGCTGCCCGCAGCTGCTTGGCGGCCTTGAGCGACGCAGCGGCTTCGGCAGGCCCGAAATTAGTGAACATCACCCTGACGCTTTCAGTTACGGTGGCAGGGTAGAGGTCAAGTGCATTAAGCACGTCGTAGATGCGGTCGGCACCGAAAGAAATGCCCACGCCCGATACGCCGGGCATACCGAACACTCCCGTCAGGTTATCATAACGACCACCACCGGTTATTGAGCCGATCTCTACATCGAGCGCCTTCACTTCGATGATGGTGCCGGTATAGTAATTGAGACCGCGGGCGAGCGAGACGTCGAGTTCGAGCTTGCAGTCGAGGCCCAAGGCTTCGACACCGTTGATCACCTCTTCAAGTTCATCCACGCCTTTGAGGCCGATTTCGATGCCGTCAAGGAGGGTGCGCAGTGCTGAAAGACGCTCGGCGGTAGTGCCTGAAAGCGTCAGCAGCGGGGTCAGGCGGTCTACTCCCTCGGCAGGAATACCTCGCTCAAGCAGTTCGGCCTTCACGTTGTCAAGTCCGATCTTGTCAATCTTGTCGATAGCCACCGTGATGTCGATAATCTTGTCGGGGCATCCTATCAGCTCGGCGATACCGGCCAGGACCTTACGGTTGTTGAGCTTTATGGCCACATTTACCTTAAGGCGGCGGAACACCTCGTCGATCATCTCTATAAGCTCGATTTCATTGACAAGCGAGTCGCTTCCCACCACGTCGGCATCACACTGATAGAACTCGCGGTAGCGGCCCTTCTGCGGTCGGTCGGCGCGCCATACGGGCTGAATCTG